>JAKLFY010000018.1 GCA_022710935.1 Verrucomicrobiota bacterium
GCGCTCCTGGTGAAGGAACTCCTCGAGTCGAGATCGGAACTCGAGTTTGTGCCCTATGATGTCGCGTACGCGCCCGGATTCGAGGACATGCGTCGTCGTCGTCCCTCCGTCGACAAGCTGGAGCGGATGACGGGGTTTCGTCCATTGACACCGCTGGCGGAGATCATCCGGCGAACCGCCAGCTAACCCGCACATTTCCTGGCGCGGCAAAGCCGCGACCAGAATGTGTAACAACTGACGGCCTTTGCGGCATGACGCGTCTTTCAAAACGAAACGAACTGAAGAGAGAGTGGTACGCCCCCCCAAGTGCACAAGGCGGTCAGACTTCGCTATACACAGTGTCAGAAGTTCCACCGCGTGAGGGCACGCGGCCTACAGGCTTGTAGGCCGGGTCCCCTGACCCGGCGCTGCATCATTGATGTTGCTCTCGATAAGAGGACTGCCATGCGGGTTAGGGTCCGTGCAAAAAAAGAAGGCACCCTTTCGGGTGCCTTCGAATTGAAACGATCGAGAACGGCTTAGTTCTTGTTGGGAACGTACGGGAAGAGCAGCAGGTGATCTTCCTGGGAGTTCTTGATCTGCTCGCGCAGGCGGGCCCCGGTGACTTGCTGCACGCTGCCGTCAGACAAACCGATGTTGCCGGCGCCGTTGTGCATCGCTGTGGACCAGCCGGTGGTCTTCATGGTGGTGTCCATGAGGTTCCACTTGAGGCCGGGGGACTGCTTGTTGTACGCCGTGCCGCCGCCAACGCTCGGGTTGAGGGTGGTGTTGGTGATGTTCCGATCGCCTGCAAGAATCACCTGCGGACGGCTCTCGTCTGCGTCAGGATTGACGAAGTAGCTGACGCCGCCGTTCTTGGCGCCCTTGGCGAAATCGGCCAGGTTGACCATGCCGACGAAGTTGCTGGGGGCAACGCGTCCGCTGTCAGACGGGCAGACCACGGTCTTGGGGGTGGCCAGCTCGTTCGAGAGCGCGGCGAACACGCGGTACGTGTTCACGGCCAGCATGTTCGGGCTGGTGCCCAACCAGTCGGACACGCCACCTTCGTTCGTGGTCACAGACATCGGGAACCGATCGCCGTTGTCCGTGGCGAACAGCCGGAATGCAATCCCGACCTGCTTGAGGTTGTTCGCACAGTTAATCCTTTGCGCCTTCGCCTTGGCCTTGGCAAGCGCGGGCAGCAACATGCCGGCAAGGATGGCGATGATGGCAATCACGACCAATAGTTCAATCAGCGTGAAAGCCCCGTTTTTGTTTTTACGAAGTAGTCGGCTCATACGGTCTTTGGTTTTGCTATACTCGTTTTGGGTTACGGTTCGTGCACTCTAGACAATCGACTCCGAGTGTCAACGAATTTTCATATCAATTGATAGCACTACCAGTGCCAGACTGAACAGAAAAACTCCCCCCGGGGGGCTCGTGTTGTAAATCATTGATAATCAACATTTATCTGGCAGGGCTGTCACTGCGAACCGCCTCCTGCCGGCCACGCATACCCTTCAACCGACTCCATGACCGCCTGAGCTTCCCGAGGCTAAACCGTCCACGTCGCCGGGCCTGTCTGTTCCGCGTCCTGTTTGCTGTTGCGATCATTGGCCGATTTGCGAACATCCCGACAGCTCATGGATTCCCTGATTCTGAACTGCCTGGGCACGGGGGACGGTTGGCCCTGTGCTGATCGCTCTCACTCGGCTTTTCTGTACCGGTTTCCTGAGACGGCGTTCTTGATCGACTGCGGCGAATCGGTCAGCCGGACGGTGAAGGCGAGCGGATGGAGCTACGACATGATCGAATGTGCCTTTTTGTCGCATCTGCATTTCGATCATTTGGGAGGTTTTTTCATGCTGATGCAGGGCTTTTGGCTCGAGCGGCGGCGGCGAACCCTGACAGTCCATATGCCCGAGGACGGGATTGCTCCTGTGAAGCGGCTTTTGGATGCGGGCTGTGTGTTCGAGGACTTGCTCTCCTTCCGCCTGCGGTTTCGGGCTCTGAGGGCGCGGCGTTCGGTGGTGATGCGGGGTGTGGAGGTGACACCGTGCCCGACCACGCATTTGGACCAACTGCGGGCGCGATTCGGATCCAAGTACGCTCAGAGGTTCGAGAGTTTCAGTTTCCTGATCGATGGGCACGGGATGCGGGTGGCGCACTCGGCGGATCTGGGTGCGGTCGGGGATTTGTCGCCTCTGTTGAGCAAGCCGGTGGATCTTCTCGTGTGCGAGCTGGCTCACTTCGACGTCGAGCCTCTGGCCGCATATCTGCGGGACAAGCCAATCGGGAGGGTGCTGTTCGTGCATCTGGCGCGGGCCTTGCGGCAGGACATGAAGGCCACGCGCAAGCGCATCCGGGGCGCGCTTGGGAGAATCCCATTCAGGATCGCGGAGGATGGAGACCGTCTGGCGGTTCGGGCTGGGGGGATGGAGGGCGGCTGAGAGCGGGGGCGAAGGGGCGTCGGCCGCAACGCGCACGGACACGCATGTCGCAAATGCTCAAGTCGTCGGGGGCGATGGGGGTTGCCACGCTGATCAGCCGGGTGCTGGGCCTGGTGCGGGAGCAGGTGTATGCGGGGTTCATGGGAGACGGGGTGGTGGCCAGCGCTTTCAAGCTGGCCTATCAGGCCCCCAACCTGTTCCGACGGCTGCTCGGCGAAGGGGCGCTGACGGCGGCCTTCATTCCGATCTTCAAGCAAAAGGAGAGGACGGAAGGGGAAGCGGCGATGTGGGAATCCGCCAACGCGGTGTTGTCGGGACTGATCCTGTTTGCCTCGATCGTGGTCGGAATCTGTCTGGCGATTGTGAGCCTGGTGCTGGCCGCCGGCTCGCTGCGTTTCTCGTCGGGCGGCGACGCGGTGTTTCCTCCGTTTCCGATACCGATTCTGGGGGAAGACACGCGGCTGGTGCTGAGGCTGTTGCAGGTGATGCTGCCGTATCTTCTGTTGGTGTGCGTGGCGGCGCTCTGCATGGGGTTGCTGAATGCGCGCGGCTATTTCTTCATCCCGGCGATGAGCGCGACGATGCTGAACGTGGTCCTGATCGCCGCGGTGTTGCTGCTGGCGCCGCGTTTCGGCGATCAGTTGGAGACCCAGGTCTTTGCGCTGGCGCTCGGCGTCGTGGCCGCGGGGGTGGCGCAACTGGGTTTCCAATGGCCGACGCTGCGCAAGGACGGCTTTCGGTACCGCTGGATCCGGCCCTGGAACAACCCGACGGTGCGTGAGGTTGTGCGTCGGATGCTGCCGGCGACGGTGGGGGTTGCGGCATTTCAGTTGAATGTCCTGATCATTGCGTTCATTGCGTTCTATGTCGACCGCACGTTGGTGGCTTCCTTCGACTATGCGGTGCGGCTGATGGAGTTTCCGCAAGGGGTGGTGGGGATCTCATTCGCCACGTACTTGTTGCCGACGCTTTCGGGCCTCGCGGCGGAGAAGAAGTACCCCGAGTTTCGCGCCACCCTGCGGGAGGGCCTGGGGTACCTTCTCTTTGTCAACCTGCTGGCCGCGACGCTCCTGCTCGTGCTGGCGGAACCGATGGTCCGTCTGCTCTTCGAGCGCGGTCAATTCACCGCGTCCTCGACGCACCGGGCCGCCATGGCCCTGGCGGGCCTGGCCCCGGGCCTTGTGGCCTTTTCGAGCGTCAACGTCCTGGCGCGGGCGTTCTACGCGCTGGGGGACACGCAGACGCCGATGAAGATCAGCGTGGCCTGCCTGGTGCTGAATCTGGTCTGCTCCCTCTGGCTGATCGGTCCGTTCCGCCAGCTCGGGTTGGGCATGGCGAACAGCATCACCGCCTATGTCAATGTCTGGCTCCTGATGCGGGCGCTGCGCAAGAAGATGCCCAAGCTCGATTTCATCCCCCTGCGATCCGCCGCCCTGATGCTGCTGGCGATCGCGGCGGTGACGGGGGCGGTGGCCTGGAGCGGACAGCACCTGTGGGGGATCCGGTGGGGACACGCCACACTCCTGCAAAAGCTGGGCGAGGTGTTTGTGCCGATGGCGGTGGCGGGGTTGGTCTACTGGGGGCTTGCGGTTGCGCTCCGGGTCCCGCAGGCGAAGGAAGTCAGCCGCCTGGTGTTCGGACAACTGCGAAAGCTGCGCGCGCGGGAGATTCCGTCGGACTGGCCTCGGGGATGAGGCGGGGTGTCAAGCGAGTTCGAGCCCGGTTCGGACGCGCTGTCAGGGTCTGTCCGCTGACAGGACGACGAACCAGGCGTCGCCGTATTTGTCCTTGTCATCGCCCGCCAGAACGGCGAGTTCGCCCCGGTTCAGGGCGACGACCGACTGGCGGATGGTCTTGGTCCATTTCCCTTCGCCGTAGAGTTTGATCTCGAGTGTGTGTTCGTCGAGGAACCGGACATCGATCTCGCACTTGGCGCTGAGCTTGAGCCGCTTTGTGGCGTTGGCCTCGAGAGTGACCTTTTGTTGATTGATCTCGAAGTAGTGTTTCCACTTGAAGATGCGGCTGAGCTTCCCTTTGACCTTCGGATCGACTTCCTTGTACGTGGATTCCCGGGGTTTCTCCTGGTCCGTGCCCCAGAGCAACTGGCTCTTGAGGGCCAGGTCCGCAGCCGACGCCGCGGGGGTGCCGGCGAGAAACCAGAGGGAGGCGGCGACACAGAGGAGGGCGTGGAGAGTGATTCTGTTCATGCCTGTCTGGATGCCCAACGGAGTGGCATCCCGTGAATGACCGGTGAAGATGACGAGATCATGGGAGCGATCAGCGGGCGTTGACCCAGACCACCGTGATCCCTTCCGATTCGGAGCGGAAGGTGACGGAGCTGATGTCGTCGAGCGGGCTTTCGACCTCCTCGGAGGCCCATGTGACCGGGGGCGCGAACTGGTCGCGCAATCCTGGAAGCGCCAGGACCAGGGCGAGTGCGGCGAGGATGCCGGCGGGGACGAACCACCGGACAAGCCAGGCGAAGGGCGGAGCGGCCGGGGCTTGCGGCTGCGCAGTTCGGGGGCTGGCGATCCGACGTTCGATGGCGGACCAATAGAACTCGCGGCTGACCGGGGCGCTGTATTCGGGCTCGCCCTCGCGGAGGGCGGAGCGGGCATGGCGCAGTTCGGTGGCGAGGGCGGCGGCGTCGGGATCACGTTCCACCCATGCGGCGACCTCGCGGGCCGCGGGCGAGGGCAGTTCGCCATCGATCCAGGCCTGAATTCTCAGTGCTGCCTCGTGGTTCATGTTGGTCGTTCCTGCTTCAAATCCATCAACAAAGCGGCCAGGCGTCGGCGCGCATAAAAGAGCCGCGACATGATCGTGCCGATCGAGCATCCCATGCGTTTGGCGACCTCCTTGTATTCGAGGCCCTCGAATTCATGGAGAATCAGCACCGTTCGATGCGCGTAGGACAACTGGCTCATGGCCTGGTCGATGCGTTGGCGCACTTCCTGACGTTCCAGACCCTCGGTCGGGTTGATGATGAGAGGCGGCATCTGCCGTTCCACACCGCCCGACTCGCTGTCCATATGCTCGATCGACTCCGTCCGCAGGCGTTTCTGCTTGCGCAGGGCGTCGAGGCACAGGTTGATCACAACTCGAGTCATCCAGGTGACGAAGCTGGCCTCTCCCTGGAACTGCTGCAGTCGTTGCCATCCCTTCACCCAGGCTTCCTGTGAAAGATCGATTGCCTCGTCCTCATTCCGCATCATGCTGAAGGCGCGGGCGTAAATCTTGTCGCGGTGCCGCCCCACCAGCTCCTCGAATGCCACCATGTCGCCGCCTTGTGCTGCGCGCACCAGATCCTCGTCAGCGGCGCTGGGATACTCGATTCGTTTCCGCTGCGGTTTGGACGGCCGGCCGCTCATGGATATTCAGGGGCGAGGTGGGCGGGGCGTGGCCCGGTTATTTCACGCTTCGCGAGGGAGCGTAACCGGGCCAGTTGGCAAAACCGCGCCCAGAGAGGGAACCAAGAGCCTCCTGTTGGTTCTGAAGGCGTTCTGCCATGCGAACAGTGTGTTGCATCTCTCGATTTCTCGGACCCGGCGCGGTTTTGCCTTCTAGCCCGCAGCGGTCCGCATTTTGGAGTTCTCGGCTTCGCCGTGGTCACAACTCCATGAAACATGCGGGCTAGCATGGGCGGGGGGCGTCCGCTCAGAGCCGGCCCTTGGTGGTCGGCAGTTGTCCCGGGGCGCGTGGATCGCGCTGGCAGGCGGAGTCGACGGCCTTGGCGAAGGCTTTGAAGAGGGCCTCGGCCACATGGTGCGGCTCCTCGCCGTAGAGCAGCTCGAGGTGGAGATTGCAGCGGGCTTCGTTGGCAAAGGCCTGGAAGAACTCCCGGGCCAGGCCGAACCGAAAGGCGCTGGACATGTCCTGCACCCTCTCGGCGCGCGCGACCTTGTAGGCCAGGCGATCCAATCCGCGCCAGACCAGGCAGGGGCGCCCGCCAAAATCGATCACGCACCGCGCCAGGCATTCGTCCATCGGAACGAAGGCTTCGCCCCAGAGAGGATTGCGGGGGTCAAAGCCGGCGCCATAGCGTCGGATGCCTTTCTTGTCGCCGAGCGCGCGTGCGAACGCCTGGCCGAGCACGAGGCCGCAGTCCTCGACCGTGTGGTGGGCATCCACGGCAAGGTCGCCGCGGCAGTGCAGTCGCAGATCCAGCAGCGCGTGCCGCGCGAAAAGCGTGAGCATGTGGTCGAAGAACGGGATGCCGGTGTCGACAACCGACCGTCCTTCGCCCTCGATCCGCAGGCGGGCACGGATCTGCGTTTCCGTGGTGCGCCGCTCGATTTGGGCCGTCCGCGCCTTCATGGCGGATTGCACGGGCTACCGGGCCGATTGGGCCAGGTAGCGCTCCGCCTCGATTGCAGCCATGCAGCCCATGCCGGCCGCGGTGATCGCCTGGCGATAGACATGATCCGCGCAATCGCCCGCCACGAATACGCCCGCGAGGCTTGTCTCGGCGCCGCGCCGGGGAACGACATACCCGTTGGCGTCCAGATCGATCTGTCCCTGGAAGATCTGTGTGTTGGGGACGTGGCCGATGGCGACGAAGACGCCGGCGCACGGCAGATGGGTCTCCGCCCCCGTCTTGACCTGTTTGAGCCGGACGCCCGTGACCTTGTCCAGGGCGACATCGAGAATCTCGGTCACCACCGAGTCCCAGACCGGCTTGATCTTGGCGTGGGCCAGCACCCGGTCAGCCATGATCTTCGACGCGCGCAACTGGTCGCGTCGATGGACCAGGTAGACGGCCGAGGCGAATCGCGTCAGGTACAGGGCCTCTTCGCAGGCGGAGTCGCCGCCTCCCACGACCACCAGGGGCTGGTTGCGGAACATGGGGAGGGCGCCGTCGCAAGTCGCGCAGTAGGTCACCCCCTTCTTTTCGAGCCGGGCCTCGCTCTCGAGGCCCAGATGCCTGTGCCCGGCGCCGGTCGCGACAATCACGGCCTCCGCCCTGACGGTGGAGCCATCCACCGCCAGGGCAAACGGACGCGTCGTCAGGTCCACGGACTCGACGTTGCCGAACTGGATGCGGGCGCCGAAGCGCTCCGCCTGTTTCTGCATGCCCTCCATGAGGGCGAAACCGTCGATCCCGTCCGTGAACCCGGGGTAGTTCTCGACAGTGCTGGTGGTGGTCAGGAGGCCGCCGGGCATGGTCCCGGTCAGGACCAGGGGATTCAGGTTGGCGCGCGCGGTGTAGATCGCGGCCGTGAGTCCGGCGCAGCCCGTCCCGATGATCACCACTTTCTCCATAGACCGGACGAAGGATCAGAACCGCTTCGTGAGGGTCAACGTCACGGTGTGTCCTTCAGGGCGATATTCGGCGCCGAATTCGTAGAAATAGCGCAAGGAGGCGAAGAACGAGGCTTCCGGGAAGGTCAGGCTGATCTCGGGTCCGGCGGCAAAGACGCGATCGAGATCGTTGCTGGCCTGGGTGCCGCGGTCTTTGGTGGTCTGTTGCTGGTAATAGCCGACGGCTCCGACCTCGACCACCTTGCTCAGGCTCTTGCCGATGCCCGCTTCGAGCGAGTAGACGTCGCCCGCGGTGATGGAATACGGATAGGAGGCGGCGGGGTAATCATCGCTTTCATGGTTGATTTCGTAGCGATTGAGCAGCGAGACCGACCAGGTCTTCTGCGCATCGGGGAACCAGGTGCCGCCGAGTGTGAACATGTGGCCCCAGTAGCCCTTGCCCGGGGCGGTGCTCAGCCCGGGATCGGAGTCGCCCGTGGGCGCCCAGAAGCCGTAGCCGACGCCCAGATCGAACTTCTGCCAATGCCAGGAGAGGGTGATGGGTTCAACGAAGATGTCGCCGAGGCCGAAGGTGCTGTCCTTGAACTTCCCGTCGGGGGTCCGCACCTCGAGGTCGGTGTAGATGAAGGGCACAAGCACATCGGCGCCGTAATGAGCCCCGAGCAGCTTGAGGTTGGTGATCCAGATCAGGCGTGGCGCCTGCGCGTAGACCAGCAGATCGAAGTCGTCCACACCGGAGTTCTTGAGCCGGTCGGACATGTAGAACAGGTTGTAATCGCGCAAATAGAGTCCCGGAGGCGGCAGGCTGCCGCCTTTGAGGCCTTCCACACCGATGGGGTAGTGGGCGCCGAACGACGGTTGGGCCTGGACGCCCGCGGCGAGGGCCAGCCAGCCGGCCCCGCACAGGGCCAGGCGCAACGAACACGAGGCAGTGTAATGGTGTTTCATGATCGACTGAGTTGTTTGACTGATCAAACGCCCGAAGGCATAGCCGTCCTTGTCCGGCCCGTCAATACCGAGTGTCGGGATTCGCGGCGCCTGACCCCTTGCGCAGCAGCGTGAAAGCGTGCGACCCGGCGCGGGTCAACGCCGGGTCACCGGACCGGGCCTGGAACACGCTGTTCACGCCCTTGGCGCAGGCGTGCATCTGAGCTTGTTCAACTTCCCTGGCCTGTCGTGCTCGTCGATTAAGATTACGATTACGAGAATGCCAGAGCGAAAAGCGTGAGATGCCCGCGGTGCGGGTTTCCTGGGTTTGGGTCTTGACACATGAGCTTTGTTATGCAAAGTGATCCCATGCAATCCGACCTTGCGACCGAGCATCTCCAGGTGATTCGGATTCTGATGGAGCGGTCGATCCTGTACCGGCGCGCCCTGGCGCCGATGATGTTGCTGACCGGCGCGCTGGGCACCGCGGCGGCGCTGGTCGGGGGCTGGGCCCAGATCGGCGCGGAGGAGGCCGGGGCCCACCGGTTCGTCGTGTATTGGCTGGCGGTCGCCGTGGCGACCCTGTCCGCCGCCCTCGTCCTTGTCCGCCGCCAGGCGCTGAGGGCGTCGGAACCGTTTTGGTCGCTGCCGACGCAGCGGGTGGTGCGGGCGGGCTTGCCGGCGGCCGGCAGCGGGTTGGTCCTGGGGCTGATGGTGTATGGGGTTCTGGTGCTCGATCCGCAGGACGCGGGGCCGTGGCGGGCCGCGGCGTTGCGCGAGCTGCCGATGGCGTGGGCGGTGCTCTACGGATGCGCGTTGCACGCGGCCGGGTTTTTCATGCCGCGCGGCATCAAGTGGTTTGGCTGGATTTTGATTCTGGGGGGCTGGGCCTTGTTCGCCGGGGTGCACCTGCCCGCGGTCGAGTGGGTGGGGTTGCGGGAGGTGAGCCGGTGTCTTTGGGCTCACGGGGTGATGGGTTTGTTTTTCGGCGTGCTGCACCTGGTCTACGGCGTCTACCTCACCTGCACTGAACCCAAAGCCCTGGCCGCGTGAACCCCGAACCCTTTCTCCAGCTCGACCGGGTGGTCCACGAGAAGGGCCGCTTGCCGATCGTGACGTTGCTTGCGGCGAATGCGGAGCTGTCGTTCACGGAGATTCGGGACACGCTCCAGATGACCGACGGCAACCTGAGCGTGCACCTGCGCACGCTGCAGGAGGCCGGGTACGTAGCCATTACCAAGTCCTTCTACGAACGCCGCCCGCTGACGACGTGCAGTTTGACGCCAGCGGGCCGGGCGGCGTTTCGACAGTACATCAACCTGCTCGAGCAGATTGTGCGGGAGGCGAAGCAAGTCTGAACGCATTGCCTGCCGGGGTCATCCACTCTTCAGATACTTTGCCACACAAAGAAACATGAGAATTCGCCGCGCAAATCACCTGGGCATGTGCTTCGGCGTCCGCAACGCCATCCGCCTCGCCCTCGATCAGGCACGCTCCCAGCCGCTGACTGTTCTTGGCGACCTGGTCCACAACGAAACCGTCCTGGCCCTGCTCCGAAGCCACGGCATTCGCACCGTCCGCCTCGGCGAACCCATCGCCACGTCCGCGGTGATGGTGACGGCGCACGGGGCCTCGAACCGGGCCAAGGCGGCGCTGCGGGCGCGCGGTCTGGACGTGATCGAGGCCACCTGCCCGCTGGTTCAGCACGCCCATCTCGCCATCGTGGCCCTGGCGCGCGCGGGGTATCATCCGGTCGTCGTGGGCCAGAGCGAACATGTCGAAGTGCGGGGTCTGACAGGCGATCTGGACGCATTCGACGTGATCCTGACCGACCAGGACGTGCGGCAGCTCCGCCCGCATCCGCGCTTCGGGGTCGCGGCCCAGACAACCCAGCCGAGCGATCATGTCCGGCATCTGGTGGGGCTCCTGCGCGAGCGGTTTCCGGAGTCGGAGGTGAAGTATGTGGACACCGTGTGCCGCGCAACCAAGGAGCGGCAGTGGGCGGCGGTTGAACTGGCGCAGGAGTGCGACGTCGTGGTGGTCGTCGGGGGCGCGCGCAGCAACAACACACGCCAGCTTGTGGCAACCTGCGCGCGGCACTGCGCCCGGGTCCACCACGTCGAATCGCCCGAGGGGGTGCGGCCCGAGTGGTTTCGAGTCGACGATACCGTCGGCCTCACGGCCGGGACGTCCACGCCCGACGATGTCATCGCCGGTGTCGACGCCCGGCTGCGGGCCGTCGCGCGGGTGGCCGATCCCGATCCAGGCCCGGACGCCCAAGCGGAGCTGCTGGCCGCGGCGGTTCCCTCGGGCGAAATCGAAAGGGCGCCCGCGTCCTGTCTTGCCGCGCACTAGCCCGCATCCATGAAGGGCGTTTTGCTCGTCAATCTGGGATCGCCGGATTCTCCCGCCGTCGAGGATGTGCGGCGGTATTTGCGGGAGTTTCTGATGGACGGGCGCGTCGTGGACATACCGTGGCTGGCGCGGTTTCTCCTGGTGCATGGGATCATACTGCCGAGGCGCCCGCGGCAATCGGCCGAGGCGTACCGAAAGATCTGGACGTCGGAGGGCTCGCCGCTGATCGCGAGCAGCCGGCGGTTGACGGCGGCATTGCGGGAGCGCGTCGGTGTGCCGGTCGGGTTGGCAATGCGCTATCGCAACCCGTCGATTTCCGATGCGCTGGAAGGGCTCGGGGCGCAGGGTGTGACCGAGGTTCTGCTGATCCCGCTGTTTCCGCACTACGCGATGTCGAGTTACGAGACGGCTGTCGAGCGGGTGCGGGACCTGGCGGGGCGGCGGGGCGGACCGCGGATCGAGGTTGTGCCGCCTTACTACGATCATCCCGAGTACATCCGGGCGCTGGTGGCGAGCGCGGCGGAGCACCTCGAGGGCGACTACGACCGGCTCTTGTTCAGTTTTCACGGCATTCCCGAGCGTCACCTGCGGAAAAGCGATCCGACGGGCCGTCACTGTTTGGGCCGCGCGGATTGTTGCGCTGTTGCGAGCTCCGCTCATCGGACGTGCTATCGCCACCAGTGTTTTCGAACCGTCGGGGCCTTCGTGCAAGCGACGGGCATTCCTGACTCGAAGTGGTCCGTGGCCTTTCAATCGCGCCTGGGGCGGGCTGCGTGGCTCAAGCCGTACACGGACCAGGAATTGGCGCGGCTGGCCGGGGAGGGTGTGAAGCGGTTGCTGGTCATCTGTCCCGCCTTCGTGACCGATTGTCTCGAGACGATCGAGGAGATTGGGATGCGCGGACGCGAGCTGTTCGTGGGCGCCGGCGGCCGGGACCTCATCCGGATCCCGTGTCTGAACGAGCATCCGGCGTGGCTCGATGCCCTGACGCGGATGGTGGAGGGATTTGCCGACGGATTTGCCCTCGGCCCTTGCGCTCGAGCCGGGAGCGTGTACAAAGAGCAAAAACACGCTACAATTCGGCATGAATCAGGGTCCATGGACGGAGATTGACGCCCAGCATGACTGGTACAACCTGCCGCGATCGGCTCCGCCGAAACGTTCGGCGACGGAGCGGGTGGCCGATTTTCTCGAGGTCTACGGGGATTACGACGAGGCGACGGCCCGCGAGCAGGCGCGCCGGTGCGTGGAATGCGCGGAACCGCTTTGTGTGTCCGGATGCCCGCTGGGAAACCGGATCCCGGAGTGGATGCTGCTGACGGCGGAAGGGCAATTCCTCGAGGCGGCGGCGCTGTCCCGTTCCACCAGCAACATGCCGGAGATCTGCGCGAGGGTCTGCCCGCAGGAGCGGTTGTGCGAGGGGGCCTGTGTGCTCAACGGACGCGCCGAACCCGTCGCCATCGGAGCGATCGAACGCTTCATCAACGAATACGCTTTTGCCCACGGAGCGGTCGATCCCGTCCCTGCGCCGCCCAACGGAATGCGCGTCGCCGTGCTCGGGTCGGGTCCCGGCGGGCTGTCGTGTGCCGACGAATTGGCCCGGCGCGGCTATGCGGTGACGGTGTACGAGTCCCAACCGACCCCGGGCGGCCTGCTGGTCAACGGCATTCCGGCATTCAAACTCGAGAAATCGGTCGTGGCGCGGAGGGTCAGCCTGCTCGAGAAACGGGGGGTCGTCTTCAAGGTCGGGGTGACAGTGGGACGCGACATGAGCCTGGCGGAATTGCAGTTGGAGCACGACGCGATCTTCCTGGGATTTGGAGCCCAACAGGCGCGTCCGTTGGGCATCCCGGGGTCGCATCTTGCGGGCATCTACGACGCACTGCCCTTCCTGGTGCAGAAGAACACCGAGACTCCACTGGACATGCCTCCCATCGATGTGCGCGGCAAACGGGTGGCGGTCCTGGGGGGAGGCGACACCGCAATGGACTGCCTCCGCACGGCCATCCGCTGCGGGGCGGCTGAGACCCTCTGCATTTACCGGCGGGACCGGGCGAACATGCCCGGCAGCCGCAAGGAGTACGACAACTCGATCGAGGAGGGGGCTCGTTTCAGCTTTCTGACCAGTCCGGTCTCTCTCCTGGGCGACGCCGAGGGCCGGGTCACAACCGTGCGGTGCGTGCGGATGGAGCTGGGCGCCCCGGACCCCAGCGGGCGGCGCTCTCCCCGGCCCGTGCGCGGTTCGGAGTTTGACGTGCCGGTGGACGTGGTTCTGACGGCGTACGGATTCGAGTTGGTGCCCTTTCCGCCGGGGAGCGATCTGGCCATGATCAAGCGCAACGACCGGGGAGAGATCGCGGTGGACGACCAGCAGATGACGAGTGTGAACGGAGTTTTCGCCGGCGGCGACCTGGTGCGCGGACCGAGCCTGGTTGTGCATGCGGTCCGGGACGCCCGCCGCGCTGCGCTCGGCATTCACCGTTACCTGTCGCACCGGCGGTTGTTTGAACTCGACGCAGACCAGACCGATCACCTCAGTCCGGAACTCACCACCTGACGCTCTCGCGCGCGGTTGGGACTTGATACCGCGTGCTGGATCGGATTCCCTGTCGCGCGTCTATGGAAACGGAATGGGTTGCTCAGGGACAGGCGCGCGCAGGTTGGATGTGGGGCTTGTCCGTGTGTTTGCCGGTGGGCTTGGCGGCCGTGCTCGAAGCAGGTGCAGCCGATGCTCCGTCGCGTTGGGAAAAGGACATTCAGGCGTTCGAGGCATCTGACCGCACCAACGCCCCACCATCGAATGCGATTCTCTTCGTCGGAAGTTCGTCGATCCGGCTTTGGAAGACCCTGGACGGGGATTTCCCCGAATGGCCGGTCATCAACCGGGGTTTTGGCGGCTCGCAGGTGGCGGATTCCGTGGCGTTCGTCGATCGGATCGTGACGCCGTACCGTCCGCGGCAGATTGTGCTCTACGCGGGCGACAATGACCTTGCGGCGGAAAGGACGCCCGAGCAGATCGAAGCCGATTTCAAGACGTTCGTCCGCCGGGTGCACGAACGCCTGCCCCGGTGCTGGATCACGTTCATTGCGATCAAGCCAAGTCCGGCGCGCCAGGCTCTCATCGAGAAGGCCCGCGCCGCCAACGAACGGGTCCGCGAGGCCACGCGGGCCCACCCGAGGCTGTCATTTGTCGATATCTTCACCCCGATGCTCGGGGCGGACGGCCAGCCGCGTCCGGAGTTGTTCATGGCCGACAAGCTCCACCTCAATGCGGAGGGCTACCGGCTTTGGACGCAGTTGACGCGTCCGTATCTCAAGTAGGCGGGGGCTGTGATCACCTTTCGTCCGTGCAATCGAGGCAGCCGAGGCATACTCAGACCGCAACCCGCCGGACTCCGACGAACTCCGTACTGGCCGGTTCGTCTTGCTCAACCTCCAAGCACAACTCAATGGCCTCTCGAATCCGCTCGATGAGTTTGTCGGGAGACCGCGCCTGCGTGTGGCAACCCGGCAGTTCTGGAACGGTGGCCGCGTAGCAACCCCGCTCGTCCTGCTCCACGATTACGCTGAACTCACGCTTGGCTTCTCGCCCTGGGTAGAATCCCCAAACAAATCAGCCAAAGCCCCAACGGGGCGAAACAATCCGGGGGAGCGTCCGCGCGCGGTGCGCAACCGAGAGCCTCTCTCGCCCCTCCAGGGCTCCGGGGTCTCTTGGGGTGGCTGACCCAGGGCGACGCTCGGTCCTGCGGACGGCCACCGCAGGCTCGCTGGCCCTGGGCTGGCGCTTGAGACCCAAAGCCTCGCAACTACGCTGCGCTCGCTCTCGACGTTTGATGCCCGCTTTGTCCGAACCCTCAGCGGTCAAGTCCGTGTCGCCGTCCAGAATGAACGCACGGACCGCAGCGCGTTTGGTGACGTGATAGCTGCGACCCATTGCGTCTTTGCCGAACGGTGAGGTGAGGCACGGCGACCACAAGCATTCTGGAGGTCACCGGGTTCAGCCATCAGAGCCAGTGATCTGGTCGCCGTTTGCCTCCACCGACTGGTTCGCCGATTTCCCATCACCCGTCTGCCAGGATCCGCCTCGGCCATTCGTGTGGTTCGTGTGATTCGTGGTTCTCCTCTTCCCGCTGAGTGTCGACCACCAATGACACGAATGACACGAATCAAGGGCAACGTGCAGACCGGGCCTTGCTGCAAGCCGTCGTTGACGTGGGGGGATACCCGACCAACCTCGTCGCTCGTTTGCTTTACCGCCGCGGGTTGCGTGTGACCGAACCCCTGAACCTGCGAATCAAGGATAGTGAAACATAACGTCCTTTATGATTCACTACTTGCCAAGCCCTGGCCAACCGTGGTAAAGTCGCGAGAACGTCGTTTGCGACCCCGAGGTCACCATGGAAGTCACGCTTGAAATTCCCGAACCAGTCGCCAAGACCCTTGGCTACGCCCGAGAGACGCTCCCGCACCGGGCGCTCGAAGCGTTGCTCGTCCACGAGTGCGCCCGCGGCCGCCTGTCCCGCGGCAAGGTCGCCGAGCTTCTCGGCTTGAGCTTTCATGAAGCGGAAGACCTCTTTCGCTCCCGTCGCGTGCCGTATCCGGCCAAGACCACCGCCGACGATGCCTGCGAGTTGACCGGTCCGCTTCAACCATTAGGAGATGCCCAATGAACACCGTCGCAATTCAAATCGCAGTATCGGACACAACCGCCGACTGGCTTGACCGCAAGGCGCAAGGGCAGGGGACCGACCGCGCGCAGATTGCCTCGGCCGTACTTGAAGACGCCGCGAAGGCCGGGCCTGGCACAGCCGGGCTATCGACCCAGGAGCGGCTTCGCCGCTTTCGCGAACTGGCCGACCAGATCCCGGCCCGCCCAGGCCCGCCTGTGGACGTCAGCCGAGAGAGCATCTACGACTGACGGAGCCCAGCAGCCCATAAAATGACAACGGATCTCGTTCTGGCCCCGCAGAATTTGCCTCCGGTGTTCGCTTCCCGCCCTTTCCCGACCGTGATCCTCCAGGCCGGCCCCGCTGCCTCCCGGCGCTTCGTCGAGTTTTTCACGGCCAACATCCGAAACCCAAACACACGCGCCGCTTACGCCCGGGCGGTTGGCCAGTTCATGGAATGGTGCGAGGCCAGGGACCTTTCGCTAAAAGACCTCTCGCCGTTTCTTGTGGCCGCGTACGTCGAGGAACTGTCGCAACGCGACCCCAGGGAACGCCCTGTGTGCCGGCGGACGCCGGCGGGCCGCTCGTTCACGGCGACCACCTCCACCCGCCCCCTTGCCCCCCCGGCAGTCAAGCAGCACCTCGCGGCCATCCGCATGCTTTTTGACTGGCTTGTGGTTGGCCAGGTGATGCCCTTTAACCCGGCCTCATCGGTCCGAGGCCCAAAACACGTCGTAAAACGAGGGAAAACTCCGGTGCTGTCCGCCGAGGACGCTCGACTGCTGCTGGATTCGATCCCGCTCACCCGCAAGGTCCCTCAACACGAAGGGGAAGACACCGTCGCGGATCTCGTTGGCCTTCGGGACCGGGCTTTCATCGGCGTCATGGTCTTTTCCTTCGCGCGTGTCGGCGCCGTGTGCGGGATGAAGGTTGAAGACTATTACCAGAACGGCAAACGCTGCTGGTTTCGACTCCATGAAAAGGGCGGGAAATTCCACGAAGTTCCTGCCCACCACAACGCTCGGGCATACCTCGACGAGTACCTTTCGGCATCGGGCATCGCCGACCAGAAGAAGACCCCTCTCTTCCGGGCGGCTGCAGGCCGGACCAACACGCTTTCAGACAGCGGCGTCAGCCGCACGGATGTCTTTCGGATGATCAAACGCCGTGTCGTTGCCGCAGGACTTCCGGCGCGCATTTGCTGCCACACCTTTCGCGCCACTGGCATCACCGCTTACCTCGAAAACGGCGGCACCATCGATAACGCCCAGGCCATTGCCGCCCACGAAAGTCCGAGAACCACAAAACTTTACGACCGGACAAGTGACGAGCTTACGCTCGATGAGATTGAACGGATTGCCATCTGACTCGTTGTCAACCTCCGTTTCGAAAACCCCGAGACGCCGAGACGCCTGGCACCAAACTCGCTATCATTCGCTCGCGCTGTCACCCCAACGTCGCTTCGTGCTGGGCTTCCGGCGTGAGTTTGCGCGTGAGCTCGTTCGTCCGGTTGTTCGTTGGGTTGACCTAGCCTGCATCTCTCACCGCTTTTTCCACCGCGAAGCCGGGGTTCTCAAGAGAAGTCAGCATGCAGGCTAGGAAGCGAAGGCCTCGCCGACCTGGAATCGGACGAACCGGCGAATCGTGATTTCATCGTCGAGTTGCTTCGCCACGGTCGCCAGGTGCTCGCGCACCGTGATCTCGGAATTGCGTTTGACGAAGCCCTGATCGAGCAGGCAGGCCGTCTGGAAGAACTTCTCGAGTTTGCCCTCGATGATCTTGGCCAGGGCCGCAGGCGGCTTGTTCTTGAGCAGATCCGAGGCGGCGACGATCTCCTTCTCCTTCGCCACAATGGCGGGATCCACCTGTTCGCGCGAGACGGCGGCCGGGCTGGCGGCGGCGATCTGCAGCGTGATATCCTTGACCAACTGCCGAAAGTCGTCGCGGGTCGTGGTGGCCTCGTTTCCGGCCCCGACCTCGACCAGCACGCCGACCTTGGCGCCGGTGTGGATGTACGCGGCCACCAGGCCGTTCCCCGAGACCTCGAACCGCTGATGCCGCGCGATCTTGATGTTCTCGCGGATGCGCGCGACGGCGTCCGTGCGCAGCGTCTCGAGATCCGCCGCCGGATTCTCGGCCAGCGCGCGCACCGCCTGATCGCAGAAGGCGCGGAACATTTCGTTCTTGGCGACGAAATCGCTCTCGCAATTCACTTCGAGCAGCACGCCCACGCGCGCGCCGGGAAGGATGCACTGGGCGATGGCGCCCTCCCGAGCCTCGCGCTGCGCCTTCTTCGCCGCGGTGGCGACGCCCCGTTTGCGGAGCAAATCGACCGCGGCGGCGAGGTCACCATTTGTTTCCACCAGCGCTTTCTTGCAGTCCATCATGCCGGCGCTGGTCATTTCGCGCAGCTTGACAACCAGGGTTGCACTAATTTCAGCCATACAAAAACAGTCTCTTCAGGTGTGTTCGGACACGCGGTGGCGGCGCGTGGCCCGTCGCCAGGCCGCCCGTGTGTCCTCGAATTCGCTTCTTCAGTTCGCCGGGGGGGCGGCCGGAGGCACAACAGGCTGAACCTCGGGCGCCAACACCGGCACGGGTAGCGGCGCGGCGGGAATCGCCTCGACCGGCGGCGCCGGTTCTGCGGCGGGGGCGGTTGCGCCCTCGGGCGCCGCGGGCTGGGCCGGCGTCTCGGCGGCGGCTTTTTCCGCCTCGGTGACACGTCGGGCGTGCTTGGCCTCGTACTCGGCGCGGGCCTGGCCGATCGTCTGGGTGATCAAGGCGAGAATGATGCGCACGGACCGGATGGCGTCATCATTGCCGGCAATCGGATAGTCCGCTTCGGTGGGGTCGCAGTTGGTGTCGACGATGGCCACGACCGGGATGCGGAGGCGGCGCGCCTCGGCGACGGCGTTGTGTTCGCGCTTGATGTCGACGACGAACAGGGCGCTCGGCAGCGCCTCCATGTCGCGGATGCCGTCCAGGTTCTTGAGCAGCCGGGCGAGTTCGCGCCGGAACATCGATTGCTCCTGCTTGCCATAATTGCCGATCGAGCCGTCGGCCAACATCTTCTCGATTTCGCGCAGGCGCCCCATCGACCGTTTGATGGTCTTCATGTTGGTCAGGGTGCCCCCCAGCCAGCGCTCGGTCACGCAGGGCTGCCCGCACATCTTGGCCGAGTCCTTCACGGCCTCCTGCGCCTGTTTCTTCGTGCCCACGAAGAGCACCTGGCCGCCGCGCTCGACGACCTCCCTGAGGAAACTGCAGGCCGTTTCCAGTTGAACCTGCGTCTTCCCCAAATCGATGATATGAATCCCGTTGCGCGCATCGAAGATGAAAGGCTTCATCTTCGGATTCCAGCGACGGGTCTGATGGCCGAAATGAACACCGGCCTCGAGCAGTTCTTTGATGCCTACGCTAATCACATTCTTCCCTGGGTTCGCAGTCCGCCCATCCGCCGGCGAACCATCCCGCGGGACACGGGATTGTGTCTTTTGTTCTTGTGGCGCCCCGCGCCCACTCAGGCCCGGGATTCAACGCCGTGATCGCTTTCGCAACCCGCCCCCCCAACCGGGCGCCGCGGGCTGCGAAAGAAGTGGGAGAATACCAGAGCCCGTGAGGCGTGCAATGCCAATCTCAGCGCCGTTTTGCGTTGCCTTACCCGTGCCGTCCATGTCAGAGCATGGCGCGACAATGAACAAGAAACTGGTCCTGTTTTCGGAACTCGCCCTGGCCATCGCGGGCGTGTTTGTCTTTCGGGGGCTCTGGATGCTCCTGGACAGGGTGGCGTTCATGCACACAACCCCCGCCCTCTGGCTGTCGCTCGTGTTCGGAAGCGCCGTGACTGTCTGGGCCTTGAACTGTCTCCTCAAGCAGGAGGCAGAGTGACGAACTGAAAGTTGCCTCGCGATGGATGCGACCGAACTGTGCGTCGCGCTTGCGCTCGGCCTGCCGTTGCTCGGCAGCCCGCTGATTGCGCTGGCCGGGCGCCGGCTTGGCTCGCGCGTCGGCTGGCTGGCCCTGGCGTTTCCTCTGATCTCGACCGGCGCGCTGTTGACGCTGGCGGCCGGTGTCGGCCGGATGCCGCGGCGCGTTGTCGAATGGCCGTGGATTCCCACCCTGGGACTGAACCTGTCGTTCCTGGTGGACGGTCTCTCGCTGTTTTTCGGGCTGATCGTGAGCGCGATGGGATGCCTGGTGGTCTTCCACGCCATCTTCTATCTGGGCCGCGACGCGAAGCACGCGGGCCGGTTTCATGCCACCATGGTGCTGTTCATGGCGGCGATGCTGGGCACCGTGTTCGCCAACCATCTCCTGCTGCTCTTCGTCTTCTGGGAACTCACGGGGATCGCGTCGTTTCTCCTGATCGGCTTCCTGCACGAGCAGAAGGAGGCGCGCGTCGGGGCGCGCCAGGCGCTGCTTGTCACAGGGTCGACGGGACTGGCGCTGCTCGTCGGCGCGGTGTTGGTGCAGCAGGTCTCCGGCACGGGCCGCCTCGATGCCCTGCTCTCCGCCCAACTGCCGTGGGAGCAGCACGGGTCCCTGCTGACGGCGGCGATGCTCTTGCTGCTGCTCGGCGCGTTTGGCAAATCGGCGCAACTGCCCTTCCACTTCTGGCTGCCCAACGCCATGACGGCCCCGACGCCGGTGAGCGCCTATCTCCACTCCGCCACGATGGTGAAGCTGGGCGTGTTTCTGGTGGCGCGCATCTACCCGCTGTTTGTCGAGGCCGAGCCCTGGGCGCCCTTGCTGGGGACGATCGCCTTCACCACCATGATTCTGGGCGCGGTGCTGGCGTTGTTGTCGCACGACCTGAAGGCCATCCTTGCCTACTCGACCGTGAGCCAGCTCGGCTACCTGATCGGCTACTATGGTCTTGGCCCGGCCGACGGCGTCGAGTGCGACTACCTCCACATCCTCAATCACGTCTTCTACAAGGGCGGCCTCTTCATGATCGTCGGCATCGTCGCGCACGCGGCGGGCATCCGCGACATCCGCCAACTGGGCGGGCTGTTCGGGCGGATGCCGCTGCTGGGCGTCGCGACCCTCGTGGCGGCGGCGACGATGGCGGGGATTCCGGGCACGACGGGGTTTCTGAGCAAGGAGATGATGCTCAAGGAGATTTTCGGCGCCCTGCGGGATCACGACGCGCTCGGCCTGTACGCCACGGCCTGCGTGGCGTTGACCTCGGTGGTGAAAGTCGCGTTCTCCGTCCGGCTTTTCGCGAACATCTTCCTCGGGCCAATGCCGTCCCGGATCCAGCGGCATTTCCACGCCCCCTCGATCGGGATGCAACTGCCGCCCGCAATCCTGGCCGGGTGCGCCCTGGGGCTCGGCCTCTTCCCGGGAGTGCTCGACGCACCGCTCCGGGCGCTGGCGGTCGAGGGGGTGAACCGCCCGCAACACCTGTCGTTGTGGCATGGGTTCACCCTGGAACTGGCGGTGAGCAGCCTGGTGGTTGCGCTCGGTTTCGGCCTCTACTGGCTTGGGGAACGGACGCGATGGCGCTGGCACATCATCCCGCGCGCGCTGCGTTTCGACCTGGCCTTCGAGGCCGGTCTCGAGGCCTTTTCCGGGTTCACCGTGCGAGTGACCCGCGTCCTGCGCTCGGACCGTCCGGTCGATTATCTCCCGATCCTGATCGCCTTTGCCGTGGGCCTGGTGGGCGGCACGCTGCTCTGGAATCTGCCGCGCCTCGCCGGCCTGCTCATGCCGGACTGGACGGCGGTCCATCCTCTGCGGACAATGGTGGCGGCGTTGATTGCGCTGGCGCTTGTCGGGGTGCTGGTGTTGCGGAGTTGGACAGCGCAGCTCCTCTCGCTGGGGGTGGCGGGATTCCTCACGTGCTTCTATTTCGTTCTCTACCGCGCGCCGGATCTCGCCTTGACGCAGATCCTGGTCGAGACGGTGACGCTGTTGCTGGTGCTTCTGCTCCTGGCCCGATTCCCCCGCTCCGCCCAGGCCGGCGAAGAGGCGCGCAGACCGGCGCCGCTGCGTCGTCTTTTCCACGCGCTCCTGGCGCTGGGCGTGGGGGGGACGGTGACGGCGCTGGTGCTGATGGTCACGGCGGATCCGCATCCCGAGCCGATCGGACGCGGTCTACTCGAACAGACGATTCCGCTGGCCAAGGGCAGCAACGCCGTCAACACCATCCTGGTGGACTTCCGGGGATTCGACACCCTGGGCGAAATCACCGTGCTTGTCATTGCGTCGCTGGGGTGCCTGGGCCTGCTCATGCGCTATAAGCGCACGCCGGAGGAATACAGGCAGGGACCGCTCGGCCCGCCGGGGGCCGGCTTTGCCAATGAACCGGAGGAATAGGATGTCCGGACTGCGCTCATACATCTTCAAGGCGGCGGTGCGCCTCCTGTTCTTCCTGGTGAATGTCTTCGCGCTCTACCTGCTGCTGCGCGGCCACAACCTGCCCGGCGGCGGGTTCATCGCGGGCCTCGCCTCGGCCATTGCGCTCGTCCTGCTGAGCCTGGCCATCGGGCTCGAGGAACTGCACCGGGTGATGCGGTTCGATCCGATGCGCATGGCCGCGGCCGGCTTGGCCATGGCGGCGGTCACGGGCGCCGCGCCGCTGCTGTTCGGGCGTCCGTTCCTCGAGCACTTCGACGCCCATCTGACGGGCCTGCCCCTGCTGGGCGAACTGCACGTCGGCACCGCCCTGGCATTCGACATCGGCGTGTTTCTTGTGGTGGTGGGCATTGCGTGCAAGATCATGTTCGCGCTGGGCAAGTCCACGCAACGCCTGCGCGCGCTTGTCGCCGAGGAGGAAAGGCGCTACAGCGCGCCTGTCGAACAGCCGATCGAGGAGGAACCGCCCATCCGCGCCGCAACGAACCCCTCAACCCCATCTCCCCATGTCTCTTGAGACCGCCGTGCTCGTCGGAGTGATGTTCAGCGTCGCCACCTATTTGGTGCTGCAACGAAGCTTCGTCCGGATCCTGTTCGGATTTCTGATCCTGACCAATGCCGCGAATCTGGTCTTGCTCGCCATGTCCGGGCGGCCGGACGGCAAGCGCGGCCCGGTTGTGCTGGATCCATCCGCTCCGATGGTGGACCCGCTGCCGCAGGCGCTCATCCTGACAGCCATCGTCATCGGCTTCGGCGTGGCGGCCTACCTGGTGTTCCTGCTCTACCGCCTGTTCCTCGACCAGAAGACGACGAACGCGGCGGATTTGTACGAGGAACCGGAGTCGAATTCCTGAGGGCTCGATGAACTGGCCTGTCGCCCCCATTCTGCTGCCGCTGTTCACGGCGCTTGCCGCCCTTTTCTGGGGGCGGCCCGGCGTCGGGCGCCGCTCTCTGGTGGCGGGATCGGCGGCGGCCCAGCTTGCCGTGTCGCTCGGCCTGGTCTGCGCGACTCTCGAGGGGCGCATCTTCGTCCTCGGGCTGGGCGCCTGGCCGGCCCGCTTCGGCATTGTGCTGGTGGTGGACTTGCTCTCCGCGCTGATGTTGGCGCTCTCGACGCTGGTGGCGCTGGCGTCGGTGCTCTACGCCTACGCCGAGTCCCCGACGCGCGCGGAGCATCCGTTGCGCGCGCCGCTGACGCAATTCCTGGTCATGGGCATCAACCTCACGTTCTGCACGGGCGACCTGTTCAATCTCTTCGTCGCGTTCGAGATCATGCTCATTGCGTCCTACGCCCTGCTCACGCTCGAAGCGGACGATTGGGACATCAAGCACGCCTTTCCCTACGTGGGCATCAACCTGTTCGGCAGCGCGCTCTTTCTCAGCGCCTGCGGCCTGACCTACGCGCTGTTCGGCACACTGAACTTCGCCCAGATCGCCCTGCGCGCCGCCCCGTGCGCCGACGATCCCCGCCTTTGGGTTCTGGCGCTTCTGCTGATTGTCGTCTTCGGCATCAAAGCCGGGCTTTTTCCGCTCTATTACTGGCTGCCGAACAGTTACCCCACGCTGCCGATTCCGACCTCGGCGCTGTTCGCGGGTATGTTGACCAAGGTGGGCGTTTACGTCCTGCTGCGGATCTTCGGCACGGTTCTGCCCCATGAACTTGCGTTCGCCCACACGCTGCTGGCGGTGATGGGCGGCGCGACCATGCTGCTGGCGGTGATGGGCGCGATTGCGCGCAACTTCATTCGCGGCATTCTCTCGTTCCACATCCTGAGCCAGATCGGCTTCATGGTGTTGGCCATTGGCCTGTTCACGCCCCTGTCAGTGGCCGCCTGCATCCTCTACATCATCCATCACATCGTAGTGAAATCCTCCCTGTTCCTGATCGGCGGCGTGGCGATGCGGCTGAATGGAACCGACGACCTCGAACGCATGGGCAATCTCTGGAAACGCACGCCGTGGCTGGGCGCGCTCTTCCTCTGCCAGGCCCTGTCGCTGGCGGGACTTCCGCCCTTGAGCGGTTTTTGGGGCAAGTACCTGATTGTCGTCGCCGGCCTGGAACAGGCGCAATACGCGCTGGTCGCCGTGTCCATCCTCGCCAGCATTCTGACCCTGTTCAGCATGGTGAAGATCTGGAACGGGGCATTCTGGACCGGATCGGATCGCGTGCCCGTGCGGACGAGCGACTGGCGGTGGCGGGCCATGACGGCGGTGGTGGCGGGGCTGACCTGCGTGTCGCTGGCGATCGGGCTGGGCGCGGAGGGCGTTGTGCAGATCGCGATCGAGGCCGCCGAGCGCCTCCTCGATCAGCACGCCTATGCCGACGCCGCCCTCGGTTTCCTCGGCAAGACGGCCGCAAACCCCATTCCATGAAGTCCTTCGCCCTCAACCTGCTCATTGCCGTCATCTGGCTGCTGCTGGCCCCCGAGCCGTCGGCGGGCGCGTTCGCGCTGGGCTGCCTGCTCGGATTCGCCCTGCTGGGCGTCTTTCGCCCCGTGCTGGGCAGCGGCGACTACATCCGGCGGGTGTTCGCCCTGGGCCGCTTTCTGCTGGTGTTCACCTGGGAGTTCCTGGCCGCGAACGTCAATGTCGTCTGGACCGTCCTGTTCCGCGCGCGGACCTCGCTGAATCCCAACTTCGTCACCTACGATGTGGCAGGGCTGAGGCCTTTCGAGATCCTGCTGCTTTCCCATTGCATTTCCCTCACCCCCGGCTCGACGACAGTCCAGGTGACCGACGACTTTCAGACCCTTGTGCTGCACACACTCGATGTGGGGGATCCGGCCGCCGTGCGCGCCCGGCTCGATCGTGTGCTCAAGCGCGGCATCCTGAGTTTCACCCGATGATGACGATCACCCTTTACGCGGCGTTCGGGATTCTGGGCCTGGCGATTGTCCTTGGCCTCCTGCGGCTGGCGCGCGGCCCGACAGTGATCGACCGCATTCTCGCGTTCGACCTGATCACGACCTGCGCGGTCGGCATGATCGTGCTGCTCTGCATCCAATGGAAGACGGCTCTCTACCTTGAACTGATTCTGGTTTTCTCACTCCTCGGGTTCTGCGGCACCGTCGCCTTCGTCCATTACCTGAGCCGCACCCAGGATCTCGAACTGCCCGACCGGCCCGGAGGGAAGAGCGGACATGAATGACGTCCTGACCTCCCTGCTGACCCTGAGCGGCGCCCTGCTGGTTCTTGCCGCGGCGATCGGTGTGCTGCGACTGCCGGATGTGCTCTGCCGTGCGCACGCCGTCGCCAAGGCGTTGACGCTCGGCATTTTTCTCATGCTCCTGGGTTTGTGGGTCGACCAGGGCCAAAAGCAGGCCGCCCTCAAGATCTTCCTGGCCATCTTCTTTCAGGTCGTGACCATCCCCATCGGAAGCCATCTGATCGCCTTGTTGGCCTTCGAGAAGAACATCCCTCGCTGGCGGCATCGCCCCATCGAGGATCATCGGCGCGCCGGCGGCTCGAACGCCGTCCCGCATCCCGGGGGCGGCACGCCGTCGAGCGACGAATCTGACCGCCCTGCGCACTGACGGGGCGTGAACGATGCGGTTAGCGGATGTCGGCGTGGTAGCTTTGGAGTGATTTCACCCCGGCGCGGCCCGATCGGCTCGCCTCGATGCCGACGACCGCAGCGCGCGCGGCGGCCACGGTGGTGAGGTAGGGGACCTTGTACTTGATGGCCGCCTTGCGAATGTAGGCGTCGTCAAACTGGCTGGTCTTGCCGATGGGCGTGTTGATGACCAGCGCGATCGCCCCGCTCTTGATCTCGTCCACCACGTTCGGGCGTTGGCCCTCGCGGACCTTGAAGCTCCGCTCGGAGGCGATGCCCTGCCGTTCGAGGAAGGCCTGCGTCCCCTCCGTGGCCTTGACCCGGAACCCCAGCCGCAGGAAATGCCGGGCCACGTCGGCGAGGGCCGGCTTGTCCGCATCGGTCACCGAAATGAACACCGTGCCCTGGAGCGGCAGCGGCGGGATGGCCGCTTCCTGGCTCTTGAAGTAGGCGAGGCCGAACGTGGGCGCCAGGCCGAGCACTTCTCCCGTCGAGCGCATCTCCGGCCCGAGCACGGGGTCGACTTCGGGAAACATGTTGAAGGGCAGCACGACTTCCTTCACGCCGACATGCGGGATGGTCCGGCGTTCGAGGCGCAGGTCGCGCAGCCGGGCGCCCAGCATGAGCTGAAGCGCGATGCGGGCCATGGGCACATTGCAGACCTTCGAAACCAGCGGGACGGTGCGGGAGGCGCGGGGATTGGCTTCGAGGACGTACACCCGGCCCTCGCAGATGGCGTACTGGATGTTCATCACCCCGCAGACGTGGAGTTCGCGCCCGATGCGCAGGGTGAACTCCTCGATCGTGCGCAGGTGCTGCTCGGGCAGACTCACCGGCGGGATGGCGCAGGCGGAATCGCCCGAATGGATGCCCGCCAGCTCGATATGTTCCATCACCGCCGGCACGAAGGCGTCCGTGCCATCCGCCAGCGCGTCGGCCTCGGCCTCGATGGCGTTGGCCAGGAACCGGTCGATGAGGATGGGGCGTTGGGGTGTCACATCCACCGCCGCGGCCACATAGCACCGGAGCATCTCCTCGTCGTGGACGACTTCCATGCCGCGTCCGCCCAGGACGAATGAAGGCCGGACCATGACAGGATAGCCGATGCGCTGGGCGATGGCGCGGGCCTCCTCGAACGAGCTGGCCATGCCCGACTCGGGCATCGGGATGCCCATCCGCTCCATCATCTGGCGGAAGCGGTCCCGATCCTCCGCCAGGTCGATGGTGTCGGGCGACGTGCCCAGGATGCGCACGCCGGCCGCGGCGAGTTCGCCGGCGATATTGAGCGGCGTTTGTCCGCCGAACTGGACGACCATGCCCTCCGGCTTTTCTTTCTGATAGATCGCCAGGACGTCCTCGGCGGTCAGCGGCTCGAAATAGAGCCTGTCGGACGTGTCGTAGTCGGTGGAGACCGTCTCCGGATTGCAATTCACCATGATCGTTTCGTAGCCGGCCTCGCGCAGGGCCAGGGCCGCGTGCACGCAGCAGTAATCGAACTCGATCCCCTGCCCGATGCGGTTGGGTCCGCCCCCGAGGACCATGACCTTCTTGCGAGTGCTGACGGCGACGCGGTCGGGGCCGTTGTAGGTCGAGTAGTAGTAAGCGGCCTTCTCGACGCCGCTGACCGGGATGGCATCCCAGCACTCGACCACGCCGAGAGCGATGCGCCGTTCCCGCAGATCGGTCTCGGGCACGCCCAGCAACTGGGCCAGATACCTGTCGGCGAAGCCGTCGCGCTTGGCCTGGATGAGGAGGGCGTCGGGGAGCTGGCGCCCGCGATACGCGAGGATCGTCTCTTCGAGATCGACCAGCTCCTTCATCTGTTGGATGAACCAGGCCTTGATGTGGGTCTTGGCGGCGAGTTCGTCCACCGTGGCGCCCTTGCGGAGCGCCTCGTACATCAGCCACTGGCGCTCGCTGGTCGGCTCGTTCAGAAGGGCCATCAGCTCGGGCAGCGATTTGCCGTGAAAATCCTTCGCAAAGCCGAGTCCGTAGCGCCCGTTTTCGAGCGAGCGGACGGCCTTTTGAAACGCTTCCTTGTAGTTCTTACCGATGCTCATGACCTCGCCCACGGCACGCATTTGGGTCCCGAGCTTGTCCTCCGCCCCCTTGAACTTCTCGAATGCCCAGCGGGCGAACTTCACCACCACATAGTCGCCCGACGGCGTGTACTTCTCGAGCGTGCCGTCCCGCCAGTAGGGGATTTCGTCGAGCGTCAGCCCGCTGGCGAGCTTGGCCGAGATCAGCGCGATCGGGAAACCGGTCGCCTTCGACGCGAGCGCGGACGATCGGGAGGTGCGCGGGTTGATCTCGATGACGACGACGCGTCCGGTCTGCGGGTCATGGGCGAACTGGATGTTGGTGCCGCCGATCACGCCGATCGACTCGACAATGCGGTAGGAGTACTCCTGCAGGCGGGCCTGCAGTTTGGGGTCGATTGTCAGCATCGGCGCCACGCACAGGGAATCGCCGGTATGCACGCCCATCGCGTCCACGTTCTCGATGAAGCAGACGGTGATCATCTGGTCCTTGGCGTCACGCACCACCTCGAGCTCGAGCTCCTCCCACCCGAGCACCGATTCCTCGATCAGAATCTGTCCCACCATGCTGGCCGCCAACCCGCGGTTGGCCACCAGACGCAATTCCTCGACATTGTAGACGTGCCCGCCGCCCGTGCCCCCCAGCGTGTAGGCCGGACGGACCACGACCGGGTAGCCCAGATCCGCCGCCACGCGCTCGGCCTCCTCGACGCTGAACGCCGGCGCGCTGCGCGGCATATCGATGCCCAGGCGCTTCATCGTCTCCTTGAAGATGATGCGGTCCTCGCCCTTCTCGATCGCATCCGCCTGCACCCCGATGATCTGAACGCCGTAGCGGGCCAGCACGCCCGCCTTGGCCAGTTGCGCCGAGAGGTTCAATCCTGTCTGGCCGCCCAGGTTTGGCAGCAAGGCGTCGGGGCGCTCCTTCTCGATGATCTCGGTCAGGGCCGCGAGCGTGAGCGGCTCGATGTACGTGACGTCGGCCGTGCCCGGATCGGTCATGATGGTGGCCGGATTCGAGTTCACGAGCACGATCTGGTAGCCCAGACCGCGCAGCGCCTTGCACGCCTGCGTGCCGGAATAATCGAATTCGCAGGCCTGCCCGATCACAATGGGACCGGAGCCGATGATGAGGACTTTGTGGATGTCGGTTCGTTTAGGCATAACGGCACACGTTCGGATACAAAGGTTGCAGAGGCCCGGGGGCGGTTTCCGGGTTCCGGCGCACCAAAAAGCGGCGTGACTTATAGCGGCACCGGCGGAGCCCCCGCAACTCAAATCCCGGAGGCAAATCCCGGAGGTGGCAATCCCGACCGGGCCTCGCAGGCGTGACCCAACGAAGAGTCCTTCGCATCCGGCGGCGTGAAGGAAGGCATGCCCCCGAAGCGAAGGATTGACGGCGTCACGGCCACCAGCGGAGGCTGGGGTGATTGGTGCGGGCCTTGCCGCGCTCGAAATCCCAGTAGGCCGTGCACCGGTGACGCGCGACGTGGCCGTCCAGAAACAGAAACTGCGCCCCTGCGTTGTGCAGATTGGTCGGGACAAATGACCACCCCCCGACCGCCGGCAGGTTCTTCGTGTCGAACAGCCAGATGACGGCGGAGGGTTCGCCGATTGCGCCAAGCCGGACTGGACGCGCCTCGTCGCCGGTGCCGTTGACGTGTTCATTCAGACAGTAGTGGAAGAGATTGCGCCCGTTGCTGCGCCGCTTGTTGGCCGGACATGCCCAGACCGACTTGTCCGGAGCCGCCAGGGGATTTGTTCGCCAGGCCAGATCGTGATACCGGGGAAGACCCAATTGGGCGGGCAACTGGACGTACCATCCGACGTTCGTCGCCGTTGGGGCGGGGTTGGGGGAGCCGTCAGGCGGCAGATAGTCGTCGTGGTCCGCCGTGTAGAGCTGGGTGGCCAGACCCCATTGGCGCAGGTTGTTCACACACTCGATTGCCTGGACGCGGGACTTGGCCCGAACCAGGGCGGGCAGGAGCAGCGTCGCCAAAACCGCCAGAATGCCCGCCGCAACCAAAAGCTCGATCAACGTGAAGCCAGACCGTGTTCTCATGGGACAACCTCCTCTCCTTGACGAGCGATAATGTACGCGTGCAACGCCGGGGCGCAAGGGATGTCCGCGGCGCCAATGCCGCATTGACCTGCGCCCACCCGATGCACACTATCCGCGCCATGAATCAACCGCCGATCGCGCTGACATCTCGCCGGGACTTTCTGAAGAACACGGGCCGTTTCGCGGCCGCATCCGCCTTGGCCGGCGTGGCCCTGCCGCACGTCCATCCGGCGGGCAGCGACACGATTCAAGTCGCCTTGATCGGATGCGGCGGGCGCGGGACGGGGGCCGCGGCCAACGCCCTGGCGGTAAAGAACGGCTCGCTGAAGCTGGTGGCGATGGCGGATGTCTTTGCCGCGCGTCTGGACGGCAGTTACCAGGCCCTGCGTCAGGCCGCCACCGCCCCGGTCGAGGGCGCGCCGGAGACCCGGGTCAGCGGTTTCGCGGCGTCCCAAATCGAAGTGCCGCCTGACCGGCGTTTTGTCGGGTTCGACGCCTACCAGAAAGCGATGGACTGCCTGAAGCCGGGCGACATCGCGATCCTCACCACACCGGTGGCCTTTCGCGGGATCCATTTCGAGTACGCGATTGGCAAGGGGCTGCATGTGTTCATGGAGAAACCCATCACGACCGACGGCCCGACCACGCGCCGGATGCTGGCGTTGGGCGAAGAGTCGGTGAAAAAGAACCTCAAGGTCGGCGTCGGGCTGATGTGCCGTCACTGCCAGGCCCGCTGGGAGTTGTACAGGCGGATCAAAGAGGGCGAAATCGGCGACATCACAACCATGCGGACCTACCGGTTGGTTGCGCCGGCCGGTTTCACGGGGCCCAAGCCCGAGGGCATGAGCGAGGTCCTCTACCAGGTGCAGCGGTATCTCGGCTTCTTCTGGGCCAGCGGCGGTGTGTTCCACGACTACGTCGCCCACAATGTCGACGAATGCTGCTGGATGAAGGAGGCGTGGCCGGTTCAGGCCCAGGGCATGGGCGCCCGCCTCTACCGCGGGGATGCCGTGGACCAGAACTTCGACCACTACTCGATCGAGTACACGTTCGAGGATGGAACCAAGCTTTTCCTCCAGTCACGCTACATGCCCGGCTGCCACGAGGAATTCGCCAGTTACGCCCATGGCACCCGCGGCGCCGCCGTCATCTCGACGTTCGTCCACACCCCAGCCAAATGCCGGGTCTACAAGGGACACGCCATGACCCGCGAGAATCTGGCCTGGGCCTTCCCACAACCCGAGCCGGATCCCTACCAGCTCGAATGGGACCACCTGGTCGAGGCCATCCAACAGAACCAGCCGTTCAACGAAGTGAAACGCGGCGCCGAAGCCAGCCTGGTGGTCCTCATGGGCCGCCGCGCCGTTCACACCGGCCAGGTCGTCACCTTCGACGACATGCTCCAGTGCGACGAAGAGTTCGCGCCAGGCCTCGAACAGTTGACTGCCGATTCCCCCGCGCCGGTCCGGCCGGGGCCGGATGGCCTCTATCCGTCCCCCCAACCGGGCCTGAAGAAAACGCGCGAGTGCTAGCCCGCATGTTTCACGGAGTTGTGACCGCCGCCATGCGGAAAACTCCAAAATGCGGACTGCTGCGGGCTAGCCGCAAAACCGCGCCGGGCCAAAAGGTCCTGAGGAGGGCAACACTCGGGATGGAGAGGCTCCCCGATCGGTCGCGGCTTGCCTTCTGGAGCCCATCCAGGCGCGGTTTTGCCTGAGCGCCGGGTTTGACACTTCTGTCGAAGGGGCGTAAAGGACTCGGTCATGAATTCCACCGCTCTGCTGGCGCCCCTGCTGCTTGCCGCCCTCACGCTCGATGCCGCCGAGACACCGGCGCCGCGTCCCCGCGCCATGCCCGTCGTGTCCCCCGAGTTGCAGTCGGGCCGGCGCGTGACATTCCGCCTTCAGGCGCCCAGAGCGGAGGAGGTTGTCGTCACGGGCCAGTGGCCCGACGGGCGGGTGCCGATGACGAAGGACGCGGAGGGTGTCTGGACCGCCGCGATCGGCCCGATCGACGCCGGGGTGTGGGAATACAGCTTCCAGGTCGACGGGTTGGCGATGATCGACCCTGGGAATCCAGCCATCAAACCGATGCGTCAGCCCCGCACCAGCATTCTGCATCTGCCCGGCGATCCCCCGCTCCTCCACGATTTCAGGGATGTTCCCCACGGCGCGCTGCATCAGCACACGTATGTCTCGAAGACCCTGGGCCGCCCGCGCTCGATGGTCGTCTACACGCCGCCCGGATACGGTCTCGAGCCCGATCGGCGGTACCCGGTCCTCTACCTCCAGCACGGGATGGGAGACAGCGAAGCCACCTGGACGGTCCACGGCAAGGCGCATTGGATCCTCGACAACCTGATCGCTCAAGGCCGCGCCCAACCCATGGCGATCGTGATGCTCGATGGGCACGCCGCAATCGGAGGCCCGACGGCATTCGGCGGCAACTCGGCCGCCTTCGAGCTCGATCTGATCGACGATGCCATGCCCTTCGTCGAGGCCAACTACCGCGTCGCCGCGGAGGCAACATCCCGCGCGATTGTCGGCCTGAGCATGGGAGGTGAGCAGGCCCTCCGCATCGGGCTCACACACCCCGATCGTTTCGCCTGGATCGGCGGGTTCAGCGCCGCCACGCCGATGCGCGACGCCGTGAAATCCGCGCTCGACAATGCCGCGTCCATCAATGCGCAACTGAAGCTCCTCTGGATTGCGTGCGGCAGGGACGATTTTCTGCTCAAGCGCAACGAGGACTTCATCGCCGTGCTCAAGGAGAAGGAGATCCGACACGAATGGCTGCTGACCGAAGGGAACCATAGCTGGCCGGTCTGGCGAGGGTACCTGGGCCAGATCGCCTCGCGACTCTTCCAGCCCTAACCCGGAAATCTCACCAGTAGGGCGGTCCCGGCATTCCTGACGGTCCGTGGGTGAGAAATGCGGGCTAACGATCCTCGATCTCGAGATCGAACTCGATCCGCGTCCGGGCGTCTGTCTCTTCGTTGCGAATCTCCATCGACTTCAATTGCCAGCGGCCCTGGACCTTCTTGAAGCTGCCGATCGAGAACTCCTTCAGGAGCCGGCGCTCCCGATCGTACCCCTCGGCACGGAGAATGCCCCGATGCTCGATGTCGATCCACGACAGCACGCGCGCGTAGTTGGTTGAACTCGGGTTTGGATTCAGACTCTCGAGGACTTTGCAGGATCGTCCCTTGCGCATCTCGCTCCGCACCACCCGCTGCCCCGGCCAATCGAGAAACTCGAGCCCCAAATCTGACAGCCAAAACTCGGACCCCGCGAACGGAATAGACGCCGCGTCGCCGGTCAAAGTGACCGCATCCGAGGCGCCCACGGCCGTCCCGAGCGCGCGCGAGTGGTCGTAGCGCGTCGGCGCCCCCTCCGCACGGGTCACAGTCAGAGTTTCGATCGGCTCCTGGCCGGGCCCCAAGGCCAAATACCGGGTCTGCCAGTACTCGGCGCGGGGCGTGATCTCCAGACGCACGGGAATCGCCTCCCGCCATTTGCCGTAAGGATCCCGGGTCCGCAGAACGCCGCCGCTGCTGAGCGGCTCTTCCGGGCGTTGACTCCGCAGTTCAGCCGCCAACAGCCGGCCCTCGGCCTCCGCGGGCGTCTGTTCCGCGGACAACGCAAGGCCTGGGACGAACGCGATCGCGATCGCGAGAGCCAGGCGAGCCTGGAGGATGATACGCGGTTTCATGAGGTTCGCCTCCCTTTCCTCCGATTCGATGATGCGCGCGCGTGCCCGTCGGCCAGCGCCGCTTCGAGCGCCCGATCAATCCGATCCACAAACTCGACCGCCAGCCGCCGACTCACCTCTTTGGGGATTTCACGCCAGTCCTTCTGGTTCCCTCGGGGCAGGATGACACGCCGGATGCCCGATCGGGCCGCTGCAAGGACCTTCTCCTTGATGCCTCCCACAGGCAGAACCCGCCCGCGCAGGCTGATCTCACCGGTCATCGCCGTATCCGACCGCACCCGCCGCTGGTGCAGCAGCGAGGCCAGGGCCACCACCATCGTCAAACCCGCGCTGGGACCGTCCTTGGGTGTGGCGCCGGCGGGGACATGGATGTGCAAGTCGTGCTTGTCGAACTTGAGACCGGGGGTTTCCGGGCCTGAATTCAGGCTCCGCAAATAGCTCAGAGCCGCCATGGCGCTCTCTTTCATCACCTCGCCCAACGAGCCGGTCAGCGTCAGTTTGCCGGTCCCCGGCATGCGCGTCGCTTCCACGAAGAGGATCTCGCCACCCACAGGCGTCCAGGCCAGGCCCGTGGCAATCCCGCAATCGCGGATCGTCTCGGCCGTCTCGGCCAGAAACTTCAGCGGCCCCAGGTAATCCGACAACGCGTCGGGGCGCACCGAGAGTGGCTTGGCCTTTCCCCCGCGCCGCGCCAGGCGGCGGGCGGCCTTCCGAGACAGGGCCGCGAGTTCGCGGTCCAACTGGCGCACGCCGGCCTCGCGGGTGTAATCGCGGATGAGGCGGCGCAGCGTGGCGGACGGCAGGCGGATGTCACGCGGACCCAGGCCGTGCTCGGCCAGTTGACGCGGCAACAGGTGGCGGCGCGCGATGTGGAGTTTCTCCTCCGCCGTGTAACTGGGCAGTTCGATGACTTCGAGCCGATCCCGCAGGGCGGGGTGAACGGGGTCCAGCCAGTTGGCCGTCGTAATGAACAGAACGCGCGAGAGATCGAAGGGCAGATCGAGGTAATGATCGACAAACGCCTGGTTCTGCTCCGGATCGAGCACTTCGAGGAGCGCGGACGCGGGATCGCCCCGGAAATCGGCGCCGACCTTGTCGATCTCGTCGAGCAGCATGACCGGGTTGCGGCTCTCGACACGCCGCAGGCTCTGCAGGATCCGACCCGGCAGGGCGCCGATATAGGTGCGGCGATGACCGCGGATTTCGGCCTCGTCACGCATTCCCCCGAGGGCAATCCGCACGAACTTGCGCCCGAGGGCATCGGCGACGCTCTTGCCCAGGGAGGTCTTGCCGACGCCGGGGGGCCCGACCAGGCAGAGGATGGGTCCTTTGAGTTGCTGCCGCAGCTTGAGCACGGCCAGGAACTCGATCAGCCGGTCCTTGACTTTGGCCAGGCCATAGTGCTGCGCATCGAGAATGCGCTCCGCCTCGGCCAGATCGAGCTTGTCCGGCGTCGTTTTGGCCCACGGCAGGTTCACGATCCAATCGAGGTAGTTGCGTGAGACCGTGTACTCGGCCGCGGCGGGCGGGATCTGGCGCAGCCGTTCGAGTTCTTTCAGCGCGACCTTGTGAGCCTCGGGCGGCAATTGGGCGGCCTCGATCTGTTCGCGCAAGGCGGCGGCCTCCGTGTTTCCCTCCTCGCCTTCGCCCAGTTCGCGCTGGATCGCCCGGATTTGCTCGCGCAGGAAGTAATCGCGCTGGCTCTTCGACATCGAGGTTGTGACCTCTTTTTGGATCTTCGAGCCCAGTTTCAAAACCTCGAGCTCGCGTGTGAGCAGGGGCAGGATCCGCTTGAGCCGCTGGTTGACATCCGCCGTCTCGAGCAGTGTCTGGCGTTCTTCGAGTGTGAGATTCAGGTTGGCCGCCATCAGGTCCGCCAGGCGGCTCGGCGCCTCGGTCTGAAGAGCGGGAATCTTGATCTGCTCGTTGAGCGTCGGCGAGTGCTCGATCACCTCCACGAAATGCTCGCGCGCGCTCCGCGCCAGGGCCGTCGTCTCGATCGAGTCGTCCGCCATGTCCGGCACATGCTCGTGGCGCGCCCGCAAGTACGGGTCCTGGCAGACGAACTCGAGGAGGCGGATGCGGCGGAGGCCTTCCACGAGCACACGCGTCGTGTTGTCCGGGAACTTCAACATGCGGAGCACGCGCGCGGCGCAGCCCACGGTCCACAGGTCGTCCGGACCCGGATTCTCGAGCTCGGCCTTCTTCTGGAGCACCAGTCCCACAAACCGGTCCCCCGCCACCACATCGTCAATCAGGCGCGTGCTCGGGGACGACTCGACGACCAGCGGAACCACCATCCCCGGGAACACGACGATGTCCGAAAGCCCGAGGATCGGCAGGACCTCGGGCAATGCCCGCCCTGCGGCGCGCGGGTTGGGCAAATCCGCGGGAGTCCCGGTCTGATTCGAGATACTGATCGATTCGGTGTCGGCGGAGTGCATCCCCAGTTCAGTCTCCACAGGCGATTAGATGCACCCGCCTCGAAGAAGCTTCACGGAAAAGTCAAAAACCGTCGTCGGTGTCGATCGGGACACTGAACGTCTGGGCTGCAGCGGGCGAGGACAGGGGAACGTCCACCCGCAGGAAGCCGTTCTGATAGGCCGCCTTGGCGCTGCTCGGGTCATAACCGGGAGGCAGATCGATCACGCTCTCGAATGGCCCGTAGTTGATCTCCATCAGCACAAACTTGCACCGGCCCTCCCGACACGCGTCCCGCCGCAAACCGCAAATCCGCAACCGGTTGCCCTCGACGGTCAGTTCGAGATCTTCCCGCCTCATCCCCGCCAGCTCGACTTTGATCACCAACCCGGCGTCAGTCAGGTAGACGTCCGTATTCGGAGTCCATGCCGCCTCGGAAGCCGCTTCCGTGCGAAGCTGGGGCCGTTTGGCAAACTGAAATGTTGCCGAAATCTTGTTCAAGGCCATTGATGCCCGTGAAGCTAATGCACCTCCGCCCGCCTTTCAAGCGTCGGCTTGCGACGCTCGCCTTTCCGGCCCGCCGCGCAGTCGCACCTCGCGCAGACGCCCACGCCCGCGCCGAGCCGAGCCCGCCGCCTCAGCCAACCCCTCACCATCAGCCCCGCGGTCAACACAACGATCCCCAGCGCCGCGATCTGCTGTCCATCCATGCGCCCAGCTTATCGCTTTCTGCCGCGACCGCAACTCAGAGGCCACCAACACTCGGACGCCCCTCCCGATCTCAGCCCCGACCGCCCAGGTGCGCGGCAAGATCCTCGATCGTCCAGTTGGGATGGACTTCCGACAACCGATCCGCCGCCGCGCCGTGCTGCCAGACGGCGTAGCGCGCCGCCAACGCCGGGTCGCCCGCGAGCGCCGGTTGCGCCAGCAAGCCCGCCAGGTAGCCCGCCAACAAGTCGCCGCTCCCGCCTTGAGCCAGCCCGGGATTCCCCGTCGAGTTCACAAAGACAGGTCCGCGGTCGCGTCCGACAACCGTCTGGTGCCCCTTCAACACCACCCAACACCCGCCGTACCGCCGCGACAATGCGCGCAGGGCCGCCATCCGATCCCGCTGCACCTCCGCCACGCTCGAACCGAGCATCCGGGCCGCCTCGCCCGGATGTGGCGTGACGACGCGCGCCGCCCGGATGGCTGTGGACTTCGCCGGGAGCCAATCCAGCGCGCTGGCGTCCACAATCACCGGATCGTCGGCATCCTGCCACAGCTCGAGCACGGTATGGCGCAGGTCGCCCGGCACATCTCGATCCGCCAAACCCGGCCCGCACAAAAAGGCGCTCACCCCATTGGGCCAGCGGACATCGGAGCGCCACGGGTGGACCATGACGGCCTGCAACTGGCTCGCCACCGGCGCGTACACGGGCGGGGCTGTGTAGAGCGAGATCAAGCCCGGACCGGCCCGCTGCGCCCCGCGCGCCGCCAGCACGGCGGCGCCGTGATACCCGAGGCTGCCTGCCACGATCGCAAGATGTCCGAAGCTCCCCTTGTGAGCGGCGGCAAGCCGGGCTGGAGGATAACCGGCAAAGTCGCTTCCGGGCGTCCACTGCAAATCCGACTCGCAGGGACACGGGACCAGGCCGATATCGGATTCGAGTTCGAGCCGCCCGACCGCCGCCCATGCCCCCGCGCGAAGCAAGCCGACCTTGGGCGCGCCCAGGGTGAGCGTCACCGCGGCCTCCACCGCCGCCCCGAGCGCTTCCCCCGTGTCGGCATCGATCCCGGACGGGACATCGACCGACAGCACCCGCACCCGGGCCGCGTTGAGCGCCGCAATGAACTCGATCCACGCCGAATCCAGCGGGCGGTTCAACCCGATGCCGAACAGGCCGTCGATGACCAGCCCGGGGCCTTGGCCCAAGGCGGCGACCAATGCGGTCCGGCTGGCGGCGGGATCCCGAATCGACAGGACGTCGACGCGCCGCCCGCCCAGGTGCGGCTCGGCGCACCGCGCGTCGTCGCCATTGTGCCCGCGTCCCGCAAGGATCAGGATCAAGTCGCCCTCCCGGGTCAGGCTGAGAGCGCGCCGCGCCAGGCATTCGCCGACGCGCCGGATCACGGCGTCGGGGGTCTGTCCCGCGGCCCACGTCGCCTGTTCCCATTCCCGCATCTGGCTGATCGTGACAACGGGGATTGGCATTGGTCCAAATCTGATAGTCCCCCCCATCTGAAATCTCAAATCTCAAATCTCAAATCTCAAATCTAACGGGGATTGGTCTAAATCTGGTAATCCCCTCCAGGCGCCAGGTCCGACTTCGCCAGCACGCGGACTCGGACGTCTTCGCTGAGCACAAGCGAGCCGGGCGGCACGCTTTGGGTGAGGAAGACGTTGGCGCCGATGGTGCTGCCGGCCCCCACCACCGTGTCGCCCCCCATGATGGTCGCCCCGGCGTAAACAGTCACCCGATCCTCGATGGTCGGATGCCGTTTGTGTCCGCGCAAAGCCTGGCCGCCCGCGAGCGAACGGGCCACCAGGCCGACGCCCTGATACAACTTCACGTTGCGCCCGATCTCCGAGGTCTCGCCCACGACCGTGCCGGTGCAATGGTCCACAAAAAAGTGACTGCCGATCCGCGCACCCGGGTGCAGATCCAACCCCGTGCGCGCATGCGCCCACTCGGTCATGATGCGCGGAATCAGGGGCACCCGGCGCCGATACAACTCATGGGCGAGCCGCTGGACAGCGATCGCCTCGATAAACGGGTACGCCACGATGACCTCTTCCTCGCTCAGCGCGGCCGGATCGCCCTGGTAAGCCGCCTCGACATCCGTCTGGAGCACCTCGCGCACCCGCGGCAGGCAACGGAGGAACTCGACCGTCAGTTCCGACGCCAGACCCCCCAGATCTCCGCGCTCACGATCCGCCGGCGGCGCGTATTCGAGGCTCTTGCGCAACTCGTCCGCCAGCCGCCGCTGCACCGATCCCATCAGCGCGTCCGTCTGCGTCCGCACCTGCGACGAGTGGACGATCCGCTCGTCGAAGTACCCCGGAAACAGCAGGCGCAACAGATCGACCGTGATCACTGCAATCGCCCGTTTCGACGGCAGGTTCTCGCCGTCCAAGTGGTTGATTCCGCCAAACTGCGCGTACGATGCGATCAGGTCCTCGGTTAACGTGGAAATCGGCCCGTTCACCACCCGAGTATTCAGCACCTGAACCATGAACGCAAGCCGCCCGCCCCCGACACCGCGCACTGCCGCACTGCCGCACTGTCGCACTGCCGCGGTGCTGCAGTGCGTCTGGAGGTTGTCGGCGGGAATCGAGTTTGCGCCGCGTGGGGGCAACGCGGCCTACAGCGGGAGTCTCCATCCGTTGTAGGCCCGGTGCCCTCACCGGGCGACAGAACACCAACAACAACCAGATGCACCGGCGCTGCTGTCCGACTCGAAATCCGCGTTGACGACCGCACTGGTTCTCTTCTAAAGTGCCGGTCCCAGTGCGGGGGCGTAGCTCAATTGGTTAGAGCGCTGCCCTGTCACGGCAGAGGTTACGGGTTCGAGCCCCGCCGCTCCCGCCATTGTTCTGTTGGTGTTTTCGAGATTCTCTTTGTTTTCCTGACAGAGGCCTGACAGCTTGGCCGAAGCGAAAGCCGAAGTTCCCCTTCACGGTCAAAAGGGGTCACACCGTCGTCAAAACCTACCGCACGCCTTCCAAGGGGCGTCAGGCTTGCACCGTCGTTTACTATCTCGGCCGGCAACGGCAGCGGAAAATGTTCGCGGATTGGGATGAAGCGGTCACCGAGGCCGAGACCGCCGCCAACAAACTCTCGACCGGGGCAATGGACGTGCTGACGCTTCGCAATGAGGACCGCCTTGGCTACGTGCGTGTCCTGGAAGCCCTGAAGCCCACCGGGGTGGGGTTGGAATTGGCGGTCCAGGCAGACGGAGCGGTGGCGAGGGCTGCCGCGAGGGGAAACAGGGCCAAGAGAGTCTTCATGATGGGAGGGAACATGGCTGGTCGAGGCGCGGATTCAAGTCGTGCCATCATTGTGGTGATTTGTGACCGCGCAAGCCTTGGAGTTGCCCTAGCCCAGCCTCTGGCGGGGGAGGTTGCCGGGTTGGTTCAGGCCCAACCTCGCCTGTTGTCCCGGGACAGACGACACACGGGGGAAAGTCCTTGTGGGGGGCTCTTGTCGCATGGTACGAGAGGCAAGCATTCGTCATGAAGACTCAGTGGTTGTTCAAGGTTGCCGGTGGGGGGGGCTGCCTCGCCTGGCTGATGATGTTGGCGTTGGCACAGACGGCGCTTAGCCTGCACGGAGCGGATGGCGAAGAACCGCTGGTCCTCCGGGGCTACCGGGGCGGGGACATCAACGCTCTGCCGGGACGGGTGATCACCATCACGGACTGCGTGCTGGACAGGTTGCCGGTCATCATCTGCGACAGCCTGACCATCACCGACTCGATCCTGCGGGGTCCGGTGACGATCTGGGAGGCGAAGTCCCTCTCGATTCGCAACTGCGAGTTCCACCACTCCTTCAGCGCCAATCTGACGGGCGGGGGGAGCGGAGCGATCATGGACAGCGTGTTCACGGTCCCCCTCGAGGTGAACTTCGACCCGGGTGCCCCGCCCACCATCCGCGGAAACAGCTTCATCGGCCCCTTCCAGGCGGTCCAGAGCCCCCGGGTCCTGCCCCTGCCCGGGAACTACTGGGGATCCAGTTCCGGCCCGAAATACCCGAACAAACCCTACCGCGGCTGGCTGCAGGTGGAAGGGGCGCACTGCGACTTCTTGGATCCCAAGGAAACGTTCCTTCTCTCCGGCATCACGCGCGCTGCGACGCACATCCCCGATTCGTTCCGGCCCCATCCGTGGGTCTGGGTCAAGGAGGCCCGGGTCGGGCAGAACGTGTTGCGCCCCGGTCCCTACCAGGGAGGCGGACTCCTGGCCCGGCAAGGCCGCGACCTTTTGGTGTGCCTCGACTTGAAGACCTCGGTGGCGGAGTACGCCGCCGAGTTCACACTCACCTGCAATGGAACCCAGGTCGGAAGCTCCCAACCCTTCTCGGTCCGCCGGGTTTACCCGATCATCCAGGAAGGAAGCGATAATCAAAACCGCACGCTCAATTTCGTTGTCCCGGCAGCCCTGACCGAGGCGACGAACCTGGCGCTCGAGTTGAAGATGACGGCGCTGAACGTCACGGCCTACGCCGGGCAACCCAAGGACGGCGTCGTCTGGCGGACGGAAGTGCAGCCCCAGTACCGCTTCGGGCGCCGGCTGCGGCTCGGCGTGATGCCGGTGAACCTCGAGGTTCCGTTCTGGATCACCGCGAAGGCCGATTCCAGCGCCACCCGGCAGCGGTTGGAGGGGGAACTCCCCGCGCTGTGGCCCCTGCTGCGGAGCGACTTGACGGTGGTCCAACTGCCGCCCCTGACCATCAGCCGCGGCTACCTCCGCGGCGCCGCCACCACCCTCGCTGGCGGCAACCTGATGCCATTCATGATCGCGCGCTCCGCCTCGAGCTACCTCAATTCCTGGAACGCGTCCCGGCCGCCGGAACGCTGGCTCGACGGCCTGGTCTGTGTCGTGCCCAATTCGGCGTTGAGCGGTTGGTGGGGGCTGTCCGACAACGCGGGCGCCGCCCTGGAAGTGTTTTCCTCCGTGGTGATGGTCGAGGAGGACAACCCGGCGGCCGTGCTGCACGAACTGGGACACACCCTCGGTCTCTACCTCGGCACCGAACAATACGATTTCACGACGACCGATCACCTGGGCAATCCGATTGCCCAAGTCCAATTCGGCAACTACCGCGAATGGAATGGAGCGATGGTCCAGAGCGCCGTCATCTTCAATGACCAGGGCTTCGGCGGTATCCCGAGGATCCTCCATGTCCCGCCGCGTCCGACGGTCAACTACTACGACTTCATGGGGGCTTCGACGCCTCAGTGGATCATCCCCACCTCCCTCGACGCGGTGTACAAGGGTCTGCGGCCGCTGCTCGGATCACGACCGACGTCGGGTGCCCTGCTCGCCGGCGCCGGGGGCGAGATCCCCGGCTCGCGACAGGTGGCGCTGATGGGCCCCCCGCCCCCGGGGCATCGGCGCGTCCTGTTCACCGGCCTGCTGCGTCGTTACCAGGACCGCAACACGCTCGCCTACTACTACCGCACCTACCCGGACACCGTGCGCATCCGCGACGTGAGCATCGAGAACTTCAACCTCACGGAAGGCAATCGGGGCACGTGGCAGTTCCTCGAGTGCCTGGACGCCGACGGACAGCCGGTGGCGCCGCGCATCCCGATTGTCACGAGCCTGCCCGATCCGGCGCAGTCGCCGGTGGATCCGGACTGGTTCCAGGTGGTGGACGTGCCGGTGGCCACCGCGCGGTTCGCCATTACCGACCAGGAATTCCAAGGGTTCGAGTTTCTGTCGGTCGCCGACGACGGGATCGCTTTCCAGCCGAGTTTGGCGGCCAATCCTGGCAGCGGGGCCCTGACCGGGCCGATCACGCTCGACCTCGGCCCCAACGTCGCCGGCAAGCCGCTGCCGGTCTTCAACCAGGTGTACTACAGCGCGGACGGCCGCCAGACGTGGGTGCCCATCGGGGAGATGACCACCGACCAGATGGTGACGATCGAGGCCCGGGACCTGCCGGCTGCGGACGACCTCGCGTTCAAGGTCGTCGCGGCGGATGCGTTCCGGTCGGCGCAGGCCCAACTCACCGGCTTCCGCGTGGGGAACCGCGCTCCCGTCGTGCGGATTCTCAGTCCCAAGCCCGGGGATGCCGCCGAAGCCGGCCAGGCGTGGTTCCTCTCGGCCGAGGCCTTCGACCTCGAAGACGGCCTGCTCGCGGAGGGCACATGGCATTCCTCGCGGGACGGCCTGCTGGGCACGAACGCGGTCCTCTCATCGGTCCGCTTGAGCGCTGGCGCACACACGCTGCAATTCGCGGCCACGGATGCAGCAGGAGTGGCGGGTTCAGCCTCTGTCCAGGTCTCGAGCGGCCCGGTGGCGGCGACGGACCTGGCTCTGGGTGAGGATTCCCTGCATATCCGCCCGGCGGGCAGCGATCCGCTCGAGCCCACGCCCAACCGCCTGCAAACCGACCGGCTCAACCTGATCCGGGTCACCATACGCAACGGCGGCCTGACCAACGAAGCCCGGCTATCGCTCTACCTGACCATCGAGAACGCGCCGGAGGTGCTCCTGGCCTCCACCGCCGTGACCAACTGGGCGCCGTTCATGCCCGGTTCACTCGAAGTGCCCTACGTCTTCCCCGGCGCGGACCGCTACTCACTCCGCGCGGTGATCAGCGACCCGCTCGTGCCTGATCCTGACCCAGCCGACAACAGCCGCTCCTGGAGCTTCACGAACCAGCCGCCGGTCGCCGCGCCCGCCCGCTTCGATCTGACCCCCCAGTATCCGCTGGACTTCCGCCTGTCCGGGACGGATCCGGATGGCGATCCCCTGGAATACCGACTGGTGACCGGCCCGTCGCAGGGCGTGCTCGAACGCCGGGGCGACGTGTGGCGCTATCGTCCGCTCAACGCCGGGCAGGACAGCCTCACCTTCACCGTCAACGATGGCCGGTTCGAGTCGGCGCCCGCCACCGTGACCTTCTTCACGAGCACCACCGCCGCGCCCGTGCCGGTCCCGCCCAGCATCGTGAGTGCGGATCGCGTGCTGGGAACCGTGGGCGAAGACTTCTCCCATGCGGTTGTCGTCGCCGCGCCGCCCGCGACCTTCGCCGCGTACGGCCTGCCCGACGGGCTGAACATCCACCCCACGACCGGCGTGATCTCGGGCCAGCCGACGCAGCCCGGCGAATTCGTGGTGTTCGTGGAAGTCGTCAAGAATGGCGCCGCCTCGACCCAGGAACTCCGGCTCCGGGTGCAGGACACGTACGCACGATGGATCGCGTCGTTCGGGTTGACCGGCGCGGACGCGGCGCCCGAGAGCAATCCGGACGGCGACGGCTACGACAACCTCGCCGAGTACGCGCATCAGTTGAACCCCAAAGTGAAGGATTTCGAGGGCGGGCCGGCAGCATCGAGAAAGGCCGAGTCCGGCCCGGAATGGCTGCGGGAGGTCCAGTACCTCGTGGTCACATACCGTCAACGCAAAGGCGGTGTAAGCAACCCCGCCCTGGATTACCGCGTGGACGGCGTTCGTTATTGTCTCGAGTACAACGACAGCCTCGACGACTCGATCGCCTGGGCCGGTGGCGACCGCGTGTTCGAAGTTCTTGAAAGCTGGCGGGTCGACAACGGCGACGGCTCCGAATGGATCAGCGTCCGGTGCCGAATCCCGATCACCGACAATCCGGGCGGGCAAGGGTATGTCCGGCTCAGGTTGATGTTGCCGTGATCGCAAGATCGCGGCACGGGTGCGGCACGCGCGCAGAGAGGAAATCAGACCATGAAGAATCCCTATTCGACAGAGACCGGTTGTTGTTCCCGGTTCAATCCCGAGCCGTGGGACGGGAAGGAGTTCCGCTGGCAGGACAAGCTCTTCATCAAGGACCGCGTTCGATGCCTGTTCTACATGCCGATCGGCTTTGGGAATGTGATGACCCGCATCATGGAGAGGATCAGCACGGCCGATGCGTTCACGCCCGAACCCCCCATCGCCCTCTCAGACCACACCTCGAAGTGGAACATGGACCTTTACGTCGAGGTCGCCAGGGAAGTGCCTGGCGCCGAGAACGTGCGACTCAGCGGGACTTTCCTGACCAAGGTCTTTGAAGGGCCGTTCAAGGAGACCGGACGATGGTGCGCCCAGATGAGCGAGTGGGTTCAGGCGCAGGGGAAACAGGTCAAGCGCCAGTTGATGTACTACACCACGTGCCCGAAGTGCGCCAAACACTACGGCAAGAACTACGTGGTGATCCTGGCCGAGGTCTGACGCGCCTTGGCTCGCATCTGTCTAGGCTGTTCCGGTCGAGATGGAGTTGGTAGCCTCGTCGGCAGAATCTGTGGGCCAGAATGGTCAGGATTCAAACGCAACATATTCACCAGGAGCATCTTGCCACACAGAACGCGGCAGAGTGAGTTTGTACCCACAGATTCTGCTACAGACCCGAGTCGGCGTTCACCAAGACTGGCAGTGCAAAAGCGGATTGGACGATGTAGAATACTCGTATGAATCGAATTACGATTGATCCGGAGCAGTGTGGCGGCCGCCCCTGCATCAGGGGCATGCGCATCCGCGTCATTGACGTTCTGGACCTGTTGGGAAACGGTTTGACCCCCGAACAGGTTTTGGAGGAGTTGCCAGACCTCGAAGCCGACGACATTAACGCCTGCCTGCAATACGCCAGCCGCAAGCTGAACCATCCCCTTCTGGTGACTGCATGATTTGGATTGACGTCCATCTTTCGCCCGCCCTAGCGAAATGGACTGCGGAGGAGTTTGGCGAAGCCGCCCAGTCCATGCGCGACGTTGGGTTTCTCGAAGCGAAAGACAAGGACATCTTCGCTGCGGCCCGTCAGACGAATGCCATTGTAATGACCAAGGACGCGGATTTTGCAGAGATGGTGGACAGGCTCGGCCCGCCCCCGCATGTGATCTGGCTGACCTGCGGGAACACGAGCAATGCCGCGTTGCGCCTCCTTCTCAAGAATACACTGCCCAAAGCGCTTCAACTTATCAGGCAGGGGAACACTTTGGTTGAGATTTCCGGCTCGTTATATCCACCCCGGTGTCGGCATCATTATCTACCATGAGCACGCGATACCCGCTCTCTATCGATGAAGAACAGGCGCTTCGTGATTTGGGCGGTTTTGAGCACTGTCGGACTATCGCCGATGCGATCCTGCGAAGCCGACCCTTCGCTGAAGATCAAGTTGACCCCTACCACGGTCCCCGAATAGCGCGCTCTGCTGTTGCCCTTGCTGCTTCGGGCGTGTCCCGACCGCCGTGGGGTGGCGTCCTTTGGCGAGCGGAATCGAGGATGTCCGACGTTCCTGGCCAAAATTGAGTCGCCGCCGCGGTGAGGTTTCCGCTTCCTGCTGCGCCCGGTCCGACTTTGGAGCCGATCCTGCCATCCTCAAAACTGCCTAATAAGGTATTGACATCTACGCGTCTGGATCTAGCTTTCAGGGCAGTGATTTGATTCGGGTGGCGGTACGTTTCTTCAGCGGGGTTCCCCACCCCCACCTCCTTGGCGTCTGCTACCCGAATCTTGCTTCTTCTGCGTATCCCATTGGCGGTTGATGGACCTACTGCGACCCAGTCCAGGCCCGGTAAAACGCGGCGATTTCGTCCGAAGAAGGCGCGTCGGAATGGACCAGCACACGGTAGCGGAGACGAACGGTTTCGTCGGGTTCGAGTTCGAACGAACCGTCTGCGGGCCAATACATTGGCGTGGGGGAGAAGAAACCGTAATCGCGCGTGAACCAGGGGGGCCGCGACCACCGATTGGCGGGATGGGCCAGGATCGTCACGCCCTCGGTCGCTCCACCCCATTGACCGCGGTAATCCGCCCAAAGGGCAGGCTTGCCAAATGTCCCCTTCTCGCCTTGATCGCCGGCGTCGTTCATCAGGGTCCCGCCGCCGGTCACGGCGAGCTCGGGCGCCATTCGAGCCGAGAAAAGCGAGTGGTTGGTTTTTTCGATTCGGACCTTGCCGCGCGCGCGCAGGGTGATGTCGAAGTCAATGATGCGCCGGTCCGGCGTGGGAGCGGTGATGACGATGCGGCGCCGGTCGGTGAACGGCGACTCGGCGTCGGGGCGTTGCCAGGCGCATTCCTGTTCGAACTCGACGGCGTCGCCGGCGGCTTTGATGAGCCGCACGGACTGGGAAGCGATGCGTCCGCGTTCGAGGCCCTCCTGCCAGTAGTTGCCGCCATTCACACGATCGCATCCGAAGAAGATCGAGCTGTGGTGCGGGTAGGGATCTGAGCCGCATGTGGTCACGCTTCGTCCGGTGCGCGGCCCCATAACAGGATAGAAGAAGGGATACTTGCCGTCGGGGGTCAACAGGTACTCCGTGAACAAGCGGTCGCCGGCGTACACTCGCACACGGTCCTCGAGGGCCTCGGCGCGCAGGCCCGGTGCAGCCGAAGAGACCGGTGCAGGCGACGGGGTCGCGCCGGGCTGCGGTCGGGAGCCCTTCTTGATAGCGGACTCATAGGATGCGTAGGCCTGTGCGAGAACCGCGGGTTCGAGACTGCCGCGATGAACCAAGACCCGGTAGCCGCAGCGGATGGGCTTGTCCGGCGGGAACGTCTGCCTTTCCACGCCCGGCCAACCCAGGCAGAGAACCCCGTAGTGCCGGGTCAGCCACATCGGCGGGTAATCCGGGTGATCGGGCGCGACGAGGATCGCCGCGCCGCTCGATGCGGACTGCCCGGCGAAGCGCGCGCTCAGATCGGCCCAGGCGAGCCGGGTCATGTAGAGATCGTCCTTGCTGGTGCCGAGCGAGGTTGTGATCACCGTGTTGGTCCGGGGCGCAAACCGGAGAGTGAGGCCGCCGTAGCTCTTGCCTTCCGCACCGGCGAGGCTGATCGGCTTGCCGATCGGCTGCCAGGTGAACTCGAAGTCGATTGCGCGCTGCGTGTCGGTGGCGCGGTGGACGGTCATCCAGACGCGCTCCTGCATGACCTTCGAGGCGCCGATGTACCAACCATTCTCGATGCCGAGCAGCGCGGCGTCGGCGCGCGTCTCCCGGGTCAGCCATCGCACGAACCGCTGCTCGATGCCCTTGAGCATCCAGAGATCGGTCTCCTGGCCGCCCACGCCCACATGCGGCCAGGCCCAGAAAAGACCGCGATGGTGGTAATGGTCCTTCGGAAAATCGTCAGTCAGCACTTCGCCATCCAAACCATAGAGCGGGTGAATGTACGTGCTCCGAAAGCGGTCGGCGGGGACGCCCTCCGGCTTGACCAGGTCGTGGCGATACACGAGGACGGGTCGGTCGTTCTCCCACAGCCCAAGCGAGCCTGCATCCACATCGGCAAAACGAAAGCCGGATTCGGCCAAGGCGGGAAGGGCGGCGCCGAGGACTACGATCGCGCCGATCAGGAAAGACAGTGTGTCCGTCCGCAGGACATGGTCTTGACGACCGAGTCGAGATGGGGAGGCCGGGGTGAGCGCTGGAGGTGTTTGCATAGGCGTGGCGTGAGGGGGACGGGGCGTTGACGGGTGCAGAATACAAATCGCGGACGCCGCTCACGTCATTTTGGCCGATGAGATCCTCGCCCCCCCTGTTTCCTCTTGGGGGCGACCGTCTTGGGGCGGGACCGCGGGATGAGCACGATCGGGCATCCCTCGTAGCCGAACGCGCGGCGCAGTTGATCGGCCAGGTACTTCTCGTAGACGGGGGTGGAGAGCTCGGCGCGATTGACAAACAGGAGGAATGTGGGTGGGGCCTGCTTGACCTGGGTTGCGTAGTAGAACTTCATTCGCGCCCCGGCGGCGCTGACCGGTTGGCGGCGCTCGATGGCGTCGCGAAGCGTGCGATTCAGGATGGCCGTGGGGATCCGCTGCTGCATTTGCGAGGCGACGAAGCGGACAGCCTCGAGCAGGCGGTCCAGGTGGAATCCCGACTGCGCGGAGGTGAAGATGACCGGCGCATAGTCGAGGAAAAAGAGCTTCTCCTGCACCCATTGACCGAACTGAGCCAGCGTGCTCCGCGGACGCTCCCCGCGCCTGCCCCTGGCCCCGCCGGGCGTCCGCGCCCGCTGCTGCGCGCTTTGGACCGCCGCCTCGAACAAGTCCCATTTGTTGACCACCACGAGACAGCCCTTGCGGGCCTCGACAATGCGGTCGGCGATCTTCTTGTCCTGTTCGAGGATCCCGGCCTCGGCGTCGAGGACGAAGATGACCAGATCGCATCGCTCGATCGACTGCTCGGCGCGCTTGACGCTGAAGAACTCGATCGAGTCAGCCACGCTGCGTGTCTTGCGAATGCCCGCCGTGTCCACCAGCACGTAGCGCTCGCGCCGCCCGTCGGTCTCGACCTCGAAGGGCACGTCGATCGCGTCCCGTGTCGTCCCGGGGATCGGGCTGACGATCACCCGCTCGGATCGGGTCAGGGCGTTAACGAGCGAGGACTTGCCCACATTCGGACGCCCGACAACGGCCAGCTTGAGCGGTGCCGACTCGGCCTCATCGCCCGTTCCGAGGGCGGCGGCCGGGTCGGTGTCGGGAAGAAGGCCCGCGGCCGCTTCGATCAACGACTCGATCCCGCGGCCGTGAATGGCCGAGATCGGGAAGATCCGCTCGAATCCGAGCGCGCTGAACTCGGGGAGCCCCGCCTCCGCACGCGGTTCGTCGACCTTGTTGACGGCGACCAGGACGGGTTTGCCGGCGCGTCGGAGGTGTTGGGCCACCTCCTGGTCGAGCGGGGCCACCCCTTCCTGGACATTCGTCACCAGGATGATGCCGTGGGCCGCATCCAGGGCAAGATCCACCTGCTCGGTCGTCGCCCGGACCACGACGTCGTCGGCCTTCTCCCCGCGCATCAGGCCAAGTCCGCCGGTGTCGATCAGCGTGAACGAACGCCCGCGCCACTCGGCCTCGGCCGTGATCCGGTCGCGGGTCACGCCGGGCTGATCGTGGACGATCGCGATGCGGCGTCCGACGATGCGATTGAACAGAGCGGACTTGCCGACATTGGGACGTCCGACTATGGCGATCAGACCAGGCACGCCCCGAGAATGACTTGGGGAGCGACCGTGCGAAAGTCAAAAGGTGGGCTGCCGAGCGCCCTCAGCGCATCTGGTTGTTGCGGGTGTTCTGTCTCCCAGTGAGGGCACCGGGCCTACAACGGACCGAGACTCCTGGTGTAGGCCGCGTGCCCCCACGCGGCGCAAGGACAGACATCGGTGCGGACGCCGGGTCAGGCGACCCGGCCAAGCCGATGATGCCCAGAGGAAGCCGCGCGCCCTGCCTCACGCCGCTGCGGGATGGGCGGATCGAGAATGGCCAGTTGCGCAGGAAGTTCCGCGGGAAGTTCCTTGAAACCGGGGCGGGAAAGAGGCCAATGTCGGCCCGATCTCGACTTGATTGACGTGTTGAATCAGGACCCTGCCTATCCGAATTTCCGACACGCCCTGCTCTTGGTGGCGGTTGTGCTGGCTTTGCAGGTGGCGTTCGCGATCCCGCTGGCGGTGCTGGGCGTCGCGCTGAAATCGCCCGTGGTCGAGAGCCCGTGGAGCCTGGGCGTGATGAACCTGCTGGCGATCGGGGCCGTGCTGGGATGGGGGTGTTGGAAAACCGGGGCGCCTTGGTCTGAACTCTTCCCCCTGCGCGCCGTCCCGCTCGCGGTCTGGCCTGCCGTCCTCGTCAGCCAGGCGGGAATGCTGATCGTCGGATCCGAGCTCGACAACCTCGTCCGCTCCCTGCTGCCTCCACCCTCTTTCTTTGTCGACATGTTTGCCGGTCTCACCGCCGACGCGTCCGCAGGCTCGTTTTTTGCCCTCGTCCTGGTGGCCCCGGCGACCGAAGAACTCCTCTTCCGCGGTCTCATCCTGCGCGGATTGCTTCGGCGCGGCTCCCTGACGGCCGCGATTGTCCTGTCCGCCCTCCTTTTCGGGCTGGTGCATCTGAACCCCTGGCAATCGACCACGACAACGATGATGGGGCTGTTGCTCGGGTGGTGGACGGTGCGCACTGGTTCGCTGCTGCCCGCGTTGGCGGCGCACGCCCTGAACAACTCGAGCGTTCTGTGGCATCGGCATCTGCCATTCGAGGTCACAGGATTCAACAACGCCGATGTCATGTCGGCGACCGCCCAGTTCCAGCCGTTGTGGTTCGATACGATCGGCGTGATGCTGCTCGCCGCGGGAATCGTCTGGCTTCACCGCGCCCTGCCCCCTCGGAGTCTTCGGCTTGCGGGTCCGGGCGAGCCCGCTCCGAACGCGCCGGACCTCGGGGTCGAGCCGGCCAGGCCCGGCGAAGTCCCGCCCGTGATCGACCGCGCCCCGGGCTTGGCGAGCGAGGGGCCGGTCAACTCTCCGCAGAATTCCTTTGACAGAACCGGCATCGACGGCTCGCATGGCGGCAAATCATCTTAAGAGCACATGAGAAACTCGCTTATGACCCGCCGCGAGGCGATGCAACGAGCCGGGCTGGCGGCGACGGCCTGCGTGGCCGGCGCCGCTCAATTCCAGGTCGCGGCCCAGAATTCAGCTTCACCCGCCGCCGCCGGGGCGGAGCCGTATCGACTCCCGCCGCTCCCCTATGCCGCGGATGCCCTCGAGCCGCATATCGACGCCCGAACGATGGAGATTCACCATGGCAAACACCACGCCGCGTACGTGCAGAACCTCAACAGGGCGGTCGCCGAATTCCCCGCCCTGGCCGCCAAACCGGTCGAGGCGCTCGTCCGCGACCTGTCGGCACTCCCCGACAAGATTCGCACCGCAGTCCGTAACAACGGGGGCGGGCATGTGAATCACGCCCTCTTCTGGCAGTTGCTCAAGAGGAACGAGAACGGACGGCCCACCGGGGCTCTCGCCAAAGCCATCGACGACAAGTTCGGCAGTCTCGACAACTTCCGCCAGGAATTCACCAAGGCGGCCCTGGGCGTGTTTGGGAGCGGATGGGCCTGGCTGACGGTCGACGGCGCCGGTCTGCGCCTCGAAGCGACGCCCAACCAGGATACACCGATCTCGTTGAACCGGACGCCCATTCTCGGCCTCGATGTCTGGGAACACGCGTACTACCTCAAGTACCAGAACCGGCGCGCGGATTACATCGCCGCCTTCTTCAACGTGATCCATTGGGACGCCGTAGCGGATCTGTACAACCGGGCGCGCGCCTAGTCGGAGATCCATACCAGCGTCCCCACAGCCAGCCGGTCGTAGAGCGGCATCAGGTCGCGTGCCGCCAGGTGAACGCATCCGCGCGAGGCGGGGCGGCCCAAGGTGAGTTCATTTCCGACGCCGTGGACGTAGATGCAGCGTTCGAGCGTGTCGACATTTCCGCCGCGATTCCACCCTGGTTCGAGGCCTTCGAGCCACAAAACCCGATGAGCGATGGCGGCCTGGGGCTGCCCTTGCCACGTGAGGCCGACCGGTTCCCGGTTCACGAGCACAACCCCGACCGGCCATCCGCCTCCGGCCTTGTGCGCGATGCGGTGGAGTCCGAGCGGCGTGCGGTTGGTGTCCATGACCTGCCCGATGCCGAAGCGCGAGGTCGAGATTCGGTACCGCATGCGTCGGCGCGCTGTGCCTGGGAGGACAGGCCGGTGGGTGGGGATCGCCTGAGCCGCGGGATCCAGTTCGAGCCATTCCATCTGTTGGGTCTGCACCCGCACAAGCAGGAGATGGCGGGTCAACCGGATCCCAAGTCTGCGGCAGGCCTGGATCATCCCCGCGGGCAGGCTTTGGGGCATTGCACGACAAGGCTTCGTCTGGTCTGCGCCAGGCACGAAGGTGGGCGGCGCGGTCCTCACCTCAGGCTCTTGACCAACACCTTCGAGCGCCGTCCGTTCTGGCTGTACTTCTCGCGACGCCCGGGCGGCAGATCGTCGGGAGAGCCTTCCTGGAACCCGCCTTTGGACTGGAAGTAGGTGAAGGCCTGGGTGGACAGGGCGATCAACTCGCGCAGGCCCAGCTCGCGCGCCTTGTTCTCGATGAACTGCAGCAGCTTGCGCCCGATGCCCTGGTTCTCATGCGAGGGATTCACATACAGACAGGCCAGCTCTCCCTTGCCCGACTCGGGGTGGATATGCAGGGCCACACAGGCGACCGGGTTCTTGTCGATCTCGAAAATGTAGTAGTCGCCGAGCGTTTTCTCGATGCTGCTCCGGCTCCGCTTCACGAGTTCCTCGGACTCGACCGAGGGCTGGATCAGTTTCAGGATGCTGGGGATGTCCTTCTTCATCGCGCGGCGCACGTGCTGGTATTCGTTGGCGTAGACGAGCGTGCCGACCCCTTCGTTCGAGAAGACCTCGGTCAGCAACGCCTCGTCGAGTCGCCCATTGATCACGTGCACGCGTTGGACGCCGGCGCGACAGGCGGCCACGGCGTGAATGGCTTTCGAGAGCGTTTCCGCCGGCAACTGCTCCCGGTCCTCAGCCAGAACGTGGTCGAGGTCGCTGGCCAGGATCTGCCGGAACAGGCGGCCCTGCCGGAACAGGCCGTCATACGTGGTCACAAAGATCAGTTTGATCGCTTTGAGCGCCTCGGCGACCGCCACGGCGATGCCGTCGGAATTCACACGGTAGGTGCGGCCCTCTCCATCGAAACCGAGGGGCGGGATGATGGGGATCACGTCCTGCTCGAGCAGGGTCTGGATCAGCTCGATGTCGATCCGCTCCACCTTCCCTGTGAAGAGGTGATCGACCCCCTGAAGGATGCCCATCGGATGGGCCACGATGGCGTTCGGGCAGGCGGCCCGCAGATCCTGGGTCGCCAGGCCCTCGAGGATTTCGTGGGTGAGCCTGTTGGCGGCCGTGAGAGCCAGCTTGAGCGTCTCGGCATCCGTCACCCCGCTGCCATCCAGATTGGAGGGGTGAATCTGTTGTTGGCTGGCGAGCAGGCGGATTTGGGCCGACGCACCGTGCACCAGCACGACGCGAATATTCAAGGACCGCAGCACGGCCACATCCATCAGGATGTTGGCGAAGTTCTCGTCCGTGACGATGGCCCCATCAACGCTGATCACGAACGTTCGTTCGCGAAAGCGCGGGATATATTGCAGGATGCCCCGCAGATCGGTTGGTTTCACTCTGACACCCGCATGTGTTCGTTGCGGCGCCGCCAATAGGTAGGCACTCGCCACGCAGATTCAATGAATTTCTGTCGGCCTTGTGCAATGTCCCGGCTCGAGCCATCTTCGCCCTCGACGAAAATGACCATGCCTCTCAGCGACGAGGAAATGCGCCGGTACGCGCGGCATCTGATCCTGCCGGAGATCGGTTTGGCCGGGCAGCACAAGCTGCGCGCGGGGAGCGTCTTGTGCGTCGGCGCCGGCGGGCTCGGGTCGCCCGTCGCGCTGTACCTGGCAGCGGCCGGCATTGGACGGCTGGGGATTGTGGATGCCGACGTTGTGGATTGTTCGAATCTCCAGCGCCAAATCCTGCACGGGACCGGCGATTTGGGCCGGGCCAAGACCGACTCGGCCGCCAACGCCTTGCGGCGTCTGAATCCGCACGTGGATGTCGTGCTCCACGCGGTTCGACTGACGCGGGACAACGCGCCGCACTTGCTGGAGGGGTGGGACGTGGTCGTGGGAGCCACCGACAATCTCGACGCGCGGTACTGGATCAACGAGGCCGCCGTGCGGCTTGGGAAACCGAATGTTTACGGCGCGATCGGACGATTCGACGGACAGGCCAGCGTGTTCGCCCCGCATCGGCGCGGGCCGTGCTATCGCTGTCTGTACCCCGAACCGTCCGCGCCGGGACATGAGTCGGAGGCGGCATCCAACGGAGTCCTGGGAGTGGTGCCTGGGATCGTCGGTTGCATCCAGGCAACCGAGGCTCTCAAGTGGATTCTCGGCATCGGATCTTCGCTGCTCGGACGGCTGTTGGTCCTCAACGCCCTCGAGATGCGGTTCCGCGAAGTCCAGATCCGTCGCGACCCGGCGTGTCCGGTCTGCGGCAAGCGCCCTGCCAGCGATGAGACGGCCGGCTAACCCGCATATTGACACACCGTCAGTGCACAGGCCGGTCAGACCTCGCAGGAAGACTGCTATGCGGGTTAGAGAGGCAGAACCGCGCCAGGATCTCCTGGGCCGCCCCGAGCAAGACGACGGCCTGTTGATCGAGAAACCGATTCGTGTCCCCCCAGTGGTTCTTGGTCGGGAGCGGAGCCGGATCGGCCTTGGTGCACGAGGACCGGGTCGTCCTGTTTTTCAGCCTCAGGCAATATGCCACAAGGGGCAGAGGCAATCAAAGGAGCTGAATGCGGCGCACCGCCCGATCAACGGTGATCTCGGCTGGGGAGCATCCGTCCCGGTCTCCCGTCTAACCGCAGGTGACGGACGGTCGAAGACGTCATCCTGGCCCCACGGCTGGCACCGAACTGCACCGCATCCTGAAAAGTCGACATGAAAGCTGATCTTCTCCTGGTCGCGTCTCTCGCGTTGAATCTCGTGCTCCGCCCATCCGCCGCTGGCGAAGCAGGCGCTCCGCCGGGCAATCCGGCCGCCGCGGCCCAGGCCATCAATGCGCTGGGCCTCGAACTGCTGGCCAGAGGAACGGCGGTCGACGCCAACGCGTTGCTCTCGCCCTATTCGATCCAGACGGCGCTGGCGATGACCTTCGCCGGAGCAGCCGGCGCCACGCGCGCCGAGATGGCCGATGTGCTCCATTACGCCGGGGACGAAGCGGCCTTGCACCGATCATTTGCCGCGCTGCGACAGGCCTTGGAGGAGGTTGCCCGGAAGACGGCGGCGCAGGCCGAAGACGCCCGAACGTGGGGCGGCTCCAGCGAACCCGTTGTGCTCACCGTTGCGAACCGCTTGTTCGGCCAGGACGGCTACGCGTTTCGCGCGCCGTTCTTGACCCTGGTGAAAAACACCTATCACGCGCCGTGTCAGCCGCTGGACTTCGCCCGGGACCCTCAGGCGGCGACGCGCAAGATCAACGGGTGGGTCGAACAGGAGACGCGGCAGCGCATCCGCGATCTGGTTCCTCCCGATGGTCTCGACAAGGATACCCGGCTCGTTCTGGTGAACGCGATCTACCTGAAGGCGCCGTGGGCGGAGGAGTTCTCGGCTTCGGCGACCCAACCGCGTCCGTTCCATGTGAAGGGCGGTGCGGCGCAGGATGTGCCCACCATGGTCCGCCAGGCCCAGTTCGGGTACAGCCATCGGGACGGCTTCAGCGTGGTCACGATCCCTTACAGCGGCGGCGAGGTTCAGTTCCTCATCCTGCTGCCGGACCGGACCGATGGCTTGGCCGGGTTGGAAGCGAAAGCCACCCCAGCACTCCTGGCGGAGTGCGCCAAGCCCGAACCCACCGACGTGATCCTCTACCTGCCCAGGTTCAGGGTCGAGCCGCCGCTATTTCGACTCGGCAAGGTGCTCCAATCGCTGGGTATGCGCTCGGCCTTCGATCAACCGCCGGGCACGGCCGACTTCGACCGGATGGCGCCCCGGAGAGCGGATGACTATCTCCGCATCTCGGAGGTCTTCCACAAGACGTTCCTGGCGCTGGACGAGCGTGGGACGGAAGCGGCGGCCGCCACAGCCGTGGTGATGGCTAGGGTGACGGCCATGGTCGGGACGAAGCCCAAGCCGGTCGAGGTGCGGGTGGATCATCCCTTTCTCTTTGCCATTCAGCATCGTCCGAGCGGGGCCTGCCTGTTCCTGGGGCGGATCACCGAACCGCGGTAGGCGCGCCGGGCTGCCACAGCGGCTCCAGGCACGCTCTCCCGGCGTGCCGCGCGCTTCACTCGTAGACTTCCAACTCCGCAACGGCCATTTGCGCGCCTTTCTCGTCCGGCCCGTCCGGCTTGACTGCGCTCACGCGGACAAACTGCGCTTGAACAGACTTGGGCAACTCGCAGGCGTAGGGCTTGCCATCGAGGAACACATCAATCGACACCACCCCGCCGGTCCGATTCACCTCGGCGATGCACTCGGTCAAATCGGTTTTCGAGTACCGCACGCCCGGTTGCCCCCAACCGGCGCCCAGGTAGTTGCCTAGCGCGCATTTCTCACCAGGTTTTGGACGGCGCGAAGCCGATGTCATCGAAAGCGGTAGCCAGGCGCTAGAAAAGCAAAATCGCCTTTTCTCGCCAGCATGGAACATTTAGAAATCGACATCAATTTCGTCGATGTGCCCGCCAACCTCTGGGGTTGGAACGGGGAAACGTTCTGACGACTGCAATCCGGCTGTGAACACGCACTTCGTTCTTTTCATGACCCAGCTGACACTGGTGCAGGGACTGGCGTTGGCGGGCGATGCGGTGCCGTCGGTCCGCGTCATGATGCCCGATGAGCCCGGTGCCATCACCAGGCGGGCGGTCGAGATTCTCAGCCGACAGATTGGCCAACGATGCGGGGCCAAAGTGGTTAGCAGCGGTGAAGCCGCAGGGTTGGTGGAAGTGGGCATCGAAGCCGGCATCGGGACGGAAGGTTACCGGATCGTGGACGGACCCGGGGGGGCAGTGAGGATCGTGGGTAACGACGAGAGAGGGCTGCTCTACGGCGTGGGCAGATTCCTGCGAAGCTCGCGCTATGATCGCGGTGGGTTCACTCCCGGCGCCTGGCGAGGCACCTCCGTGCCGCGCTGTCCGATGCGCGGCATCTACCTCGCAACCCACTTCAATAATTACTACGAGGCCGCTTCGCCCGAGGAACTCGAACGTTACGTCGAGGACCTGTCGTTGTGGGGTTTCAACCTGTTGATGCTCGCTTATCCTCACTGGCAGTATGCCGGCTACAATGATGCGGCGGCCCGCAAGATGACCGAGCATCTGCGCCGGATCATGAGGGTGGCCAAGCAGGTGGGGATGCGCGTGAGCGTCGGCGACGCCCTCAACGGCGGGTTTACCTCGACGCCCCAGGAGATGCGCTGCACCCCCGTCCCGGATCCGCTGGGCCGGCACGGCAACTTTGGCGTGAACCTCTGCCCCAGCAAGCCGGCGGCGAGGGCACAGTTGCTGAAGAACTGGGAACAGTTGCTGGACCAGTTCGCTGACCCCGGCTTGGATTGCGTCACCTACTGGCCGTACGACGAAGGCGGTTGTGGCTGTCCGGACTGCTGGCCGTGGGGTGCGCGGGGGTATCTGAGTCTGTCCCGTGCCGTGTCGGCGCTGGTGCGTCAGCAAAGCCCCCACGTCAATGTCATTCTCTCGACGTGGACCTTCGACACGCCCCCCGCCGGCGAGTGGGAAGCGCTGAGCGCGGCTCTCGAGCAGGACAAGAGCTGGGCGGATTACATTCAAGCCGACGCGCACGAGGACTTTCCGCGATTCCCGCTGGAGCGGGGCGTGCCCGGCGGTCTGCCGCTAATCAACTTTCCCGAGATCAGCATGTGGGGCCAGAACCCCTGGGGCGGCTACGGGGCCAACCCCCTGCCCGGTCGCCTCCAACGGCTCTGGGACCAAACCCAGCGCAAACTCTCTGGCGGAACCCCCTATTCGGAGGGCATCTACGAAGATATCAACAAGGCGATCTGCAGCCAGTTCTACTGGGACCCGGAACGCCCGGCGATCGAGACGGTTCGGGAGTATGCGGCCTTCGAGTATTCACCTGCGGTCGCCGATGACGTGGTGAAGGTGGTGGAGGTATTCGAGACGAACCATCGGCGAGAGCAAATCGGCCCGAGCGCTCAAGAGGCGTTCGAGCGCGTCAAGGGCATCGAGGCCAGGTTGGCGCCCCAGGCTCGGGAGGCGTGGCGGTGGCGGATTGTCTATCTGCGTGCGCTGATCGACTGTGAATTGCTCAGGACGCGGGGGAAGCTCGAAGGCGAGCCGCTGCAGGCGGCTTTTCGCGAGCTGACGGCGATCTACCACGCCGAACACGCTCACTCGATGCCCATTCGCCCGCCGCAAATTGGCGGTGCCGGCTCGAAGTGAGCGTTTGACCCGCCGAATCCGTCGGGGCCAACCGCCCCACCATCACGACGACGCTATCCAGTTGGGACAGAAGAAGCATCGGGCCGCGGGCAACACCGTCCGCAACAATTTCGCCCACAGCGCTCTTCCTGACGACGGCGCGAACCACATTCGATCGCTCTCGAGTCGCCCTGATTATCGGGAACAGAAGCTACCCGGTGACCTTTGCGACTCCCTCGCAGATGTCCACCGCCCTCGGCTCCATGGACCGAGGACGCATCGAGCGCCTCGATCTGACGGTCCACATTCCCATCGCCGACGTTGACAGGGACGGCCTGCCCGACGACTGGGAAACTGTGTACTGCGGCTGCGTGACCTGCTGCGACCCAGAGGCCGATGTAGACGGCGCCGGCCTGGCGATGTGGGAGGAGTATCACGCCGGCACCGACCCAAACGACCCGCAGTCTGCCTTCCGCTTCATCCGCTACGACGTCCACCTGGCTGGCGGTTTCCAGGTGGAATGGTCCAGCATGGCCGGCCGCGCCTACGTCCTCGAGCGTTCGGCCGCCCTGGCAAACGACTGGGTTGTCGTGCGCAGTGACGTCGCAGCCACCCCGCCCCAGAACCTGTACCACGACACCACAGCCACCGGAGCCGGCCCGTACTTCTACCGGCTCCGCCTGTCGCCCTGACCCACGCCTCCTATGCGCCGTTACTTGCTCGCAATCTGTGTCGCCGCAGGCGTGCTCACCGCCTTGCCGTTCATCACAACCACCAATACATCAACCTTCCAATGGACTCTCCGCGGTCAGCCAGTGCGCCGCCAAATCCACTGGCTTCGCGACTCGCTCAACCTGGTGGGTTTCGGCCTGCCAACCTCCGGCACGCCCCGCTTCGACACCTTCTTCGCCGGCGAACCTGCCCTGGGCGACTTCACCCTCTTCCGCCTCGACACCCAAGGCCGCTGGGTGCCGACCTCGGGGTCGGCCCTGATGCAACCGGGTGAGGCCTTCTGGATCCGCACTCGAGGCTTGCCCGCCTTTCAAGGCCCGATCCAGGTTCAATTGGACCGCCGGGTCGGCCTGGACTTCGGCCGCATCCTGACGGAGCAAAAGCTGCGTCTCTACAACGCCTCACCCAGCCCGCGCACCATTGCGGTCCGCCTGCTGCAGTCCCAGCCTCCACCCGTCGGGAGCGGCACGGCCCTGGCCGGCGATGTGCCGTTCGCCGTCAAGCTCATCGTGCACCTGGACGCCGCGGGTCAGGCTCGGCTGCTGCAGAAGGTGGTCCAGGTCTGGCTGCCGGGCACCTACCGCTGGGCTGACGACGGCTCGGGTCACCTCGTGGCTGACCAACCGGGCCGCTTCGTGCTGCTGACGGACGACAGCCTCGCGGCGCGCTGCACCGGCGCCGCCATGGAAGACAACCACATCTCCGTCCACCCGATGACCATAGCAGCCGGCGATGAATCTCGCAGGGCCGAGTTCCCGCCTTCGCCTACGTCGCTTTGGTGTACCGCTTGTGATCGAGCACGGGCATCGGCGGGTCAATTCCCGGCGGCAGAAGGGCGTGGCGTTTACGATTCGCAGGCCGGCGACGCTTTGAAATTCCGCGACGTTGAGCGTGGCGACTTCATGGTCCAAGGCCAGGAACCCGACCATGTTGAATTTGGCTCGCTCGTCCGCGGCCCCGATGAGAAGATGCACCTCGGGACCTGGGACGAATGGGCGACACCCAAATGTACACCCGCTCCGTCGCCTGCGGCCCCACCGGCAAGACGTACACGGGGATTGGCTACGGACGCGCGAATGTGGTGGCCTACGAGCCGAAGAGCGGCCTGATCTGGGGACTCACCGGCCACAGCGTTTTTGCGGTTGATCCGGACAGCGGGGAAGTGGCCGCCATGGCCGATGCGCCGGTTCCAATCCGTTGCGGTTTCGCTCTCCGAGACGACGCGGTCTATTTTGGGTCCGGCGCGCATCTGTGGCGATATCGCTTCCGCTGATTCACTTCGAGTATGAAAACACCTGCCTGTTTCTGTCTTGTTCTCGCCAATCTCTGGATGGGCATCGCGGCTTCCACAGCGGCCGACGGACCCACTCCGCCGGACGGCTGGCAGGGCGTCGCCGCCCGCGAGGAAATCCGGCCCGCGTTCGCCTTCGATCCATCCGGCGGCCCCGATGGCAAAGGCTGCCTCGTGATCACATCGGACGCGCGCGAGGGCCTGGATGGTCATTGGACCAAAACCCTCGCGATCCAGGGCGGTCGCCACTACCGCTTCGCCGCGCTGCGCCGCACGGAGAACGTGCCGACACCCCGCCGCAACGTGCTCGTGCGCATCCTCTGGCAGAACGACCAGGGGCGCCAGGTCCTCCACGACGATCCCGGGGCCCTCAGCTACCGCGACGGGCCCTTGCCCGTGGCCGAACCCGAGTATCCGACCGATAAAGGCCCGGACACCCCAGGGTGGACCGAAGTCTCGGACACCTACCTGGCGCCGCTGAAGGCAACCCGCGCAGTGATCGAACTGCATCTGCGCTGGGCCGCCGGCGCCCGGGTCGAGTGGAGCCGCATCTCCCTCGATGAAGTCCCTGCCCCGCAGCCCCGAATGGTCCGCCTCGCCACCGCCCATTTCCGCCCGTCCGGCCAGAAGACCGCCGCGGACAACTGCCGCCTGTTCGCCCCGTTGGTTGCGGAAGCCGCCCGCCAGAAGGCGGACCTGCTGGTGTTGCCCGAGACCATCACCATCTGCGGCAATGGCCTCAGCTTTGCGGACGCCGCCGAACCGATTCCCGGCCCCTCGACGGACTACTTCGCCGCCCTCGCCCGCGAGCACGATCTGCACCTGGTGGTGGGTTTGCTGGAACGCGATCGGCACTTGATCTTCAACGTGGCCGTGTTGATCGGCCCCGACGGACAGCTCCTGGGCAAGTACCGCAAGGTCGCCCTGCCGCGGACCGAGATCGAAGGGGGAGTCGCCCCCGGCCATGACTACCCGGTGTTCAACACCCGGTTCGGCAAGGTCGGAATGATGATCTGTTACGACGGTTTCTTCCCCGAGGTGGCGCGTCAACTCAGCATCAACGGAGCTGAAGTCATCGCCTTTCCCGTTTGGGGCTGCAATCCGCTGCTCGCCGCCGCGCGCGCTTGCGAGAACCATGTCTACATCGTCAGCAGCACCTATACGGACGCGGCGACCCGCTGGATGATCTCGGGCGTCTATGACCACGAAGGCCGCGTCCTCGCCCAAGCCAGGGAATGGGGCACCGTCGCCGTCGCGGAGGTGGACCTGAACCGGCGGCTGCATTGGTCGAGCCTGGGCGATTTCAAAGCCGAAATCCCTCGCCATCGCCCGGTCTGGAAGGGAGAGTGAGGTCATGGAGGACGAGCGCATGATGCACCCGCTGCGCCGTCCTTGAGAACGCCGCGCGCGTTGCCACAGCCGGGAAATCCGGATCGTCGTCCCGGGCTGGCCCCGATCGATCACAGGCTCGGGGCTCGACCTGATCCAGGCCTGTCCTCAAGTGAGACACCCCTTGGATCGCCGGCTCAACAACAGGACACCCGCCCGCAAAACCGCGGGATCGCGACCAAAGACCGGAGGTGACTGTTCGCGTGGCTTGAATTGAACCGCGAAATACGAAATACGCGAACCCGGCGCTGTCTGATTCACGTCCATTCGCGTCTATTCGCGGTTTGGGGGTTTGTCTGAGGCGCGCCTCGCGAGGCATGAGATTTCAGGGCTAGCGCGCATTTCACACCAACTTCTGAAGAACGCGGAGCCGCTGTCATCGAAAGGTGCACTGATGCGCGCTATACAGAGCGACATAAATGATGCAGCGCCGGGTCAGGGGACCCGGCCTACAAACCTGTAGGCCGCGTGCCCTCACGCGGCGGAACTTCTGACGCTGTGTATAGCAATCCTGGCACGCCAACTGCATACACGTCCCGGCACGAGGAGGTCGACACCAGGTCGGATGAGGCCAAGGTCGGATCGCTTGAATCGAACGCCAGGTCTCGGCCGACAGATGGAAGCCCTCCTCGCCAAGGAAAACACCAAACACGTATCCATAACAGTCAGGAGCACCATGAAGAAACTGTTCGTCTCATTCGTCGGCGGGGCTGTGGCGTTCACAGTCCACGCCCAAGTGTTGTTCACCTATGAATTCCCCGGGAGCGATCCGGGCGGAGATGCCACGGTCCCGGCGCCGGAACATCTGACTCTGAGCGCCTTCTCGCGGACCCAGGTCAACGCCGCGAGTCAAATCGATGCCTTCTCGAGCTCCCAATGGACACAGGGAGCGGAGCAGGATCCGAGTGAATTCGTCTCGTTCTCGTTTCGCCCGGACGTCGGATACGAGGTCGCGCTCACCTCGCTGAGTTGGGACACCTCGCGCAGCAGCACCGGCCCGCAGATGGGCAAGGTGGAACTCTGGCGCAACGGCGTGAACTTCGAAAGCTGCCAGGAGTTCGAAGTGACCACCACACTCGGCCATCGCGCCTTTGACTTCACGCCCACAACGGGATTGTCGAGCGATTCTTACGAGTTCCGCTTCTACGGCTGGAACGCGAGCGGCACGGGCAATCTCCGGCTCGATAACGTCGCCGTCGTCGGCGCCATCACCCCGATCCCCGAACCGTCGGCCTCCGGCCTGGTCCTCGCCGCCGGCCTCGTCGGAATGACCTGGCACCGCCTGCGCCGCACCCGCCGCACCGCGTTCATCCCGAGTGCCTAGCCGTGCCCGAACCGTGCCCGTCAGAGGCCCGGGCCTTGCCCGCCCACCCGGCGAGCCCAAGGTCCGGGCCTTCTGACTCAGCCGAATCGCCGGGCACTCTCACGCCAACTCTTAGTGAACTGTCCTTGCGCCGCGTAGGGGCACGCGGCCTACAACACCGATGTCTGCCCCTTGTTGGCCGGGTCCCCTGACCCGGCGTTCACCCTGGTGACCTTTTGATCCTGCTGCGCGAGGATTCGGGCACCTTCACTTTTCGCGCACTGAACGCTCGCTTTCCCAAAGGCGGCATCGGATCATCTGCCCATGCTAAACCTCAGAGATCCGAACCGCGATCGCCCCCAATCGAGTCCCGGACTCCGATCCTGCCGCGGACCAGCCCTCGTGACCCGCTCCCTTCTCCTCCTGTCCGCCCTTTGCGTGGTGTCCAGTCTCGCCGCCGTCAATTGGCCGGAATTGCGCGGCCCCCTCAGGAACGGGCATGCCCTCGACGCAAACCCGCCGCTGTCGTGGAGTGAAACCAACCACATCGTCTGGAAGACGGCCATCCACGATCTGGGCTGGTCTTCGCCGGTCGTCTGGGGAAAGCAGATCTGGCTCACGACGGCCACCACCAACGGGCGTGAGATGTACGCCGTGTGCGTGGATGCCGAGACCGGGCGCGTCGTGCTGGACGTCAAGGTCTTCGATACGCCCGAGCCGGAGTACATCTCCAGCATCAACAGCTACGCGTCGCCCACTTCGGCAATCGAAGCGGACAGGGTCTATGTCCATTACGGGACATATGGGACCGCATGCCTCGGCACGCAAAATGGCAAGGTCCTTTGGAGTCGTCGTGACTTGAATTGCGACCATCACGAAGGCCCGGGAGCATCGCTGATGCTCGATGGGGACCGCCTCTACGTTCCGGTGGATGGCCGCGATGTTCAATACGTGGTCGCCCTCGACAAGGCCACGGGTCGCACCGTGTGGAAAACAAACCGGTCGATCGATTACAGCCAGTTTACGAGCAATTGCCGAAAGGCCTTCTGCACACCCATCGTGATCGAGGCCGGCGGGCGCCGCCAGCTCTTCAGCCCGGGCGCCAAGGCCATGTTCGCCTACGATCCGGACACCGGCGCCGAACTCTGGAAGGCGCGGTACAATGGCTGGTCCATGGTCCCGCGCCCGCTCTTCGGTCACGGATTGCTCTACGTCATCACCGACTATGAACGCCCGGAACTCTGGGCCGTGCGGCCCGACGGAGAAGGCGACGTCACGGACACTCATGTCGCCTGGAAGGTGGTCAAAGACATGCCTTCCACAGCCTCGCTGCTGCTGATCGAGGACCTTCTCTACATGGTCAATGACCAGGGATTCGCCCTCTGCGTCGAGGCCAAGACCGGCACCGTCGTCTGGCGCGAACGCATCGGAGGGAAGCACTCCGCATCGCCCATCTACACCCCCGACCGCATCTACTTCTTCAACGAGAGAAACCGCGCGACCGTCATCGCGCCCGGACGCGAGTTCCGCGTGCTGGCGGAAAGCCAACTCGATGATCCTCTCATGGCGAGTCCCGCCGTCACCGGAGACGCCTTGATCCTCAGAAGCAGGACTCACCTGTACCGAATCCAATAGACGAAGTCCCGCCATGCGATTGGAATACCCCAGGCCCGGCCCGGCCCCCGCGCTGCACGCAGGTTCTCGAATTGCCCGCCTGATCGCCCTGGTCTGGGCGGGCGCCCTCGCTTCCGCCCTGTCGTCTCTGGGCGCAGTTCAGTTGGACCTGGCCCGGCTGGGCACGGCCACCCAGACCGGTGACCTGTCCGCTGCCAACGCGCCGGCCCGCGCGCTGGATGGAAACGCAAACACCTTCAGCGCGACTACCGAGATTCCGAATGCACATTGGGAGTGCGAACTCAGCCGGGACTACAGATTCACCCGCATCGAAATCATCGCCCCGTCCGACGCCTCCTATCGCGATGCCCTCGATGGCCTCGTGCTCCGGTTCCAGGATCTGCGCGATCGCACTGTCTTCGAGACGCTGGTCAACGATCCTGGCCCGGGTTCGACTTGGGCCGCAGACCTCCCCACCGGCCTGAGCGCGCGCATCCTCCGGATCGGCCTCGAAAACGGCCAGCCCAACGGAGTCGGCAAACACCAGGTCGCCCTGGCCGAGGTCCGGGCGTTCGGCGACCCCTCGACGGCGGCGGGCCCGATTGCGCTCAAAGCCATCGCCACAGCGCAACAATCGAGCGACTTCAGCTCGTCCTATCCGGCCAGCCTGGCCATCGACGGCGATCCGGCGACCTTCTCCCAGACCGCCGACCTCACAAACAGTTCTTGGATCCTCACGCTCGACCGCACCCGCCCGATCCACCGCATCGAGGTCGTCAACCGGCGCGACACCGCGGCAGCCCGACTCGCCGGATTGGCCCTGCGAATCCTCGACGATCAGTCCAATACAGTCGCCTCGGCGACCCTGACCAACCCGGGTCTGGGCGGGGTCTGGGGATTCGATTGCCCGGCGAACATGTCGGGCCGTCACGTGCGCGTCGGACTCGAAGATGGCGCCGCCAACGGCGCCGGCGACCGGATCGTGTCACTGGCCGAAGTGATCGTCCTGACCGCGCCGAACCTGGCCCTGGGACGGGACTGCTACATGGTCCGGTACCAGGACAACCTGCCGCCCGCGTCGAACGCGAACGACGGCAACTACGCCACCGCAATTGAGACGACCGACAAGTCCGTAGACGCCTATTGGGAGGTCGACCTCGGCCAGGCCCACGCGCTCGATTGCATTCGTGCCGTGGCTGCCCAGGGATTCGCCGCCCGGCTCAGCCACGCCACGGTCCGCCTGTTCGATGCCAACCATGATTCGGTGTTCTCCCAGCACCTGGCCGGCACCAACCCGACCTTCGACGTGGACGTTGCGGGGCCGATCACAGCGCGCTATGTCCGGGTCGGCTTCGAGAACAAGGAACGGTCGGACATCTCCGGCGGCATCGAGTGGTACTTGGGCCTGCGCGAAGTCCAGGTCTTCGGACGCCCCGCGGACCAGATCGGCCTGCTCGCCTTCAGTGCGTCCACCAACCGCATCGCATCGGGCGACTCCACCACGTTGACCTGGCAGGCCGAGGAGTTGCATCGGCTCGATCTCTACCCCGGCGGACAATCGGTTGGCGCCCTCACGGATAAGGGCGGCGCGGGCCAGATCACCGTCTCACCCGCGACCTCCATCGAGTATCTGTTGGTCGGCACCAACCGCAACGGCGCATCGGTGCGCGCGGTGAGCGTGATCGTCGATGACCACCTCCTCCCGGTGCGGATCAACGAGTTCATGGCCGACAACCACCTCTCGATCGAAGACGGGCGCGGGGAACCATCCGACTGGATCGAATTGTATAATCCCAACAACCAACCCTGCGACCTTGCCGGTTATGGACTCAGCGACGATCCCGCCACGCCCATGAAGTGGGTGTTCCCGTCCGTCTCGATCCCGGCCCACGGCTGCCTCCTTGTGTTTGCGTCCGGGCGCAGTGCGCCGTGGGACGAGGCCGGTGGACTGCACGCGAACTTCCAACTCGATGCCGAGGGCGAATCGGTGGTGCTGACCGCCCCGGACGGCGCATCGGTGGTCGATGGCATCTCCGCTTTTCCCCCGCAGCGCGAAGACCTGGCGTATGGAAGAACGCTCGACGGGCGGCTGACGTTTCTCGATCCCACGCCGGGCGGTCCCAACCTGGCCGCATCGTATGAAGGCTGGTTGCAGCCCCCGGCCTTCAGCCATGCCCGCGGTTTCCACACCAACGCCTTCGCACTCACGATCACGAACCCGAATCAAGGCGCCGATCTGTTCTACTCGATCGACGGGCGCGAGCCTGCCCTGCGCTACGGCGGGCCGCTGCCCGTCTCGACCAGCCTGAGCGTGCGCGCGACCGTGCGCCGACCCGGCTACAAATCGCCCCGCACCGTCACCCATTCGTACGTGCTCATCGATGCCGTCATGGCGTCCGCCTCCATGAACCAGAACATGGTCCGCGACGCCCGCTACACCGACCGGATCCGGCGCGGGCTGACGGATCTGCCCACGCTGATGATCGCCGTGCCGCAGATTCCCGACGACTACATCGAGCGCGAGGCCTCGGTCGAGCTGCTCTGGCCGGACCAGAAACCGCACGCCCAGGCGAACTGCGGCTTCTTCCGCTTCGGAGGCGCCTGGACCACTTTCAACAAGAAGAACTACCGGCTCAAGTTCCGAGGCGAGTACGGCGCGACCAAGCTGAGGGCGCCCCTGTTCCGCGGCATGGACCGCGGCTTCCTCGCCCGCGAAAGCTTCGACGAAATCGACCTGGTCGGCGGATCACACGACATGATCGATCGCGGCTTCTACATGGCGGGCCGCTTCACCGAGGACACCATGCTCGACATGGGAAGCCTCAACCCGCACGGACGTTTCGTGAACGTTTATCTCAACGGCAAGTACTGGGGCCAATACCACGCGCGCGAACGCCTCACCGACAGCTTCCTGGCCGATTACCTCGGCGGCAAACGCGAAGACTATGTCAACGTGCGCGGCAACGACAACGTCGGCGACAGCTTCATCCCAGGCACGCCCGATCCACGCAACCGCGCCCCCTGGGAAAACCTGCGGGCCAACCGCACCTCCTACGCCGCGTCGAAACCGTGCCTCGATGTGCCTCACCTCATCGATTTCATGCTGATGTGGTTCTACGGCGATTGCGAAACCGAGTACCGGGCCGCCGGCCCCATCGCCCCCGGCAGCGGATTCAAATTCTGGATCGGCGACGCGGACGGTTTCCTGCGGACCTCGGCCCTCAACTCGGATCGAACCTCCAACCCCGGCCCGGGCGGCCTGTTCGGCGCGCTGGTCTCCGAAAAGCACCCCGATTTCATGACCCTGCTGGCCGATCGGATCCAGCGCCACTTCTTCCTCGATGGCGCGTTGACCCCCGCGCGCAACCTGTCCCGCCTCGACGAGCGCATGCTCGAAATCACCAACAGCCTCGTCGCCGAATGCGCCCGCTGGGGCATCCGCACGCCCGAAAACTGGCAAAGCGCCGCCCAAACAATCCGCACCGGCCTCTTCCCCGGCCGCACCACCAATCTCTTCAACCTGCTGCGCAACCGCGGCCTCTATCCCTCGCTCAAAGCCCCCCAAATGAACCAATGGGGCGGCACCGTGACCAACGGTTTCACCGTCCTCTTCGCCGGAACCGGCGGCACCATCTACTACACCCTCGATGGATCGGATCCGCGCCTGCCCGGCGGCGCCGTGGCGCCGGGGGCGCTCGTCGCCGGCACCGGAGGCGAGGAGACGTTGATTGCGCCGGGCGCAGTGTGGCGGTACTGGGACAAGGGGGCGCCGCCGGCGACATGGAACACCCCCGCCTTCAACGACCAAGGCTGGAACACCGGGCGGTCCGAGCTGGGCTACGGCGACGGTGACGAAGCCACGGTGCTCGGGTTCGGCCCCGACCCAAACAACAAATACCCGACCTGTTACTTTCGTCACGCATTCACGGTGTCCGATCCCGCGGCCATCACCGAACTGGTTATCGAGCTGCTCCGCGACGATGGCGCGATCGTCTACCTCAACGGCAAGGAACTCTTCCGCGACAACTTGCCCGCGGGCCTTGTGCAGTACTCGGACTTCGCTTTGACGGCCGTGGGAGGCGCGAGCGAGTCGCAGTTCTACAACTTCCCATTGGCTCCGACCGGCCTGGTGGCGGGTACGAACCTCCTGGCCGTCGAGGTCCATCAGTCCGGTGCAAACAGCACCGACGTCAGCTTCAACCTGGCCCTGCGCGCGCGCTCGACAACCGCGGCAGCCGGCATCGTCATCGCTGATAACGCCTTGATCCGCGCCCGCGCGCTCAGCGGGACCACGTGGAGCGCCCTGGTCGAGGCCCGCTTCGATGTCGCCGAACCGCAACCGCTCGCTCCCGGCCAGATCGTCATCTCCGAGATCCATTACAACCCGGCCGGATCGCCCGACTGCGAGTTCATCGAACTCTCGAATATCAGCTCGAACCTCGTCGACCTCACCGGCGCCCGCCTGGCCGGTGGCGTCGACTTCCTGTTCCCCTCAGGGTTCCGCATCCCGCCCGGCGGCTTCGCCCTGGTGGTCGAAGACACAGCCGCCTTCGCTGCCCGCTATCAATCGCCCGATTCGTTTTGCTATCACCCCGACCTGGCAGTGGCCGGCGCATGGGCCGGACGACTCGACAACAACGGCGAAACCGTCGTCTTGCTGACGCCCAAGCTCGATGCCCTCTGCTCAGTCACGTACCGACCGGATGGCTCCTGGCCTCGCAGGGCGGACGGCCAGGGCAGCTCGATCGAACTGCGTGATCCGACATCCGTCCCCACAAACGCGCCGGCCCAGATGGACTACCTGGCCCAGGGACGTCATTGGCGCCCAAGCCCGCTTTACCACGGCTCCCCAGGGCGCCTTGACGCCTGGGTGTCACCGATCGTCATCAGTGAATCCTGGGCTGGTGGCGACAGGATCACCGACTGGATCGAACTCCATAACCCGGGCCCGGAGCCGTTCGATTTGCTCGGCCTGTATCTGAGCGACCAATACGACCAGCCGTTCCGGCACGCCTTCGAGCAGGAGCTCCATGTCCCGGCGGGCGGACGCCTCGTGCTGTCGGCAGCCCAGTTCGGATTCGGACTCAGCACCCGTGGATCCGACATCCTGCTCGTGAGCGCATCGGGGACGAACATCGTGCGGTTCATCGACACGGTCGATTTCCCGGCGGTCGACCGCGAGGAGACTTGTGGGCGTTACGAGCGTTCGGACGGGATGGTCGATTACACCGAACTGCGCGCCGCAACGCCAGGAGAAGCCAACGCACTGCCGCGGGTCGGCCCCGTCGTGTTCAGCGAGATCATGTACCACCCCAGCCCCGGCCTGGCCGAGTATGTCGAATTGGTCAACATCTCCGACGCAGCCGTTGACCTCTACGACCCGGCTGTTCCGACCAACGTGTGGGAGTTGACGGGAGCTGTCCGACTTGCATTTCCGCCGGGTCAGAGCCTGCCACCCTGCACACCGCTGATTGTCTGCAATACAAACGCCGCCGCGTTTCGAAGCCAATACGCCGTGAGCGACGAAGTCACGGTGCTCGGCCCCTGGACCGGCTTGCTCGACAATGCGGGTGAGAGCCTTCGACTCGTCCGGCCCGGACCCCCCGGAACCGATGGCACAGTGCCTTTCTATCGAGTGGACCGTGTCGAGTACGAGCCTCGAACGCCGTGGCCCCTCGTCCCAGACACCGGCGGCGCCAGCCTCGAACGGGTCACGCTCGAAGGATATGGCAATGATCCGGCAAATTGGATTACCTGCACCAGCGGAGGCACGCCGGGCCGGCTCCAGACCAATCGACCGCCTCTTCGCATCCGATGCGTGTTTGACCCCGCCCAGGGAATCCCCCGCTTCTTCATCGAGGGGTGTCCCGGCGCCACGTACGAGATCCAATACACGGACACGCTTGCCCCGAGTGTCTGGCGCCTCCTCAAGACAATCGAGGATGCGAAGCCCGACCCGATCGAGTTCCTTGACCCCGAGTTCCCGCTCCCGCATCACCGCTTCTACCGCGTCGTCGTCTGTCGCCCATAGCAGGCCGGGTCCCCTGACCCGGCGCGGTGCTGTAGGCCGGGTGCCCTCACCCGGCGCTGTGCTGTTGCCGATGTCCGACTCGCGCCGCGTGAGGCCACGCGGCTTACAACCGCTACATTCTCGGGTGCTGTAGGCCAGGTGCCCTCACCCGGCGGCGACGCCATACACCCAGAATGAGAACCGCTCGACTTTGCGCCTTGATGGGCGGCTTTCGCGGCGGGTGACTGTTCACGTGGCTCGAATGGAACCGCGAACAGCGGAGGCGATGATCGAAGCCTGCCTCTCTGTCGTTGGGTCTTGGCGTGAATCACTCTCCCCGTTCAGGGCTCATGAAGGATGTCGCGCAGCACCGACTCGCGTTGCTCGCGACTCATCCGCCCGTGCCACAGCGCCTGCCGGTCCTTCACGTCCTGCACCGACATGCACACCAGTTCCGCAGTGGCCCGGCGCCGTTCTTTGTCGTCACTGACCTGGGGCCAGGACACAGCGGAACCCACGCTTCATGGCCCAATGCTTCGGTGCTCCCCGGTCCGTCAACCCGACCCAGATGACCGGACGGTCGACCGGTTGGTAACCGGTGATTCGACCCTTGACTGCAACCCCTATTATCAATACCGGTCACGCTGGCAAAGCAGACACCACAGGTCAATCGAGAATCGCCTGATCATCCCCTGAGCTGTCAGGCGATCGCCAAAAACCACCACGAAGTCACGAAGTCCTCGAAGGCAGGAGTGAGACCGCCCCCTTCAACCTCCAGGTTCCCCGTCGCGCGCGAGTGAGCGGCCGCTTCACATGCGATGCTTCTCTCCTTCTTCGTGCCCTTCGTGTCCTTCGTGGTGAAAAGAAACACAGGCCAGGATGGGGCTACAATCCTCGACGACGAAGGCAAGCTAGTAGCGGCGGGCGCGATCGTGAATGTGGACGCCGGGAGCGAGGGCGGGGGACGACTGGCGGCAGCCAGAACCCTTAGTGGATATGGACTTGGCATAAAGATCTCAAGTGACGGCGAGATTCGTGGATTCAAATACGGCCACTCGGGCCCTGAAGAGGTGTTCCGGGTCGGATGATGGTCACATTCATGCCTCAGCGCATCTCCCAACAGCAGCTCGTGCCCGGGGTCGGTCCCGGAATTCAGGAATTCAGGAATATCCGGCAACGATTTCCGACAGGATTGACACGAGACACACGATTCCCAGGTCGGAGCAGTGCGCATACGACCAGAACGCGTCTCTACGTTGACCTGCGCCTGGTCGACTTCGTGCGGAAGGTTCGTTCGCGACAAAGGTTCGTTCGCGAGTTGATGTTCGTCGCACAGTCTGTTAGACGAAAACCACGTATGCCTATCCCTGATGCTCAATCCGTAACACGACCACGGATGGACGATCCTTTCATGCCCCTGATGTTCCGCTGGTCGCGGAGCGTGGCTGTCCTGGCTGGCTCTTTGGCGCTCCTACCCGGGCATGAGCTTGTCGCAGCCGAACCGCCCGCCGACGCCGATCCGCGCGCCGGACGCGGATTCATCGCCACTCCCGTGTCCTCGGACGTCGAGGACCAGCGGGTGCTCGGGCTCTTCGCCGGGCTGCGTGTGGCGGACGTGTCCGATGGCCTGGACGCCGTCGGGTTGCCGAACACCGGCTTGATGGACGCGGCCATTCGACCGCTCTGGCGTGACACCGAGCACTACCGCCACCGGTTCGTGGGCGTCGCTGTGACAGCTCGTTATGTCCCAACCCAACTCCCGCGGGTTGGCCCCTCGAAAACGGAGGACTACGATCGCTGGGTTTCGGCGTGGTACACGACACGGTCTCCCGAGCCGTTCGTGCCCCTGTTGCGGCCCGGGTCTGCCCTCGTGATCGAAGACGCTCCCCAGGCGGATGTGGGATCGATCGGCTCGAACAACATCATGAGTTGGAAACTGCGCGGGTGTGTGGGTGTGGTCACCAGCGCCACCGCGCGCGACACCGACGAGATTGTCACGGAGAAGATCCCCCTGTACTTCCGCCACCCGGGGCGTGGCATTCGACCCGGACGCAACGAGATCGAGTCCGTGAACCGTCCGGTTGTGGTCGGCGGAGTGACGGTGATCCCGGGCGATATCATCGTGGCCGATGGGGATGGCGTCGCGGTCGTGCCGCGCGCTCGTGCCGAGGAGGTCGCCCGTTACGCGCGCAAGATCCTCGAAGGCGACAAACAGGGCCGTCGGGAGCTCTACAAGAAACTCGAAATCCCAACAGACGATTCCGTGCAATGATCGAGGCTGCTTGGAGAATGGGATTCGGCCCAGACAAGACCCGGACAAACTCATCAAGGGGTCGGTCAAGGGGTCGGTCCCGGAATTCAGGAATATTCTCCATCGACTCTCCTCCGCCCCTCCGAAATCCGTCGTTGGCTGCTCAGACTGTGGACGATTGTACCGTGAAGAGACGAGGCCCGCGGTGTCTGGCCTTGGCGTCCTGGCGCGGGACCACGGCCTGTTTGGCGCGGCCGCGCACGCCTGCCGACGGTCGGGCGACAGCCCATCACGGCCCGCGCGGCAAGCCGTCCGCGCCGTAGAACGTCACCTCAACGTCGCGGGGACCAATGAGCGATCGGGTAACGTAGATCCACTGAATGTCCTTCGCCTGCCACTCGGCGCGTTGTTCGGGTGAAAGACCGGGGTCCAGGGCAGGCTCGAACAGATAATACGACCACAGGTACTTGTGTGTCGGCATGGCGGACTGGGCGTAGTAGTCGCGCAGAGCCAGGGGCTCGAGCGTTGCACCTTCAATCTCAGACTCGAGCCAGGTCGAGTAAGAGGCGGGATAGGTTCCCCAGAAGTTCTGGTCGACTCCCAGAGGCGGCCCCGATTGATTGGTCGGGTTCAGGAAGCGGACCTGGAAATGGAGGTTGCCCGGACCCTCAAAAGCCTCGGGCGGATCGGGCGACAGCGTGGCGGCGCCGGGCAACGTCACAAGTTGCACTTCCTCGGTGGCTGTCGTCCGAGGCGCGCCCGCGGTGCCGAAGATCGGCTGGGGCGTGGCATAGGTGACCCGCAGCCATTTGCGGATCTCCGCCTGGGCGAGGAAGGGCGTGGCTTCGCTCGCCGCGGACGGGATCACCGAGGTCAACAAAAACGTCCAACGGTTGCTGCCTGTGCCGAACGTCCAGCCGTCCTCGACAATGGTGCCGCGGCGGGGGTCCTGGCTCACGGCGTGCGTGGCGTCCGGCCACTCGGACGGCATCCCCTCGATCGTGTGCAACGCAGAACCCTGGCGGAACTCGAGGCGTGCGTGCGCATAGAGCGCCTCGGCGAGATTGGTGTCCGTCAGTCGCCCGCCGAAGGTCCGCAGGTCGAGCCGGCACTTGAGCCGGTGGTTTGCCAGAATATCTGAGCCTTCGCGCGGGTAAACACCATACGTCACCGCCTCGCCCAAGAGGTACCGCGTCGAGGAAAGGGGGGGCGGCTGCGGCACGGGCCGGACCTGTTTGACGAGGAGCTTCCCCGGTTCGACTTTCTTATATTCAAAATCCAGCACGAGGTTCGTCGGCGCCCCGCCGCCGGCCTCGTCGACGTAATCCGTGTATACGCGGAACAGCAGGCCGGCGAGGGTTTCGTACTCCTTGGGCCAGTCCAGCACCTGGCTCCCCAGCGGGACCAGGCCGGAGGGCTGCAGCAATTCGATTTGATCGGGGTCAAACACCTCGACCACTTCGGGTAACGCGCTGCCCGCGGGGTTGGTGACGGACACCGCCCCCTTCTGCGTGACGAGTCTGGCCTTCAACCGGGCGCCGCCCCAAAGCTGAGCCTCGATCGAGACCGTCGCCACGCCGTTCGCCAGCTCGTACTCGTCCGGCGTCGAATAATGGACCAGGACCGCCATGCCGACGGCCCGTTCGTCCAGACCATGCCGGAGCCGTTCGAGAAACGCGTTGTCGTTGTAGAAGCAGGCGTAGACCTTCTGGATCGCCCGGAATACGCCCCGTTCGTTCCCCTCCGTCGGGTCGCACCGGCACGGGCCGCGGGTGTCGTCGTCGAGGTCATCCGCCAGACAACCGCTGTAACTGTCGTACAGACCCGCGGCGCTGAACGTCTCCCCGTCCTCGGCGTTGCTCGAACTGCGGAAGCGAATCCGCCGGAGCGGGTCGAAATGCGACAGCGCATTGGTGATCGCCGTCTGCTGCTCGGGCGTGAACCGGGCAGTGCGCGTCACGAGGTCGCGGACCGCCTCGAGGTCCTGGCGCACCCGCGCGATGTCCGGCGGGTAGTTCGTGTGAGCGGCCAGGCGCATCTGGATTTCGTCCGCCAACCGGCGGCCGCTGGGGAGGACCTGGCTCATGAACGCCGTCCACAAGTCAAACGAGAAAGCGATGGCCTCGGGAGAATCGGCGGGGATGCTGCGCCGCAGCAGGCCGAAGTGAGCCGCTTTGCCGCCAAAGTAACGGATGTCGTCCGGACGCAGCGCATCGACCGGGGCGATGAAGGCGCCGTACGCGCTGACCGGTTGAATCCGCGGAGTCGGTGGGCGCTTCAGGCCCAGCAACTCCTCCCGCAGCGCCGGGGTGAGCGCCTCTTCCGCTTCGAGGACCGACACCTGTGCGAAACCGGACCGCAGCGTGGCCTGCAACACAACCTCGCGCCCGTCCAGTTGCGCCAGACGCGCCTGGGCGGCCGCGCCGGCAACGAACGCGAACGGGATGCCGTAGGCTTGAGCCAGGATGGCGACGTGCGAATTGGGCGTCGCGGGCGTGGTCGAGAGAATGCCCGATAGAAAGGGCACCTCGGCGGGCACGCCGTCCGTCACCAGAATGTCCTGTGGCGACAGGCGTCCGTCCGCGTACGCCGCGTCAATTTGCGCCGCGGGCAGGACGCGCAGGCGCCCCAGGGCCCAGCCGGCAGCGTACACCTGATCGGAGGTCACCCAGCGGTTGACGCTGCTGACGCGAATGCCGTGCGCCTCGAAATAGGCCTCGTCGATCAGGGCCGTCTCGGATTGCTCGAAGGCCGGCAGGTAGAACGGCGTGACGTCCGCCGGAGCAACCACCGTCGAGACCACCCGCTCGAAAAACGTCCGCACCAGTTCGCGCGGATACGGATCCCGCCCGGCGAACTGAATCCCGTACTCGCGGATCCCCGGACGCGGCGGGAACAGCACCGTCCCGAGCAGCACCTGCTGGTTGGACGCAAAGAGGGAGACCCGGTCGAATTCATCCGCCGAGAGGCCGCGGAACGGCGCCAGGCGATTCGTGGCAAACTGGTGATGAAGCAGGTAGACGCGTCCGTCCTGGTAGACCACCCGGTACGGATCATCGAAAAGCACGGCGAACTTGACCCAGCGGATCGCGTCCAGATCCGAATTCAGACCGCTTTGAGCAAACGCATCATCCGTGGAGAGCACCTGGTTCTTCCAGTCATTCGTCGCTTCAAATGGCGCGGTGTGGAAACGATAGAAGCGTCGGGGCTGTGTGGGAGCGGCCAGGTCCAGGAAGGCGAACGTGTCATTGGTCGCCCACCACTCGTTGTATGCGTCCGGCTTGGGCTGCCGAAAGTCCAGCAACGCCAGGTCCTCCCAACGCCTCAGATCAGGCGACCACTCGAGTTGGACGGTCTGGTTGGTGGCCATGTGCCCGGCGACACGCACCCAACCATTGGTCTCGGGCCGGATCTCGGACAGAAGGTTCGCCGCATGGCTGGCCGGCCAGGCCGACAGAATCGCGAGGGCAAGGGCCGTGACCAGGCGCCACTTACCACCCACGCACGGGGCTCGACTTTCGATATCGGTCACGCGGTCTCCCCTGTCCTCCATTGTGAGCAAATCCGGACGCGGCGCGGCCACAATGGCGGAGCGTGAATAGATCGGGTCTCGGTTCTTCACGGCCGTTGAGGATAAGTCTGTCGACACACTACGCGCCTGAACCCGCGGCAACAAGGCGGAATCTGATTGTCGAATGACATAATCAAGAACTGACCCCTATTCGCCGCGCGGCACAGTTCGGGAGTGATCTGTTCACGGTGCCCTGCTGTCGGCAGGTGCTGGATCAGCCGAGAGCACGGAACGGCACATGGCATCGACCAGCAGGGCCGTTGCCTCGCGGACGGCCCGGCGCGGGAACACGATCTCGCGGCCGCCGATGCGCACGGCGACCGGCGCGCAACGCTCGAACCTCCCGCGCTCCGCGGCGCGGGCGATGGCAACGGTCGCGCGATCGAGTTCGGCCAGGGTCGCGCGGACGCCCGCAGCGGCAGGGCCGGGTTGGTCCGAAGCCAGGAGATCGAGGCAACATTCGAGCACAGCCCGGGTCGAGGCCTGCTTGACTTCAGCCCCGAAGGCCAGAACCTCGCGTTCGTTGAACGGGGCACGAAACAGGCGCCGCAGCCGCTCCGAGGCCTTGTGAAGGCCGCGGGCCAACAGGCGGACCTGCGGGTAGAGCCGCCTCATGCGCCGATCCAGGAAGCGGTAGCCGAGGCGCCCCGCGGCAATCCCGCCGCTCGAGGAACCGAGCACGCCTTCCTTCCGCAAGCGTTCGTGAATCGCCGTCCCTTTGAAGGGGATCAGCCGAGTGAGGAACGAATTCTCGTGGAAGTGCTCGAGACCGATCCGTGCCACGGCTTCGAGGTTCTGGCGCAGCTCCTCGGGCGTCACGTACGGGTCGATGGGCATCACATAGAGCCGGTAGGGAATACCCAGGCGTTCGAGCGTCTTGACGGCAGCCCAGTTCTGGGCAACCGACACGCCTTTGCCATAGAGGGCCAGTTGCCGCGGCACCCAGGATTCGACGCCGACGTCCACGCATTCGAGACCCGCCTTCATCAAGTCCTGCAGCAGATCCGCATCCAGGCTGTCGGGCCGGCACACCACGGTAAAGCGGATGTCCAGGCGGCGCCCGAGGATCTCCGCCGCAATGGCCCGCGCGCGCCGACGCCCCCGCTCGCCGGGCCCGGCGAATTCATCGTCCATGAAGCGAATCCGATTGACCCCGTGCGCGCGCACAAGGGCTTCGATCTCGTCCACGACACGGCGCGGGCTGAACGGACGCCAGCACGGGCCCTCGGAGAAGCGATAGAAGGCGCGGATGCTGCAGAAGGCGCAGCGACCGAAACAGCCGCGGCTCGACACAACCGTGGCGGTGCGGGTGCGCCGAAGGGTGCGGGAGAAAGCCTCTCTGTGCGGATGCGGCAATTGGCTGAGGTCGGCAATCAGAGGGCGGCATGGGTTGGCGTGCGGCTGGCCGTCCCGTCGGCACGCGAGGTTGGGCAGCGCATCCCAGGCCTGCCCGGTCGAGACCGCGCGCGCCAGGTCGACCAGGGTGCCTTCGCCTTCGCCGCAGACCACCGAATCGACGCCCGGCCATTCGACCAGGAGATCGAAGGCGTTGAAGGTGGCATGGTGGCCCCCCAGTGTGACATGGCTGCGGCACCCGGCCCCTCGGAGATCTTCGATGATGCGGGCGGTTGCGTCCGCGTTGTTGTAGTAGAGGGTGAAACCGATGAGCGCGGGAGCCTCCTCTTGAATTCGACGCAGGAGGACGCGCCGGGGAATCGGCTCGTAATTCGCATCGAGCACGGTGACGCTAAAACCGTCCCGATCCAGGACCGCAGCGAGTGAAGCCAGCCCGAGATGTTCGGTGGCGAGGCGCGTTGCGGATCCGGCCCCACGGCAGTTGACGAGGACGATGCGCGTCATGACGCCTTGGGGGATCGAATGCGCAGGGCGGCGTTCGCGAGCGTCCGCTGCAACGTGGCGAATGCCGGGGGAGGGAATCGGACCGTGCGGCGCCCGACGCGGACGCGAAACGGCTTGAAGGTCGCGAAGGACTGTTCTTGCCACGCCCGGCGCACGCGTCGCACCCCGGCGGCGAGCGCCCGATTGCCGCGGCGAAGCCGTTCGCGCGCGGCGCCGGGGCGTCCGCGCCGATAGGCGCAGAGAACCTGCCGGGCAGTTTCGAGGGCGGCCTCGTTGATCGCCGCCATCCAGTCCATCGCAAACCCCAGGACAGGTGGCGGCGCGGCAGCCAACGGCAGCAGCGCCTTGGCGGCATTCACCGTGCGCGCCAGGGACTGATCCAATCGCCGCAGCGCGCGATCCACAGCGGTCATCCGCGGATCGGCGAATCGGTAGGGGCGTCCGTGCTCGCAGGCACACACTCCGGCGCGGCGAGAGAGAAGGCCGTCCCGAGCAATCCGCTCCGCCAGCGGGGTGCCGGCGAACGCGGCGAGCCGGTTGAATAATGGGTGTGTGACGTGCCGTCCGCCGCGCCGCTGCATCCGCCGCACGTTGTGTTCGAGTTCGGGCACCTGCACGTACGGATCGATGGGGATGAGGTACAGACGATAGTCGAGGCCGAGCCGTTCGAGCAGGTCGATCGCGCGATCGTTCTGTTCGGGCGTCAGAGCCTTGTCGTAAAGCTCGAGTTGCCGCGGCGTCCACGATTCCACGCCGAGGTCCACCCGGACAAGGCCTGCCTCCCGAAGCCGGACCAGGGTCGTCGCCTCGAGATCGTTCGCCCGGCAGGCGAGGGTCCACTGGATCCGCAGACCCGACCCCCGCACGAGATCGGCGATCGCGCCGGCCCGCCGTCGGCCCGTCAGCCCCGGTCCCATGAAATTGTCGTCCACGAAGATAATCTGCCGCGCGCCAAAGCGGCCCTGAAGATCCTCCATCTCGGCCACCACGCCCGCCGGAGAGCGCGGACGCCAGAGCGGGCCTGCGGCGAGCTGGGTGAACGCGCGGACACTGCAGAAGCCGCAGTGCGCGTAACAGCCGCGGCTCGAGACCATTGTGGTGACGCCACTGTGTTCGACGGCGCTGCGATAGGGATCGCGGTTTGGCGGCGGCAGCCGATCCAGATCGGTGATCAACGGGCGGCAGGGATTCGCGTACGGCACGCCGGCGGAGTCGCGGCTGGCGAGGTTCGGGGTGTCCTGCCAGGGCCTCCTCTGGCGGAGACGCCCGGCCAGGTCGGCGAGCGCCAGCTCGCTTTCGCCCCGCAGGATCGAGTCGAGTTCCGGGTGGTTCGCGAGGATCTCGCGCCAATGGAAGGTGGCGTGATGCCCGCCCAGAGTGATGTGGGCCCGGCAGTCGCTGCGGCGCAAAGCTCGGATTGCGCGCAACGTGACCGTCACATTGTTGAGGTAGAGGCTGAACCCGACGAGTGTCGGACGCTCGAGGGCGATCCTCTCGACAAGGGTGTCGACGTCGAGACCTTCGTGCGCGGCGTCGATGAAGCCGCAGCGATGTCCGGCGGCGGTCACGGAGGAGGTCAGATAAGCCAGGCCGAGGTGCTCGCGCTGAGCCGGGGCTGCGGCGTGCGGGGCGCCCACATAGGCGAGCATCACGTCCGTCATGGTCCGGTCTCCTCGATCTGGGCGACCAACCGCTCGCCCATCGCGGCAATCGACGGCGGAGGAAAGCGCAGGACGTCGCGGCCAAAGCGCAGGCGCGTCGGGGCGAACTGGCGGAAGCGCCCAGACGCCTGAGCCGCCTCGATGGCTGCCATCTGGGCACCGAGCCGGGCGAAGCCGCGATCGAGCATCGGGCGCGGCGAGCGGCCGGACTGACACAACCGGAGGGACCGCTGGAACAAATCGAGCGCGGCGCGCTTGAGTGCGGCCTGGAGCTCGAAGGAATAGAGGGTCTCGGCGGGATTGCCCCGCTTGAGATCGACGAGGCTCTTGGCGCGCCGATCCAGCGCGGCGTAAGCCGGCAGACGTGCCTGCCAGGCCGCGAAGAGGCGCCGCACTTCCGGGCGCTGGAACCGGCACTCGGGATCCCGGCTGTACGCGCCCCCGGCGGCCGGGGATTGCAACAAGCCGTCCCGTTCGAGGGACTCGGCCAACGGCGTTCCCGGGAAGGCCTGGAGACGACTGAAGAGCCACATGTCGAGCAGATGGCGGGGCCCCAGGCGTTGCCCCACCGTCACCGCGGCTTCGAGTTCCTCGAGCGCGATGTAGGGATCGAACAGAACCATGTAGACACGGTATTCGACACCGACCCGCTGGAGAGTCTCGATCGCCGCGTCGTTCTTCGCCGGGGTGGTCTTCTTGCGGTAGAGTTCGAGCTGGCGAGGCAGCCACGATTCCGCCCCGATATCGACGCAAATCAAGCCGGCTTCTTTCAACCGCCGCAGTGTCGGTCCGTCGAGGTTGTCGGGGCGCGCCGAGATGATGAAGGTGACGCCCAGGCGCCGTGCCTCGAGGAGAGATGCGATGGCCAGCGCCCGCTCCTTTCCCCGGCGTCCGGGACCCAGGAAGTCGTCGTCGACAAAGTTCACGTGTCGAACTCCATAGTCGCGTGCCAGCGCTTCGATCTCATCCACAACACTCGCAGGGCTTCGCGCGCGCCAACAGGGACCCGGCTGGAGGGCGAGGAAGGACCGGATGCTACAAAAGCTGCAACCGCCGTAGCACCCTCGACTTGAACTCACACACGCCCAGCCATCCGCCCGGATGGCGTCGGCGTAGGCCCGCCTCGATGGCGACGGGAGACGGTCCAAATCGGCCAGTGGGCGGCACCGATTGAGACGCAGCCGCCCGTCGGGCTCACGGCACGCCACGTTGGGCACGTCGCGCCACTCGCGCCCCTCAACCAGCCGGTCCGCCAACTCGACCAGAGCCTCTTCACCCTCCCCGCGCACCACCGAATCGACCTCGGGCCAGTCGGCGAGCAGTTCGCGGCAGGTGAAGGTCGCGTGATGCCCGCCGAGAGTGATGTGGCCGCGCAGCCCGCCTCTCCGCAACCGCCGGATGAGCCGCAACGTCTCATCCGCGTTGTTAAAGAAAAGCGAGAAACCGAGGAGCAATGGCTGGCGCCCGCGCAGACAGCCTGCCAGCCAATTCGCCGTGCGTCCGTGGAAGCTGGCATCGAGAACCTCGACGGTGTGCCCCCCGCGTTCGAGGGCCGCGGCCAGGAAGCCCAGCCCGAGGTTCTCCATGCGCTTGCGCCCCTCGTTGCGCCGCCCTCTGCAATCGGCCAGCAGCACCTCGCCCATGGTCAGACCTCCGCGCCGGCGCGCGCCCCGGCAGGCGCAGCAGGTGCGGCCTCCAGCCCCATGACCTGACTCACTTCCGCGACCAGGCGACGCACCGTCTGGGGCGGATACCGCACGGCCGAACTGCCGATGCGAAACGTCATGGTGGCGAATCGGGCAAAATCACCGCGCCGCTCGCGCGCATGGACGCGCGCGACCTGTCGACGGATCCGGGCCAGGCGCGGGGCAAGACGGAGAACCGTCGGCGCTCGTCCGTCCCGCGCCGCGCGCTGGACAACGGTCTTGAACAAGGCGAAGACGGCGCGGTAGACCGCCTGGCTGGCGGCATCGGCGAACTGCCGCTCGCAGGTGTTGCGGTTTGGGCCCGCCAGACGGGCGCGGAGCCGCTCGACCAGACGCGCCTGAGCCAGATAGAGCCGTTCCCCTTGGCGATGCACGTCCGCCATCGCCGGGTGAACGAATCGGTAGGGCAGCGGTCCCTCGAAGGAGGCCCTTCCCCGAGGCGCGGTCAGCAGGCCAGCCTTCCGCAACTGCTGCTCGATCGGGCTGCCCTTGAACACAGTGAGCCGATTGAACGCCGCCGACTCGGGGAAATGATCGAGCCCGACGCGTTCGAGTTCCTCGAGGTTGGTCAGGAGTTCGGCGGGCGTGGCGTAGGGATTGGACGGGATAAGATAGAAACGGTTGGCCAGCCCCAACTCCTTCAGAAGCGCAACGCCCCGGCGGTTTTGTTCCACATGCAGGCCCTTGCGATAAAGCCGCAGATGGCTGGGCACCCAGGATTCCACCCCAATGTCCACGCCCCGAAGCCCGGCCTCATGCAGAAACCGCAACAGATCCGGATCGAGATCGTTCGCGCGGCAGATGAAAAAGAAGGTGATCGCCAGCTTCCGACGAAGGATCTCCCGGCCCAGTTCCCACGCCCGAGCCCGCCCCGCCCGCCCGTATCCAATCAGGTTGTCGTCGGCGAACTCGATGTGCCGCACGCCGTGGCGCCGCACGAGCTCTTCGATCTCGTCAGCCACCCCAGCAGCGGAACGCGCCCGCCAGGCCGGACCGGGTGAGAGGCGGTGAAAGGCCCGGATGCTGCAGAAACTGCATGCCCCATAACAGCCGCGACTGGACAGGATCGTCGCCGTGCCCTCCCGCCGCATGTGTTCGAGGTAGGGACGCCGGTCCGGAAACGGCAGCGCATCGAGGTCGGACACCAGCGGCGGGCAGGCGTTGCTCAACACGTGGTCGCGCCCCCGCACGCAGAGCCCGGGCACGCCCTTCCAGTCCTGGCCAGAGGCCAGGCACCGCGCCAATGAAACGAGCGGCTCCTCGCCTTCACCGAGCACGACCGAGTCGACCTCCGGCCAGGCTTCCAGAATCTCGCGGCTGTTAAAGGTCGCATGGTGGCCGCCCAACGTGATGTGCCGCCGATCGCCGGCGGCCCGCAGGGCGCGCACGATGCGCTTGGTTTCCTCGACGTTGTTTACGAAGAGACTGAACCCCGCGATGCGGGAAGGAAGCGCGTCGAGCCGCTCGACCACCGCCTCGCTCGGAAGGTCGTGGAAGTGGGCATCGACGATCTCCGCGCGCCGGCCCGCCGCACCAAGGGTCGAAGACAAGTAGCCGAGACCCAGATGCTCGATCTTGCCCGGCTTGCCAAACTTCCGGCAGCGCGCGTTGACCAGGATCACGTCGTGCATGAACCGCGCACGCGCCGCCGAGCCCCGCAGCGGTCCGCATTCTGGAGTTTTCGGATTCGCCGTGGTCACAAGTCGACAAAGATGCAGGCTAGCAGCCTCCGGCGGCCAAGGGACGGACAACGGCCTCCTGCGTCGAGGGCTTCGCGACGCGCCCGCCACGGCCGCGGCCGCGGCCGAGCCCTGCCGTTTTGCGGACGGGCTTCGAGGCGGGCTGCGACGGCGCAAGGGCCTCGACCAGCACCGCCAGTTCCCGAGGCGGAAACGAGACGATCTCCGTCCCAAATCGGAAACTCCGGGTGGCGAATCGGCGGAATGTTCCGGCGCGCTTCGCCCTGCGGATCTGGTCGATGCCATGCCGAAGCTCGGCGAAGCGGTCCTGGACCGCCTGCCATGCCTTCTTCACCTCGCCGTCCTTGGCGCCCCGCAGGAGCAGCCGCACCGAGTCGAACTTGTGACGCTTGATGATTTCATCAATCTGTTGGACGAAGCGTTGGACGAGACGGTTGTCGCTGGCCAGTTCCTCGAGGGGCCCCTCGCGAAGGCCCACGTAGTGATGATGCAGTTCGTAGAGGCGCGGAAGCAGCGGCCCGAGGCGCGAGTCGCGCACCACGTAGGGCTGCCCCCAGGCGAAGTCCTCGGTCGACCCGTCCGGCCGTGTCCACAGCACCCCCTCGCGCCGCAAACGCTCGATCAGGGTCGTCCCCTCCAACACCACCAGCCAGGCGGGGATCTGTCCTTCGATGAAGTGGCTCAGCCCAATTCGCTCCATCCATTCCAGGCTCTCAATCAGCTCCTCGACAGTGGCGTAGGGATCAAGCGGGATGTAGTAAAGGCGATAGTCCAGACCCAGACGTTCGAGAGTCTCGATCGCCCGCAGATTCTGTTCTACCGTCGTGCCCTTCCGGTAGAGCTTCAACTGGCGGGGAATCATCGATTCGATGCCCGTTCCCACGGCACGGAGCCCTGCGGTCTGCAGGAAAGCGAATGTCTCCTCGTGCACGTCGGTGGGACGGCAATCCAGATCGAACGTCAGATCGAGCTTGCGCCGCATCAGCTCCCGTCCGAACGCCCTGGCGCGCTCCCGTCCGATCTCGCCGCGCCCCATGAAATTGTCGTCCACAAAATGGACGTGCCGCGCCCCCTGCCCGGCAAGCCACTCCATCTCGTCCACGATGTGGCGCGGACTGCGCGCGCGCCAGCCCGTTCCCAGCCCGAGGCGGTAAAAGGCGCTCACGCTGCAGAAACTGCAACACGCATAGCAGCCCCGGCTCGATGCAACGTCCGCCACACCCTCTTCCCGCAGCCGCCGCCGGTACACCGACCGGTCAGGAAACGGCAGGGCATCGAGGTCGGGTAGCAATGCCCGCGCCGCCGTGTGCCGGACGCCCCCGGCCTCATCCCGACAGGCGAGGCCTGGCGTGTCCCGCCACTCCTGCCGCCGCCGGACTCGCCGCACCAACTCGGTGAGCGTCAGCTCTCCCTCGCCGCGCACCACGGCGTCCACCGCCGGTTCCGCCAGCAGGGAGGCGGGACGGAAGCTGGCATGATGGCCTCCCATGCAGATGTGGCGCACCGAAGGCAAGGCACGGACAATCCGGGCAGTGGCGAGGGCTTCAGCCTGATTGCTGAAAAAGATGGTGAACCCGACGACCGTGGGCCGGAGCTCGCCCAGGCGCCGGGCAATGTCCTGCGCGTCCAGGCGATCGAAGTGGCCGTCAACGATCTCGGTGTCGATTCCTTCGCGGCGGAGGTAGCTCGAGAGGCAGCCCAACCCCAGGTGCTCCCGCCGCTCCGGGACGATCCGCCCGCGACAATTGACCAGAACGACTTCAGGCATACGCTGGCATGAACTACCCCGTCCGGGCTCGAACCGATGCGCGCCTGCTTTGAAGTTTGGTCGCCACGCCTGCCGCGAGGGCGTCGATTCGCGCCTGGTAATCAACCGCCGCTGCCGCCATGGTCCGGGCGCTGGCGACCACCTGGCGCGCCACATCGCCCTCCTCCTCCTCCGTCACCACACGCTCGGCCCAGTCGTGGCAATAGCGGCATGGACCGCATCCTTCCTGACACCGATATGGCGTGTGCAAAAAGTGGTCGAGGAATCCGGTCATCGCGCGCGCCTTGACTCGAAATCCGGTCCGCCCGCCCGCGAACGCAGTCAACGGCACAGCGCCCGCGGGGGATTCTCCCCGAAGATATGTTTCCACCGTCTTGAGGAGGTTCTCCGGCCGCGCGCCACGCCCCTGAATCTTGAAATGATCGATGCCCGTCTGCGTGTAAAGATCGAGATCCTCGGGCCGAATCCATGCCGACATCAAAGCGCGGACTTTGTCTTCATGATTCTGAATCATGCACCGCGCGCCGACGTGGGACAGGGCCGAGCCGGCGTCGAGCCCTGGTTCCCGCGGACGCGAGAAATGGGCGTTCAGGTTGTAGTGGTGAGCCTTGAGCGGGCACCCCAACAGACAGAGGCTGTTGACGATCAATCCCAGTTCGAGCCCGGTGGATGCCCGGAGAGCGCGTAGCAGCGGGAAGTTGCGCGTCACGTCGATGTCGAGGGTCACCCGGTCCACCCCCAGACTGGCGAAGAACTCGAGCTTGCGTACGGAATCGACATAGCAAATGACCGACGCCCCCACCTTCAGTCCGGGCTCGCACGCACGCGCAAACTCCATCACGAGCGGGGACGTCACCGTGACCCGATCCGCACCGGCGTCCGCCAGGCGCCCCAGCAGGGCGCGCAACTCCCGCTGTCCGCTGTAGGTGCCTTCGTCCCCGCCCAGACAGGCCGCGTTCAACAGGTAGCTGAAAGAGAAGCCCCGACGGCGCGCCGCGCGAATCCATCGGAAGACCGCGGCATCGCCCACTCGAGGCAGAATCATTGCCGCACGTCCGGATCCGAACCGGCTGCTGGCATGCGAGCCGTAGACCTCGACCACCCGGGCCCGGTCGCCGTACCTCTCGTTCAGCCGCTCATAGCCGTCGAGCACGCCGCTGTCCCAGACGCAGGGCGCGCTGAAGCGACGCGCTCCAGTCGCGCCCGACGCCCGAGCTCCGTCTGCCCCCGGCCTGACACTCACACGTCCATCAACGGCATCCACCCGCCAACTCACGAGAACGCAGCGACGATCGCCACGTCGGCGATCGGGATCAGCACCGCCACCGCGGTCGTCCCCTGCTTCTTGAGTTCTTCGGCCAGGTTGTCGATCTTGCCTTGGATTTCCTGAATCTGCCGCGCCTGGATCGGCCCGAACCGAATGCCCACCTGCGCCGCGGCCGCCTGAGGATCCTTGCTCAGCAGCGCGCGGAAGGTCTCGTCGGTCAAGGCCTTTCCCATCAACATCTGCATCTTCGTCGGTGTCGGCCTGCTCAGGCGAGGCTTGGCTTTGGTGGGAGACTTCGCGCCGGCTTTTCGTGTGGGTCGCCTACTCTTTGGACTCATGCTTCACTCCATTCGTTCTGGTGTTTCACCGCACTCGCCTCGGCCCGCGGATGCCCGGTACACATCGTCCGGGAATGACTCACCGCGTGCCAGAAGCGAAAACCGCCCCGTCGTTTTGGCCGATCCATACTTTGGGAAATGTCCGCGGACGCTAGACCGGCATCGAACCAATGCCAAGGAAATTCTCCGGTGCGGCGCGCCCGCCAGTGCGTCTGAAGGTTGTCGGTGGGAATCGAGTATGCGCCGCGTGGGGGCGCGCGGCCTGCACCGGCAATCTCCATCCGTTGTAGGCCCGGTGCCTTCACCGGGCGACAGAACACCGACAGCAACCCGATCCACCGCGCGTCAGCGGCGCACCCGCGAGGGGTCGCCAGCAATCCCACGCTTCGCTCTCATTCCGTCCCGCGTCCGGCCCTCTTCGGTCTGGCTCCGGGCCGGACTCTCTCGCCGGTTGCAGGGGATGCGTGCGGCCCTTTGGCCGCGCCAGCCAATGTTCGCAGATAGCGGCGGACCAGGCGGCGGACACCCGGGCCAGGGTAGACGAGCCGCATGCGCCCCATCCGGATGGTGAAGAAGACGCAGTTCGCGAAGTCGCCTCGGACAGCCGCCTGCTCGATCCTGGCCACTCCGGCGCGCAATGCGCTCAGTTCGCGGCGGACCACGGCTCGAGCGCGCTCGAAGCGACGCGCCTTGCACAAGGGCACCACGCGGTCGCACAGGTGCAGCGCGCTGTCCCGCAACGCGCAACGCACCCGGCGCGCGAACAGCCGATCCCCGCGGCCTTCGAGCCTCGGACGCAGGAGAGCCTCCGCGCGATCCGCAAGCGCCTGGTAGCCCTCAACCACCCCCGACCACACCGGACGAATGGCCTCGCGCGCATCGAGCGGGAGGAAACTGCCTTCGCCGTGATCCGACTCGACAGCAGCCTCCAACACCAGCGCGCGCCCGTAGACCAGCCGGTCCAGATCGTCCTCGAGCATGCGGTCGAAATCATCGAGGGCGGCCGCCCCGGGAGCGGGTTGGCAGGCGCGGACAAGCTCTCGGAACAGGCGAAATCCGCTGACTGCCAGGGCCTGTTGCCAGCGGCGATTCAGCAGTTCCTCGGGCCCGCCGCGCAGCCAGGTGCGGGGCGAGCGGCCGACGCTCACGCGCAGCGCGATGAACTCGCCGAACAGATCCCGCCAGCGCCTGTACACCTCGCGCACGCGCACGTCTTGAAACTCGAATGCAGCCGGACCGAGATACTCGGGCTCCCGCGAATGCCGGCAGGTCAGGCCGGCGGCGTCGAACTGCGCCTTGATGGGCGCGCCGCGGAACGCCATGACCTGGCTGAACGTGAAACCCTCCGCCGCATGCTCAATCCCCGCCCGCTCGATCTGGTCGAGATTCTCGTTCAGTTCCTCGATCGTGAGATGCGGATCCGCCGGGATGAGAAAATAGAGGTAGTCCAGACCGAGCCGCCGCACGACCTCCACGGCCCGCAGATTCTGCTCGCGCGTCACGCCCTTGCCGTAGAGGGCGAGTTGGCGGGGAACCCAGGACTCGATGCCCAGGCTGACGTGGAACAAACCCGCCCGCTGCAGCGCGCCCAGCACCGATTCGTCGACGCTGTCGGGACGGCAGACGATATTGAACTGCAGACCGAGACCCCGCCGTCTCAATTCCTCGCCGATGCCCAGCGCATGGGCCCGACCCTGGGCGCCCGGACCGATGAATTCGTCGTCCACGAAGTTGATGCGCCGGACGCCATGGGCGCGGGCAAGGCCTTCGATTTCGTCCACCACACTCGAACAGCTCCGGGGCCGCCAAATGCGCCCTCGAGCAAGCCGATAAAAGGCGCGGATGCTGCAGAAGCTGCAACGGCCGTAACAGCCGCGCGTCGAAATCACAGTCGCAATCCCGTGCTCGCGCAAAAACTCGACGTAAGGATCGCGCACAGGAAAAGGCAGTTCATCCAGATCGACGATCAATGGCCGGCACGGATTGAGAATGATCGCCCCGGCCCTGCGGCAGGCCACGTTCGCGATCCCTCGCCACTCCGACCCCGTCGCCACCGCAGCCGCCAGGTCGCACAGCGCCCCTTCCCCCTCGCCGCGCACGACGGAATCGATCTCCGGATGGCGCGCAAGAAGATCCTCCGCGTGGAACGTCGCGTGGTGCCCTCCGAGTGTGATGTGCCCTCGATACCCCTCGAGCCGAAGCTTCCGAATCGCCGACAGAGTCGGGCGGATGTTGTTGTAATAAACCGTGAAGCCGACCAGACACGACGCCTCGGACGTCAGGTGTTCGAGCGTCTCTCGCAGACGCAGGCGATGAAAACTGGCGTCCACGATCCGGCCTGCAAAGCCGCGCCTCGCGAGTGTCGCCGCCAGGTAGCCCAGACCAAGATGCTCGACCTTGCTCACCAGGCCGTCGGCTGCGACGTTGGCCAATATTACGCGAAACATGGCCGCTCCCGCAGGGACCCGCAGGCCCGCGCCCGAGTGATCCCCCGCGAATCGGCCTGAAGCGTAGAACCCGCCGACGCCATGGATCAAGTGAATAGTCCGCCCACACCCGTTCCTCGGTGCATCGGGTTGTTGGCGGTGTTCTGTCGCCCGGTGAGGGCACCGGGCCTACAACGGATGGCGATTGTCGATGTAGGCCGCGTGCCCCCACGCGGCGCATGCTCGATTCCCACCGACAACCTCCAGATGCACCAGCCGTTCCTCACCCTGTCGACTGTCTGGCGTCACGAACGGACTCGCTTCAACTCTCGGCAACAGGCGAATCGGGCAATTCTGGCCCGCGGCGGCGCGCATTTTGGAGTCTTCAGCTTCGCCGCGGTCACGACTGCATGAAGCATGCGGGGCAGCACACGCCATCTGTAGCCGCAATGATCGAGACGACCGGAGAGGGAAAGATGGTCGGGGCGGTGAGATTTGAACTCACGACCTCTTGTACCCGAAACAAGCGCGCTAGCCAGGCTACGCTACGCCCCGAACCAATGGAGGGGATTGTGCCGGCTTCCGGGTGAAGGGCAAGCTCTTTCGTCGAAGTCTCAAAACCGCTGCCCGCGCTCACCGGTCGAGGGTATGAAGGGTTGGCGATCCAAGAGGGGGGCACAGCGAGCCTGGAGTTTCTGCGGATCACGTTAGGGGAGGTCTCTGAGGTGGAGCGCCAGCGGGTGCGGCGACAATTGGAGGAGTATTGCGGCCAAGACACGGAGGGGATGATCTGGATTGTCGACACCTTGCGCGCGCTGGTGGGGCCAGATGCGGGAGCTTCAGCCGCTGCTTTCCGTTGAGCGCCAACGTGCCGGATCGGACGCTTCGATGCCTCAGCCGCCTGCCACCGCCGGCAATGGTCTCGAAACGAAGCCCCCGCGGCCCATTGCCCAAAGACGAAGACACCGGGCGGCTGCCGCCCGCGCCTGAGCAACGGGCTTCACCTACATCGGTCCGGGAGGAGGGCAAGGACCCACTCTGACGATTCAATGCCCACCGGTGACGGTGTAGCCCTCGCGGCGCAAACTCTCTACCAGCCTTTGCACGGCCGAGAGCCGGGAGTTGGACGTTTCACGCTGAGCGTTTCACGTTGAGCGTTGGTTCTGGAGCGGAACGTCCAACGCGCAACTTCCAACCAGGGGCGGCTTGAAAGGGTGTCTGGAGTCGAGCATGTTGCAGCCGAGGAGGAAACAATGATCACGAAGGAGTACGACCTGGAGGATCGGCTGACTGATCCGAATCTTCGCCGCCAGCGTTCGCACCGCGAAGAGCCGCAGTTTGAGCGTTGGGCGTTGAGCGTTTCACGTTGAACGTTCGGCGCTTCGTTGGCACCCCAGCCGGCATCCTGCAGGGGCATCTCGCGCCAAAGTCCAAGCCTTGGTTCACCGTCCCGGAAATGGCATCCTGCCTCCCGATGCACCGCGTGATCGCCCACCTGGACATGGACGCGTTCTTCGCCTCGGTCTGGCGCGCGTTGCCCATCAGCTTCCGAGCACGGTTAAGCCGATGCGGTCCAGGGGGCCACACTTGCGCGCCAGCGTAGCAAAACCGATTGACGGTTTTCGCCTGAGGCCAAAGCAAGAGGGCGCCGCCAATGAACGCTCAACTCGCAACCATCAACCATCAGCCAACGACCATCAGCCGAGTGCCGTCCGCCCGCGCATGGACCGCCACAAGGAGGAGTCCGGCTTCATTCTGGAGATCATGGACGAGACGGGCGCCGTCATCGAACCGATGTCCATCGTTCCTTTCAAGAGCATCAGCGGTGAGGAGACATTCCTGCGCGACACCGAAGACCGGGGCGTGCTGCGGGCGTGTCTGCGTGGGCAAGCGGCGGAGATCGCGGCCAAGCTCAAGCGGCGTCACCCAGCGAGGCGCATACGATCCAGGTGAAGGTGCGGTATGGCGACTTCACCACCTTGACGCGCCAGCTCAGCGTCGAGGACCCGCTCACCGAAGCCAAGGACATGTATCGGCCAGCGAGGCGCCCCTCTGTCCAGCCCCAACCCTCGTTGTCACGAACAGCCCCAGCCTCTCCCCATCGCCTCTCCCCCCGCGCCTCGCTGTGTCTGGAATCCTCGCACGAGCGAAAGAGGGTGCGGCCGGGACTGAGCCCTAAAACTTGACTTGACCAGCCTGAGTTCCTGGGGGGGCGAGGATTCCAGTGGGGCGGAAGAAGCTGGTGTCACGTCCCCTGCGACTCCTCGGTCTTGAAGTCAGCAACCTGCGCGAGCCAACGGCCCAGCAATTGGTCTTGTTTTCTTGACAACGTAATTACGAGCGGGGCGACCATCGCGGCCCGTCGGCGTCCCTTGGGTTGGGGGACCGCTCTGACCTGCGCGGATGCGGGGCTCTTGTTCCACGCGAAGAACGAGCCGGCCAACGGCGCCACGATCGCATCCGCCTCGGACGCGCGTCCTCCGCGTTCGAGGAGGGCCACGTAATCATAATCCTCGATCGCGTCGCGCAGCGGGTCAGAGACTGTTTCTCGCTTTCTGCGGTCTGAGGGTCCAATCTGCGTCATGGCATCGACATCCTGTTTGGTGAGGGCGGCAATACTGTTTGCGCTCTGCGCGTTGGCGGGATCAGGAGCACGAACCGCCACCCTGGTGACGTCCTGGGCTGCGCCGCCGGGCGAGACGCTCTGCCCGGACTACGTGGTCCGTGTCAACGATCAGCCCGTGCCGGTGTATTCCTGCCGGGTGTCGTCCGTGCCGTTTAACCAGGTGTGGCCGGGATATCAGCGCCCTCTGGACCAAACCGAACTCGCCGGGTTCGCCCACTGGGGGATGTCCGGCCCGGTCACGGTCCAGATCAAGACACAGCGGTCGTTTACCAACGTCGTGGTCAAGCCCGGCTCACGCGCGATTCACCCCGCCGTGAGCGCCCAAACGATCACGTTCTCCCTCACAAAACCGGGTCCGGTGACCGTCGAACTGGACGGACCGTCCCGGGCGCTGCATCTGTTCGCCGATCCGCCGGAAGCTGAGGCACCGAAGAGCGACACAGCCGGGGTCCGGTACTTCGGACCGGGCGTTCATCGTCCGGGCAAGATCAGGCTGCAGAATGGCGAGACGCTCTATATCGCCGGTGGCGCGGTGGTGTACACCGCGGTCGAAGCGCGCGGGGCGTCGGGGGTGCGGATTCTGGGTCGGGGCATCCTCGACACAAGCGCGTACGAGCGGGACAAGGGTGGCGGCTGTATCCGACTGACGGATTGCTCGGATGTGAAGATCGAAGGCGTCGTTCTGCGAGACCCAGACGTCTGGTGTTTGAGCGCGTTCGGATGCCGCGAGATCGAGATCACCAACGTCAAGCTGGTGGGCCTGTGGCGCTACAACGCCGACGGCATCGACATCTGCAACAGCCAGAACGTCGTGATCCGCGACTGCTTTGTGCGCGCCTTTGACGACGCCATTGTGCTCAAGGGGCTCAACTGGGGGCGGGGTAGCTTCCACGAGCAGCCGGTGCGCAACGTGCGCGTTCACGGCAACGTGATCTGGTGCGACTGGGGTCGCGCGCTCGAAATCGGGGCCGAGACCTCGGCGCCCGAGATCGCCGAGGTTCGGTTCCAGGACTGCGACATCATCCGCACGACGCATATTGCGATGGACATCCAGTGCGGTGACCGGGCGCTGGTGCACGACATTCGGTATGAGAATGTCCGGGTCGAGATCGACGACGCCTGTCCGGTTCCGCGGATGCAGGGCAGCCGGGAGGAGCGGTACCGGGAAGACCCGGCGGGTGCGCACGTGCCCAATGTGTTCGTGATTGTGATCGGCAAGAACCCCTACTCGAAAGACGCCGAGCGCGGGAATGTGCGCGATGTGGTCTACTCGAACGTGTCTGTGGCGAGCAAACGCGTTCCGCGCTCGTTCTTCAACGGTCTGGATGGGGAGCACACGGTTGAGAACATCCTGATCGACAACCTGTGGTTCAACGGCGAGTCTGTGCTCAGTGCCGCCGCCGCGAACCTGTCGGTTGGGCGGCACGTGAGCAACGTGCAGTTTCGCCGCTCTGAGAATTGATGGTGTTCCTCAGCCAAAGGACGGGGGCAGCACTTAATCTGATTTCCTGTTCCCCTCCCTTTTCGGGACCCGCTTTTCGCTCGCGAGGTGATGCGCGGGGCAGACCTTGCGACGTGAAGAAACACCGCCCGCTGCGCTTCGTGATCGACGGTTCCGGCTGGGGACTTCGGCAGCCGGAGACCGTGGCGACGGCGGCCCCGGCGACACTCGATCTGATGAATTGGCGACGGTTCATGGGGTGGGGAGGGATGTCACTTCGCGCTGGCGGAGGAAGGGGGCGCTCCCAGATCGCGCAGCACATCGAAGGGGGGTTCATAGGCATTGGGCCCCTCCTCGCGCGAAGTGAAGAAGTTGAACAGGTAGTACATGACCTGGGCGTTGACGCAGACCAGGATGGTGCCGACGCGGCTGGCGGGGTAGGCGACCTCGTCGATCAGCTTGCGGACGTCGTCGGTGCCGACCGGCACCGGTCCCTTGCTGCCGGCCTTGGTGGAAAGGCAGGAGTCCCCATCGAAGTTGTAGAGCACCCGGCGCGGCCGCAGGTGCCGGTCGGCAAAGTCGACGTAACGCTGCCAGTCGTACACGGTGATCTCGTGGTCACTCGAGCGCAGATGGTACCCGATGGTGTGGCCGACGGGGCGGTTCACCTCGGGCAGGGCGGCGACACCCAGTCCCGGGCACCCCAACAGCGCATAGACCGGTTCGGCGTGCCGGGCGGCCAGGAACTCGCCCACCGGGTCGGACCAGCGATCCAGTTCCGCGCTGGCCACGTAGACGGGCCGCGGCGCCATCAGGGCGATCAGCAGATGGGCGTCGACCGGGAGCGCCGTTTCGCGGTTGCCGAAGGCAGCGTAGTTTCGGCAGTACCACATGCCCGAAAGCGCGTAGGAGGCCGCCACCGTCTCGCCGTAGCGCCGGCGGGCGAGCGCAGCGCCGCCCTGGCCGGAGTTATTCGAAATGACGAGCGCGAACCGTTCGTCCTGCGCTCCGGCCCAAAGCGCGGTCTTGCCCGTGCGCGAGTGCCCAAACACGACGACTCGCCGAGCATCAACGGCCGCATCCGTTTCGAGGTAATCCAGCGCCCGGCTCAAGCCCCAGGCCCAGGCGCCAATCGAGCCCCAGTCATCGTCGGCAAGTTCCGTGCGCCCGCTCTGCCGCAGGACGAAGGAGCGGATGCCCTTCTGCCAGCCCTCGAGGGTGAACTGACACCCCGAGCCGTGGCGGTCGAGTTCAAGATCGCCACCGTGAAAGATGGCCACCGCATAGCCGCGTTTCAGCAGCCACTCGATCGGCCAGCGCCCCGCGTGTTCCCCGCGCCCGCAGACCGCGTTCCGGGACGGGGCGATGCCTGGGTCCGGATGCACTCCCTGGTTTCCGTAGTTCAAGCCGCAGGAACCCACCCTCGCGCCGCACGCCGAGTCGCGCATCGATGGCCTGTCCGACCGGGTCTACCCCGGTTTGGCCGAGGCGCCGGCGGATCTCACGGCGCAGCCACGAGTAACCCGAGTTCCACGAGTAGAGGATGTGTCCGTGCGGGTGCCCATCCACCGTGCTGATGGACTCGTTGAAGGCGGGCACGCGGGCGATCTCGCGGGCAATGCGTTCGGTGAGCAGCGCATCGACTTCGGCGGCGGGCAGTCCGTGGACACCGGCGAGCAAGTAGTTCGCAGCGTCGTTCAGAAACCACGACCCGCCGAAGCAGTAAACGCCGCTGTGCCCCGGCAGCAACGAACCATCGGCCTGCGAGATGACACGCAGGCCGTAGGGCGTCTTGACTCTCTCGGACGTGCGGTGGTGCGTCAGAACCTGCTCGTCGGTGAGAAGCTTCTCTCCGAAGACGGCATACGTGAGCGTGGCGCCATAGAGCGTGTCTTGTCCCAGCGTGTCGCGGAGCTTGCGGCTGGTCGGCATGAAACCGCCCTCGGGGTTGAACAAGGATCGGTAGCCCGCAATGGCCCGCTCGATGTCCGCCGCGCTCACGTCCAACCCCAACTCCTTTGCGGCGAGGAGTGCGCCGCAGTGGAAGCCCTGGTCGCTCGCGGGACAGTCGTCCGGGTCATACTCGAGGACATCGTGATAGGTCTTCCAGCCCCGGGCGGAGGGCGCCCCCGGCAGCGACGGCGGAACATAAAGGCCGTTCGTTTCGTGCTGACGGATGAACGCGTACGCCTGGCGCACCAGGGCTTCATTCACCGTCCCGCCGGCGCGCTTCATCAGCACGGCCCAGATCAGGTAGTACTGCGCGTTGTCCTCGTAATCCATGCGGGTCCAGAATACCGCGCGCTGGGACTCGATGGTCTTCTCCGGGTCGTCGAGCCCCAGCGCGGTGTAGAAAC
>JAKLFY010000180.1 GCA_022710935.1 Verrucomicrobiota bacterium
AACGTGGCGATCCTGCGCTGCGCACTGCTCGACGATCGCTTCGACCAGTATTGGGACCGGCGCAACCAAACCGATCAGTTGCGTATCCGGCTCGTCGCCTAATGGTGACTATCTTGTCCGGCACCCCACGCGGAATATTTCTCTAACTTTGTATTGCAAAGTATATGGATCTGGCGTATCTCCGTTGCGTCGCTGTCATCGCCATGAACGCCCGCAGTTGTCAGTCGATCCCGCGATTGCTCGTTCCGGTCCGTCGCCCGGGCCCCCGGCCGGCGCGGAGCAAGGCACGCGCCGCGCGGGCCCTCGACTCACGGATTGATCGAGCCGCTTTGCATCGCAGAGCGATTCAGCCCGATGCCAGCTCCTCCGATCGTCCCGCTCGCCCTGGACCGCCCCCGGCCTTGCGTCCGGGGCGATCGGGGCGCGCGGGCGGCAGAGATCCCCGAGGCGCGCGTGAGCGCCTTGGTGCAGCCATGTCCCAACACAAGAAAGACCCATCATGAACTCACCCTCCCCGTCCCCCGCATTCTCCGAAAGATCCTCCGACCCGGCCGCCCGCAACCGCATTCTCTTCAAGATGGCGGCGATCGGGTGTCTGATCCTGCTGGGATTGGTGCCGCTGACGCTGATCCGCGGCGTCCTGTCCGAACGGCGCGCGCGGCACCGCGAAGCGATCGCGAATATCACATCGTCCTGGGGCAATCCGCAGGTGATTGCCGGGCCGGTTCTGGTGGTGCCTTACCAGAGGCACGTGAAGGCCTGGAAGGAACAGATCGTCGACGGCCGGGCGGAGCGGCACGAGGTCACGGAGACCGTCGTCGCCCGCGCGCATTTCCTGCCAATCGACCTCTCGGTCACCGGCGATCTGCGTCCGGACCGCCTGCATCGGGGCATCTACGAGGCGGTGGTGTACCGATCGGCACTCGAGGTCAAGGGACGCTTTGCCAAGCCGTCGTTTGCGGACTGGAAGGTGGCCGGGGAAGACATTTTGTGGGACGAGGCCGCGGTCATGATGGGGATCACCGATCTGCGGGGCGCCAACGAGGCGCTGCGGGTGAAATGGGGCGAGGAGACGCTCACCCTGGCCCCGGGCGGCAGGGCGGGGAGTCTCGGGCCGACGATCCGGGCGCGGGTGCCCGGGATGCCGTTCGATGCCGAGTCGATCGCCTTCGAGTTCTCGCTCAATCTCAATGGCAGCGGGAGCCTGCGCTTCGCCCCGTTCGGGATGTCGAACCGCGTGAGGCTGACGTCGCCTTTTCCGGATCCGAGTTTCGACGGCGCCTTCCTGCCGGCGGAGCGCAAGGTCAGCGCGAGCGGGTTCGAGGCGGACTGGCAGGTGAGCTACTACGGGCGGGGCTATCCGCAGCAGTGGTCCGATCACGAGGGTGATCTGCTTTCAGGCGAGATGCTCTCCGGATCTTTGTTCGGGGTGAGCGTGCTTCCCGTGGTGGACAGCTATCGCTACGTCGAGCGCTCGATCAAGTACGGCATTCTGTTTCTGGCCCTGGTGTTCACGGCGTTCTTCCTGTTCGAGGTGCGCGCCCTTGTGCCGGTGCATCCTTTCCAATACACGCTGGTCGGGGCGGCCCTGTGCCTCTTTTACCTGGCGCTTCTCTCCCTGAGCGAGATCGTCCCATTCACCTGGGCGTACGCGGCGGGTGCGGGTGCGGCGACGGCTCTGATCGCGGCCTACAGCGCCGTTGTTCTGCGCGGGGCGCGGCGGGCCTGGCTGACGGCCCTGGGTTTGTCGGTCATCTACGGCTATCTCTTCATCATCCTGCGGCAACAGGAGTACTCGCTGCTGTTCGGCACGGTGGCGCTGTTCCTGGCCCTCGGGGCGGTGATGTACGCCACGCGGAAGATCGACTGGTACGCCCGCGACCGGGAAGGGTGAACCGGACTGGTCGAACACACCTCGAATCGGGTCGTGCTCGACTAATTGGCCGCGGTGGCCCATAGACATCGCGTGAATTCGACCACGCTGCCCCGTCCGCTTCGCGGGATCATCCCGCCGATGATCACGCCCCTCGAGAATCGTGACGCGCTCGATGTTGCCGGTTTGGAACGGCTGATCGAGCATCTGCTGGGCGGCGGCGTGCACGGCCTCTTCATCCTCGGCACGACCGGCGAGGGCCCCAGCCTCGGCTACCGCCTCCGAAACGACCTGATCGGGCGGGTGTGCCGCCAGGTGGCCGGGCGGGCGCCCGTGTTGGTCGGGATCACCGACACCGCCTTCGTCGAGGCGGTGGGGATGGCGCGGGCGGCCGCCGAGCACGGGGCCAGCGCGGTGGTGCTGGCGCCGCCCTATTACATGCCGGAGGGCCAGCCGGAACTGCGGGAGTACGTGGATCATCTGCTGCCGGAACTCCCGTTGCCCCTTTACCTCTACAACATGCCGGCGCTCACCAAGGTCGCGCTCGATCTCGAGACGGTCCGGTGGGCGATGGACCAGCCGCACATCCTGGGCATGAAGGACAGCTCGGGAGATCTGATCTATTTCAACCGCGCCCTGCGCATGCTGCCGGCCAGGCCGGACTGGACGTTGATGGTTGGGCCGGAGGAATTGCTCGGGCCGTCCGTGTTGATGGGCGGGCACGGCGGGGTGAGCGGCGGCGCGAATCTCTTCCCCGGGCTGTATGTGGCGCTGTACGAAGCGGCGCGCCGGGGCGATCTCGCCCGCGAACGCGACCTGCAAGAGCGCGTGCTCGAAGTGTCGAACCGCCTCTACCGCGTCGGCAAACACCCGTCGACCATCATCAAAGGGATCAAGTGCGCCGCGTCGTGCCTGGGACTCTGCAGCGATTTCATGGCCGAGCCCTTCCATCGGTTCCGCGGGCCGGAGCGCCAGCGCATCGAGACGGCCGTGTCCGAGCTGGCCGGCGTGGTGAAAGTCGATTGACGGCGGACACCCTGTCCCGCGCCTTGAACCAGTGAGCGAATCCGCGCGCATTCGGGACGGCACAGCGCGCCGATCTGCGCGTGTGGAGGAGACTCATCGTCCATTCCCCATCGTACATTCGTCTTGCGTCGGCGGCGCAACCCCTTAAGTTTTTGCGCCTGCGGGCCTTGTACCCCATTGGGCAGTTCTGGATCATGTTCTATATAAGGTACTTTCTAAGAAACGTCGCTCTGGCCCTTGGGCTCCTGGCCAAGGGCGAATGGCGGCGGGTGGGGCTGGCGCTCTACGCGCGCATCTACGTGGGGGTGCATTGGGTGTTGTTTCCGCTCTGCCGCCCTTTCATCCGGCGGGAGTGTGGACCGGTTCGTGACGCGGTGTTGAAGGTGGAGACGAAGCACCCGGTGGCGTTCGACAGCCCGGACCACGCGGTGCCGCATGGGACGAAGTACAACAACAGCACCAATCGGAAGTTCGTGCTGTTGATGCATGAGCACTTCCGCCGGCGGAGCGGCCGAGGCGGGCTGGCCATGATGGATCTGGGCTGCTCGGGCGGACAGTTGGTTGCCGACTTCGCCGCGCTGGGCTGGATCGCCGTGGGTTTGGAAGGTTCGGACTATTCCCTGAAGCAGCGCCGCGCCAACTGGGCCAGGCTCGCCAACAGGAACCTTTTCACCTGCGATATCGCCAAGCCGTTCAAGGTGCTGCGGGATGGGGAGAGACTCGAGTGCGATCTGATCACGGCGTGGGAAGTCCTCGAACACATCCACAGGGACGGCCTCGAGCCGTTGTTCGCCAACATTCGATCACATCTGACCGAGGGCGGCCTCTTCATTGCCTCGACCAGTTCGAGTCCGAGCGTGGTCGACGGCGTCGAACTGCACCAGACGCGCATGTCGAATTCCCAATGGCGGGCCTGGGTGGAATCGCACTGCGCCGACCTCGAGCCGGTGGATCTGGGTCTGAAGACCTACCAGTATGTGCGGTTCGATTTCGGTGAACAGTCGTTTCTCGTCTATCGGAAGCGATCCGCACCGGGCGGACGCGCGGAGTAATCGTGCGGCCCGCGTCCTGGTCCGGTCTCGCGGGGCTTCACGCAACGCCGGCGCCGGGCCTTTTTGCTTGCTCGACGATCGGCGCGTTCCCAACTATCAAATCAACTTATGGCCATCGACACAGAAGCGGCACGACTGCTCGTGGCGGGGATGAAGTCGGGCATTCCGTTCACCAACACCATCACTCTCGGCCGGCAAAGCTACCTCCCCGGGAACAGAGAATCGCGCCAGTTGCTCCTGGAATACGGCATCGATCCGGCCCGGCATCCGGATTTGTTCACGGGACAGCAAGGGGAACGCTACGCCGAGCCGTTCTTTCGTCTGCTTGGCGCCCGTCGGATCGAGTCACTCGACGCCTCGGATTTCGAGGGGGCGACGACCGTCCATGACCTGAATCAGCCCGTCGCGTCCGAACTCAAAGGGCAATTCGATGTCGTGTACGACGGCGGAACGCTCGAACACGTCTTCAATTTCCTCGTGGCGATCCGCAACTGCATGGATCTGGTGAGAGTGGGCGGCCGGGTGATCCTGCACACGACAGCCAACAACTACTTCGGCCACGGCTTCTACCAATACAGCCCGGAACTCTTCTTCCGCATCTTCACGGCGGACAACGGATTCAGCGTCGAGCGCCTCATCGCCATGGAATACGGCCCGCGTCGCCGGTGGTACGAGGTGAGCGATCCTGCGTCGATCAAGGCCCGCACTCCCCTGATCAACGCCTACCCCGTCCTGCTGTTCGTGCAGGCCCGAAAGGACGCGGAGGGCCCGCTTTTCGAAAAGGTGCCGCAACAGAGCGACTACTCCAACATGTGGCAGGGATGCGCCGCCCAGGGCAAACCAGGGACCGCTCCGCACGAGTGTGCGCCGGCCTCCGCCGGCGCGCGAATCAAGCGGGCCTTGATCGAGCGGGCGCCGGCGTCGGCACGCATGCTCGAAGCATTCAAGTTCTCGGACTGGAACCGCGCCTTCTCTTTCCGCAATCGCGCCGCGTTCAAGCCTGTGCACAAGCGCCGCCTCTGAGGCTGAGGATTGGGATTGGTCTGAGACCCGCACACCGCTCTGCAATCGTTCAAGTTGCTCGCAAGCTGCGAGTGAGTTCTGCGGCTGAGTTCTTGTCCTCGTCACACCATTCCCTGCGCGTCAGCGCCATCGCAGCGCGGCGACCAGCGTGATCACCTGACCTGGTGCCGGTAGAAGAGCCGGTGCTGCACCCGCCGCTTGAACCGCTGCAGGGGGGTCAACGCCTGCCCGTCGGGCGGCAAGGTCTCGAGCGCGGCCCTGGCGGCCACCGGGATGAGCTTCCGCGCGGCATCGAGCGAGTAGACATTGTGATAGATGCGAACGCCATCGAGGTGAGTCACGGTGGGCCATCCGCGGACCCGCGTTGGAGCCAGGCAAGGCCGATAGTTGTACTGGCACGGAAGCAGGATCAGGTCGTCATAGTAGCGCGTGTGGACCACTTCGTTGAGCGTGAGCTGGTCTTCGATGCTCCGAAAACGCGCCCGACCCCGCGCGACGATGTCCGCGCGAATGCGCCGCGACGCCTGAATGTTCCAGAATGTCACTCCGGCGTTGACGTAGGAACTGGTGTATCCCTGACCCGCGATATACTTGCCCCCGGCATGCTCGACGCAGGCGCCGACGGCTGCCCCACGCAGCAGAGCCGGAAGCTCGGGGATTGGCTGCAGGCACAGGACGTCGTGGTTGTCCACGATCAGCGCGTAATCGCACTCGAGCTCATCGATCAGCGCGAAGCGGCGGTAGTAGATTTCCCGCAGAAAGTGCTGGTACGTCGGATCCGGCTCGCAAAGATGGTAGACAATGCCCGGCAACTGCCGCTGGGGCAGCCGTTCGCCCAGGATGAAGGCGTGCAGTTCGAGGAAAGGATTCTGCCCAAAACTGGTGAACGTTCGGTCCAGAATCTCGGCGTGCTGCCCGGAAGCCACGGTGACGACTGCCTGGCGGGACGGCTTCATGTGTTCGCCTCGCATCTCAAAGACGCGAAGGATGTTGCCTCTCCATGAGGCGATCAAGGTGAAAAGGCCAACCCCCCAGCCGCGCAGGTGCAGGGCAGAGATTCTCGTTTTGAGAAAGCTCGGAGCGCCGGGTCGGGGGACCCGGCCTCCAACCGCTGCATTCTTCGATGCTGTAGGCCGGGTGCCCTCACCCGGCGTCAAGGCCCTCCAAGCAAAGTGAGAACGGCTGGGAGCAGGGAGGCCGCCTTGACCCGGACGCCTCTCGCGTCTAGACTCAGGCACGGTCAGAATCGGCAGTGAGTGAGTCGGCTCTTTTCGGCCATCTTTGGCCCATACACAATGCAACCGGAAATCGTCATCGAGTACTGCGCGGCCTGAAACTACGAACCCCATGCCGTCGGTCTGGCGGCGCAACTGCTGGGTCTCAAGTTCAAGATCGGGTCTCTCAAGCTCGTCCCCTCCTCAGGCGGCGTCTTCGAGATCAGTGTGAACGGACGCAACGTCTACTCGAAGAAGGCCACCGGCCAATTCCCCAATCCCGAGGCGGTTCTGCGCGACGTCCGCGCCGTGCTGAAGTAGGCGTGCGCGAGGCCCGCGTTCAAACGCACGCACCGATCGAGACGGGCTCGATCGAGGCCAGAAGCGGCCGACCATCCAGACAATCACAATCGAGAAGCCGCACACTGGGCATGGGAAGCGTTGACATTCAACAGTTGTATGCGCACGAGGACCATGAACCGGTCTGTAGCCGCCGACGTGAGTCGGCGCTGATCCCTGCCTTTGACGGAGCGAGATGGCGCGGACTCACGTCC
>JAKLFY010000181.1 GCA_022710935.1 Verrucomicrobiota bacterium
CGTTCGCGGGCGACGAGGACGTCGCCCCTCCCCTACTCCGCTCGTGCACATGAAGGCGTAGGAGTGGGGACGTCCTCGTCCCCGACAGATGGGGTCGCAGAATGCGTTCGCGGGCGACGAGGACGTCGCCCCTCCCCTACTCCGCTCGTGCACATGAAGGCGTAGGAGTGGGGACGTCCTCGTCCCCGACAGATGGGGTCGCAGAATGCGTTCGCGGGGGGCGAGGACGTCGCCCCTCGGTGCGGTGATTAATATGGACCACTACTTTGTAGCCGCGGACGTGAGTCCGCGCCATCTCGCTCCGTCAAAAGGCGAGAATCAGCGCCGTCTTACGACGGCGGCTACGAACCGGCTGATCCTCCACGCAAAACCTAAACCCCGCTATATGCGGAGAAGCCGCCGTCGACGGGCACGACAATCCCGGTAACAAAAGCAGCGCCTGGGGAGACGAGCCAGAGGATGGTGCCGACCAGGTCATCGGGCGTTCCGAACCGCCCCTGAGGCGTATGGCCGATGATCTGCTGTCCGCGCGGAGTCAATGCGCCGGTGTCGGCGTCGGTCAGCAGGAAACGGTTCTGGTCGGTCAGGAAGAAGCCGGGCGCAATGGCGTTGACCCGTATGGCCGGCGAGTATTCCTGGGCCATGTGGACGGCCAGCCATTGGGTGAGGTTGCTGACAGCGGCTTTGGCGGCTGAATAGGCCGGGATGCGCGTGAGAGGTCGGAAGGCATTCATCGACGAGACATTGATGATCACCCCGCTCTGCTGGCGGGCCATGAGTCGTCCGAACACCTGGCTGGGGAGCAACGTCCCGACGAAGTTCAGATTAAAGACCCATTGAACGGCGTCCGCGGGCAGATCGAAGAAGCGTTTGTCCGGGCTGGTCGTTGCCTGGGGTTTGTTGCCGCCTGCGCCGTTGACGAGCACGTCCACGCGCCCGAAGGCCTGGAGGACGGTCTCCGCGGCGGCCTCGACGCTTGGGCGATCGAGCACGTTGCAGGGCAGACCGATGGCTGTTCCTCCGGCGGCCTTGATCTCGTCGGCCAGCTTGCAGGCCGCTTCCCGCGCAAGATCGAGCACGGCGATCTTTGCGCCGGCGGCGGCCAGGCCTTTCGCCATGGCCGAGCAAAGGACACCCGCCCCGCCGGTGATCACAGCGACTTGTCCACGCACGTTGAAGAGGGAATCCAGGTTGTCCATGTCGAGTTCAGGTTATGCGCCGCACCGCGCGTCCGTGTTCGTTGCGGACGCGACTCTACAAGGGGGCGAGCGGACACAAAAGCAGGAATTGACCGCAAGCCCCTGAACTCCGTGAGGAGTGGGGACGTCCTCGTCCCCGACAGATGGGTCGCAGAATGCGTTCGCGGGCGACGAGGACGTCGCCCCTCCAGCGCTCTATTCGTTCACAGGGGACCGTCAGTTGGGATTGCATTGAACTGTGTGAGCGGCTAAAAGGCCCGGCATAACATCATGCATGCCTCTCCCGCCGACCAGTCCGCCCCGAGCCAGAGCATCTTCGCCAACGTGACGTTCTATCACTGGATGGTGGTGATCATCGCCTCCTGCGGTTGGCTCTTTGACTGCATGGACCAACGGCTCTTCACCATGGCCCGCGAGTCGACTCTGAAGGAACTGCTCGGCAACAATCCGGCGGGCCTGGCCAACCTCGAAACATATCTTGGCTTGGCCACCGCGGCCATGATGGTCGGTTGGGCCACGGGCGGCATCGTCTTCGGCATGCTCAGCGACAAATGGGGGCGGGTGAAGACGATGGTCGTGACGCTCATGGTCTATTCCGGCTTCACGGGGTTGTGCGGGATGGCCCAGAGCTGGCTGGATTTCACGTTTTATCGCTTTCTTGTCGGTCTGGGTGTGGGCGGAATGTTCGGCGCAGCGACGACCCTCGTGGCCGAGAGTGTTCCCGGACGATTCCGGGCCGTGGCTCTTGGCTCGTTGCAGGCCCTCTCCGCCACCGGCAACCTCCTGGGCGCTTACATCAGCCTCAAGATCCCGCCGGGCGCCGAGCAGTTTTTCGGCAGCTTCAGCGGATGGCGCGTCCTGTTCTTCGTCGGCATCATCCCGTCCCTGCTTGTGATCCCGATCATCACCATTCTGAAGGAGCCGGAGGCGTGGAAGCGCGCCAAAGCCGCGGCGGCCACGGGCGATGCCTCGAAGAACATCGGATCCCCCCGGGACCTGCTCAGACACCCGCGGTGGCGACGCAATACGTTGGTCGGGCTCTGCCTCGGACTGGCGGGGATGGTCGGCCTGTGGGGCATCGGGTTCTTCTCGCCCGAGTTGATCACGACGGCGCTCAAGGGGCGGGCTGTGCGCGCGGAGGACATTCGGGACGGTGCCGCGTTGTGCAAGGCATTGCGCTCCGAAACGAACGCGGCTGTCGCTCACCTGGGCAAGCAACTCTCGACGGAGACCAGACGCCTCTTGGCGGAGGTCCAACCCGGCGCCGCAGCCTCTCCCGAACTGATCGAAGCGATGCGGGCGGATCTGAACCGGATCATCGAGGGGGGCAGTCTCTACGATTCAGGCGCGTTCGAGAACGTGACGTTGGACAAGCGGACGCAAGGTCTTGTCAAGAAGGTGCAGACGACAGCGGCCCCGGCGGACGTGCGGTTTCTCAACCGGCAGTTGGTCGAGCAGGCGATTCCCGGCAGCATTGTCTCGCTCCAGAAATCAATCGATCAGGTCCGCAGCAAGGCCATGATGCTGTTCGATGTCGGCTCGTTTGTGGGCATGATTGCATTCACCATCTTCGCCGCCTGGTTGAGTCGGCGCGGGGCGTTTTTCTGGGCATTTCTGGCCTGCCTGGCCATCACGGGGTATGTCTTTTACGCCCTCAAGACCGAGACCGACGCCTACTGGATGCTCCCGCTGATGGGGTTCGCGCAGCTTGCCGTGTTCGCCGGTTACTCGATCTACTTCCCCGAGCTGTATCCGACCCGCCTGCGGGGCACGGGTGTCGGTTTTTGCTACAATACCGTCCGCTACGTTGCCGCGCCGTTCCCCTACCTGTTGGGCTACATGAGCACTCTGCTCTCCTTCCGCACGGCGGCCATCGTCATGTCCGGCATCTACCTGCTGGGCATCATCGCATTGGTGTGGGCGCCTGAAACCAAAGGGCAGCCTTTGCCGGAAGATTGACCAGGAGCCGCTTTGGGTGCGGATCGATTTTTCGCGCCAAATCGCTGTCAAGCGTCGTGATCGACAGATTGACAGCGGCGGCCCGATGCTGCGCCAACTCCGCCAGCACATCACGCTCGCGGATGATACTTCTGGTGGATTGTCCGCAACCGCTCGCCGGCCACGTGCGTGTAGACTTCGGTGGTGCTGATGTTCGCGTGCCCCAGGAGTTCCTGGATCACCCGCAAATCGGCCCCGTGTTCGAGCAGATGCGTCGCGAAACTGTGACGCAACATGTGGGGCGTGACGCGCCGGGTGATCCCGGCCTGTCGTACCCGCTGCTTCACGCGCAGCCAGAGCGTCACCGACGCGAACGACGTCCCGCGGCGCGTCAGGAACACATGGGCCGTCGACCGCCGGTTCACCAGACGCGGGCGCGCGACTGTCAGGTACCGTGTTAGTGCGGCGATGGCCGTTCGTCCCACGGGCACCACCCGCTCCTTGTTGCCCTTCCCAATCACCGTGACAAAGCCCGCGTCGAGATGCAATTGCTCGAGCCGCAACTGGCGCAGTTCGCTCAGCCGCAGACCCGACGCGTACGCCAGTTCGAGGATCGCCTGGTCGCAGAGAGCGCTTGGGTCCTCGCCTGAGGGTGGACGCAGCAGTTGCTTGATCTCATCCTCGGTCAGCGATTTGGGCAGGCGCTTCCAGCGCCGCGGCAGAGTCAAATGCTCCGCCACGTTCTGATCGAGGAGCTTTTCGTTCTCGCAGAACCGGTAGAACGCCCGCAACGCCGCGATTTCGATGTACAGGCTCTCCGGACTCAGCCGCCGGGCCGAGTCCTCCGGTTCGGTGGCCAGACGGCGTCCCCGCTCGTGATGCAGGAACGCCATCAGATGCGAGAGTTCGACCGACCGCCAGTCCTGCAAGCCGTTCTCTCTCGCCCACGCGACAAACGCCCCGAGTTGGGCCTGGTAGGTCCGCTGCGTGTGTTCCGCCTGGCCCCGCTCGTGCCGGACATGCTGCAGGAACTCTTCGATGAGTGTCTCCATCGTTCGGACCTGGCGCGGTTTTGTGTATCTATACGCAGCGTCAGAAGTTCCGCCGCGTGAGGGCACGCGGCCTACAGGCTTGTAGGCCGGGTCCCCTGACCCGGCGCTGCATCATTTGTGTCGCTCTGTATAGACCGCATGGGTCCACATCTCGGAGTTTCCGGCTTCGCCGTGGTCAGAACTCCATGAAACATGCGTGCTGAGGCGGAGCCTCGCTAATCCATTCCGGTGATTTGGACGTTCCGGAAATGAATCTCGCCGCCTTCCGACTGCAGGCCCACCGGGCCGGGGATGATCTCGGCGCCGTGCGCCTCGTTCACCTTCGTGCCATTGAACCAGACGGTCACCCGGTCCCCCTGGGCCAGGATCTCGACCTTGTTCCATTCCCCCTGCGGGCGCTCGGCGCCGACGATCCGGCCCACCAGAGTGATATCGCCCGCCACCGCGTGGTTCGGGATGGACTTCACCCGCGCCGGGTCCCCGGTCACCTTCATTCCTTGCAGCCCGAGCACGTCCCCCGCGCTGTTCGGGTGCAGTTGCGTCTCGAGACAGCGCGGCAGCCCACGCGCCGGTCCGTTGACACGTCCGAAAATGCCGCTGTTGCCCGGCTTCTTGCCCGGGGCCCACCGGTACTCGACCTCGAGCTTGTAGTTGATGTAGTTCTGCGTTGTGACCAGGGCTCCCAACGGTTCGCCCTTGCATACCAGAATGCCGTCCTGCACCCACCACACCGATTCCGGCTTCACGCTCGGGTCATCGAACATCGCCTTCCAGCCGGTCAAGTCCTTTCCGTTGAAGAGCGTCTTCGGAGCGGACGCCGCGGAACGGGACGTCGAGCACGAGACGAGTGTCAGTACGGCCGCCGCCAGCAGCCCCAGATGCCATCGATTCAATGTCGTTCGTTTCATAATGATTTGATGCGCTCGCATCTGTGCCGCGACAGAATGAAAAAGGCGAGCATAAAGACGGTGCGTCGGTGCGTCGGTGCGTCGGTGCGTCGGTGCGTCGTGGGCGCAAAATCCCGGATTGCATAATCGCCCGGATCGAGTACACGTTGGCGTCCGAGCGCGTCCGTAGCTCAATTGGATAGAGCTTCTGACTTCGGATCAGAAGGTTGCAGGTTCGAGTCCTGCCGGATGCGCCAATTTTAAGTGCCGTAAAACCAAGTGGTTACGATTCGGGCCGCAGAGCCCAAAAAAAGCACGAAAAACGTGCTTGGCCAATTCTTGGCCAATTTTTGGGTTCTGCCTCTGCACACGCGGCATGATGATCCCCCTGGGGAAGGCTAAAGGAATCGTGAATCTGTCGTCCCGCAGTCAAGAAAGTCGCGGCGGGTTACCAACACGCTGAACTCGTTCTTGAGCGAGAGTTCATTGCGCCCGCCATCTGGAGTCCCGGTGATGGCGAAATAGACCGTGCTGGCCGCATGAGGCGGCAGCAGGCCGGGCGCGTCACTGATGGACTGGTGATAGAGCCGGTGGCCAATACGAACGCAGAAGCTCTCCGGCAGATAACGGATCGGATGCTCCGACTTGTTCCGCAACGTGAGGTGGAAGACCAGTGTGTCCTCCAGATTGAACCGAAACACTTCTTCGATGCGGATTTCGTAATCGTTGAAGTCGGTGACTTGCGGTTCATCGCCAAAAGTCCTGGCCTCCGCGCCGGCCACGGCGTCGGGCTGCTGCTTTTTGAGCAACGAGAACGCTTTGGCCTTATCCAGGAGCGCGAGCAATCGCGTCGGCGTGACCTGTGGTGCGGGTTGGGCGACTTCGCTCGCCGCACGATCTTCGAGATTGAGCGCGAGCACGGGTGTTTCGCTCTCGACCAACTCAAAGACGTAAGTGTGCTTGTTCCATCGGATGTTCAGGTTCGTTGCTGCCTTCCGCGCGAGCGCGCGGACGGACACGAACGACGAACCCTTCGTGTGATCCAGTGACCCGGACAAATGCAGCAACCACCGGAGACAACATCCGTGACAATGTGGAGCAAGTCGTCATCACCAACGCCGCGTCGGACACTTATTTAATCCGCGTGGCGCACAAAGGGACGTTGGTGGACACCAACGGTGCAGCGGCCTCACAGCGGATTTCCATTTTGGTATCAGGAAACATCGCACAGCCAAAGCCGCCCCTGGTGCTTGCCTCACCTTTGCTCGTCAGTTCAAACCAAGTTGCTCTGTCTTGGCCGTCGGTGGTCGGACTCCGATACGAACTGCAATACAAGGACGACTTGAACGTGACCAACTGGACAAACATTGGCGGCGAAATCAGCGCCACGAAAACCAATGTTGCCGTGACAACTGCATTTACAAATGCGATTCGATTCTACCGGGTAGCTGAGTTACAGTAGTGCGGCTATGAAACAGGTTGTGTCAGCCCTCGCCCGCCAACACCACGCGGTGTTGGCGGGACTGCTCGTTCAGCTCGCT
>JAKLFY010000182.1 GCA_022710935.1 Verrucomicrobiota bacterium
CGCGACGAGCGTGACGGTGAACGGGGAGGAGGCATCGTGGTACGGGGACGCGACGTTTGCGAAGGACGGGTTCACGCTGACCAACGGGGTGAACAGCTTCACGGCGGTTGCGCAGGACGGCTTCGGGCGGTTGGACACCAACACGGTTGCGGTGGACCTGCCGGCGACGGTGAGCTTCACGTACGACGACAACGGGAACCTGCTGAGCGACGGGCGGCGGTTGTTCGGGTACGACGACGAGAACCAGTTGATCACGGTGATCGTGACCAACGGGGTGAACAACTCGACGCTGAGCAAGTTCGCGTACGACGGGTTCGGCCGGCGTCGCATGCGAACCGAGTGCGTGTGGCAGAACGGGGGCTGGGCGACCAACGCCCCTGGCACGGTACGTGTACGACGGGATGCTCGTGCTCCAGGAACGGGACGGGAACAACCTGCCGACGGCCACGCACACCCGGGGTCGTGACCTCAGCGGCAGTCTCCAGGGCGCCGGCGGCATCGGCGGGTTGCTCGCCCTCACTCAACCTTCAACCATCACCCCTCAACACTACTACTACCACGCCGACGGGAACGGCAACATCACGTGCCTGATCAACGAGAAACAGGCCGTGGCGGCGCGGTACGTGTATGAGCCGCTCGGGAACCTGCTGGGCCTGTCTGGCCCGATGGCCGAGGCGAACCCGTACCGGTTTTCGAGCAAGGAATTCCACGCCAACTCGGGGCTGTACCACTACGGCTACCGGTTCTACGAGTTCTGTGCCTACAAGTGACTACAAACAGCGCTGTGTCGTAGCGTCACAGTATGCCGCCGCCTCAGAAACGTGGACCCGCACTAAGTGCTTTGGGTTGTGCGTCTTAGTACCTTCTTGAGCACTTCTTCAGCCTCTTCAACGTCTGTCCCGCACAAACAACCTCAAGCCTTTCCTGCCTGTTTCGGGGCTTATGTCGAGGCTCCCACTTCGTCTCACGGATCATATGTACACAGGTAATAGATAAGTTATGCGAATAAACCGCTGGACATTCGGGTAGATAAGTTCTACTTGTTTAATAGATGAACATCATCAAGACCATCGTTTCGCCGGCTTGCGCCCAGGGCGCTTGCCCTTCCTTCCACCTCACCGACGAGGGCACCGTCCTGGTCCAAGGGGCCAAGCTCCCGGCCAACCCTCGGGATTCCTTGGACATTCCCGATCACGAAGAGGTCGTCGCCATCCCCAAAACGGTGTTTGATTCTCCGAGACTTTTTCCTGCGTGCTGGCGTGGCACCTAGAACCCGCTTCTCCCCGCATGGATGCCTCCGAACCGACCGCGCTTGGAGCAGATCGGGAGGCCTCGATGGGACCTCCGGGACACCCTGTCGCCCAAAAGCCGCATCTAGGCGGGACAACCGATGCTGTTGACGCAGCCGTGCCGTCCTCTGCAGCCGTTGATACTCAGTCTGTTCCAACGGGATCCGGACCCCCGCAGCAGCAGCCCGTGGGTCAGGGTCACCCGCCAACATCAGGAAGCAGACCCTCACACCCGACGCCAAGTGCTTGCGCCACAAAAGGCGCTGAGGCGCCCGAGATTCCCGGGAGAGATGACCGAACGACGGAGCAGCGTTCGCCGCAGTCCGCTTCGGAGGCCCCGACGGAAGATATCGCGCGAGCCCTGCACGATGCATTCAACAGACCGGGCCAAACAGGCATCTCTGATGACCGGCCACGGTCCGGTTCCGTTTCGAATCCAGCGGAACGCCGAAAGCGAACGAGGGCGAGTTACGTGGCCCGGAAAGCGCGTGAACCGGCCGCTGCTCAGCGAGTCACCGAACGCATTGTCGACGTTTGGGATCCGAAGAATAAGGCCATTAGGGATTTTCTTTACGAGGAGTACGCGGGAAGATGCCAGATCTGTGGTGAGACGAATCGCTTTCCACGGCGGGATGGCCGAGCGTACTTCGAAGCGGTCTACTTGATCCCGCACACGCAGGCAGCGTGGACCGACGACCCCGGCAGCGTTATCTGCCTTTGTGCGCTTTGTTCCGCCAAGTTCCAACATGGAGCCGTCAAGGCCCAGAATGTCGCGGCCCAGATACGTTCCCAAAAGGCGATTGCTGAAGGAGGAGACGGGACGCCCGTGGTCAACATCGAATTGGTGGGCAAACAAGTCACCATTACGTTTTCCGAGCGCCACTTGATTGAAGTGCAGGAGATGCTGGCCGTCGCGGAGGGGCAACATCATACGAACACTGCCAATGATCGCCTCCCCCAAGCTGCCCACCCGTCCCAATTACCTCACGCTGCCAGCACCTCCTCCCGTTCTCTTGTTCAACAAGGCTCTCCATCCACGAGCGAGTTAGTTCGCTGTCCTCACTGCCACCCGAAGGCAGGTTTAGTACGACGCGACAATCTTGAGCGTCATATGGCCAGAGCCCACAAGCGATCACAGGCAAACCACGGCTCATACAGTTCTCCTCAGAAGCCAGCGGAGAATGTAGCCGGTGTGCGGCGATGTCGTGCCTGCGGCAGTCCCGTCGTTCCCGGCGAGGATTACTGCTACAGCCACATGTAAGTCATTGAGTGATTTGGCACCGTGAAGACGCCTGACCTGGGTAGACCTGTCGTTGGTAGCGCTAACAAATGGACGACTTGCACACGATTATGAGAACGCGACCTCTCGCCACAACGGAATTCCACACGACGATTCTCGGCATCGGCGATTTGGCTGATGCCGGCACTACTGGCATGGCTGGTCGTCAAGAGGAACAAGCATAACTTATGGGCTATGAAACCTCCCTTCAACTTGTCGACGTCGAAGTCGACCCTCGGCGCCGCCCCGAAATCGAAGCCGCAATCCGAAAGGGTGTGCGATCAGAGAACAAGGGTCTGCGACTCTTCCTTCGCTGGCTGGGCATCACGAGTGACAACACGCTGGAGTTCCGTGCCACCTGCAAACGCGACTTCGTTTTGCCGCATTGCCCTGACGACGAGGGGTTCGTTTCGGCGGCAGTCGGCAAATGGCATCGGCCGGAGGAAATCGCCGAGTGGCTCTGCAAACACTGTTCCAGCGGCTGGTTGATCCTGCACAGCCTGGAAGGCGATGGGGCGGCGTTCGGCTGGGAGTTTGAAAGCGGGCGCATCCGCTATCTCGAACTCCGCCCGGTCGGCCGGTGGCGGCGGTTGCAGCCTCTATCGGATTGCGGCAGTCGCAAACAGGCGAAATCGCCATCCAACAAACGGCTGACTGCTAGAAGCTCATGACCCTGGCTGAGTTCCAGCGAGTGCTTCCACTCGTCAAGGTGTGGATCCGGGAGACTTTGACGGCGACCGCCCCCAACGCTCGACCTGTTGCCAGCTATGGCTTCGCTCGCCTGCCCGCGTATTACACGCCCGCCCCTTTGTCCCAGAGCAAGGTCATCGAGGTGGACCGGGTCCCGGTGCCACCGCTCTCGACCTTCGGGTTGAGTCAATTCCGGGACTTTGCGGAAATGGACGCCGACGGCATCACGTACCTCGACACGTACTTTGTCCGCCGGGAGGCCGCCCGGCAGGAATCTCTGCACTTCCATGAACTGGTCCACGCGGCCCAGTGGCGGATTCTCGGCCTGGAGCGGTTCCTTGCCCTGTACGCGGAGGGCCTCGAGAAGTTCGGCTACCGGGACAGCCCGCTGGAAGTCATGGCGTACGACCTCCAGGAGCAATTCGAGTTGGGTCCTCAGTCCCTTGACGTGGAGACCGTCGTGACACTGCAACTCCGAAAGTGGGCGATGGTTTGAGGGGAGCGGATTCGCTAAACGCGCATGAAGTCGCTCAACTTGACCCTAAAGGGTTCAGCGGGCCGGCCGGCATGGCGCACACGTTGCGAATGAAGGATCGGAGCCCGTTTCGTCATCGGCCTTTGCCAATGGGTGCGCGGCAAGGCAAGAAAAGCGGTCGGCGTGGCTCCCGCGAGACGCGTGTGGCGAGCCGAGGAGACGCTGGCGGATTGATGTTGGGCTTCACCGTGCTTGCCACGGGGTCGGCTCAGGCCACCGCACCGATCAGCTTAACTTCTGCCCCCGTCCTTTGGCCGAGGAACACCGTCACTTCTCAGCTCGGCCAAACTCCACGTTGCTCACGTGCCGCCCAACCGACAAGTTACCGGCGGCGGCGCTGGCCACAGGCTCGCCGTTGAACCGCAGGTTTTCGATCAGGATGTTCTCAACCGTGTGCTCCCCATCCAGACCGTTGAAGAACGATTGGGCAACGCGTTTGCTCGAGACAGACACGTTCGAGTACACCACATCGCGCACATTCCCGCGCTCGGCATCTTTCGAGTAGGGATTCCTGCCGATCACAATCACGAACAGATTCGGCACGTGCGCACCTGCCGGGTCCTCCCTGTACCGCTCCTCACGGCTGCCCTGCATCCGCGGAACCGGACAGATGTCGTCGATCTCGACCCGGATGTCCTCATACCGAATGTCGTGAACCAGCGCCCGGTCACCGCACTGGATGTCCATCGCAATATGCGTCGTGCGGATGATGTCGCAGTCCTGGAACCGAACCTCGGCGATCTCGGGCGCCGAGGTCTCGGCCCCGATTTCGAGTGCGCGACCCCAGTCACACCAGATCACGTTGCCGTGAACGCGCACGTTGCGCACCGGCCGCTCGTGGAAGCCGCCCTGCCCCCAGTTGAGCCCCTTGAGCACAATGGCGTCGTCAAAAGCCCGGACAAAGCAGTCGCGGATCACGACGTTCTGGCTGTTGCAGATGTCGATGCCGTCGGCGTTGTAGCGCCACAGGCCCACCAGCTTGACGTTGGCGATCTCGACCTCCCGGCATCCGAACGCGCTTAAACACCAGACGTCCGGATCTCGCAGAATGACGCCTTCGATCTTCACATCCGTACAGTCCGTGAGCCGGATACAGCCGCCACCCTTGTCCCGCTCGTACTCGCTTGTGTCGATGATGCCCCGACCCAGAATCCGCACCCCCGACGCCCCGCGCGCTTCGACCGCGGTGTAAACCACCGCGCCGCCGGCGACATAGAGCGTCTCGCCACTCTGAAGCTGGATCTTGCCCGGACGATGAACGCCCGGTCCGAAGTACCGGACCCCGGCTGTGTCGCTCTTCGGTGCCTCAGCTTCCGGCGGATCGGCGAACAGATGCAGAGCCCGGGACGGCCCGTCCAGTTCGACGGTTACCGGACCGGGTTTTGTGAGGGAGAACGTGATCGTTTGGGCGCTCACGGCGGGGTGAATCGCGCGTGAGCCGGGCCTGACCACGACGTTGGTAAACGACCGCTGTGTGGTGATCTGGACCGTGACCGGGCCGGACATCCCCCAGTGGGCGAACCCGGCGAGTTCGGTTTGGTCCAGAGGGCGCTGATATCCCGGCCACACCTGGTTGAATGGCACGGCCGACACCCGGCAGGAATACACCGGCACGGGCTGATCGTTCACACGCACCACGTAGTCCGCGCAGAGCGTCTCGCCCGGCGGCGCAGCCCAGGGCGTCACCAAAGTGGCGGATCGTGCTCCTGGTCCCGCCAACGCGCAGAGCGCAGACAGTATTGCCGCCCTCACCAAACAGGATGTCGATGCCATCACGCAGATTGGACTCTCAGACCGCAGAAAGCGAGAACCAGTCTCTAGCCCGCTGCGCGGCTCTCCCGTCGAGGGCTCGGCCGCGGTCCATCACCTCATCAAGGGGCTTTCAACCTGAGCGGGGCTTCATGGTGAGATCGGGCGAGGATTTGGAGGACAACTGCTTGCTGGCGATGAGACCGGGTTTGGAGGTACGCTCCCATCGTGAACTCACAAACGGACAGGATGGCAAATCCATGAGACTCTTCTCTGCATATCGGCCCTGGTTTGGCCCCCTCGCGTTCCTGCTCTCAATCCCCTTTTGCGCCCAGCCCCTTGCGGCTCTGCCTGGATGTTGGGTGGTGACCGAAACTCGACACGTGCTCCGCAGCGAGTCGCCGGGCGAGGTGCGCGAGGCCAGGCTCTCGGTCGCCCGCAACGAATGGGGCAGTTTCCAGGTTCTGGTGCGGGCGGATGTGCCTATCTCTGGTCTCCGCCTGGAGGCGAGTTCTCTGAAGGGAGCCGACAACCGGTCATCCGAGGCCATCCGGTTGGTCCTCTACCGGCAGCATCAGCTCTTCCTCGATACGGGCACCCATCGCAACGCGGATTTCAAACCGGACGGTTATCCCGACCCGCTGATCCCATTCGACCACCCGGTGGCGGGCGAGATGCTGCGCGATTCACGGCTCAAGGCGATTCCGTTCGACCTCCCCGCCCGGGAGACGCACGGCTTCTGGGTGGACGTCTTTGCATCCACAAACGCCGCAGCGGGTGATTATCGTGGCACCTGCCAGTTGATGGCCGGGCAGGAACAGGTCGCGGAGATCGCCGTCCACCTCACCGTCTGGGACTTCGCGCTGCCGGGCGTTCCGGCGCTGGAGACCGAGTTCGGCTCGCCCGCGGGACGCCTGAAAGCCTATTACCGCGAGCGCGCCAAGGCCGGACGGGAGGCTGAACCGACCGACTGGGCGGCAGTCGAGACCGAATGCGCCCAGGTTCTCTCCGATCATCGACTGAACGCGGTGCCGCCGGGGGAAAT
>JAKLFY010000183.1 GCA_022710935.1 Verrucomicrobiota bacterium
TGAAAACGCCCACGTCGCTCCCCTGGAAGTGATCGTGAAACACCAGCGTGCCCTGGTCATCCCGCAAATCCCACCACAGATACGGCATCGACGGTGTGAACTCCTCGAAGAACACCGCCTGGCCCGCCTGGGCGCTGAACGTGTACCGGTCCACGACACCCGGGCTCTCGATCCATCCCGCGCCCGGTCCCGGCTGGTCCTGGCTCACCGTCGCCCCAATCGCGATGGCGAATTCGTTGGCCGCCGGCACCGCCCAGAGCTTGAAGGCATAGGTGCCTGTATCGCTGGCGGGGATATCGCCCAGGACACGAACGCGGTAATCGCCAGTCTGGTCGAGCGCGAAAGATCCAGGATCGTTTCCATCGAGGCGGTCTCGGAAAAGAAGCTCATCCTCAGGACTGTACAATTCCCAGAAGAGCCGCTGTGTCGAGCTGTCCCGGTCATCGAAGAACACGGATTGACCGGCGACGGCGGCGAAGGTGTAGCTGTCCACCTCGCCGGCAAACTCGAGAACGCCGGCGCCCGGCTCCGGTACGTCGCGAATCACGCTGTCCCCGATGGCAATCAAGAAATGCTGTTCGGTGACCGGTGCCGGCTCGCTGAACGTGACATGGTCAATGGCAGCCGTGTCTGTCCCTTGACCGAGATGCACGCGCACCCGGAACAAATGGGGCACCTCGATCCGCACCTCTTCCTGAGCCGCGCCGCCGCCATGATACGCCTGCCGGAACACCTCCGCCCCCTTCGGATCGAACGCCGTCACCACCGCGCCTGTTTCCTCGGCGTCGATGACGAAGAAACTCAGGAAATCGACCGTCGCCGGGCGTCCGGTGGCGGGTTCGACGAAGCGAAGTTCGATCTCGACGGGAGCAGCAGCATCGAGTGCCGGGTCGGCGTAGACGTGGGGCGCCGAGACCGGCACGAACTCCTCCGGACGGTCGGCGGTCACTTGGAGATTGCCGCTCACGGTCTGGAAGAGAATCCCTTCCCCGGCGAATTGACTGCTGACAACCGTTCCCGCTGGCTGTTCCTCGAACGTGATCAGGTGTTGCCCGGGCGTGGGAGATCGATAGAGAACAGCCTGAGGCACGATGACCGTCCCGTGCATCGCGGTCTCCCAGCCAAACTCGAGACCGCTCGAGCCGGCTGCATTGGCGGCAAACAGCAGAGTCACCGGATACAGCCCGGCCTCCTCGAACGACACCGTCCGATAGGTATACGCAAAGCCGCGGTCGCCTGCCGACCCGATGAACACCGAACCGACAGCCAGGTGGAAACCGTCGTCGCTGCCGACCCCGAGTTGGACGTCGATGGCCGGCGTGTCGGGATCGAGATCCAAATCGCGTGAAATCCGGAGGTAGAAGCCGTGCCGCAAGATGAAGTTGGCAGCGCTCAGTCCGCTCACCTGCTCGGGCGGCGTGGTGGTCTCGGCAAAGAACCGGTTGAAACTGGTCCCGACCGCCACCGTGGCGCCCGGACGCGGGAAATCGATGAAAGGACTCAAGGTCGTGCCGTCTGGTTCGATTCCGTCGAGGTGGGCCGGGGCCGGGGCCTGGCCGCCGCCGACACCGTTGAACACCTCGATGCGGACGCCGTCGCCGGGGACCACGGGCAATTCCGTAGCACCCGCCTCGGCCAGCGCCACGAATGTTCCGATCGACTGCTGCACCACGAGGCTTGCTGGAACGCTCGTCACGGAACCGTAGGCATTCTCGACCAGGACGCGATATGCGCCGGCGTCGGCACTCGAGACAGCGGGCAGGTGCAGCACGCTGTCGGTGGCGCCCGGCAGGTCGACTTCGTTCAACTGCCATTGGTAATCGAGTGGAGTGGCGCCATTGACTGTGACGCCAAACCACGCCGGACGGCCCTGAACAACCTCCTGATTGGCCGGTTGCCGCACGATTGTCGGAGCCTGTTCGTTGGTGGACGACGCGGAGACGGTCTCGATCAAGACCTGCGTCGGCTGATAGGTGACGTCGAATCTCAGCTCATCGCCCACCGCCGTCCCCTCGACCTGACGGAACCGCCCGTACGGCGCCGCGTGCGTCACCACCGCAAACGAACTCCCCAACTCGGGCACGAAACCCTCCAACCGTTCGAGTCGCAGCAGGCCCTCGAGGTACGCCGCCCCGCTGACCGCCAGCCGGTCGTGGACCGGGCCGCTTTCGGAACCCGCGAGTTCGATCTCGACGACGCCCGCGGGATTCTGAACGAGAGTGCCGGTCAGCGACAGAACGCCGATCGGCGCGCCTGGGGCAATCGTGCCGGCATTCGAACAGCGGAGGCCCGACACGTTCAGAGTTCCATCGCCTGTGATGCGACCCGCCGATTCATTCTCGAATGTCATCCCGCTGAACGTGGCCGTGACGCCATTGAGGCGCAGCGTGCCGCGATTCACATGACGCGCCCGACTCGAGCCCACGCTGCCCGCGATGTCGAACTCGACGGTGCCGTCGTTCACGAGCGCTGCCGCCACGGTCCGCGGGCCCCCAACGCCCGCCGCAAGCCGGAGCGTGCCGCCCGGCCCGTTGTGCAACACGCCCGTGCCGAGGACCAGTTGGGATCCCAGTTGACGATAGTCGATGCTTGTCGTGTCGAGACGAATGACGCCTTCGTTGGTCACGCTCCCCATAGCCGTCAGCACCGCCGTGCCAAACCGCGTGTTGCCGCGCAGCCACAGCTCGGTGTTGGGCAGGTTGCCCGTCAGGAGCCGGTTGGCGCCGCCTTCGAGCAGGAGAGATGTCGGCTCGGGCGGCGAGCCCGTTACCAGCAGGTCCGAGTCGTGGATCAACAGCGCGCCCAGGCAGATCCCGCCAGCGGCATCGAGAGTGCCGACGAATTCCGTTTCCGCCTCGGCCTCGATTCGGCCGCGGTTGACCACGCGTCCGGTGATCTGACGCTGATCGCCGGCCCCAGCGACGGCGCGGATGACGCCACCAGCGGCGTTGACGAGGCCAGCCACACCACAATCCATGCGCGAACCGCGGTCCCAGGCATCGTTCGAGCTGGTTTCCAGGTGGATTATGCCCCGATTCTCAGCGCCCGGCTCGACCGTGAGCTTGGCCGCCCCCCAGTTCACCGTGCCCTCGATCCACAAGGTGGCCATGACCGAGCGGTTGGCCAGAAGCTTGTTCTCCGCTCCCACCAGGCGCAGGGTCGAGGCGTCGCCCAGTCCATCGCCGATGAGGACGGCGGTGTTCAGCACGCGCACCGTCCCCTTGAGCACGCCCCCCAGCAGGTCAAAACGGCCACTGCTCAACAAAAAGGCCCCTCGAGCGTCGATCTGCCCTGTCGTCTGCACAAAGACAGGGGCGGTACCGATGACTTCGAGGGATGTGTCCGACTCGATCAAGATCGATCCCTCGTTCACCACGTTTCCCTCGAGGACACGCCGGTCTCCGTGCCCGGCTCGGACGTCGATGATGCCGTCGATTGCATTCGTCAACGATCCTGTCTGCACTTCCAGAAAGCTCCCGCGTTCCCAAGCATCGTTCTGGGTCGCTTCGAGTCTTAAAACACCATGATTCATCACGCCGGTCGGCATCAGAAGCCGTGCCGAGCCGTAATTCACGTTGCCTTCCACCCACAGGATCGTCCGAGCCAGGTTGTCCGATAGCAGCCGGTTGTTCGGGCCGATCAGATCGATGAGCGTTGGCTCGGCCGGCGAGCCTGTGATGAACAGGTCGGAGTCCTTCACCCGGAAGGGCCCCGTGAAAGTCCCTCCCGCCGCCTCGAGCGTGCCGGTGAACAGGGTTTCGATCCCGGCTTCTACCCGCCCGCGGTTGACCAGGCGCCCCGTGATCACCCGAGGATCGCCGGAGCCGCTGGCCGAGCTGATGAGTGCGCCCGGGGCATTGAGCAGACCATCTGGACCGCAATCCAGGCGAGAAGCGCGGTCCCAAGCGTCGTTCGAGCTGGTCTCCAGATGGATGATGCCCCGATTCTCGGCGCCCGGCTCGGCCGTCAGCTTGGCAGATCCCCACGTGATCGTGCCCTCGATCCAGAGAGTGCCACCTGTCGAGCGGTTGCCCACGAGCTTGTTGTCCGCTCCAACCAACCGCAGTGTCGAGGCCTCTGCCAAACCGTCGCCGACGAGAACGGTTGTGTTGAGGACGCGCACGGTTCCCTTGAGCACCCCTCCCAGCAGGTCGAACCGACCGGCGTCGAGGAGGAAGGCCCCTTGGGCGTCGATCTGACCCTTGCTCTGCACGAAGACCGGGGCGACGCCGGTGACTTCGAGAGTAACACCAGGCTCCGTCACGATCGATCCCTCGTTCACGACATTCCCTTCGATCACCCGCCTGTCTCCCGCCCCGAGTCGTACGTCGACGGTGCCGTCGACCCCGTTCGCCAACGAGCCTGTCTGAGTCTGGAGATAGGCTCCCAGGTCCCGCCAGTCGTTCGAGGTCGTCTCGAGTCTGATGACACCGTGATTCATCACGCCCGTTGGCATGATCAATCGCGCCGGGCCGTAGTGGACGTTGCCCTCGACCCAGAGAGTCGTCCTGGCGAAGTTGTCAGACAGCAAACGGTTGTTCGCCCCAACTAGATTGATGAGCGTCGGCTCGTCCGGCGAGCCGGTCACAAAGACATCCGAGTCCTTCACCCGGAGAGGTCCCATGAAAGCACCTCCCGCGGCCTCGAGTGTGCCTGTGAAGATCGTTTCGGTCCCGGCCTCGACACGCCCGCGGTTGACGAGTCGGCCGGTGATGTCGCGGGCATCCCCTGCGCCAGCAACGGTCTCGATCACGCCACTCGCCGCGTTGAGGAGGCCGTCGGCACCGCCATCCAGCCGGGAACCGAGATCGCGCCAATCGTTCGAACTGGTCTCAAGGTGAATGATCCCCCGATTCTCGGCGCCGGTCTCCGCCGTCAGCGTGGCTGCACCCCAGTCCATTGTCCCCTCCACCCAGAGTGTGGCCAGGGGAGACAGGTTCTCGACGAGCCGGTTCCCCGCTCCCACCAGGCGCAAAGTCGATGCCTGGCTGAGGCCATCCCCCACAGAGACTCGCGCGTTGTAGACGCGAACGGCCCCCTGCAAGGAGCCGCCCGTCCAATCGAAATCCCCTCCTTCAAGCCGGAAGCCTCCCAGCGCAAGAATCTCGCCGCTGGCCTGGGTAAAGGTGCGATCGCTCCCGTTCACGACCAAGGTGATCCCGCTCTCGATCGACACCGTTCCCTCGTTGCGCACGGCCCCCTGGATCGAACGCGCTTCGCCGTTGGCCGCGCTGACCTCGATGCGGCCGCCCGGTTCGTTTCGAAGCCATCCGCTCGAAACGGCCAGTGTGACACTCCTATCCGCGTAGTCGTTCGACGCGCATTCGAGCCGGATGGTGCCCTGGTTGGTCATCCCGACCGGCGCGGTTACCAGCGCGCGTCCGTGAGTGACCGAACCCTGGACTCGCACGGTCTGATTCGCATGGACGAACCCGGAGAGGCTGCACGTTCCCTGGAGCAGAAACGTCGCGGCCGCTTCGCCGCTTGGTCCCAGTTCCAACGCGCCGTTCCGCACGGTGACCGGCCCCTCGACCACCCCGCCCAGATAATGCAGCGCGCCGCCCACGGCGCTCAACCCGCCCGCGGCCGAGAACCGCCCGCCCGCGAGTTCCATCGTCCCCGAGACGGTCGCCGTCTCCCCAACGTCGAGATGGCCCGACGCCAGACGCAACACCCCGCGCACATCGAGTCGCCGGATCGCCGCGTCGCTGCCGGCAAAAACCACGCTCGCTCCTTCGGGAGGCGCAAGAACGACGTCGTCGGTCGCGGCGGGCAAGGCATTGCCGCTCCAGTTGAGCGGATCGTGCCAACGCTGGCCGTCACCCTCGCCGTCCCAGGTGACGGTCGCGGCGGACACGCCGCCGGCCGCGATCATCACGCCGATGGATAGAGCCCAAAACCGTCCGATCACCTCCCCGCCGCCGAGCCGGCACCGGCTTGTCGACACTCGATCACTCCGCGCGTCCTGTTCTGCCTCGTGTGAAAACATAGCGACTCGGCCTTTCTCTCGAAATGGATTGACCGCCGCTCTCTCGAGCGACAGAAGACCCCCGCGTCGGGGCACGCGGCCTGCGAATCCCTGTAATCTCACGCGCAGGATCGAGGTCTTAATCGTCTTTGATCACCGCGAAGTCAAGAACCGATGGCCGGATGAGTGCACCTGGAGGTTGTCGGTGGGAACCGAGTATGCGCCGCGTGGGGGCACGCGGCCTACACAATGGCATCCTCAGCTTGTAGGCCGGGTCCCCTGACCCGGCGCCCGCACCGATGTCTGTCCTTGCGCCGCGTGGGGGCACGCGGCCTACACAATGGCA
>JAKLFY010000184.1 GCA_022710935.1 Verrucomicrobiota bacterium
CCGGCCTGCATAAGCTGAAGGCCATCACCATTCGCCAGCCCTGGGCCTGGCTGGTCGTGAACGGCTACAAGGACATCGAGAACCGCAAATGGGCGACGCATCATCGAGGTCCTTTGCTGATCCACGCCGGAAGCAACCGGGCGGACTTGCACATTGCTGTGAAGGATCACATCGAACGCAAGTGCGGGGTGAAGATCCCGGATGAATATGTCAAGGGGGCCATTATCGGCGTGGTCGATGTTGTGGATTGCGTCACGACCCATCCGTCGGCTTGGTTCAACAAGTCGGGTTTTGGCTGGGTCCTGGCCAGGCCGCGGCGTTTGCCAACGAGGCCCTGCAAAGGGAAGCTGAAGATATTCGGGCCTGACCTGTAGCACTTGACCGGCGGCGCAATGAGCCGCGTCCGCTGTCAGATGGTGGTGCCCGGTGCCACTGCGCCGACGGGTTGCGGGCCTGGGGCGCACCGTTGGCAGCGGGGCTGGCACGGCTGGCCGGCAGGTGCGATTGGTCGGTTGACACCGAGCTTTGGAGCCTTTTGTGTACGTGGTGTGGAACTGTCGGAAGAACAGGGCACATCCATTCTGATCGTCTCGGTCGCCCAGTTGAAGCGGCTGAAGGGGGGCCGCTTGGGGACCTTCGATATCAGTCCCGGCTTCGCCACCTGTGTCGGCAGTGCCCACGGTCCGGGCGGCATCCGCGCTCGGGTCGGCCATCACCTGGAATCGGCGGCTGCTCCGCACTGGCACGTCGACTCCTTGCTTGGGGTCGCCACGCCCGTCGAGGTGTGGTTTGCGATCTCGGACCGCAAGCTGGAACACGATTGGGCGGAGTTGTTGGCTGAGGCTGCGTTGTTCTGCTCCCCGATCCCGCGGTTTGGTTCGTCCGATTATCGACGGAGCCGGATGAGCCATCGGTTCTACGCCAAGCAGCAGTACATTGTGCGGCCGGGTGTGAGATAAGCGGGTTAAACTGGGTTGAATCTCGAACGCGCTCCACTACCTTGTTCCCCGTATGGCGCCTGCCGATCCATTGCTCAAACTGATCAACGTCACCAAGCGCTATGCCGGCGTCGGCGACGCGTCGGTGTCGGTGTTGGCTGGCATCGACCTGAGGGTCGAGCGGGGCGAATCGCTGGCGATCGTCGGGCCGTCCGGCTCCGGCAAGAGCACCCTGCTCAACATCATCGGCACGCTCGACACCCCCACGACGGGAACCGTCGAACTCGAGGGACAGGATCTGAGCCTGGTGCGGGGCGCCGCGCTGGCGGCCCTGCGCAACCGGCGCATCGGCTTCGTCTTTCAGGCGCATTACCTCCTGCCGCAATGCACCGTGTTCGAGAACGTGCTGGTGCCGACCCTCGCCACCAACAACGAGGTCATCCGCGATGGCGCGCCGGACCGCGCCCGGCGCCTGCTCGAACGGGTGGGCCTGGGCCAACGCCTCAGACATCGCCCGGGACAATTGTCCGGGGGCGAACGCCAGCGCGTGGCGGTTGTGCGGGCGCTGATCAACGAGCCTCAACTCCTGCTGGCGGACGAGCCAACGGGCGCCCTGGACCGGGTTTCCGCCGATCAACTGGGCCATGTGCTGCTCGATTTGAACCGCGAAACGCGCGTCACTCTGATTGTTGTCACCCACGCCCTCAGCCTGGCCGGCAGGATGGAACGTATGCTCGAATTGCGCGACGGGCGGCTGGACCGCCCGCGTGACCCATGACCGCGCGTCGCCTCATCCTCCGCAGTTTCGCCCACCACGCCCGCTCTCACCTCGGCGCGCTGGCAGGCACTGCCGTCGCGACCGCCGTTCTCATCGGCGCATTGATCGTCGGCGATTCCGTCCGCTCGAGTCTTCGTCAACTGGCGCTGCTGCGCCTGGGCCGGATCGAGACGGCCATGTCCACGGGCGACCGGCTTTTCCGCGCCGACCTGTTCGGCTCGGGGCCGGGTGCCGTCGCGTCCATCCAGCACCGCCTCGGCCTGCCCAGCCGGCAAGTGGTCGCCGCGCCGGTTCTGCAACTCCCGGCCATCGCGGTCGCGGGCGAAGGCGCGGCGCGGGCCAACCAGGTCTGGGTGCATGGGGTGGACGCGCGGTTGTGGAGGCTGGCGGAGAAACCGTTCGTTCCCGGTGCAATATCCCCGGGCAGGGTGCTGCTCAACCAACCCTTGGCCCGCCAACTGCGCGTGGAAGCAGGGGACGAGGTGCTCCTGCGCGTCCAGAAACCCTCGGCCCTCTCGCGCGACGCCCCCATGACGACCGAGGAGGACGCGACCGTCGCCCTGCGTCTCCGGGTCGACGCGGTTCTCTCGGACGACCGGTTGGGCCGGTTCAGCCTCGCCGCGAACCAGACGGCCCCTCTCAACGCGTTTGTGTCCCTGGCCGAACTCCAGACGCGCGTCGATGCCGTTGGCCGGGCGAATCTGTTCGTGGCCGGATCTCTCGACACTTCAGCGCAGCCGCTGCCCATGGCGCCGGGCGGCGGATTCGTGCCTACCACTGTCTTCACCAACGTCACCGCCGCCATGAACCTCGGACTGCGCCAGCGCTGGCGCCTGGACGACGCCGAGTTGGAGTTGCGGTTGGCAGCCGGCAACCGAGTCGCCGAACTGCGCAGCCGCCGGGTCTTCCTCGACCCGCTCCTGGACGAGGCTGTGCCCGGCATTCTCGCGAACACCAACGCGGCCCGGTTGCTCCCGAGGATGGAATCGGCCGGCCTGCTCACCTACTTCGTCAATGAACTCCGGGTTGGAGATCGCGCCACGCCGTATTCGATGGTCACCGCGGCGGCAGGGCCGCTGCTCCCGGACGAACTGGCCGACGACGAGATCCTGATCAGCCGATGGCTGGCCGACGATCTCGGGGCCAAGGCCGGCGACACGCTCACGCTGGCGTACTACGTCATGGGCACCCGGCGCGACCTGGTCGAGCAGACCGCGCAATTCCGGGTCAAGGGCATCTACGCGATGAACGCACCCGGCGTCGATCAATCGCTCATGCCCGATTTCCCCGGCATGACCGACGCCGACAACTGCCGGGATTGGGACACTGGCCTGCCCATCCAGAACGACCGAATCCGCCCCGAAGACGAGGAATACTGGCGATTGCACCGCGGCACACCCAAGGCCTTCATCACCCTGGCAACCGGACAGAAGCTTTGGGCCAATCGCTTTGGCGACCTGACTGCGATTCGCTTCGCGGTGGCCCGGCAGAGCGGCGCGGCTGCCAACGCCCCCGGCGGGCTCGGCGTCACGCGATCGAGCACCGGTCCGATCCCGATCGGCAACCTCGGCTCTGTCTTGTCTCAAGGGCTGGCGCCTGGCGCGTTCGGGATGACGTTCCGTCCCGTGCGCGACGAGGCGTTGACGGCCAGCGCGCAATCGCAGGATTTCGGTCAACTGTTCCTCGGTTTCAGCTTCTTCCTGATCGCGGCGGCCCTGCTGCTGGTGGCATTGCTCTTCACATTCGGCATCGAGACGCGCGCAACGGAAGTCGGAACTCTGCTCGCACTCGGGTTCCGACCCGGCCAGGTGCGGCGGCTGCTTTTGTGGGAAGGCGGCCTGGTGGCGTTCGTGGGCGCGGTGCTCGGCGCGAAGGGGGCGACGCTCTACGCCCAGGCCATGTTGAAGGGCCTCGCGACTGTCTGGAACCAGGCGGTGGGCGGCGCCACCCTGAGCTTTCATCTTCAGACATCCACGCTTCTGCTGGGCGTGGCGGCATCGACCCTGGTCACGGTCGCGGCCATGTGGTTCGCCCTCAGACGCCAGGCCGCCCAGCCTGCACGCGCCTTGCTGGCCGGCGGCGCGGAATGGGACCCGGACTCGAGCAGCTTCGGGAACCCGGTGTCCGACGCGCAACACCCGACGCAGCGACTGGCTGAAAGTCAGCCGTCAGGCGCCGAAAGTTCTCACTTGCCTGTTGCGTCCCCGGGCGGCACCCCTGGGCAACTGCAATTCATCTGCGCCCTTGCCACAGCCGCCTTGGCCCTCGGACTCGCCTTCTGGGGCTGGCAGCGGGGTGAAACGGCGTCAGCCGGGCTGTTCTTTGCAGCGGGCGCGTTGCTGTTGGCTGCAGGGCTCTGCGCCTGCGCCGGCTGGCTGGCCCGCCTGGCTGCCACCAGCGCCAAAACCAAGCTGACCCGGGCGAGTCTCGCGGTGCGCGGCGCAACGCGGCGCCGGCGCCGCAGCCTGGCGGTCATCGGTCTGCTGGCTTCCGGCAGCTTCCTCATCGCGGCCATCGGCGTCTTCCGGCTGGATGCCGTCCGGAACGCCCAGCAGAGGTCTTCAGGCACGGGCGGTTTTGCACTCATCGGCCAATCGACCCAACCGGTCCTCCATAACCTCGAAGGCGAACGGGCGCGTGAGGTCTACGGACTGGACTCAGCCCGTCTCGAGGGCGTGTCGGTGGTCCCGTTCCGGGTGCGCGAGGGCGACGAGGCCAGTTGCCTGAATTTGAATCGCGCCCAGGAACCGAGGATTCTCGGCGTCGCACCCGGCCTGTTGGCCAGGCGCGGCGCCTTCACGTTCGCCCAGGCAGCGAAGGGACTGTCTCGATCCGAAGGATGGAACCTGCTCGCGTCCGAAACGCGCGCCGACTCCGACGAAGCCGCGGCCGAGGAGATCCCAGACGAGGACATCGTTCCAGCGATCGGCGACCAGGCCTCGATCATCTGGGCGCTGGGCAAGAAGGTCGGCGATACGATCCCGCTCGTGGACGAACGGGGCCGGCCATTTCGAATCCGGCTCGTGGCCGCGGTCGCGAACTCGATCCTGCAAGGGAACCTGGTCATCGCCGAGGACGAGTTCGTGAAGCGTTTTCCGGGCGTGGCCGGGTACCGCATGTTCCTGATCGACGCCCCCTCGAACCGCATCGACCAGGTCTCCGCCGAACTCACCCGCGGTTTGCAGGATTTGGGATTGGAGCTGACGCCCGCCAGCGAACGGCTGGCGGCGTTCAATGCCGTCCAGAACACTTACCTCGGGACGTTCCAGGTGTTGGGCGGACTCGGGCTGCTCCTCGGCAGCCTCGGCTTGGGCGTGGTCGTGTTGCGCAACGTGCTCGAACGGCGCGGCGAATATGCTCTCCTTTTGGCGGTGGGGTGGGAACGCAGCCCCTTGCGCCGACTGGTGATCATCGAGCATGGGGCCCTGCTGGCCGCCGGCCTCGCAGTGGGCGTCTGCGCCGCCCTTGTGGCGGTCCTGCCTTCGGTGCTCGGCCCCGGCACCGACGTGCCCTACCGTACCCTGGCCTGGACACTGGCCGGTGTGCTCCTCAGCGGCTTTGTCTGGACCTGGCTGGCGACGCTGGCCGCTCTTCGAGGCGACGCGCTCGAAGTTCTGCGAAACAACCAATGATTTCGGGAGAGACTGCGCTTATGACGAGACTCGGACATGACAATCGACGCGTTGTTGCCACCCGCCCGCCCGGGCACCGGCCCGGCCCATCTTCAACACAGCCCGCTCTGCCCGGTCCATACCGCGTCTCGATCCTCGATACGCGACGCTCCGGACTGCTGTTCGTGCTGGCCTTCCTTTGTGGCGCTCTTCATGCCCGCGGCGGAGAGTCCGCCGTGCTCTATCGAAACGACTTCACCCAGGCCGAAATCGGCACGCTGCCCGACGGAATGCTGGCGCTGAACGGCAAGTTCGCCGTGCGCGAGGAGGCGGGCAACAGGTTCCTCGAACTGCCGGGGACGCCGCTCGACACGTATGGCGTTCTCTTCGGCCCCGCCGGAAGGGAGGATGGCGCGGGGTCGCGCGGTTCGGATCAGTCTGCCGAGATCGACAACCTGAGCGTGACCGCGCGCATTCATGGCACCAACACCGGCCGGCGTTACCCGGCTTTCGCGGTCGGGCTGGGAGGCGTGAGCGGCTATCGACTGCAGGTGAGCCCAGGCAAGAGGAAACTCGAATTGTCTCGCGGCGACGCGGACCAGGTCAGCGTCCCGTTCGAGTGGACTCCGGGCGGGTGGCTCTGGCTGAAGCTCGAAGTGCGCAAGACCAATACGGCCGAATGGACAATCCGCGGCAAGGTCTGGAAAGAAGGCACAACCGCTCCGTCGAGTTGGACGATCACGCGGACGGACACCGCGGCCCCCAAGCCGGGCCGCTCGAGCATCTGGGGCTCGCCCTTCGCCGATACCCCCATCCGCTTCGATGACGTGTCGGTGGAACGAATCCCTTAGTACGCTAGTTCATAAGTCCGCACACGTATTTTTTCTCAAGCCGCCACCGCCAACTCCGTGGTTCTTGGTGTGGCGAACTTGGACAGCAGTTCATTCAAGTCGCT
>JAKLFY010000185.1 GCA_022710935.1 Verrucomicrobiota bacterium
GACGGGAGGCCGACACTGTCTCCGGCGCCCTGCTGTGCACGACCTCGCTAATTGATGGGCAGCAGGCCGGTTTGGATCTCGGTCAGTAAAGGAATGAATCGGCAGCCCATCGATTAGCTCGATCCACGGTGGCATCGGTGCGCAGCCCCGGTTGAGCGGCGAGGGAGGAAACTTGAAGCCCCTGCGGAGGCTTGCTCCGCAGGGGTTCAATCTTCCCGAGTGTTGGTGTGAACAAAAACTACGGGGAAAAGTTACTGGCGGACAACTCGTCGCACGCGACGTTGTGGGCGGTGCTGACTAAAATCGATGCGGATCTGGCAGTGCAAGCCTGCGCGCAGGGCTGTCCACATTGCGAGGGGGCGCTGCATCGGGCGGACTATCCGCGCAAGGTGCGGGGCGTAAACGTCGAGGCGCGGCGGGATAGTTTTTGCTGCGCGGAGGAAGGCTGCCGTCGGCGGATGACGCCCGGTTCGGTGCGCTTTCTGGGCCGCCGGATCTACGCGGGATTTATCGTCGTTTTGCTGACGGCGTTGCGGCACGGCTTGGTGGCGGAACGCGTCGCGGTGCTCCAGGAACACTTGGGCGTGGACCGGCGCACGCTGGCACGGTGGCGGGCCTGGTGGCTGCAGCATTTTGCCCAGGGGCGGTCGTGGCGGGCGGCCCGGGGGCGTTTCTGGCCGGCGCCCGACGAGGCGACCCTGCCGTGGTCGCTCTGGCTGAGCTTTGGCGACGACGGGGGAAAATCGCTCTTGGATCTGTTGCGCTTCCTGACGCCGTGGTCGACCCGCCCGGCGCCGGGAAACTGAGGGGCGGATCGCCGCCCGCAGAGCATGCCGGTGGCGACGGAAAACCGGGCCGGTAAATCCCTGCCGGCATGGACCAAAACCCTCCGGCCTCCTCTGCTCCGATTTCCTCCCCCGAACGCTGGGCGCATTTGCGCTTCAGCGTGGTGGGCCCCTTGTTGGCCTCGCCGTCGACCCGGGGGCAACTGCACGGGCGCCTGCGCGCGCTCGCCGATCAAGCCTGGCGCCATCCGACCAGCGGTCAATGGGTGCACTTTGGCGTCTCGACCATCGAACGTTGGTATTACCGGGCGCGGCGGGCGAAACAGGATCCGGTGGGTGCCCTGCGCCGGCAGGTGCGCGAGGATGCCGGCACCTTCACCGCGATGTCCTCGGCCCTCGGCGAGAAACTCGTCACCCAATCTCGCGCCCACCCGCAGTGGAGCTATCAACTGCACGCCGACAATCTGGCGGCCCTCGTGACGAAGGAACCGGCGCTGGGGCCGTGTCCGGGCTACGCCTGCGTGCGGCGCTTTCTGAAGTCCCAGGGTTTGTTTCCCCGGCCTCGGCGGGGGCCCGTGCACAGTCCCGGCGCGCAGGCGGCCGAGGCCCGCTTCGCGGCCCGGGAGATCCGCAGCTACCAGAGTGAACAGGTGAACGCCCTGTGGCACCTCGACTTCCATCACGGCAAGGTGCGGGTGCTCCTGGCCGACGGCCAATGGGGCTATCCGCTGCTGCTGGGCGTCCTCGACGACCGCTCGCGGCTGTGCTGCCACCTGCAGTGGTACCTGCACGAGGGCGCCGAGGAACTTTGCCACGGCCTGTCGCAAGCGATGCTCAAACGGGCACTCCCCCGCGCCTTAATGACCGATAATGGGCCGGCGATGTTGGCGGCCGAAACCACGCAGGGGTTGGCGCGGTTGGGGATCGTCCATGAAACGACGCTGCCGTTTTCACCCTACCAAAACGGGAAGCAGGAAAAGTTTTGGTCCCAGATCGAAGGCCGCCTCCTGCCGATGCTCGAGGGCGTGGTGGACCTGTCGCTGCACCGGCTCAACGATGCGACCCAGGCGTGGGCGGAGATGGAATACAACCGCAAGGAACACTCCGAACTCGGGCAAAGTCCCCTGGCGGCGTACCAGCAGGCCCCGGACGTGGGACGCCCGGCACCCGCCGCCGATCAGGTGGCCCTGAGCTTCACGGCGCAGTTGGTCCGCACCCAACGCCGCTCCGATGGGACCCTCACCGTGGCCGGGGTCCGCTGTGAGGTGCCGTCCCGCTACGGCCATCTGGAACGGCTGCACCTGCGGGTGGCCTCCTGGGATCTGAGCCAGGTGCATCTGGTCGATCCGCAGACCGGCGTCGTGCTGTGCCGGCTTTATCCGTTGGACAAGCACCGCAATGCGGGCGGCCGCCGGGCGACCCGGGTCGGGCCAGTGGCCGCCGCGCCGATCCCGCCGACGGGGATGGCGCCGCTGTTGGCGCAACTCGTCGCCCAGTACGCCGCCACCGGGCTGCCCCCGGCCTATCTGCCCAAGGCGGAACGGGAGGACCGGTCATGAACCGCAAGCTGCTCACACCCTATGGCCTGAAGTTCAACCCGTTCTCCGCCCAGATCCCGGTGGAGGCGTTGTGGAACTCGCCCGCCAGCGGCCAGTTTTGCTGGCGACTCGAACAACAACTGGGCGAAGGCGGCTTCGCCCTGATCAGCGGAGTTTCCGGCTCGGGCAAGAGCGCCACGCTGCGACTCTTGCAGGCGCGCCTGGCGCACCAACGCGAGGTCGCGGTCGGGGTCTTGAGCCGGCCGCAGGCGGCGCTGGCCGATTTTTACCGCGAACTTGGCGAGCTGTTCGGTGTGCCCCTGCGGCCGCACAACCGCTGGGCCAGCGCCAAGGCGCTGCGGGAACGCTGGCTCCAGCACATCGACACCGCGCTGGTCCGGCCGGTCCTGCTGGCCGACGAAGCGCAGGAGATGCAGGCGTCGGTCCTGTCCGAACTGCGGCTGCTCACCAGCGCCGAGTTGGACTCTCGCTCCATCCTCACCGTGGTGCTCGCCGGGGACGACCGCCTCTGCGCCCAGTTCGAAACCCCGGAATTGCTCCCCCTGGCCAGTCGCATCCGCACCCGGCTGCGCACCGAGACACTGCCCGCCGCCGACCTGCTCAAGTGCCTGCAGCATCTGCTCGAGGCCGCGGGCAACCCCCGCCTGATGACGCCCGGTTTGCAGCAAACCCTCTGCGAACACGCGGCCGGCAATCTGCGCCTGCTGATGAACATGGCCAACGAACTGTTCGTCACCGCTTGTAGCCAAAACCTGGAGGCGCTCGAAGAAAAACTCTACCTCCAGGTCTTCAACCCCGACCCCAAGCCAGCCCCGCGTCGGCTGCGCCCCTGAACCCCGCCCCGCCGATGTCCACCCCGCGCGATCCCGCCGCGCTCACCGCCACCCTCGAAGCGTTGCTGGGCGCCATCCGTCTGCGCTTCTACCGGCACCGGCCGGCCGATTATCAACGGGACCGTCGACGCCTGTTGCACGCCGTCACCTGGCCTGCCACCTGGCTCGAGGAACGCGGCCTGACCTGTGCGCCGCCGCGTTACCACACGCTGATCGAGGAGCGGCTGCAGGCCATCGCCGCCCACGGCAACCCCGCCGCGTACGGCGCCTACTTTCCGGCGTATTTGCTCAAGTGTCTCCAGGACTGGTTCGACCGCCACGGCGACGAACTCTACTCCGAGTTGAAACACATCCGCAACGCCCTCGACCAACTCCTCGCCTCCGCCTGCTTCGCCGAGCGCGTCCAGCAGCACGCCCGCCAACTTGACCTGCTCGTCTCCACCCACCGCCTCCTCGCACGGCGTCCCAGCGGTCCGCAGCACCACGCCACCGATCAGCTCACCCTTTTCTGATCCTCCCAGCGCCCATCAAATAGCGCGATCCCCTTCATCGATCGCGACAAGCCCGAGTCCGCGTCGCCAATGCCATCAGTTACCTCGGAAAACGGTCCATCGATTATCGAGATCACGCACATGCAAGCCACGGAACAGGCCCTGACCGATGTTGAATCGGTCATGCAAGCCGCAGAAAAGGCCATGACACGAGGGGCGTCGTGCTAGATTCGGGTCGCCGGCCAGTCTTGGTAACGGAGCATTTCTACAACAAGGTGGCGGACGTCGATCCGCGCGACCCTAAGTTGGTCGCGTATTCGGTCTGTCAGAACCATGCATTCCATCCTATGCCGCGTAAAGGTCCCTGCGTCGGTTGATTCCGGCTTCAACTCGTTTAGTCGTTCAATTGGGCCGACTGCCCGCATCAGTGCATCGGAGTAATAAGCGCCCATCCTGAGGACGCCGACAAACCTGAAGAAGTCGTCGATGGCATCCAGTAGGCTGAAGAGACCATGATGGCTGGACGCGTCTTGTTCGAAAACCAACGAGTATCGGGCGAATAGTGGTTCGAACTGCGGCTTAAGAACGGTGGGATCCTTAAACTCACGCAGCATCCGGAGAATCCCATGTTCGAGCCGCCTCGTAGGGTTGTGCGCGTCAATCAGGTGGTGATTGGGGCAGAGCGGAAGGAGGTTCTCGGGATTGTTGTTTCTCCGGTCCTCGTCGATGTGGTGCAACTGAGGGTTCGGCGCCGCACAAATGGCACAGAGGTGGTTGAACTCTCGGAGAACCTGTTCTCGGACTGCCTTGGGAATGGTTGGACGCTTCGGCTTCATCGTCGGTTGGAAGACTCAGCCGGGCGGCCCGATTTCTCAAACCTCTGTCACACTTTCTCAAACCCCGCGGCGCGATACAGGCTTGGCGGAGGCTGGCGGAGCGAGCGCGATTTTAACAAGAACATCTGGGGCGCTAATAGTTGCCGCTGACCCCGGCCTTCCTCACGGAAGGAGTGCCACTGGATCGATGCCGTACGCATCGGCGACCTTGCGGATTTGCGTGGCGGTCAGTTGTCGTTCACCACGCAGTAGCCGGTAGGCCAGCGAAGGATCGATCCCGAGCAGTTCTGCAAGGTCAGCGCCGCCTTCATCACGTTCCGCGAGAACAAGTCGCAGCAATTCCGCGCCCGCCGCCTGGCTGACGGGAAACTGCGCGTTTTCCCACTTCTCATAAAGGTCGCTCAGAAGATCAAGATAGTCGGTTTGCTCGACATTCAGGGAATGCCCGGCCAGCAGGTCGATCATTTCGGCGGCATTGTCGGCGTCCACCTGATCGCGAATGGGACGGAGCAAGTGCATGCCCATCAGTCCGGCATAGGTCTTGGGGATCTTGGTGAAAGGAGTGGAGCGCGGATTGGTAGTCTTCATAGGCGGTCTTTCCAGAGGTTTCGGCTGTATTCGGCGTGCGTGAGAAAGTTGAGAACAAAGACCCGCTGCCGGTCATAATGAATGGCCGTGATGAGGCGGAAATCGTTTCCGCACACATTGAAAATGGTGACCGTCCGCCCGCTCTTCACCTTTGTCTGGTCGGCGTGGGGAAACATCCGGCGGGTTTCGACGAGGTTCCGCCACGAACCGGCGAGGACCAGTCGCGCCCAGGCATCCAGTGCCCGGTCGGCCTTGGGAAACCGAAGGGCATACTTGTGTAGGGTGCTGCGCTTGATCAATCGCACGACGAGGACAATATGTCCATTCCAAGGCCGTATTGTCAATTGTTGAGGACCATGCCGCTGCTTTTCATCGCACAGTTCTTGTTTTCTGCGCTCTCGCCTGTTCGCACGACGTGCGCAACCGCCTGGCTGGAGGTTCGTAAGGAAACTGGCGGAGGAGGTGCGATTTTAACAAGAACATCCCGGGGCGCGAATCCGGGGCGATCGCGAATGCGGTGGGAGGACATCGATCGCAGGATTGCGCCGCAGCGAGCTCGGCTCAGATTAGGTGCCGCTTGGCGAATGTCTTGCCGGAACCACTCTTCAAGTAGTGTTCGAAGTCGCGCGCCTTCCTGTCATCGGCGAAGGCGAAGTAGCTGACAAGTCGCCACGGTCGGCCGTGGACGGTCGAGTGGTTTTGTCCGGCATTGTGACTGGTGAGCCGCGCGCGAAGGTTGTCGGTGAAACCGGTGTAGTGACGGCGGTTGTCGATCGCACTTTGCAGGAGGTAGACGTAGTGCATGGCCCGAGCACCTCGAAGCGGAGTGGCCAGTGCAAGACCGCGGAATACCCAAATTATGGTAATCACGGTTCATCGGGCGCTGCTGCTCGAGAGCGAGAGCAGCGTTTCAGTCGAAGACTAAAGCCCACCTGCGCTAAGCACTACGGTGGGCAGCCTCCTCAAGATCTTCCACCCCTTGCCGGCTGACGCGAGTCAGCCTCTCGAATCGGCCGCCTTCGCCCTTCGGGCTACGGGGGCCAAGGCCTGCCAGCCGTAGGCTTGGCGGAGGCTGGCGGAGGAGACGCGATTTTAACAAGAACATCCGCGGGGCTATTAGTAGCGGTTGAAACCCCGGCGGCGCCGATCGGGCCGAGTTTTCTGACGCCATCGG
>JAKLFY010000186.1 GCA_022710935.1 Verrucomicrobiota bacterium
GGTGCCCTACCGCATTGTCTCCCACAGGGAATACCCGCACCGGCTGGCGGCGTGATTCAGGGAATACGGTCGGCGTCGGAAGGCGAGGCGGTGCGTCAGCGTGCCCCGCGCCGGGGTCCCAGGCGCACGCTCCGGGCCGCGACCGAGGTGCGCTGCGCTCCGGCCCTGCGCGGCGCTACCCCTCGTCGCGGAGCACGCCCATCGGTGCGTTTTGGGATGCGGGTTGTTTGTGAGGAACAACTCGATAGGCCAAATGGCTGTCGCCGCTGGCCAAGGAGAGCGGTCCGGTCTGGCCGCACGGGCAGACGTGGCGGGAACGGGCACGGACCATCTCTGCCGCCCAAAACGCTACCGCCGAGGCCGCTGGCCTGCTTCCGTGGCGGCATAATTCATTGCGCCACGCGTTTTGAACTTATCGGGTCGGTGCCACCCAGGATGTGCCGCGTACAGCGTTGGAAGCTGGCAATTCGGCGACGACGATCTTCTCGCATTACCGAGCCCTGGCCACCGAGGGCGAAGGCAAGGCGTGGTTCGCTATCGAACCGGACCCACGGCCACAACCGTTATGCAAGTAAGAGGGCCTCAATCGACAAACTGACTTTCCGACAAACACTTACACAGGATCGTCGCAGTCGAGTATCACGCTTAATGCCTTCCGCGCCAGCCGAGCTTTTGTTCCTCCAATTGGCCGATCGTCTCCTGGATGTCGCAGAGAAAGACAGCACCATGATCGGTTCCCCAGGCCAGATAGCGGCCGGTTTGACTGAATGCCTGAACCGGCGAAATACTCCCCATACCCAAGACCAGTCGCCGGTTCCGATCCCCGGCGCGACGTAGCTCGAATCCGGAGTCCGGACCAGTGGCGTCACGCCGGTCTGCCACCCGCCAATATGCTTTCGGACTCAATGCCCTCAGGAACGAGGAAGACTCTTCCTTGAGCTGACCGTCTGGGATCGCATAGACCCTCATCCGCCCGCTGGAATAGTCCTGGTAGGCAAGCACCGACCCACTTGCATCAAGAGCAAAGAAGTCGCTGCCCGTCGGATTCTCCGATGGTAACCGACACAACAACCGACCGACAATGGGATCGTAAACTTCGAGTCTGTGGACGCCCTCTTCCGGCTTCCCCCCGGCCACGCAAACCACCACTCGCTTTCCATCACTCGACAGTGCGCTGCAGAAGATTTGTCGGGACTGAGCAAAATCGGCTATGGGCAACATCGGATCCTTAGCGTGCAGATCGCGCACCCGGCAAATCCCGTTGGCTGCTGCCGATTCAGGCAGGTCCCATTGGAAGTGCAGCAAGAGGCCGGCATCATGATAGGCCAACTGTTGGGCCAGGCCGGCGGGCAGGTTCGTCCACAAGGTGTTGCAGCGTCCGCTTTCACGATCCCAAGCGCCGGCGATTCCGTGCGTTGTGAATACCAGTTCTCCGCCGTCCGGACTGAAAGCCAGCGCGGCGTTGTCGGCCAAACCGCCCGCAGGCAGTGTCAACAGACGTTCCAGCCGATTGCCGGCGGTGTCCCAAATCGCGACCTCCCAATTATGGGCGAGCGCCGCGAGCCAGCGTTCATCCCGGGAAAACACGACCTTGACACAGGGCGCGGAAAGGCCGCCCAGCGTGCGAACTCCCAACCCGCCCATGACTTCGATCACCTGGGACTTCGCGTGCCCTCCTGCGGTCGATGCCATGCCGGCGGCAAGTGTCACTCCGTCCGGTGCGAAGGCGAGCGCCATGGCGCGATCGAAACCGATCATGGCCTTGGCTTGGCCAGTCGCGATGTCCCACAGCCGAACGGACGAACGACCGCCGGAGGCGAAGGTCATTCCGTCGGGACTGAGAGCCAACGAACGCACGGTGAATTGCGAGCCGGGAAAGGTCCTTCTGAGTTTCCCGGTCTCGACCTCGTACAGGTTGATCACCCCGCCGGCGTCGCCGGCCAGAAGCAACCACGGATGCTGATGCCGTGGCTCGGCAACCTGGGCAGGGTCTCTCCCAAACGCCAGGCAATGGATGCGCAGACGGCCCTGGTGGTTGCGTATTCCGATCTGATCAAGACCCGGCACCGACCAGACATTAACTTCCCCGTTCGGACCGCCGGTAGCCAAGCAGTCGTTCCCGGCGGAGAATGCCAGAGCGCAGAAGAAGCGATCCATGCAACCGAGGCGCCGGCCAGAGCTGGTTTCCCAAAGCCCGAACTCCCGCGAAGCTCCAATCGCCGCGCTTGCTGCGCACAATGAGCCGTCCGGAGACACCGCCAGAGTCACGAGTTGTGGACTCGGGGAAAACTCCTCACTGCCCAGGCGGCGCGCCGCGGCCATCGACTGATTTCGGAGGGACGAGCTCTGCGAGTCCCCGGCTTGAGACGGTGGTTGTCCCCCGTCAGGGCCTCGCAGAGCTTGGCCCTCCGAGGGAGACGATTCCCGACGAGTCGCCTCACTGAGCAACGAGAGGCGCTGGGTGACCCGGTTGTCCTCGAGGTTGAGTATCGCCAAGAGTCCTCCACCGAGATGGACGAACTGGCGCGGTCTGCCTTCTGGACTGAACCAGACGGGTCCGACGTTCGTGGACGCAAACTCATGACACTGCCACGTGCGCAAATCCCAGACGCACGCCCGCCGCTTTCTCGAAATCTCGAGCGGATAAGCATCCTCCAAGAGCATCCGGTTGAGGCTGACTAGTTGCGCGCCGCGCGGATGTTGCTGTATGAGGTCCTGGGTTTCCGATCGCAGGATCGCACCGGCGAAGCACTGTCCGTCGAAAATCGAGTCGCCATTTACCACCCGCTTGAGGTCATCGAGCAACGATTGCTGCAGACCCGAAGCCGGCTGGCCTGAGCCGGGGTAAGTCGCCAATCCCAAGCGAGTTGTCGCGGATAATCGGCTGGCCAGGTAGGCGGTCACCGGGTCCGCCGGATGCTGCAGCTTGCGGGCAAAAGCAGCCAGATCGTCGAAGTCCTGGACGGAGAGCGGCTGGAGAACGGGCCCGCTCTCGCCTCCCCCGTCCAGGACCAGGCGTTGGCCAGTGGCATCGAATGCCAAGTGGGTCGCTGCTGTGCCCTTGAAAACGAACCTCGTGCGAGCCTGCGTGCCAGCCAAAACGGCGGTCGCTTGGCCGCGGACTTCATCGTCCAACCGCATATCGCCAGCCCGGCGTAGGAAGCTCAGCGACCGGTCGCGCCAATCATCACCGCGTTCTCCCAGCCGCAGTCGCTCTGCCTCGTGGATCAAGGTCGTGCGCCGTTCTGTCCGCGCCACCCGGCTTTGCGTCAAAGCGAGAATCCCCAGCACAGCCGCGGCTGCCCCAAGCCCCCAGGCAGCGATCTTCAGTCCTTTCGACCGTCGCGCCAGAGCCCGCAGGTCCAAGACGTGCTTTCGCGCTTGGACCGCCACCAGGTCTTCGTGCAGTTGTTCCGCAGACTCGTAGCGCGAACCAGCATCATCCGCGGCCGCGCGCAGAATGACTTTGTTCAACTCGACCAGTTGTTCATGGTCCTCGAAGTTCTGGAAGCTGGGTGGCAGTTGGGGGAACTCGGTACGGTCCAGGCCGGTCATCATTTCGTACATGACGCGCCCCAAGCTGAACAGGTCCGCTGCCGGCGTGCCGGGACCTTCCGGAGGCAGGTAGCCTTCCGTACCCACAAACGTATGGGCGCCCGCAGCGGTGACCAAGCCGATGTCGGCCAGCTTTGGCAGCCCGTCCACAAACACGATGTTTGACGGCTTGATGTCGCGATGCACCAAGTCGTGCTTATGCAAATGAGCCAACGCCAATGTCAAGGCCAGGCTAGTCTCAAGGCAGTCGCGAAACGGCAGGCGTCCCCTTTGTTCAAGCTTGTGACGCAGCGTGAGAGGGGCGTAAGTGCCCGGATCGAGTTGTCGTGTCCCGCGTGGATGCGCCGTCGGGATCGAATTGGTCGCGAAGTCAGAGCATCGCGGAGTATCCTGTCCGACGCCGTGGCCTCCAGACCCGCCGGCATCATCCGCCAGTTCCATCACGTAATAGAAGCACCCAGCCGCATCGTTGCGCCCGACGTGCAAGACAGTGAGCTGGCTTGGATGCAGATGCGAGACGGGCTCGAATCGGCGCACCCCTTCGAAATCTCGCTCGTAAGTGCGATCGCTGTCGAAGCGGCTTCGATACACCACCTTCACCGCCCGCCAGGTTCCCATGACGTTTCGGGCCAGAAACACGCGCCCGTAACTGCCGTTCCCGATGGGGCGGGGGTAAACCTCGTGATCGGGGACCTGGGGCGGGGGCTCCAATGAGCGCGACCTCGGGCGCTCGGCCGGCCCATCGAACGGGTTGGAGGATAGATCAGCCACCGCGAGTCCGATGGTGTACCTCGGTAGTGGGACATGTCCAGTCGCATCGCCACCTTCGGATGGCCGAGTTCCCCGAGGCCCCATTCGAGAACGACCCCGATCATCTAGACCGCTTGCAATCAGGGCCTCGCGGCGCTCGGCCCTCCGATCTACCTACCCCCCACCTCAAATCAACTCTTCTTGTAGCCGGGCCACCTCACGCCTGATCAGCCGACCGACCCGGTGCTTGGCGAGGTACACTCGCGCGGCATTCACCCCCAAGGCCTTGCACGTTTCGCCCACGCTGTGGCCCTGCACAACATGATAGAGGTGGATCTGAAGTTGAGGGGCGTTGACCGTGCCTCGCAGACGGTCAATCGCCACCTGTATCAAGTTCTTTTCCCACTCTTCATCCCACCGTGGATCCGGTTCGAGACTCGCTGGATCGGCGATATTCAGCATCGGCTCTGTCACGGTGTCGTCCGCAGGTGGCAAATCGACCGTGGCCACCCGGCGACCTCGCTTGCGCAATCGGTCCCGAATCCGGCATCGCACAACCAGGCGCAACCAGCTCTTGAAAGAGCATTTGGCTGGATCGTACTGGAACTCAGGCATCTGGCGTGCCAGGACGAGGAACGTGTCCTGGACCAGGTCTTTGGCCTCCTCTTCGCTGAGTCCGGCTTGAAGCCCAGCACCGTGGATCAGTCGTCGGTAGGCCGCGTAGAACGCCTCCCAGCTTGCCTGGTCTTCCGGGTTCTTCAACCGTTCCAGCAGGCTCGGCCGCGTCGGATAACGATCTTCGGTTTGCGCGCCCATCTGCGTCCCTTCTCCCGAAACAAACGCCCACGGTCAAAGGTTTCTTGCAGCCGAGACGCATTCTTTGGTGCCAATTCAAGTAGTCTGGATTGGCCCGCGAAACATACAGTGCGGCAGGGCCGCAACCCACCCTCGTCGGGCCGAGTTCCACGAGGCCCCGTCTGGGAACGAGGCAGGTCACCCTCCCGTTCTCGAACAGGGACTCGCGGAGCTCGTCCCTCCGACACGCCCCACCCTCGGAGGGCCGAGTTCCAGGAGGCCCCGTTTTTGAACGAGGTCGGTCACCTTCCCGGTCACTTTTGTTGAAAGACGACGCCAACTGCTGGCGTTTGTGTAAACATGTACGCGCGCGGAATCCAGTCGGACCAGCCCGCTCTGTGGGCAATTGAGGACCGACAAGCTCCGGCTCCGTCGCACCCGAAAAGCCATCCGTAGTTCAGCCATGAAAACTCGGCACTTGCACTTCCTGGTCACCGCTCTCCTGCTCCTGGTCACATGTGCTCGACCGTCACATGCACAATCGGGGTGCACCATCACGACGCCAACCTACATTGGGGAAGACAACCGAACCTACGATAGCTGCGACCTCGTCATCGAGGGCACGACCGTGACGATGGACGGCACGCATCAGTTCAATTCGGTTACAATCCTCAACTACGGCGGGCTAACTCACTCTGCGTGTACAGTCGACGCCGTGCACAAGTTGGAATTGGAGGTGACCGGCACGGTGACGGTGGATGCGAGCAGTACCATTGACGTGAGCGGGAAGGGCTATTTGGCCGGGCGGACCAAAGGGAACACGACGGAAGGTGGGGCGGAGGGTTCGGCTGGGGGTAGCTATGGCGGACAGGCGGGCTGCGACGCCAATGGGCAGTGCAGCAACCGGGCGTACGGT
>JAKLFY010000187.1 GCA_022710935.1 Verrucomicrobiota bacterium
CAGGTTTGCGTCCATGCCAATAATGTATCTATACAGATACAATATGGCAATCAAAAAAACACTGCAGAGACAGGCTTTCTCAAATTCGGTTACTCTTTCGTCCTACACCCCCTCAGGTCGGTATTGGGCTTTTCAAAGCTGCCCTGTGCGGGCAGCCTCGGCAGCATGAACATCCCGATCCTGGCGCTGTTGGTCACATCGAGTCTGGGAGTCCTCCGGCCGGTCGCGGGGGGGGATCCGCCTGAGGTCCTGGCACGATCCAACATTTACGTTTCAGGGTTCGAGGGCTATCACACCTACAGAATCCCCGCACTGGTCGTGACGTCACGCGGCACGCTCCTCGCCTTTGCCGAAGGGCGCAAGGGAGGACGCGGCGACACAGGCGACATTGACTTGGTGCTGAAGCGCAGCGTGGACCGGGGGCGAACGTGGGAAACGATGCGGACCGTTTGGGATGACGGCCCCAACACATGTGGCAATCCCTGCCCGGTGCTCGATCGCGACACGGGGGCTGTGTGGTTGTTGTTGACTTGGAATCGGGGCGACGACGCCGAGTCTCAGATCATCGCGCAGCAGAGCAAGGACACGCGCCGCGTGTTTGTGACGAGTTCAACCGACGACGGATTGACGTGGTCGGGTCCGCGCGAGATCACGGCCTTGGTGAAGCGGACCAACTGGACCTGGTACGCCACGGGACCGGGGGCGGGGATCCAGGTCGAGCGCGGCGCGCATCGAGGCCGTCTTGTGATCCCGTGCGATCATATCGAGACGGGCACGGGGCGGTACTACTCCCATGTGATCTACTCCGACGATCACGGGCAGACGTGGGCGCTGGGGGGATCGACACCGGAACACCAGGTCAACGAATGCGAGGTGGTGGAACTGACAGGCGGGCGGCTGTTGCTCAACATGCGCAACTACGACCGCAACCAGCGGACGCGCCAGCAGGCCTCGAGCGCCGATGGCGGGTTGACGTGGTCGGGGCAGCGCCATGTCCCCGAACTGATCGAGCCGATTTGCCAAGCCAGCATTCGCCGCGTCGCGTGGCCCGGACCCGATCGCCAGAGCGTTATCCTCTTCAGCAACCCGGCCAGCGCCAAGCGGGAGAACCTCACCGTGCGCGCGAGTTTCGACGAAGGAGAGACCTGGCCGGTGTCGCGGCAACTCGATTCCCGCTGCGCCGCCTACTCCTGTCTGGCCGTCCTGCCCGATGGGGTCGTGAGCATCCTCTACGAAGCCGGAGAGCGGAGTCCCTACGAGAACCTGGTTTTCGCCCGGTTCCCGTTGGAATGGCTGACCGGGCCGAGGTAGAGCGTTTCGAATCCGGATGACACCCTCATTCAACCGGAGACGCGCCGAATGCGGTCGGCGCTCCGTGTTCTCGCTGTGTGCGGCCCTGTGGCATCTCTCGATCTGCGGCGCCGCCAGCGCCTCCGATGTCGTTTGGGAGGCCCTGCCACCGCTGCCGGATCCGCATGGTTTCGCCGGCGCCTATGCCGGTGTGACTCGAGGTGTCCTTGTTGTGGCTGGCGGGGCCAACTTCCCGGATAAGAAGCCATGGGAGAAGGGAACGAAGGTCTGGCATGACAGGGTCTTTGCCTTGGAACGGCCGGATGCCGCTTGGAGGATCGTCGGGCGCCTCCCGCGCGCATTGGGCTACGGGGTGTCGGTCTCCTCGAAGCGGGGTGTCATCTGCGTCGGCGGCAACAACGCCGATGGTCCTTGCGCCGACAGCTTCATTCTGACCGTCGCCAAGGGCGTCGCTCGAACCGAGCCGCTTCCGAGCCTTCCGATACCCCTGGCCAACGCCGCGGGGGCGTTGTTGGAAGAGACCGTTTATGTCTGCGGCGGCTCTGACCAACCGGGCGAGCGCACGGCATTGAACCGGCTGTTTGTCCTCGATCTTTCGAAGGCGACGCGGGGGTGGAGGGAACTCGAAGCATGCTCGGGGCGGGCGCGGATTTTGGCGGTGGCAGCCGCTCTGGATAGCGCCTTCTATTGGGTGGGCGGCGTCGGGCTCGAAACGGCCAACGGCCATTTTCGGCGTGTCTATCTGCGGGACGGCTGGCGCTACCGCCCGCGTCGGGGCTGGGAGCGAATCGCCGACTTGCCCAAACCGGCCGCGGCGGCTCCGTCGCCCGCACCGGTCTTCGGCTCCCGATTCTTCGTCGTGGGCGGCGACGACGGTTCTCTGGTCGGATTCGAGCCGATGGAAAGACATCCGGGGTTCCCGAGAAGCCTGCTGGGGTACGACACGCTCGAGAACGAGTGGATTGAGGCCGGGGAGGTTGCGGTTTCGCGAGCGACCGTGCCGGCGGTCTGGTGGCGGGATCGGTACGTGCTGCTCAGCGGGGAGGTGCGACCGGGCGTGCGCTCGCCGGCCGTGTGGACGATGCGGTCGGGCCGTTCCGTTCGCGAACCTTGAGGTCTCGGGGTTCGAGACGTTCGAAGACAGAAGTGGACAAGGCTGAGGTGGGGAGAGCCTCGCGAACGCTGTTGCTGCACCGTTGCTGACCTGAGTTCTTACGCGGCAAGGCCAAGAGGTGTCCTGACGGTGAACGCCGGGTCAGGGGACCCGGCCTACAGCAGAGCAGCCATCGATCATGTAGGCCGCGTGCCCCCGCGCGGCGCAAGGTCAGTTCCCTGAGGATTCTGCTTGCTGACCGCGGTGCGCAAACGCTTGACGATTGGGGGTGAATTGTGTGGATTCAGGCAGAATTCGCGATGCGTCGGGCATCGCGGCGGGCGATCAGCGGACTCGGAAGCCTCACCAGCGTGCTGTTGGACGTTTGGGTATGCCCGCTGGGGCCGCGGGAGGATGTGGGCGCCACGAGCCTGGGCAACATGTGGGTTAGGGGCACAGCCAGACCCAATCGCCTAGATTCGTGTCCACGGTTTCGTTGCTCTTACCCTTGCGCTCGAGCGCAACCTCGCCGCCGTCATCGGTGCCGTTCCAACCGACCGAGTAGACGCGGAAGCCCCGCGGGTCGATCCGGCTGTACCTGAGCGGCTGGCCGGAAATGATGTCGTGCGGGAGCTTGTCGAGGAAACGCGGGGCCAGATCGGCGAGTGAAGGCGGCAACTCGCCGGTGGCGAGTCGATGCTGTTCGAGGGCGCACGCGATCCGGGTCTGGTCGATCATGCTCTGGGTGTAAACGATCCGTTGATGCGCCCTGCCCAGGGCTGGAACAAGCATGCCCGACAGCAGTCGGAAGCTGGTCATGTTCGCCACAAAACCGCGGCGCGCCGATTCAGCGACCAGCGCTTCGTTGCGCCGCATGGCCTCCACGTCCGCACGGCGCGCGTCGAGGTCGATGCCGGGCAGCACCCGTTCCTCGAACAGCCGGTTGTAGCTCACCTGCTCGAGGTAGAACCAGCCGCGGGGAATCAGCGTGACCAGGAGGCTTTCGATCCCGTTCTCGGACACCGGCTCAGGGGATCCCAATTGCCATGCCATCTTCGGTTTCTCTCGGATGTAGGCGATGATGGCATTGCCGAAGGCGCGCTCGGCGCGCATCGCTGCGCGGTCATCCGCCAGGAAATCGAACTTTCCGAGGCGCTGGTTCAAGGCCTGGAGGTGGGTTTCAGACCATTGGCGGTCGGCGAATCCCTCCCAAATTGGCTGCATGGCGCTTCGGAGGATGGCGCAGCGAACCAGGTGCGAGATGAGCATCGGCTCGTTCCGGATGCTGTCGGCCAGGTGGAGTGCGAGCAAGACGTCGTCGAGTGCGGTCTCTGCGCGGCCCAGAGCGAGGTGGACGGACGCCCGCAGACACAGGATGCGGGTGGTGTTTCTGAGCTTGGCCAGGTGCGGAAGCAGGATGGCCGCGGGATTCTCGGAATCGTAGCACAGATTAAAGCGCGAATGGGGACGCTGGCTTGCGGCGCGCAGTTCGTCCAGGATCGGGTCAAATCCTTCGAGCTGTGCGAGCAGGGCCGTGGCGGCCTGCGAGCGGTCGAGTGCCGGAGGCGGGTGGTTCTCCCCAATCATTTTGCCCGCCGCACGGTCGGCCGCTTCGTTGAACGCCGCAACCCAAAGCGCCAGGTCCGTCCTCTCGCCCTTGCGCCAATCCCCTCCGCGCCGCGGGTCGGCCGGGAGCTTGTTGAAGGCCTGCTCGATGGCTTGAACCGCGTTGGTGTCACGAAGGGTTTGGGTGCCGGGGTGGAAGTCGAGCAGGGCCGCCAGCGAAGGCGTCATGGCGAAATTCTGATCGTCCGGAACCGGCGGTGGGACGAGTTTGCGGTAATCGAGAACCTCGCCCTTGGCGTCCATCGTTTTCTGGTAAGCCGCCCAGGCGCGTTTGCCGCGCCAGTTCACCACGGTGTAGAAGAGGGCGATCAGCGTGATGAAGCAGATCCCCAGGCAGAGCAGGGCCTGCAGGAGGCGACGCAAGAGCGGTCGGCGCATCGAACCCGTCGGCCCGGTGGGAGCGGCGGGGGGGTGAGGAATTGAGGCGTGGTTCATAAGAAGGATGGATTGTTGGCTGCTTACGTGTGGCTGGCGCTCGTTGCAGAGCGATTCAAGACCGAGTCCGGAACTCGGTCGTCCGTGTTCCAGATGTGAGTCTGGTTGGGCGGCGCGGTGGGCTTGGGCGGTTGGGCCGGGGCGTCGGTGAGTCCGAGCAATTCGGCCAGTTCCTGACGTTGTTCGGCGAAGGCTCGCGCCGTTTCCGGGGACTGCTGCGACTGCTGTGGGGCCGATCGGTGCACCACCTCAGGCAGATTGCCCGTGAGGAGGTTCAGGGCGAAGATGCAGATCCAGACGGCGGCGACGCCCGCGTAGAACCGCGGGCTGGGCCACAACCAGGTCCGCCACCAGGATTGTCCGGGCTGCCGGGTGCGATCGCGGCTGGCTGTGCTGGCTTGCACCGCAAGGTCGGTTGGTGAGGGAGCGGTGACCGCGGCGGCCCGGGCGCGCGCGGCCTGTCGGACCGACTGTTCGATCCGTTCCCAGAGGGCGGGGGTGGCGTGGCCCTGCTGCAGCGCCGCCGCCAGGCGGGCCTCGGCCTGTTGTTGGGTCGCGAACGCGCGCGCGCAGTCCGGGCATGCGGCGAGGTGGTCTTGGATTTCGCCGGTCGTTCGGACATCGAGTTCCGAGTCCAGGTAGGGACCGGCGAGGGATTGGATCTGGTCGCATTTCATAGGTTGTCTGCCTTTGCGATGGCGGGGCGCCGGTCGCGACGCCCGATGAGGGTTCGCATTTTCTGACGGGCTCGGGCCAGGTGTCCCATGACACTGCCCAGGGGGATATCGAGAGATTCGGCGATCTCCCGGTATCGCATCTCGCCGATGGCGCGGAGGAGCAGGACGGCGCGTTCGTTGTCGGTCAGGATCTTCAGGTCCGCCATCAGATCTTCATCCAGTGCTTCGGCGAGGGAGGCGGGCGTCCCGCAATGATCTGGGCGAGTGCTCGGCGGGTCTGCGCTCTCGATCGCATCGAGTTCCTCCGGTTCGAGCTGGAACTCGTGCCGGGCGATCCGCGCGTGTTTGCGGTTCAGGGCGAAGACCTCGCGGGTGAGAATCTGAAACAACCACGCGCGAAAGGAGGCATTGGGGCGATAGCGCTCGAAGGCGGCGAACGCGCGCAGCACGGCGTTCTGGATGGCGTCGGAGGCGTCCTGCGGCTCCCAGACCAGTCGGCGGCAATAGAGTTCGAGGTCGCGCTCGATCGGCTTGAGCAGCGCCAGGAAGCGGTCCGCATCGGATGTGAGGTCGGGTTTCATCGCGTTCTTCCATTTAGAGAAAGCCCGACCCCATCCGTTTTATTACGACAATCTCCCGGTCACCTTCTTCCGCGAGGAACAGTGGGGCAACGCGTACGTTGAAGTCGTGCAAACACTCCTGCGCAGCGTGAGGCCTTAGGGTCTGTGCAAAAATTAATTCCGATTTTGCTGGAGGGGATTTGGCTCGCTGGCGAGGCGCGACGAAGGAGCATAGCCTTGACCTCTGTGACTGAGGAGCAATCCCGCGACGGCGGGACCAGCGAGCCAAAGCCCCCCAG
>JAKLFY010000188.1 GCA_022710935.1 Verrucomicrobiota bacterium
CTCAGGTCCACCACGCTGTCGGTCCCGTCGGCCTTCACCGCCACCCGCCCACCCAGGTTCGCTAACCCGTTCAACACCACCTGCCCACCCTCCAATGCCTCCACGTGGAAGTACTGCCAGCTGTTGGGTCCCCCAGCCACCACGTTCGTCAATCCCGGCAGCACCAGCGCACTGCCCGCTCCGCTGACCTGCCAAAAACTATCGCCCCCGCTCATCCGGTAGCTCACCAGCCCCGGCAACCTCAGCACCCCACCCCCAGTCACGTAGAAACTCGCCCCGTCGGCCTCCACCAACCCCGGCAACGCCACCGCCACCCCCGCCACCGTCAGCGAGCCGCCTGGCAATGTCTTCAACGCCGCCAGGTCCAACACACTAGCCGCATCCCGCGACAAACCCACGCTCGCCACCGTCAATTGCGGTACGCGAATCTCGCCTCCGTTCTGCGCGCTCATCGTGCCCAAGGCCGGACAACTCACCAACCCGCTCAGGTCCACCACGCTGTCGGTCCCGTCGGCCTTCACTGCCACCCGCCCACCCAGGTTCGCTAACCCGTTCAACACCACCTGCCCACCCTCCAATGCCGCCACGTGGAAGTACTGCCAGCTATTGGGTCCCCCAGCCACCACGTTCGTCAATCCCGGCAGCACCAGCGTACTGCCCGCCCCGCTCACCTGCCAAAAACTATCGCCCCCGCTCATCCGGTAACTCGCCAGTCTGGGTAACCTCAGCACCCCACCCCCCGTCACGTGGAAACTCGCCCCGTCGGTGGTGGTTGGCCCCTCGACCGTAAACGTTGTGTTGGTACCGCTAACGACAAGAGTCCCGCCGCTTTCGACTATGAAATCAGCATCGACGCGAGACCCATCCCGGGTCACACTCAACCTGCTCCCAATAACGGCGAGCGATGCACTACACTGAAGGTTTTGCAGCGTGACGTCGTTCGTAATGGTAATCGTCACCCCTGTTCCCATGTTCTCGATCCGTACGTCATCAGCCTCCGTGGGGAGACCATCGTCCATCCAGTTCTTTGTGTCAGTCCATGACACGCCGTCACCGCCGCCGTCCCAGGTTACGGTCGCTGCATGGGTCCCACTAACAGCTATGAGCCAAGACAGGCTTAGGAACATCCGATAGAGTGATTTCATAATACTCACCTTTAACATGGTTACCAAACCGGACACAGGATTAGTCGGACGACAGATAAATCTCTGCGATCACTACTTCGGATCGGGGCTCACACTGACCTTGTTTGTGGCTTCTCGAGCGATTGCCTCCGACAATCTGAGGCGGACCGACTCGTCAGCGGGTGCAAGTCTAACCGCTTCCTGCAGACGTGTGATAGAACCGTCCGCGAGGCAGCTCGCGAGATACTCCGGCACCGTTTGACTAAAGGATGGGGCTATGGTGCGAGTCGGGCGGTCAGCCGCAAACCACCGAGCCCAGACGGAGTGAGTGTCAAGCGCACTATGGGTAACAGGCGGCTGGCCCAACTGTGCGAGCGCATCGGCAGACGCATCTTCGATCACGCCGTGTCGGTTGATGCGCTGCCCGGCAAACGCTTCAGCCAGGTCTGATAACCAAGCTGGCGCGGAGCCGGTCGGCGCTGGGACTTCCCAGACCCGTACCCGCCAGTCGTAGCAGACAGTCAGCAGAAACCGTCCGTCTGGGCTGAACTCAACCTGGTGAACGCGTGCCGGATGCTTCAAAGGAACCGTCAGGGGAACCCCGAGCTCCGCATCCCAGATCCGGGCGGTGTGGTCCATGCACGCCGCGACGATACGGGTCCCGTCTGGGCTGAACTCGGCGTATTGAACGGGTTGAGCGTGCTTGAGCACGGGACCGATCGCTCGACCGGACCGCCCGTCCCAGACTCTCACCATTCCATCCCATGAGGCTGTCAGCAGTTTGCGGCCGTTAGGACTGAACGACACACAGCTCACATCTCCCTGGTGCTGAAGAGGCGGTGTAACGGCAAGGCCGCTGGGTAACTCGATCAACGAAGCTGTCCGGTCCAATGAACCAGTGGCCAACCGTTTGCCGTCCGGGCTAATTCGACAATCCCACACTGGGCCGACATGAGTGGCCAACACTCGATCAGGCCTCTTGGCAGCCCATTCCCATTCACGGACCGTCCCGTCTTCGCATCCCATATAGACTCTGGAGTCCAGCGGGGAGAATCCGCTTTGCCTCACCGGCCCCCAACCCGACGAACGCTTCATCGCCGACTGGGCGACCGCGACACATTCGCCCCTGCGAACGTCCCATATGCGGAGGCTGGCGTCTTTGCCAACGGTGAGGAGAAGGTTGCCGGTCGGGTCGAACCGCGCGTCGCTGATGGGGGACTCGTTGGGCAACAATGACGGCTTAGCCACTCCATTGGTGTATTGCACCAATTGCACGAAAGGACCTGTGCTTGCGGTCACGAAACGCGTTCCGTCTGGACCTGCACGAATGATCCTCACGACGTTGCTGTGGTTCAAATGGGGTATGAGCGGAAGTCCGTCGCGCGCATTCCACAATCGTGCCGTCCCGTCCCGAGATGCCGTCAAAATGCGTAGCGAGTGTGGTTGCCAATGGGCTTCACGTATCTCCTTTGGTGGGAGGTATAACGGTAGCGCACGGCTCCAGCTAACGTCCCAGAGCCGGGTCCGTCCGGCGGCAACGGGAACGGCCAACAAGCGGCTGTCGGAAGTGAATGCAGCATGCTGCGTGTAAATGGACCCCCGGATCGACTCACACCACGATTCGCCAGTCGCAGCGTTCATGACACGCACCATGTTGTCTTCACAGCAAGTGACGAGGAGCGCGCTGTCCGGACTGAACCCAATTGACCACAGTTCGCGGGGATGAATGAGCGGTTTCGCGACCGCGCGTCCGTGCTCGATGTCCCAGATTTGGACCGTTTCAGTCGGATATTCGCTCCTCGAAGTCACCGCAAGCTGCCCATTTGGACTGACAATTACGCTTTGGGCACTGATTCCAGCGATATTAGTTAGCACTGCGCCAGAGGGAAGCATCCAAACTCGGAGTAGGCCATCCCTGGAAACTGTCACCAAGCGCTCACCGCTTGCACTAAAGGCAGCAACGCCATTGAGCACACCTGCGTGAAGAGGAGAGCGGGCAAGCAAGCCTGTGCCTACGTCCCAAATTCGCACGTCCTCGGCCACGGTTGTGATGTGCGTTGAACCTGGTGTGAATGCCAAGGCTGCAGTGGTTTGCGTAGAAGCGCAGAATGCCTTGAGGGTGCCACCTGTGCGGGCATCTACTATCCGAACCATCGTATCGGCGCAGGCAACACCCAACCACCGGCTGTCCGGACTAAAGTTGAAGGGCCGGACACCGGAAGTCAGGGACCAGCTCGCCAGGAGGCGTTGGGAGGGAAATTCCCATAAACGAGCCAGCCCTTGAGCAGACTTGGCCAGAACAGCTCGCCCGTCCGGGCTGAACTCGAGTTGCTGAACTTCGCTCTCAGGCTCGAACCCCGAAGCCCAAGTCGAGTGGCGGGCGGCCACCCTTGCCGACGCGGCGTCAGAGTTCATCGTGATGGTCATGTTGTCAACAGGCCAGGCGCAAAGACTCCCAGTTTCAGAAGCGGTAACCAGGAACCGGCTGTCGGGACTGAAGGCGAGCGCGGTTATGAGGTTCGAGCCCGAGAGGGGATGAATGAGAGGACCACCGACAGGCAAAGGGAGATTGAGTTGGGCGAGGGCCGAGAGCAACGCAGCCGATGCCGGGCGATAACTGGGGACATCCCTGACGACTCGCGCCAAACTTACGAGCGCGTCTTGGGAGTTTCCTTCGGCCAATAGTTGACAGGCCAGCCAGACCCTGGTGCCGGAATACGCTCGACGCAGGAGACTCGACTGCCAGAAGGCGCTTGCCGCTCCGACAGCAACCGCCACTGCCAACAACGCCAACAAGCTCGCGACCGCCGGGCGGCGCCGCGTCCACTTGAGGGCGCGCTCCCAAGCAGATGCTGGGCGGGCCCGGATTGGCTCACCCTGTTCCCAGCGGTTCAGGTCCTCGGCCAGCGCCTGGGCGCTGGAGTAACGTCGGGATGGTTCCTTCTCCAGGGACTTCAGGCAGATGGTCTCGAGGTCTCGAGGCACGGCAGGGTTGACCATCCGTGGCGGCGCGGGCTCCGCGTGCATTACCTGATTCAAGACGTCGGCTGTGGACCCGGCTGCGAATGGAGGTCGACCGGTTAGGGCGTGATAGAGAACGCCTCCAAGCGCGTAAACGTCGCTGAATGGGCCGACGGCGCCACGTTGGAAGGAAACTTGCTCGGGGGGAAGGAACGCCGGTGTCCCGAGCGTCTCGCCGGTGACGGTGGAACCGGCTGCGGCATCGGTCGCCTTCGCCAAGCCAAAATCTGCTATCCGCGGTCGGTCGTCGGGACCGACCAAGATGTTGCCAGGCTTGAGATCACGATGCAGCACACCTTGGCTGTGGGCATAGTGCACCGCCTCCGCCACTGCTTTCACGTAGCGCACGGCTTGGGCTGGGGCCAAAGGCTGCGTCCGCACCAACCGCCCAAGATCAGAGCCGGCGACGTATTCCATCGAGTAATAAGGTTGGCCTTGGTGTTCTCCCACCTCGAAGATGGGTACGATCCCAGGGTGCTGCAGACGTGCGGCTGTCTCGGCTTCCTGTCGAAAGCGCTGCTGAAAGCCCTGACTCGCGTGGCCTGGGCCCAGCGCAACGCGAGATTGTGCTGTGCCAGGTAGGTCGCTCCGGTGGGGGACTCAGGGGCAACCCCGTCGGCGCCGTGTTCCGCCACATGAGCGCGGAAGATGGACTCGCCGTAATCGCGCGATCCGCTGTGCACAAGGAGAACGAGATCGGCCTTGCGCAGGCCGATGCTGGTGAACTCGTCGCCGTCGCAAATCTCTTCGACGGCTTGGAGTTCCGCGAAGTGGTTGCCACCACCAAGCGTCCCCATCGAGGCATCGAAGGGCGAAGAGGCCAGCCGATTGTCCTGCAGCCACCCGCCGAGGTTGCCGTCCCACCGCCTCTCCAGGTTGAACGGCAACTTCGTCCACCGATCAACCTTCGCCTTCCGGAGCGGCAGGTCCGTCTGCCACAGCGTCATGCCACAGCCGATGTCCCCGCCGATCAGGTGGGGGTAGATGATCCCCTCCGTGACGAAAGCGGCACCGACCGGTACGCCCTTGCCGGGGTGAAGGTCGGGGAAGCCGACCGCTTGTCGCATCCCGTCAAGACGGGCACAGGCGTAGAGTTGGCGCACGGCTTCGCCTTCGATCCACGCGCCCGGTGAAGCAATGAGGCGAACGGGAGTTTCAAGGGTCGTGTTCATGGTTGGGAGGAGCGGATACGGGGCGCCCGTGGGGACGCCCCGAAGATGTGGCCACTGGAGTCGGAATCGCACCGACACCTCCTGGGCTTCAGCCAGGCGTGCAGACTGACTACACCATCCAGTGGAAGCAGAGGTGCGCGGCAGCTCGGGATGACCGCCGGGAAGCGCTGTCTATGAATCTTAAGCCTTGCGGGTTGCGGCTTGCGCTTTGCACGGGCTGACCGATGCGGTTTGACACCTCGACATCAACCTCAGCTTCGTGTTGCCTGGATTCATGGTCCACGCAGGGACGTTTCAAGCGTCCTGGTTTCGACAGGGTGCCTCACGGGAGCCCTTTCTTCGCCACCGCGCACCGAAATCAGCACCGCCTGCGGAATCAGAGATTCACGCTGCGGGTGAAGTTGAACTCATCCAGCGCATCTTGCAGGGACTGGATCTCCGCGTTCAACTCGGCCACGGCCTTGTCCACGTCCACCTTGCCAAGCTGGGCGACATACTCGACTTCGTAGGCTGCCTCACCGAAGCCGCGGCCTTCGTGGAACATACCGCTCTTGGTTTCGAGAGCGGTCAAGGTGGACACCAGACCCTTCAACTCGGCCAGGCGGAAGATCTTGTCGTAGATTTCCCCGTTGGCAGCCGCGACGGCGGCCTTCACTTTGACCAACTCGTC
>JAKLFY010000189.1 GCA_022710935.1 Verrucomicrobiota bacterium
CCCGGCCCGGATCCTGCACCAACGGCCGGTTCTCGATCCGTTAGACTCGAAAAGCACGCCCGTGGTTGGATTCTCCGCTGCCTCCGCGAGCTCCTGTTCAAACACAGGAGCAGGTTGAACAGGAGGACGCAGAGGTAGCAGAGGACAAGGCCAGGGGGTTCTTCGGCCCTTTGCGTTCCGTGCGGCCAACTGGTTTGACGGGTTTGGGCTTCCCCAACCAAGGCGATTTTGCCGCAAGAGGGCGCAAAGTGCCCCAGCGTGCAGGCGTAGCTCCCCAGAGCGGCTATAGCCGCTGCGAACCTCTCTCTCGCTGGCGGTTCTTTCCCCAGGCTTGGTGTTCGATGCTTGGGCATCAAGCCGGTTCACAGAATCGCGAAGACAATCAGGTTCCCCACAGATTCGAAGCGCCCATGGATTGGCACAGCAGAAAACGGGTTTCCCAGCCCCAAGCCGGTGGCCAAAAAAAACGAAAAGTGCCAAGCAGCGCGCGCACGACTCGCCGCACGCCTCCTGCCGTTCGCTGGTAGCCCTGCTCGGGAGAGCAGGGACCATTCGGATCCGCGCCAACGCGATTCTCGATCTCCGGTTTTCAATTGCCGATTTTCAATTGAGCGGGGTGCGCCTCGCTGGGGGCAGCCCAATCCGCGTTTGGCAGGAAAATGTCGTGCAGTAGCCGCGACGGAACGTAGAGGGTTCCAACGTGCGTGCAAATGTGTCCTTCGGAACAGACCTGATCAGCGGTCATCTGTCCTTGCATGGAGGACGCCTCAACTTTATCTTGCCGCCATGAATCTGCATCCTGGATGATTCAAGCCTGCGCTGACCTGACGGACGAGGCGACCCGCATGCGCGAACTGTGGGCCTTGGAGGAGGCGGCCCGGCTGCTAGCGGCGGCGTGAACATAACGAAGAACTGGCGGTTTGAAAATCGAGAGGACGAACGTGCCGATAAACGAGACCGCCGGTGATCGTGAAGACCACCGGCGGGCGATGGAGACGGGATTGCGCGGTCGGCTCAGGCGGAGGTTGGCGGGTCGATTTGGTCTTTCATGCGGAAGCTCTTGCCTTCGATGACGACGGTCTCGGCGCCGTGCAGCACGCGGTCCAAGATCGCGGACGTCACGGTCGCATCGTTATTGAAGATCTCGGGCCAGCGTTTGAAGGCCTTGTTGGTGGTGATGATGATGGAACCGCGTTCGTAGCGCTGACTGATAATCTGGAAGAGCAGATCAGCGCCGACCTTGTCGAGCGGGAGATAGCCGAGTTCATCAATCGCCAATATGGAGGGGCTGAGGTATTTTTTGAGTTCGGCTTTCAGCCGCTGCGCGGCGTGGGCGGCGGTGAGATTGTTGAGGGCGTCGACGGCGGTCGTGAAGAGCACGGAGTGGCCGCGCTGGCAGGCCTCATAGCAGAGGGCGACGCAGAGGTGCGTTTTGCCGAGGCCGCAAGCACCCATCATGATGACGTTGGTTTTCTTCTCCACGAAGCCGAGACGGAACAGGCTTTTGACCTGGGCCTCGTTGATCTTGCTCGGCCAGTCCCAGCGGAAGCGGTCGAGAGTTTTGATGACGGGAAAGCGGGCGTCACGCACCCGGCGCTGCAAGGCGCGCTCCTGGCGACGCTGGTATTCGCCTTCGAGCAGGCGTTGCAGGTAGTCGGCGTACGGCCATTTCTTTTCGGCGGCCTGTTTGGCCAGGGCGTCGTAGTTTTCGGTGAGATACGGCAGACGCAGGTAATCGAGATAGGTGTGGAGAGGATTCATGACTGGGTGGACTTGGGTTCGTAGAGGGAGAGATCCGGGGCTGGCAGCTCGAGTTCGAGCAGGTCGCTCTGCCGGGTCAGGTGTAGAGCCCCGGGCTCCGGCAGCCGGCGCCGCCGCTGCTCGAGGATATTGATGATGTACTCGGCCGAGTGCGCGCCCAGGGCGTGGGCGTCCTCAATGGCGCGGCCGACCGCCGCAGCGCCGTAAATTTCACTCAAGGCGACGATTTTGCGCACATGCGGGAGGGTGTTCATCCGGCGCTCGGCCAGTTGTTCGTGGTACGCCTGGGCCTGGGGGCTGAGGCGCAGGAACTGCAGCAGCAGCAATTGCTCGCGCGCGTGCTGCCGGTCGTGGAGGAGCGCGGCGGCGTGCTCCGGATGTTCCCGATCCTGATAACGTTCGAAACAACGGCGGTGTTCGGTGACGAGTTTTTCGCCGTCGAAGAGACGCAGGCGCTCGGCATAGAGCTTGAGCGTCAGCTGGCCCGACGCGTAGGCGGCCGGCACCGAGTAGCGGTTGGTGTCCACGGTGACGCGGCAGCGGTTGCTGACCCGCACGGTGGCGACCACCGCCGCATCGTACGGATAGGCCGGCAGCGGCCGCAGTTTCGGCTGCTCCTCGGCAAACATCGCCATCGGCGTGCGATGGGTTTCACCGTGGAGCCGGACGTTGGCCACGGTGTCCAGCCATACGCGCGCCGCCGCGTTGAGGGCCGTCAGGTCCGACAACTCCCGCCCAGCGAGGAAGTTTTTCTTCACGTAACCGACGCCATTTTCCACCCGCCCTTTTTCGTTTCCCCGGCGCACCCCACAGGCCTTGAGCTTGATCCCGTAGTGCGCGGCGAAGTCGGCATACCTGGGATTGAGGATCACCGGCCCGCCGACGGGATGCGACAGGACCGCTGTCTTGCAGTTGTCGACCATGAGCTCCGCCGGCACCAGGCCACCGAAGAACTCGAAGGCATGCTGATGGCAGGCCAGCCACTGCTCTTCGGTCTGGCTGAAGGTAAATTCCAGATACATCCGGCGGCACCAGCACAATACCATGACAAAGAAGCTCAGGGCCCGCCGGGTTTCGCCGACCCGCAGCGACCCCCAGGAGCCCCAGTCCACCTGGGCCGACTGGCCGGGAGCGAAGTGCAGGGTCAGGAACGCCGGCGCGTTTCGCGGCCGGACCGTGCGCACGAAGTCCCGGAGGATCGAGTAGCCGCCAGTGTAGCCCTGCTCCCGCACCCGGGACAACAGCTGCGCCGCCGTAAACGGATGGCTTGCGAGCCACCGCACGATCAGGCCCTTGAACGCATCGAGTTTGCTCTTGCGCCGCGTCTGCGGCGCAGAGGCCCGCCGGGCGTAGCGCGTGCGCTTGATCCATTTACTTACGGTCGCCCAATTCAGATCGAGCGTGCGTGCGATCTGCGCCGCCGTCAGGTGCTCTTGATCGCGCAGTTGGCGGATCTGCAGGAAGGTTTGATAGTCGATCATGACGCGCCTCCTTCCAGCGCCAGCACCTGGTAAAGGGGGGACGCGTAGGCGATCATCTCGGCAGCCACGAGCCTGCCCCGCGCCTCGGCGATCTCCTCCTCGGAAAGCGACAACAGCCGCCCCAAGGATCGATCCGAGTAATACGACAGGCCGTGTTCGTCGCCGACTGTCACCAGCACCAGGTACAACGCCCACGCCGGGGCGGAAGCGCGCCGCAGATAACCGTCGCGCACCAGCCGGTGGTCGACCCAGCTGAAGCTTTCCGGCGTGCGCCGCAGCCGCTGAGCGCACAGGATTTGTTTTTCGATCTTCATGGTTGTTGGCCGATGACGGCCCGACCCTTCTCAAACAACCGCGTGGCCACTTCCGCGATTGCGCTTTGTAGCGCAACCCCGCTGCCAGACCCGTACATTTGAGCGATAAGTCCAACCACCACGGGGGATTGCGTCTTCAGCAGCTCGGGCACGCGATTTGTAGCGCAATCGGCTCCGGCTGGCGACGTATCCACCGTGGCGTCCGTTGCTTGCGTCGGGTTTATCGCGATTTGTAGCGCAATCGCTTTCTTGCGCTTCCCTCGCTTCCAATACTCAGGGTGCTGTGCCCGCCACTCCCGCACCCGGTTGACGTTCCACTCTCCGCGCCACCAGTCCTTGTGCTCTGGCCGCGCCCGCCAACGCTCATTGTTCACCGCCTGCCGCGCCCGCTGGCACGCCGGTTTCCGACAGTAGCGTTGATCGTGCCGATGCCGCGCATCCGGTTCGAAAACATCGCTACAGTGCAGGCAGTTGCGGACCGCATCCGGGCTCATACCCGACTGCCCGTAACGCCTTCAACCCCTCCCCGACAAACTGCCCTCCGACCTCCCTGTCACTACGCGATCCACGAGGGAAGAAAATCGAGCGAAGAAGATGATCTCTTCTTGAAGGGTGAAGAAAATCGACCCGAAGAAGATCGCCGTTTTCAAACCGCCAGGATCACACCGGTATCAGCTCGCCGCTCGCAGCCCGGCAGCATCCCGGAGTGCAGCGCCGGCTCCTGGTGCTCGACCGCGATGCGGCCGTCAGCGTCAGCGCCCTCGGCGTGGAAGCGCAGCCCGCCTACGAGTGGCTCCTGGATCGGGTGACCACTTGAGTGGGCAGATGGGGCGCAGCCTATTGTGTGTTGCCCTCAGCCGTGCGGTGACCCTCGTTCTCGGCCTCGCAAGAAGGTCCACACCGGGGGCACGGCCTGCAACAGGCAACAGGCTGACCCCGTTCGCTCCGGCCCCTCCTTCTCGCGGTTGGTGGGGGCCTCACGCGGAGCCGCGGAGGCGCGGAGGTGCTGCAACCGCCGGCAGTTTTTTCGGCTTCTTTCGTCGTTTTTCGGCTACTCTCTGCCGATTGCTCCGGTTCCAAGCCGGTGGCCTAAAAAAACGGAAGAGGCCGAAAGAGGCGGCGTGGGTCTTCCATCGCTTCCAACCCCGGGCAATGGGCAGGGGAATGGGGGGCAGAGGAATGAACGGAAGCGGGGATTCCCCTGCCAACCATTCCTCTGCAAAGCGGGATTCGGACGAAGTTCGCGCGGGCACGGACCGCCGCATGACCCGGGCAGAAAGCCGGGCGCCTTCTCCGCGGCTCCGGGCCTCCGCGTGAGCCTGCCGGGGTTGGCTCTGCAACGGTGAACGTGGCGTTGGGACAGTCGTGAGTCGCTCCGGAACAATCAGGTTCCCCACAGATTCGAAGCGCCCATGGATTGCCAGGAAACGGGTTTCCCAATCCATGAACGCTCTGAATCCATGGGCCTCCCCACGGGATAGCCCAGGCAGAGTTGGCAGGAAAATTTGGGGCAGATTTTTGTTCGCCTGGGCAATGGGCAGGGGAATGGGGGGCAGAGGAATAGACGAAAGTAGGAATTCCCCGGTTAACCATTCCTCTGCCAAACAGGATTCGGACGAAGTTCGCGCTCTCCGCCTCGGAAAAGGGCCACGCCGGGCGCACGGCCTGCAACAGGCCCCCATCCGCTTGGCCGCGTTGGCTCCGGATGAGTGTATCCAAGAACAATAGTTTCTTCGCGGTCAGTGCGAACCCTGTCCGCTTGGCAAAGGTCCTGGCGACGCTGGTATGAATAATATTTTATTCATACCTCTTGACTGCGTAAGTCCAAGCGCTTGATTGACACCATGCCCGACCCGGAGAAAACCAAAACCGCGCTGCACGATCCCGCCAAGGATTACGGCCATCGCTTTGCGGACGTAATCCGGTGCTTGGAGGTGTCGGGGTGGAAACAACGCATCAAGGGCAGTCACCACATCTTCACCCGGCGTGGAGTACCGGTCCTCCTTAACCTGCAGCCCGAGAAGAATGGGAAGGCCAAGGCGTACCAGATCCGTCAGGTCCGCCAAACGCTCGAACGTTTCAAGTAATAACACCCGCCCGAACCAGAAGGGAACCCGCCATGCACACGATCAAAGACTACGCCGTCCAAGTTTACTGGGATGACCGCGCCGGGTATTTTGTCGCGGAGATTCCCGAAATCCCCACCTGCGCCGCCGATGGCGCCACCCCCGCCGAGGCCATGGCCAACCTGGAGGAGACTTTCGCCGTGCTCAAAGAGGCCTACACGGAAGAGGGTATGTCCATTCCGAACCCCGACCTCTCCGGGCCGATCTCA
>JAKLFY010000019.1 GCA_022710935.1 Verrucomicrobiota bacterium
TATCCTACTCATATATATGCGCAGGATACCCAATCCCCACAGGGAAGCAAGCAAAAACGAAAATGCGCCTGATTCCGAAAATGCTCTAAGCGGTTGGACCGCGCCAAATTGGAATCAGAACACCCCCCACCTTGCGGAATTGCTGATGGCGTCGTCTCGGTCAAGGGGTCGGTCCCGGAATTCAGGAACATTCGGACTCGAGTCGCCTCCGCCACCCCAGCATCTGCCGATCGTTCGCCCGCCTCACCGTCGCCACCGCCTGCGTCACCCGCGATTCGTCCCCCATCCGCAGACGCCGACTCACCCAAGCCCGCGACACAACCGTCCGCTTGCGCAGCCACCACGCCAACACCTGTTTCTCCTTGGCCCCCTTAACCAGTCCAGCCAGGTCAGTCTCCTTGAGCTCCATCACAGCCAATCCCCGCGCCAGCAGCGCCCCCGCCGCCGCTTCGTCGTGCGCCTGACGCGCCTCACCTGCATGCGACTGCCGCGCTTTCCCGGCAACGGCCTTTTCCAGCCACTTCGCCAACCGCTGCCTGAAACCCGTCCCTCCCAGGCACCACCCACGCCGCACTCGCCTCCATTCCTCCTCCAACACCTCCCGACTTCGCCGCCGCCCCAGTTCGAGCACGCGTCCCTCCATGTACGCTTCGTACCCCTGCCGTCCATGCGCGTCGTCCGCCCCCATCCCCACGCTGCCCAGCACGCGCCTGACCTCGAGCCACGGCGGACGCCCCGCACGCCCGCGCACGTAGCCCGGGTAACTGCTCCACCGATACCCGCTCAGCGCCTCCTCCCCGATCCGAACCAGGCCGGCCCGTGCCGGGTTCAGGTGAATGTACGTGCTCACCACCTGGAAATACTCATCCGCACTCCCGTCCACGATGAGCGCCTTGTACCGCCCCTGAAACAAATGGCCGAACACGTCGTTGCGCGCGTTGTATCGCTGGGTGTAGGTTCCCTGCAGCCACTTCATCCCCGCCACCAGGTTGCCTTCCGGCGTCTCCACCAGAAGGTGATAGTGGTTGGGCATCAGCACATAGGCATGAATCCGCCACCCCGTCTTTTCGCAACCCTCAGCCACCGTCCCCAAAAACAGCTTCCGATCCCGATCCCCCTGGAAAATGAGACCGCCCTGATTCCCCCGGCTCATCACATGGTAGACCGCGCCCGGATACTCGATTCGCAACTTGCGCGCCATAGCGCGCCAGCCCCTACGCCCGCCGGGAGGGTGCGTCAAGAACAAAGATTCCTGTTTTCCGGGACTGACCCCTTTTCTGACCCCTTTTTGACTTGAAAAGTCGGTTCACCTCAACTAAGCCCTTTGTCCATGACGACTGAACCCATCAAATTGGAGGATGCGGTCGAGTTCGCCGAGAACCCGGAGCCCCGGTGTCCGTGCGTGTTGCTCCTCGACACCTCGGGGTCGATGCGGGGCGAGCCGATTGCGGCCTTGAGCGCGGGCTTGAAAGCCTTCAAAGACGACCTGATCAAAGATCCGCTTGCCTCGCGGCGGGTCGAGTTGGCCGTGGTCACATTCGACAGCGACGTCAAGGTGGTGCAGGACTTCGTCACGGTGGATCAATTTGTGCCGCCAGAACTCGCCGCGCAGGGCCAGACGTTCATGGGCAGCGCCATCCACAAGGCGCTCGATATGATCCAGGCGCGCAAGGCGAAATATCGCGCCAACGGCGTGGCCTATTACCGTCCCTGGGTCTTCATGATCACCGACGGCGAACCCCAGGGCGAACCGGACAGCGTCGTCCAGCAGGCCTCGCAGCGCCTCAAGAGCGATGAGGCCAATAAGCGGGTCGCCTTCTTCGCGGTCGGCGTCGAGAACGCGAACATGAGCAAACTGGCCGAGTTGGTTGTGCGGGCGCCGGTCAAGCTCATCGGCCTCAATTTCGTCGAGATGTTCGTCTGGCTTTCGCGCAGCATGGAGAAGGTCGCTCAATCGCAGACAGACGAACAGGTGGCGCTGCCGCCCCCCGGCTGGGGGACGGTGTGAGGGGGAAGTGCAAAGTGCGGCCAAGTGTGAGGCGTGATGCGCACGGGGGCCATGAACCGGAAACGTCCAACGTCCAACTCTCAACTCTCAACTAGCCTGCATTTCTCACCACTTTTTGCCACCGCGAAGCCGGAGTTCACAAGAGAAGTCAGCATGCAGGCTAGGAAAGCAAAACCGCGCCCGAGTGGAGAGCGGGAATCGGGCAACAGAGTGTCGCCGCACTCGCGAGGTTTCGCAAACGCTCCGAACCTCGTTTTTCCCTGTGCGGACGCGGTTTTGCCACAGCCCGGATTTCTTTGTCATCTTCCCGGTCGTAAGAAATCCGGGCTAGATGGTTCATGGGATGAGGATGCGGATGTTGCGGACGGCGGATCGTGACTGGTTGAAGAGGAATGAAAGTCGATCTCGAGCGACCCGGCCATGTTGTGTCCTGGCGCGTGGTCGCCGCGTCGGTGCGCGGGACCAGCCACATCAAGTCCGATCTGCCCTGCCAGGATGCGTTGCGCTGGCAGACAGCGCGCGGCGGGTGGCTGCTTGCGGCCCTGGCGGACGGCGCGGGGTCTGCCGCTCTGGCAGAAGTCGGGGCAGGCATTGCCGCCGACCGGGGCATCGAGGCATTGAAGGCGCAGGTCAAATCCAAGTCGCACGCGGCTGCCGACGAAGAATGGCGTGCCGGCCTGGTGGCGGCGCTCACAAGCGCGCGCGCGGCCGTTCTCGCCGCTGCCCAGGAACGCAAGGTCGAGGCGCGTGAACTGGCCAGCACCCTCACACTGCTGGCGGTTTCGCCCGGGATCGCGGTCGCGGCGCAGATTGGGGATGGCGCCGCGCTGGCTTCCGCGCCCTCCGAGGCCTTGGCGTGCCTCACCAGACCCATGGTGGCCGAGTACCTGAACGAGACCACGTTCCTCATATCCGACACCGCGCTCGAATCGGCGCAGACCGTTGTGCGGCGTGGGGCCTGGCGGCGTGCGGGTCTGCTGTGCGATGGTCTGCAACTGCTCGCGTTGCGCCTGCCGGAGGGGACGCCGCACGCGCGTTTCTTCGATCCGCTCTTTGGTTTTGTCGATCGGGCGGCGAATCTGACGGCTGCCAGCGGGGAGTTGAGCGCGTTTCTGCAATCGCAGCGCATCACCGAGCGCACGGATGACGATCTCAGCCTGCTGCTGGCGGCTTATGGCGATTAGAATCCTTGACCCGTTCAACGCAGCTCAGAAACTTGACTTGTCTACAACACATTTCATCGGTCAAGGATTCCAGCCCGGTTGCGGTTCCTCGCGAAGCGTGTGAAATAACCGGGCGAGCCGCTGCCTGATTCCGACCCGTGCGATTTCAGCGCGCATCCAACGGCGAGATCGTGACCCTGGCGGAGAATCACCGCCTGGGAGCGGGAGGCGAGGCGCGCATTTACGCGGTGCCGGGAGAACCGCGGCTGGTCGCGAAGATCTGGCACAAGCCAACGCCCGAGCGCAGCCGCAAGCTGCGCGTGATGCTGTGCAATCCGCCCATGGATCCCATGGCGCCGCAGCAGCACGCTTCGATTGCCTGGCCGATCGATGTGTTGAGCGCGCCTGGCCGGTCGCAGGCGCTGGCGGGGTTCATCATGCCGCGTGTCGAGAACATGCGGCCCGTGGGGGAGTTCAGCAGTCCGAAAGTCCGCCGGGCCCGTTGTCCGCTGTTCAACTACGCATACCTGTATCGGACGGCGCGCAACCTGGCCACGGCGGTGCGGGCCCTGCACGAGCGCGGCTACGTGATCGGCGATCTCAACGAATCGAACGTCCTGGTGGCTGAGACGGCCCTGGTGACCATTGTCGACACCGACTCGTTCCAGGTTTGGGACGCGGAGGCGGGTGTGATGTACCGCTGCCGGGTGGGCAAGCCCGAGTACACCCCGCCGGAACTGCAGGGCAAGAGTTTTGCCCAGGTCGACCGCGAGGCCGCCCATGATCGGTTCGGTTTGGGCGTTTTGATTTTCCAGTTGTTGATGGAGGGGACACACCCGTTCGCGGGCGTCTACCGCGGGCGGGGCGAACCGCCGTTGCTCGAACAGCGGATTGCGGCGGGCCACTTCCCGTACGCGCGCGAGGCGCATCTGCCTTACGCGCCCAAACCCACCGCGCCGCCCTTCGACACGCTCGCGCCCGGTCTGCGCGACTTGTGTCTGCGGTGTTTCCAGGATGGCCATTTTCGCCCCAGCCTCCGGCCCGAACCCCAGAGCTGGCAGTACGTCATCGAGGAAGCGGAGTCGCACCTCGTCACGTGCCAGTGGAACTCCCAGCACGTCTTTGGCGATCACCTCGAACAGTGTCCGTGGTGTGAACGGGCCAAACAGCTTGCCGGACGCGATCCGTTCCCCTCGATCGAGGGAGTGAAACGGGGAGAGCACCGCGCGCCGCCCCCGCGGGCCCGGGAGCGCGGCGCGACGCGCCGAGGCCAACGCCGCTCGCCGTCCTGGCCGGCGGGCATGCCGAATGTCCCCAAACCCCCGCCCATCCCGCCTTCCGCGCCCCGCGCGCGAACATCGAGACGCCGTCCGCGTCCGCTGCTTGGCGACTGGAACGATTGGGCGTGGGTGGCCCTGACCTCGAGCGCTTTGGCCGCGGGCGCCGCGGCCTCGTTTCAATGGCAGGCCAACCCGCTGACATTCCTCTGCGGCATCTTCGCCCTCTTGACGGGCATTCTCGGTGAAGCCAAGGCCCGCAGCGCCGAACTGGATGGACGGGGCAAGTGGATCGCGCGCACTGGGCTGACGCTCGGCACAGTGGCGTTGGTCTGGTGCCTAAGGGCCACGGTGTGAGGCACCTCGAACCAACCGGTTCATGCAAAGGATAGTCTCCGGGTCATCCCAGAAGTTTGGCCTCATCCGGGAGGTTCCAGATCGTGGAAATCGACCTCGAGGTCGGTCGCCCCCACCCGCAGGATCGCCACGCTGCGGGGCGTGTCGAATCGCCGCTTGCCCGCGGAGCCCGGATTGAGGAACAGCGTGTCGCCAATCCGCTCGCAGAACGGTTTGTGGGTGTGTCCGAAGACCACGACATCCGGTTGCACCCGGTCGATTTGACGCCGCAGGGGATCCGCCAGCCGGCGCGGCTCGACCACGTGATGCACGAGGAACCTGCGTCCGAACAGCTCGATCACCTCGGTCTCGCGGAACGAGAGGCCGGAGTCGACATTTCCGATCACCGCCGTCACCGGGGCGATCGCTTCGAGTTCCATGATGATCCACGGCAAACCGATGTCTCCGCCGTGCAGGATGTGATCGACGCCGGCAAAGAGAGACTTGACCTGGGGATCCAGGAAGTTGTGTGTGTCCGAGATGATGCCGAGCCGGGCCATTACGCTTTGGCTTCGCCGGGCTCAGGGGCCTCCTCGGGCTCCTCGGACGGTTCCTCTTCCTCTTCGGGCTTGGGCTCGACCGCCTCACCGAGCTTCATGGCGCCGGCAAAGAGGCCTGCGAAGAGCCCGCCGCTGAGCAGCGTGTTGCGGAAGAACTCCCACGTGTGCGGCCATCCGGGCGTGCCGACAGTCAGGGACTGGATCCAGCCGGCGAGATTCTTGGCATAGGCGGGGTCGTGCAGCCAGGAGACGGTGTTCGAGACAATGTAGAACAGAATGGCCCCCAGAATCCCTCCCCCGAACAACGTCAGCCACGACGAGCGCCGGTTGAATTGGCGCCCAAGCCAGACGATGCCGGCATACGCGGCGTAGTTGCCCAACATCTCCAATTGCAGCGGGGCCGCGCCGTAATGGAGGTTCAGCAACACATCGGTGACCAGCACGGTGCCCAGCGGCAGCACCCACGCCATCCAGCCGGAGAAATAGACGGCCGCGCAGAACAACAGCCCGTAGACGGGACTGAAGTTCGGCGGCAACAGCCCGGGAATCCGGGTCAGGGCCAGAACCGCCAGTAACACCAAAGGCAAGCCGTGCTTCGCTTTCACACTGCGCCAGCATACGGACCAGCCGCCAGATGACAAGCCCGATGCTGGCAGTCCGGTCGAGTCCACTGAATCGACACGCATGGGCCGCCCGGAACGCTTGCAGTCAAGATGCCAGCGCGCGCGAAGCGCCCCGGACCGCCGGCTTGTAGCCGGCCTAACGCACCGCGCCTTGGCACGGGGCCTCGAACTTCGCCAAATGCCTCAGGCTACAACGTCCACCCCTCGCGATAGGCGCGGCGAAGCAGCTTGTTTGCGGACGCATCGTTGGTGATCCGCAGGTTGGGGCCGTCGTAGAGGAGTTCCTTCTGCACCCGCACCGCCACATTGCCCAACAAGCAGACCTCGGTCACCGGCCCCGCGTGATCGACGAAATTCGAGCCGGGCGGCGGGCCGCCGCGGATTCCCGCAACCCACTCGTGATAGTGGCCGGGAGAGCGGGGCAGCGTCTTGGGCGGCATGCGGTATGTGTCCATGCGCGAATCGGGCAGCAGGCGTTGCCCCATGAGCTTGCCCTGATCGCCAATGTAAATCGTGTCCTCGATGCCATCGTCCGGATCGAGTTCGGGCGGGCGCGGCGGTTTCAATCCGCCGTCGGACCATGTCAGCACCACGGGCGGCATGGCGCCGCGCGCGGGGAACTCGAAGCGGACGATTTCGCCGAGCGGGTAGGTTTCGCTGGAGAGCTTGGTGGCGCTGGCCTCGACGCTGACGGGGTGTCCGAGCTTGAGGGCCTTGAACACCGTGGACAACTTGTGCGCGCCCAGATCCCCCAGCAGCCCCGTGCCGAAATCGATCCAGTTGCGCCAGGTCCACGGATGATACGCCGGATGAAATGGACGGTGCGGCGCCGGACCGAGCCACAGATCCCAGTCGAGTCCCTCCGGCACCGGCGGCGTCTCCGGCGGACGTCCGTCCCAGGTGGGCCAGGTCCAGAAACGCGCCCCTGACCACACATGCACCTCGCGCACGGCGCCGATGGCGCCGTCGGCAATGATCTCCTGCACGACGCGCGCGCCTTCCTCGGCCTGGCCGTGATTGCCCATTTGCGTGACCACGCCCGCCTGGAGCGCGGCTTCGGCGACCTGGCGGGCCTCGTGAACCGAGTACGTCAGAGGCTTCTCACAGTAGACATGCTTGCGGCGTTTCAAGGCCGCCATCGCGATCACGGCATGGGTGTGGTCCGGGGTGGCGATCATCACCGCGTCCACGTCCTCCTTCTCGAGCAATTCCCTGTAATCCACGTACGCCGTACAACCCCGATACTGGCCCGAGCCCCGTTGCGCCGCGTAGCCCGACTCGACCGCGCGCCGCGCCGGTTCCCGTCCGCATGGCCGTTCCTCCCTCCCTTGCGACCAGTTCCAGGAAAGATACCGATTGCTCTCGCGCTCGACGTCGCAGACAGCCACCACCTGGATCTCGGGGAACTTCTGCAGCGCAGCCAGATTCTGCATCCCCTGGCCGCCCGTGCCGATGCCGGCCAGAGTGATCTTGTCGCTCGGGGCGATTTGGCCCGCACCGCCCAGAACGTGTCGCGGCGCGAGGGTCAGCCCGGTGACGGCGGCGGCGGAAAGACGCAGGAACTGGCGCCGGTCGGGTGCGGGGCAGGAGGGTTCAGGGGGAATCGGCCTGTTGGATCGAGGCAAACGGCGGACGGAATTCATGGGTCAGACCATCTGGCGATTCATCGGCATTTGCCAAGAAGATTCGCGGCTCAATTCGAGACCACCGGCAGAATAATGCAGGTCGGATGCCGGGCCTCGACGAAGACAGTGTTCTGGGCCGCCTGCCGGCGCGCGCTCGTCCGGAACGGCTCGCCCGTGTTGGGATTGGGATCGAAGCCGGGGGCGCTGCTCGAGGTGAGATGAAGCCGGACGCGATGGCCTCGATTGAAGACGATGCTCGTCGAGCCAAGATCGATTGCGAAGGGATAATGCCGGCCAGGCTTGAGCAGCTTCTCGCGAGCGAACGACTTCCGAAACCGCGCCCGCAACTGCCCTTCACAGACGTTCATTGACCGGCCGTCGGGGTAGACATCACAGAGCCGGGCGAAGAAGTCGGTGTCCGGGGCGTCACTCGATGCCCAAAGCTTGACCCGCACGCGCCCGGTGACCTCGATGGGCGTGTCGAGCGGCTCGGTCGAGAACACCAAAACATCGTCGCGGCTCTCGATCGGACGCTGATCTTTGGGCCCGGCCGGGATCGTGAGCTGCGGTCCGCCCAAAGTGGGCACCGGCTGAGCCGGGTCGTACCGGTAGGAGAGCCAGGCGGACGGGGCCGTCGGCACGCTTCGGGACAGAGTCCGATCCGCCGCGCAATAGAAAGGGGTCGGTTTCGAGGGCACGGGCGGCCAGCCATCGGCCTGGCGCCAGACATTGCCGGGAGCCTGCGGGTCGTCCGCATCGCCCATGACGTAGTAGACCACGGCAGGCTGCTCGGGGATGCCATTGGAAACGCCTTTCAACGTCGAATCGAACCAGCGCCACGCATCGTGAAAATCGGTCGGCGGCGTCTTGCCATTGGGAAACTCAAGATCGCCGGCCTTGTCCTGGAACACCCCGTGCGTCCAGGGGCCCATGACGAGCCTCTGCCGCCCTTTGGCTCGGGGCCCGCCCCGCTCCTGGCAGCCCACAAACGCGTCGATCGAGCCCTGCGCAAAGATGTCAAACCAGCCGCCAATGTGGACCCCGGATGCATTCGCCTTCCCATAGCGACGATCCAACTGCCGCGCGCGCCAGTATCTGTCCAGACGCGGATGGCTGGTCCAAAGGGTCAGGGCGTCCGGACTGAACTTCGAGATGCGCAGCCAGTCCTCGATCATCGCTTTCTTGAACACGCCGCCCGGGTAGACGCAGTCGCGATAGAGGTTGGGCGCGCCCACCGTGATGTGTTGCGATGTGATGCGCGAAGACCCGGCACCGGCCAGCAGCAACTGCGTGATCCCCACGGCCGAACCGCCGTATGTGCCGATCTTGCCGTTGCACCACCGCTGACTCGACAGCCAGGCGGCGGTGTCAAAACCGTCCGCCGCCCCGTCCCAGCCGTCCGTCTCAAATGGCAGATTCGGCCCTTCGGACCCGAACCGCCCGCGCGTGTCCTGGACCACGATGGCGTAACCGCGACGCGCCCCCTCGGCGCCAATGTTGCCGACATTCTCCTTGTTGTACGGCGTGCGGATCAGGATGGCGGGAAACGGGCCTTCGCCCTCGGGCAGGAAAACGTCCGTTGCCAGGCGGACGCCGTCGCGCATGGGCAGATCGAGCGTCTGCTTCGGCGGCGGCGCGGCCTCGATCCGAAGGACCCACACAGCGCAGAGCGCGAGCCGGCGCAGACCAACCGCGGAGGTGCGAGGAAAGTTCATGTGCGAACCATGCCAGCCGGATCGCATTGAGGCAATGGGGTCACATCTTCATATTTGACATTGCATCGGAATGAAACTTGATCGAGCGCACGGAGCATGGTAGTTTCGCAGCAATTCCCAAGGGTCCACCTATGAAAACCAACATGCGAAGAGGCGCCGCTTTCACCCTCATCGAGCTGCTCGTGGTCATCGCCATCATCGCGATCCTCGCGTCCCTGCTGCTCCCTGCATTGGGCAAGGCCAAACTCAAGGCCCAGGGCGTCCAGTGCATGAGCAACCACAAACAACTGGCTCTCGCGTGGCGATTGTACTCCGATGACAACGGGGATGTTCTGCTCTTCGCGAGTCAAGGCAGCGACACGAAGACGCACCCGTACGCGTGGCTGGTTGAAGACGGATCGGTTCCCTACGGCTGCAGCGTGCGTGCCATTACGAACAGCCCGCTCTGGCAATACGCAGGCTGCGCGCTCGAACTCTTCAGGTGCCCGGCCTACAGTGCCCGCCTGTACGCCAATGGCCGCTGGTACCCGCGGGTCCGCAGCATGAGCATGAACTTGTACCTGGGCGGCTTCGGCGGCTCGACCGTCGGCACTGCCTGGGGGCAGGCCCGCGTGTTCCTCCGCTTCTCGGATCTCGTCGACCCGGGACCGGCCGGGACTTTTGTCTTCCTCGACCAGCGTGAGGACAGCATCAACTGGGGCAACTTCGCCGCCGACATGACGGGCTATCCCGACAAGCCGGCCCAGCGGCAATTCAACCAGGACATTCCCGGCAGCTACCATCATCGCGCCGGCGGCTTTTCGTTTGCCGACGGCCACTCGGAGATTCACCGCTGGCTCGATCCACGCACGATGCCGCGCCTGCAGCGTCCGCCGGTCGGCTTCGGGGTCATCCCCTCCCCGCACAATCCCGACATCTTCTGGCTCCAGGAGCACTCGACACGCCTGGTGACGCGATAACGGGCCGGTGTTCCGTCCTGAATCGGTGAGGGGTTCCACAAAGACTCGAGGCGGACCACCAATACGGGTCAGTTCCCGATTTTATCATATGCTTCGCCGGCTCCTTTACGGCTGGCGATGCTGCGCGTGGCGGACTTACCCCGCGGTCCCACCCACACGACTGTGCGCCTGTCCTGAGAACATGAGAATATCAAGAACTGACCCGTTTACGTTTACGGATCGGGTTCAACGCGGAGCGTGTGATCGATCCAGGCTACGGCTTGGATGCGGGCGGCGGCAGGCTTTGTCCGTCCACTTCGGATGGGGTGACTCGTTCGAGAATGATGCCAAAGGGCGTGTGGACCTCGACCCTCAATCGAAACTGGCTCTCGTCTTCGATCGGAGCCAGATCGACAAACACGCGGATGTCGCGCGCCTCGAGCCGGTTCACGATCTCGGGGGCCCCGCTGACCTGCACGTCCACCGTGCTGGGATCCACCCGCACGGCACGCCGATCCTCCGCGCTGGTCATGATTGTGATCGGGAGTTGGCGGAGGACGCGCGACCCTCTGGGCTGATTGCGCGAGGGAGTCCCCGACTTGAGCGTCATCCAGACCACGGTCGCGGAGACAAGAGCGATCACCTTCCACCGCAAGTTGTGGGTCAGGATGCGGGGCAGGCGCATACAATCAGTCCGATTTCGCCCGGGCGGGTCCGACGACGCCGGCGGCGGGCTCACGGGTAACGAGCGCGCGCATCCACTCCCCCACGGTGCGCGAGCGGGGGACCCGCACCAGGACTGAGGTGAGGAAAGACCGCAGCTCCTCGAATGTGACTCCGCGGACCAACTGTCCCCTGTAGGCGTAGGACACGGCCCCGGTCTCCTCGGAGACCACGACAACGACGGCGTCCGTCTCCTCCGACAGCCCGATGGCCGCGCGGTGCCGCGTGCCGAACGATTTGCTGAGGTCCTGCCGCTGTGTGAGGGGGAAGATGCACGCGGCGTTCATGATGCGGTTGCCGCGCAGGATGACCCCGCCGTCGTGGATCGCGTTGTTGGGGAAGAAGATCGTTTCGAGCATCTCGGGCGTGACCTCGGCATCGACGACGATTCCCGACTCGACGACTTCCTGGAGCTGGATCGATTGTTCGATGGCGAGCAGCATGCCGATCCGCACGTCCGCCAGCCGCTCCGCTGTCTTGATGATGACCTCGATGTTCTCCCGCTGCTCGCGGGTGCTGGCGAAGAAAGAGAGGCTGCCGAGTTCGGCGAGCATGCGGCGCAGCTCAGGCTGAAAAATGACGATCACGGCCACGGCGAAGAACGCGAAGAAGTTGCCCAGAAGACCGCGGAAGACCTCGAGTTTGAGCGCCTGCGCAAGCACCGTCAGAACCATGAGCACAAGAAGGAACCCGGTCACCACCGGAGCGCCGCGGGTCCCGCGCACCAGCATGACGGCGTAGTAGATGCCGATCGCGAGAATGAGGATCTCGACGAACGCCCGCCAATCATGTGGGAACCAATCCATTCAAAGTCCTGGGCACGCAGCCGTTGCCGCCCGGGCGCGCAGAGCCTCGATCACACGCAGGGCCTGACACGTGGCCGCCACGTCATGTGTCCGAAACACTTGCACGCCGGCATTCGCCGCCCACGCCGTGCAGGCGAGCGCCCCCGGCAATCGAGCGTCCAAGTCCGCCCCCAACAAACGACCGAGAAAGGACTTGCGGGAAACGCCGAGCAACAATGGTCGGTGCAAGCCTTTATAGGATTCCAGGCCGGCGAGCAAATCCAAATTATGGGCCAGATCCTTCCCGAACCCGATTCCGACGTCCAACGCGACCTGGTCGGGCCCGACACCGCACTGGGCCAAACGGGCCAGGCGGTCTGTGAAGAACTCGCCCACTTCACGGACGACGTCGTTGTACGAGGGGTTCTGCTGCATGGTGGCGGGTGTTCCCTGCATGTGCATGCAGACGTATCCGGCCTGCGCGTCGGCCACCACTCGCCAGAGGGCGTCATCGGTCCGCCTCGCCTCGACGTCGTTGACCAGGCTCGCCCCGGCAGCCAGAGCGGCCCGCGCGACGCCGGTTTTGCGCGTGTCGACGGACACCGGCACCGGCACCTGGCGGGCCAGCTCCTCGATTACGGGCAAGACGCGCCGCAGCTCCTCCGCCTCGGGCACGGGGGTCGCGTTGGGACGCGTCGATTCCCCGCCGACATCCAGGAGATCGGCGCCCTCAGCCACCAGTTCCCGGGCATGCGCAATGGCAGCCTCCGGATCGAAGTACCGCCCTCCGTCCGAGAAGGAGTCCGGAGTGACGTTCACTATGCCCATCACGAGCGCTGGGCGTGGGAAGAGAAACTCGAATCGGCGGCAGGACCAACGCATAGCATGAGAGCTGAGTCCTTCGCTGCATACGTCCGCTGACCCCGTGTTCGGGGCGTTCAGGATTCAAGCGCTCAGTTCATTCGCATGGGCATGATCACGTAAAGAAACGGCCCGTTCACCTTGACGACCCCCGGGCTCAACTCGTCGCTCAGTTCCAGGAAGACTTCGTCATTATCCAGCGCCTTCAATGCATCGAGGAGGAAGCCTGGATTGAAGGCGACAGCAAGATCGGGGCCCTTGTAATTGATGGCGAGCGTCTCGCGCGCCTCTCCGATCTCGGGCGTATTGGCGGTGATGGCCAGGGTGTTGCGGGTGAAGGAGAGCTTGACCGAATTGGACTTCTCGCTGGTCATGAGCTCGGCACGCCGCAACGCCTGGACGAGCTCCTCGCGCACCAGTGGGATGCGTTCCTTGGATTCCCGGGGAATGACCTGTTGGTAATTTGGATACGTCCCCTCGACGAGCTTTGAAATGGCGAGGATGTTGAGGAGGCCCTCGCCGCGCATGTCGAAGGCGACCTGATTGTCGCCGACGCTGATTTCGACGTCGCCTTTATCCTGAAGCAGCCGGCTCAGTTCGGCCACTGTCTTTGTCGGCACGATGAACTCGGTCTGGTTCTCAGCGGCGATGTCCACCTCCTCGTCCGTCAGCGCGAGCCGGCGGCCGTCCGTGGCGACCAGAGTCACCTTATGCTCGCGGAGGCTGACAAACAAGCCGTTGAGCACATAACGCGCCTCGTCATTCGAGACGGCAAAGGCGGTGCGTCGCAGCATGCCTTTGACCTTCTCCTGAGGCAGCGCGACCCGCTTGCTGTCGGCAAAGGCCGGACGGGGCGGAAAATCCTCCGCCGGGAGCCCATGGATTTTGAAGAACGAGGCCCCGGACGTAAGGCTGCAGACGTTCTTCTCGTCGACGTCGAGTTCGATTTCCGGAGTGCCCAGTTCACGCACGATGCTGAAAAGACGGCGGACGGGCAATGTCGTGGCACCAACCTTCTCGACCTTGGCTTCGACACTGCAGGCGATCGACACGTCGAGGTCCGTGGCTGTCAGAGCAAGGCGCCCTTGTTCGGCCTGGAGGAGAACGTTCGACAGAATGGGCAGGGTCGTCCGGCTCCCGACCACATTCTGCACCGCCTGAAGGCCATTGATGAGCTGCTCTCTGGCGATTGTGAGTTTCATGGGCGCATAGGATGATGCTGCAAACGGTCAAAAAAGACTCTTATTATGGTGTGTGAATAATTGAAACAGTTCACGCTGTCAAGGTCACGGCAAGGAGTTGCGTTGCCTGGCCGTTGCGAACAGCCCGACGCCGACCCCCGAACAACACCGCCTCGATCGAGTTGCCAGCCTCTTATCGGTCGGTTGTTCACAGTCCATTCGCTCACTTGTTTTCCGGCTCGCGCCTCAGCGGGGCATCCGGGCCCAAGCCGTACTGCGCGATCTTGTTATAGAGCGTCTGTCGGCCGATGCCCAGGCGCTTGGCCGTGGCGAGCTTGTTTCCCTGGGTTTCTCTCAAGACGCGCGCGATCGTGTCGCGCTCGACCGCCTCGAGCGGAGTCAGGGCGGCATGGCTTTGGGCGCCCGCCGCCGAATGACCGGCTGCTATGACGGACAGATCGGTCGGCTGAATCATTGCTCCTTCACACAGCAGGACGGCCCGTTGGATCTCGTTCTCGAGCTCGCGGACATTGCCTGGCCACGCGTGCTGGCGCAGAGAATCGATGGCAGCGGGCGAGAAGTCGGTCACGGGACGCGCCGCCTGCGACGCGAAGCGGCGGAGGAAGGCCTGTGCCAGAGGCACGATATCCTCGCGGCGCTCCCGCAATGGCGGCAACTCGATCCGCACCGCCGCGACGCGATAGTAGAGATCTTCGCGCAGCTTGCGCTCCTCGAGCAGTGTTGGCAGGGGGCGATTGGTTGCCGCGACAATCCGGCAGTCGGTCGCATAGGCCGCCCGGCCTCCGACGGGCCGGACGCGCTTCTCCTGCAACACACGGAGCAGTTTGGCTTGCGTGTCGAGCGGCATCTCGCTGATTTCATCGAGGAAGAGCGATCCGCCCTCCGCCTGGCGGAAGAGCCCTTCGCGGTCGGAGACCGCGCCGGTGTAGGCTCCCTTCACGGCGCCAAACAGCTCACTTTCGATCAACTCGCGCGGCAATGCGGCGCAGTTGACCTTGACGAGCGGGCCCGAGCTGCGATGGCTCAGCGCATGGATAAGATCGGCGATCACTTCCTTGCCGGTTCCGCTCTCGCCGCACAGGAGAACGGCGGCGTCACTGGGCGCAACGCGCTCGACCAGGCGCAGCACCTGTTGCATCGCCGGGCTGCGAAAGATCGGGGAAGCGCCACCGCCGAGGGTGGACAGGGCATCGCGGAGGGCGTGTGTCTGGGCGAGGAGTTGCGTGTGCTCGGCTGCACGCTGGATGAGCAAGCGCAACGCGGGCACATCCACCGGCTTGCCGACGAAGTGGAAGGCGCCGAGCTTCGTTGCCTCGACAGCGGCGTCGAAGGTGCCATAGCCGGTCAGGACGATCACTTCCGAGCGCGGCCAGCGGCGCTTGACCTGCGGGAGCAGCGCGATGCCATCCCCGTCAGGCAACTGCCAATCCAGGATAATCACATCCGGAGCGGGGGACTCCGGCAGGCGAAACAGGCTGGCGGCATCAAGCGCGACGCTTGGCTCGTGGCCCGCTTCCGACAGAACCGCCTGCAGCATTTGGCAGACAGCCTGATCGTCATCGACCACGAGGACACGTGTCTTCATCACTCCCAGGACACCGCCGGGAACAGCTCGCGGATGCGCTGCCGGATCCTCTCCACTTCAGCCATCGGCATGCGGCGGCGCGGCATGCGGCGCTCGACGGCCTCGAGCAACTGGAGCCAATCCGCCAAGGGTGGATTGGGGACTGGGCGCCAGTCCTCGTAGCGTCGATGGCGTTCGAAGAAGCGCCACGTGCCGCCCACGCGATGGGCATAAACCTGCCAGTGCTCGCCCTGCTCGTCGACGCGGCGCCATCCGATTTCCGTTTTGGCTGACACAAGTTGCTTTTGCCGGATGTCCCGACTCGAAGCGCCAAGTCGCGGCGCCATCCCGGGATCTCGCTCGGGTTACTGGGGGAGCTCGAGGCTGACCACAGCCAGGGCAGCGATGCCTTCGTCGCGTCCCAGGAAGCCAAGCCCCTCATTGGTGGTCGCTTTGATCGAGAGGCGACCCGGATGGAGCTCGAGGACGTGCGAGATGTTCGATTTCATGGCGTGCAGATGAGGCGCCAGCATCGGCTGCTCGGCGACAACCGTCGAATCGATATTGACGATCCGGCCCCCACGCAGATTGACCAGGCGGGCCGCTTCGTGCAGGAAAACCTTGCTGGGTGCGTTATGCCAGCGCGGGTCGGTATTCGGAAAGAGCTGGCCGATATCCCCCTCGCCCAGGGCCCCGAAGATGGCGTCACAAATGGCATGGAGCAGGACGTCGGCGTCCGAGTGTCCCTCGAGCCCCTTGTTGTGATGCAGATCAACACCGCCCAGTATGAGCTTCCGTCCCTCGACCAGGCGGTGCACATCATAGCCGATCCCCACGTGGTTCATGGCGGCATTATAGACGGATCCCCCCGCGATTGTAAACCAGGAGAAACGCGGGAGAAACGCAGGACTGGACGCCGGTCGGCGCTCAGGCGAATTCCACGACCAAGCTCTGCCCGGCTTCAATCACGATGTCCTGATCGAAGCGAAGCTGGGCGTGTCCGCTGGCGGCGGCAAACTGGCACGGGACGTCGCGGCCGCCGACGCGGACCGTGGTGTCCGCGGGCGCCGCCCCGGGCCGCAGAGCGACCTCGATCTGTCTGATGGCCAGCCGTCCCCAGCGCACATTCAGCTCGTCGCGCTGCCGCCCCTCTTCGATGGTCTGCGCAAAGCTGCCCCAGCCCTCCGGCCCAGTGAAGAGACACTGGATTCGCTCCGGACGGTACCGGGGTTCGAGACGCAGCGCCCGGGCCGGGCCGTCATACGTCCAGCCCGAGAGCGCCAGCAGCAGCGACCAGGACGACATCGCGCGGGCGTAATGGCCGCCGCACTCGATTTCGTTCCACGGGTTGCGCATGATCGGCCGGCGCGGGACGCCGTCGTACCGCTCGCGGGCGCCCTTGACGATGGCGAGGCCTTCGGTGAGGAGCCCTTCGTAGATCATGTGGGCGGCGACCTGGTACTCGATGCCGGTCCAGACTTCGTCCGAGTAGAGCATGACGTGGCCGGGGCGTCCGCCTTTTGGCCATGTGCAGATGATGAGGCCCTTGTCGTTGTCACCCGCAAAGGCGCGCGGCGCGTGTGTCCAGCCGGTGAGATCCGCTTTCCAGTTGTACTTGAAGACCGCCTCGAGCGCCGAGACAACCTTGTCCCGCGGGAACAGGTAACCCAAGCCGAGCTGGTGCGCCCACCATTGGCCGATGAGCTGGTCGCTCATGCAGCCGGGGCCGACCTCGCCGGGCATCTGCTCGTAGCCGGGCAGGTGTTGGCGGAAGTACTCGCCGTCCCAGCAGAGCTCGATCAGCCTGGCTTGACCCCGCTCGAAAAGCGCGTGGAAGCGGTCGGCACTGGCGGTGTCGCCGACGCGGCGCGCCCATTCCTCGCCGGCGCGCAACGCCGCCAGGTAATAGCCGCTGATGAACGTGGTGACGCCGTGCAGCGCTTCGTCGTAGGTGTTCCACTGATCGTCTTCGAGATAGCCGGACGGCGCGCCCCCGTGGGACTTGGCGTCGCGCTCGATGAGGTAATCGACCGCTCGGCGGACGTGGGGCCAGTAGTCCTGGAAGAACGATCCGTCGGGAGTGTTCAGGGCTTCGCGATAGGCCTTAAGGATGCAGCTCGCATGGCCGTCGGCGAAGGGCTGTTCGCCGGTCGGGCGGGGCGGGGACGGGACGTCGGTGCGATTGTTGACGCCGCCGTCCTTGCGCTGCTGGTGTTTGAAATCGATGCGGCGCATCTCGCGTTCGAGATCGGGGAACAGCCGCGCGAGGGTTTGTTCGTAGCCCCAGACGTGGGTGCAGGTCGGCTGGCAACAGCCGTTCGAGCCTTCCCAGCCGTAGATGTCGCCGTTGGCGATGCGGAACACGACGCCGATATGCCGGAGGATGGCGGCGTTTGCGGTCAGGCAGTCCAGGAGCCACGCCGGCAGCGTGCTCTCGTAGAGGGTGCGTCGGAACAGGTCGGTTTGGGCGCGCCACGCGGCCAGGCTGGCCGACGCCTCCTTCAGAACGGCGCGCGCGTCGGGCCAGCGGGTGGCGTAGTGACACCCCATCCAGACCCCCTGGGCGTTGTACTTGTTCGGGTAATGCCAGGCCAGGAGGAACGGCACATCGAGGCGCGCGTTGGGCGCGACGGTCACGCTGGTGGCCACGGCGCCGGTGGTTGTTCGCCCCGCGGGCGTGGGTGCGCTGGGGGCTGCGTGGGTGTCCGACGGCCAGCGTCCATCCTTGGCGAAGGTGTTCCAGGCCTCAGCCCAATCGCCGATCGCGGGCGCGGTTGTCACCTCGCCTTCGAGCGCGGCAAGCGCCATCGAGCCGAATCCGGGCGCCTGGATCGATTGACCGCGCAGCGGTTTGTACCTGGCTCCGGCCAGTTCACAGAGGGTGGCGTATGCGCCCTGCCGGGCCGACACGGTCCCGGCAGCGTTCGGGCGCAGGACCGGACCCGATGCAAGAACGACACGCCCCTTCCCGAGCGGGCGCTCGTAGAGATTGAGTCCGGCCGCCGTGGCCTGGGACTGGGCGCCCTCGCGCAGGGTGACCCCGGCGAACCCGAGGGTGTTGGGATCCCCGGGCGCGCGGTCCGCGACCGCCCGGACCTCGGTGCAGCGGATGGGCAGGAGTTCCTCGAGCAAGGCCAGGGTGGCGCGATTGGCCGGATGATCCGAGAACTCGATCTGATCCACATTCACGTGGCCCCAGCCGCCGGTGGCCTCGTCGACAATCTCGAGCTGGGCCGACTTGCCCGCGTGCTCGCTCACGTCCCACGACGCCGGTTCGAGGCGCTCGTTGTCTTTGCCCGAAGCCCGCCGCACGACCTGGCCGTCGATGACCAGGCGCAGTTGGGTGTCGGCGTGGGACCCGCCCCCGATGAGGAAGCGGATGAAGCGGCGTTCGATGGCGAACGCGCGGCTTGTCGCCTTGCCTCGCGTGCCGTCGCCGTCGAGATACGTGTTGACCAGGCCGCGTCCCAAAAAACCCGAGACGCGCTGTTGATTGGGCAGCGTGCCGCCCGCGGGCTTTGTTCCGAACGCCGTCCCGCCGAGTGTCCATTGGTCGTAGCCGTGCTCGAAGTCCTCGAAGAGGATGTCGGGGCGGCCCGAGGTGGGGCTCAGCGATTGCCCCCCTGTGGCGGTTGCATACTGGGCCACCAGCGGCAGCGTGGCGCCCGCAAAGACAAGCGTCGCTCCCTCCTGCACGGCGTCGCGCGCGGCCCGGAGTTGCGCGGCGGGGAAGTCGGCGGCGGGCTCCTCGATCCAGACGACCCTCGATTCGGGCGCATCCGATGCCGCCGCCTTGGCCAGGCCTTCGAGCGGTTCGACGCGCAGGTTGTCCGGGCGATCGGGCGGCGGGTTCTTCAGGGCCGCGAGGTTCGAGCTGATGAACAGCCGGACCGGACGGTCCAGCGTCGCCGCTTCACCCGGCTGAGCCTGGAAGAAGAGCCCTTTGGCGGCGCCTTCGGCGCATGGTTCGTTGATGTTGCCGCCGAAGTTGGAATGCCGGTCGCCGTCGATCGGGTCGATGGCATCGTAGCCGACAGGGTTCTGGAGGAAAGAGGCGAGCGACACCGTCTGCGTCTGGGCGGAGCGGTTGGTGATGCGGAAGATCAGGGCGGCCACCGGAACGGATGAGAGGGCGGCGTCGAGGGGCGCAAAGGGGCTGAACGCCTCGAGTTCGAGTTCGACCGGCAGGTCGGGCTCGATGTAGCGGAGCCGGGCGACGGGATACTCGACCGCCATCTCGACGCGCGGCACGCGCGGGGCCGCGGGTCCTCCGGCGGTCTGGAGCAGCCGGGCCACCCCGCCGACACGCACGGCGAAATGGAAGGGAACGAGCCCGTCGCGCAGGGTGTTGAACAACTGCCACATGGTGAATTGGCCGTCCGAGCCGATCTCGATGTTCCCGGTGCCGATCCCGCCCAGGTGCATCCGCGCATCGGTGTGGACGGCGGAGCGGTAGACCGCTCCGGACGCCGGCGCGGTGAGGGCGCGGGTCCAGGCCTCGAGTTCGGCCGCCGACAGCGGCGCGCGCAGCCAGGCCGGCGCGGTCAGGAGGCCTGCCGCCCCGGCCGCCGTGCGCCCGAGGAACGTCCGGCGATTGACGGGATCGAATGCCGGGGCACAGGATCCGGAGCATTGGCATCGGCGCCTGTGTTGAGGAGCGCCCTCGGAAAGGTCGGGGCGGGATTCGGGGGATGGTTTCATGATTGTGATGTGCCGTTATTCTAAAGGATCGGCCCCCGGCGTCAAACCGGCTCTCCGGCGCAGCCGGCAATTCTCGTTTCTCGTCGCGTCCAGTGCATCTGGAGGTTGTCGGTGGGAATCGAGTTTGCGCCGCGTGGGGGCACGCGGCCTACACCGGGAGTCTCCATCCGGTGCAGGCCCGGTGCCCTCACCGGGCGACAGAACACCGACAACAACCAGATGCACCGCGTCGAGTCTGCCGCGCCGCGAGGCTTGACCCTGATGATCGCCCGTCTCACCATGTCGGCGCAACGGGCCGCCGCGAAACCAACCACGGTAGAGAGACGAGTCGACCAGACGTCGCGAGGGCAGCCCTGAGCGGAGACGAATCATGAGTGCAATCGACAATCAAATGAACAGGCGGCGGTTTCTCAAACGAACATTCCCGGTCGGCGCCATGCTGTTGGCCCCCCAAATCGTGGCTCCATCGGTCCTGGGCAAGGGCGGGGGCGTCGCCCCCAGCGAGCGCGTGGTGCTGGGCGGCATCGGGATTGGCGGACGCGGCTCCTACGTCCTGGGCTGCTTCCTGCAGGAACCGGATGTGCGTTTCGTGGCGATCGCCGAGGTGAAGGCCCAGCGGCGCCAGGCGGTGAAGCAGATGGCCGACACCCGGTACGGCAACACCGATTGCGCCACCTATCGCGATCTGAGGGAATTGCTGGCCCGGAGCGACATCGACGCGGTCCTGATCGCCACGGGTCCCAACTGGCACGCCGCGGCCTCGATGCTGGCGGCGCGGGCCGGCAAGGACGTGTACTGCGAGAAGCCGTGTGCCAAGACAATCATGGACAGCCTCGCCCTGGCGGACACGTTCCGGCGGACGGGCCGCGTGTTTCAGGCGGGCACCCAACGGCGGAGCCTGCCGAATTTCGCGTATGCAGTGGACCTGGCCCGGCGCGGCAGGCTGGGCAAGCTCAAGACCGTCCACGCGCACCCTGCCGGACTCGAGACGAAGATGAGCGGGTGGCTTCCGGCGGAGACCGAACCTCCCAAGGAAGAGGTCGATTGGGATTTGTACCTGGGGCCTGCGGCATGGCGGCCCTTTAATCGCCGGCTCCTCGACGGCTTCAACTTCGAGAAGGGCGGCGGGATGGTCGGCGGCGGCTGTCTCGAGTGGGGTTCGCACTGCGTTGACCTCTGCCAATGGGCCAACGACACCGACGACACGGCTCCGATCGAGTACGAGCGCAAGGGCGACCGGCTCCACGCCCGCTATGCCAACGGGGTCGAGTTGGTGGTCCGCAACGACGGCTGGCTGCCGCTGGGATCCTGCCCGGTCCGTTTCGAGGGCGAAACCGGCTGGGTGGAGACGGGCGACAACGGCGATCTGGTGGCCAGCGACGACGCCCTGCTGGCCGGCAAAGGGGTCCGGATCTCGGGCTACCCGGCCGATTTCCACGTGCGCAACTTCCTCGATTGCGTCAAGACGCGCGGTCAACCCCGCGCCAACGCCGATGTGGCCTGCTGGTCGCACATCACATGCAACGCCGCCAACATCGCGCTTTTCCTGGATCGGAAGGTCCAATACGACCCCAAGAAGAACGAGTTCATCAACGACGAGGAGGCCAACCGGCTGCGCGGGGAGGCGTGGCGCGAACCGTGGCAAGCCTGAAACAACGCCCCAACCGCGAATCGACAATGCCATTTCACAAGACTATGAAACACTACATCTCCCGAGTCGGGCAGCTCGTCAGCCTCGCCTTGTTTACGGCCAGCGCCGTCGCCCTTGGCCCGGCGCGCGCGGCCATGTTGGACCTCGATGCGCCTGCCGCCGAGCGCCAGCAGAAGCTCATCGCGCTGATCAAGTCCGACGCGCAGCCTGCCGAGAAGGCGCTCGCCCTCAAGCAGTTGGCCATTTGCGGCACCGCCGACGCCGTCCCGGCCCTGGCGGGCTTTCTCGGAAGCGAGGAATTCTCGACCTGGGCCCGGATCGCCCTCGAGGTCATTCCAGGCCCGGCGCCCGATGAAGCCTTGCGCGCCGCTCTGACCACCGTCCAGGGCCGGCCCCTGATCGGCGTCATCAGCTCGATCGGCGTCCGGCGCGATCCCAAGTCCGCCTATCCCCTCATCACCAAACTGAGACACCCCGACGCCCAGGTCGTGTCGGCAGCCGCCATCGCCTTGGGACATATTGGCGGCGACTCCGCGGCCCGGGCCCTCGAAATCGCCCTGGCCGAGACCAGCGGCGCCACGCGCTCGGCCATCGCCGAAGGCTGCATCCTATGCGCCGAACGGTGGCGGGCCGAGGGGCAGGCGGCCAAGGCCATGGCGCTCTATGACACGGTGCGCAAGGCGGATGTGCCGCAACAGCGCGTGGCCGAGGCAACGCGCGGCGCGATTCTGGCCCGCGGTTCGGACGGCACGGCGCTTTTGCTCGAACAACTGCGATCGCCCGACAAAGCCGTCTACAGCATCGCCCTGCGCGCCGCACGCGAACTGCCGGGAACGCAGGTCACCGAAGCCCTGGCATCCGCTGTGAAACAGCTCGCTCCGGACAGGCAGTGGCGAGTGCTGCTCGCGCTGGCCGATCGCCGCGACGATGCCGTGCTGCCGGCGGTCAAAGCGTTCGCCAAGGACGGCCCCGCCGAACTGCGAGTGACCGCCCTGAACGTGCTCGAACACGTCGGCGACACATCGTGCATCCCGCTGCTCATCGACGCGGCGACCGTCGACGACCGGGCCGTGACCCAAGCCGCCAAAGCCTCCCTGGCCAGCCTCCACACCGGGAATGTCGATGCCGAGCTGCTGCGCCTCCTGCCGCAGGCCGCAGGCAAACAACGCCAAGTTCTGGTCGAGACGGCGTCCGCCCGGCGCATCGAGTCGGCGATCCCGGCCGTTTTGCGCTATGCCGCCGACGCCGATGCGGGTCTGCGCAAGGCGGCGTTCGAGGCGCTCGCCACTCTGGGCGGCCCGAAGGAAATGGGCGCCGTCGTTGACTTGCTCAAGTCGGCGACTCCGCAGGACCGCGACGCCCTCGAGCAAGCGCTGCTGGCGATCAGCGGACGGAGCGGGGCGGCCTTGGCGCCGACGCTCATGCCCCTGGCCGGCCACAGCGACCCCTCGCTCCGGGCCGTGGGCCTGCATGCCCTCGCGGCCGTCGGCGGTCCCGAAGCCCTGGCGGCGGTGAGAGAGGCTGTTGACGACCAGGAGCCATCCGTGCAGGACGACGCGGTGCGGACCCTGTCGACGTGGCCGAACAACTGGCCCGACGACAACGGTATTGCCGAGCCGTTGTTGGCGCTGGCGAAGTCGGGACGCAAACCGATGCACCAGGTGCTCGGGCTCCGCGGCTATCTCCAATACCTCCAGGGGACTAAGAACCTCGGGAATGACGAGAAGCTGGCGAAGGTGAGGGAGGCGATGCCGTTGATGAAATCGCCTGACCAGAAACAACTGGCCGCCGCCGTGCTCGGGGCCATCCCGGCGCCGGGAGCGATGGAGATGCTGGTGGGGTTCGCGGGCGATGCGGACACGGCCGAGGCGGCCTGCTCCGCGTTAACCGCCCTGGCGGTGAAGGACGCCCCCGAGTTCACCAAGGACCAGCGCCGCAAGGCCTTGCAGACCGTTCTCGAAAAGTCCAAGAACGACGGCACGCGCAAGCGCGCCGGTGAAGCGCTGAAGAAGATCCAGTAGACAGCGCCAGACCTCCGACTGATGAACCGATTCGATGTCACGATCGTGACATCGAATCGGTTTTTCTTTCTGTTTCTGGCGCCAGCCCGCCGTTCGAGCGGGCGGGGAAGGAAGCCGATCAGGCCTCCATTTGGCTCTCGCCGCGGCGCGGCGACCGCTCGGGCCGCTCTTCGCGCGGCCGGGCGATGTTCACAGTCAGTTGGCGGCCCTGAAACTCCTTGTCGTGAAAGAGCTCGACGGCCTTGTTGGCCTCTTCCGCGGTCGAGAACTCGACGAATGCGAAGCCGCGTGACTTGCCGGTGTACTTATCCAGCATCAGGTTGCAGGAGGTGACCACACCGGCCTGCCCGAAATAGTCTTGCAGGTCGTTTTCGAGAGTATGATAGGAGAGGTTACCGACGAACAGTCTGCTCGCGTTGCTCATAATGGCTATAAACCGCTCAAAGAAAACAGGGGGGACTGCACTCGCAGGATCACCGAAGCCCACTTGGATTGTATGCGGACATCTGTCACACCGACACGACTAATTCTTTGCGCAAGGCGCACCGTAGCAAAACCAAACAGGCCGTCAACCAGAGAATCGCAACTCAAAAAAGGTTGAGTAATTGGCAAAAAGGGTGAAGCCCGCCCCAATCGCCACTTCTTACCGTTCATCCATGCCACTGTCGATCCGGGTTTCTCACCAGTGGACCGCTGTGCGCCATCGCAGCTCCGGCGTGTCTTCAGCCGACTGCGAGGAGGTGCTCCGTTTGCCTTTGGCCCGCGCGCAATCGCAACCGCCGGGGCTGAGGTCCCAGCCGCCCCGATGAGCCCTATGCACGACCGGAGGGTGGCCTTCCTTTATTCGCCCGAGATCGAAGGCCTGGCCTATCCGCCGGACTGCCCCTTCAAGACCCAACGCGCCGGGCTCACCCGCCAGCGCCTGCTCTCCTTCGGCCTGCTGGGGGGGAGCGACTGCGTCGAGGTCCCGACGCGCCCGGCGACGCGCCCCGAACTCGAGGCCTTTCACGACCCTGCCTATCTGGATCAGCTCGAGCGGGCGGCGGGAGGCGACCTGACGGTCGAGGGGCTCCACATGGGGCTGGGCGGACCCGACACGCCGGTGTTTCGGGACCTGTTCGAGTACGGGCGCTGGGCTTGCGGGGCCGGGCTCGACGCGGCGGATCTTTTGATTGCCGGCAAGGCGACCGTCGCCTTCAACCTCCTCGGGGGGTTCCACCATGCCATGCCCGCCCGGGCGGGCGGGTTCTGCTATCTCAACGACGTCGTCCTCGCCTGCGAACGCCTGGCCGCATCCGGTCGGCGTGTGGTGTATCTGGACCTGGACGCCCACCATGGCGACGGGGTGCAGGAGGCCTTTTATCGGCGCCGCGACGTTCTCACGCTCTCGATCCACGAGAGCGGGCGCACGCTCTATCCGTGGGGCGGCTTCGAGTCGGAGATCGGCGAAGGACCCGGCCTGGGCTACAACGTGAATGTGCCTTTGCCTGCCGGGACGTACGACGAGGCCTTTCTGGGCGCCTTCCAAGCGGTGGCTGTCCCCCTTCTGGGCGCCTGCAATCCCGATGTCATTGTGCTCGAACTGGGCATGGACATTCTGGCTGGCGATCCGCTCACGCACCTTCAGATGACCAACAACGTGGTTGTGGATGTGGTCGAGCAGCTCATGAAGTGCGACCGCCCGGTGCTCGTGGCGGGCGGCGGCGGATACCACGTCGAGAACACCGTGCGAGGCTGGGCGTTGGCGTGGCGGACGTTTTGCGGTGAAGGAGATGAGGACGTCTGCAGCCTGGGGCTGGGAGGGGTGATGCTCGGCAGCAGCGAGTGGGCGGGTGGCCTGCGGGACCGGGCGCTGGTTGTGACCCAGGAGCAGCGTCAGGCGGTTGAACCCGAGCTGCGGGGCGCCATCGACAGACTTGCTCAAACCGTGTTCCCGCACCATGGTTTGCGCATTCCATCCGGTCCGGGCCGCGGCCCGGCCCGGGACGGCCAACACGAGCGACCGGTTTAGCAAATACGGACCATTGAACCAGGAAAGGAAAGAAAGAAAGACATGAGCGAACCCACCAAGACCGTTTCGACTGATTCCCTGCTGCAAGAGACCCGCACGTTTCCGCCGTCGCCGGACGCGGTCCGGCGGGCCTACATCAATGCCGATCAATACAAGGCCATGTACGACCGTTCGATCAAGGATCCGGAGGGATTCTGGCTCGAACAGGCCAAGACGCTGGACTGGGTCCGCCCTCCCACCAAGGCGAGGCGTTACCTGTGGGATACAGCGGCGCGCCGGATCGAGCACACCTGGTTCGAGGACGGACAGCTCAACGTGAGCGTCAATTGCCTGGACCGGCAGTTGGCGAAGAAGGCGAACAAGCCGGCTCTGATCTGGCAGGGCGAACCGGAGAACGACGTCCGGACGCTCACGTATGCCGACCTGCACCGTGAGGTCTGCAAATGCGCCAACGTGCTCAAGTCGCTGGGCGTGAAGAAGGGCGACCGCGTCTCGATCTACCTGCCCATGATTCCCGAGCTGCCGATCGTCATGCTCGCCTGCGCGCGGGTGGGGGCGATTCACTCGGTCGTGTTCGGCGGGTTCAGCGCCGAGGCGCTGGCTGGGCGCATCAATGATTCCTCGTGCAAGCTCCTGGTGACCTCGAACACATCGCTGCGCGCGGGCAAGGCGATCCCGCTCAAGACCATTGCGGACGAGGCGCTCAAGCACACCAGCACCATCGAGAAGGTCATCGTGATCAAGCGCAACGAGACGCCCTGCAACGTCGTTGCCGGACGCGATCTCTGGTACCACGATCTGATGGCAGGGGCCGCGGCGGAGTGCGCGGCGGAGCCGATGCACGCCGAGGATCCCCTGTTCATGCTCTACACATCGGGGTCGACCGGCAAGCCCAAGGGCGTGGTGCACACCACGGCCGGCTACCTGCTGCACGCCGCCCTGTCGCACAAGTACATCTTCGACGTCCACGAGGACGACGTTTACTGGTGCACCGCCGATATCGGCTGGGTGACGGGCCACACCTACATCGTCTATGGCCCCCTGTGCAACGGCGCGACGAGCGTCATGTTCGAAGGTGTCCCGACCTTCCCCGATGCGGGCCGTTTCTGGCAGGTGATCCAGAAGTTCAAGGCCACGGTGTTCTACACCGCGCCGACCGCCATCCGGTCGCTGATCCGCCTCGGTGAGGAGTGGCCCAACAAGCACGACCTGAGCAGCCTTCGCGTGCTGGGCTCGGTCGGCGAGCCGATCAATCCCGAGGCGTGGATGTGGTATCACCGGGTCATCGGCAAGGGGCGCTGCCCGATCGTGGACACCTGGTGGCAGACCGAGACGGGCGGGATCTTGATCACTCCGTTGCCGGGGGCGCACACCCTCAAGCCCGGCAGCGCCAGCCGCCCGTTCTTCGGTGTCGAGCCGGTCGTCCTGCGCGACGACGGGTCGGAATGCAGTCCGAACGAAGGCGGCAAGCTCTGCATCAAGAAGCCGTGGCCCGGCATGATGCGCACGACCTGGGGCGATCACGACCGGTTCATCGACACCTACTTCACGATGTATCCGAACATCTACTTCACCGGCGACGGCTGCCGCGTGGATCCGGATGGCGATTACTGGTTGATGGGCCGCATCGACGATGTCGTGAATGTGTCCGGACACCGCATCGGCACTGCCGAAGTCGAGAGCGCGCTTGTGAGTCATCCGAAGGTGGCCGAGGCCGCTGTCGCGCCGATGCCGCACGACGTCAAGGGCCAGGGGCTCTACGCCTTCGTCACCCTCAAGGAAGGCGAGCACGAGAGCGAGGAACTCCGCAAGGAACTGGCCCTGCATGTCCGCAAGGAAATCGGGCCCATTGCGGTGCCCGACAAGATCCAGTTCGCCCCGGGCCTGCCCAAGACGCGATCGGGCAAGATCATGCGGCGCATCCTGCGCAAGATCGCCGAGAACGCCGTTGACCAGATCGGCGACATCACCACGCTGGCCGACCCGCACGTGGTCGAGGCGCTGGTCAAAGGGAAACAGTAAATGTCCCGGCGCGGCCCCAGTGCCGCTGTCTGTTTCGTGCCGCCGGGGTCCGGTGCCCCGGCGGCGCGATCCGCCCTTCCAACCTTCGCCCAGGAACCGTGGCGCTTTCGTTTCAGCCAACACTCAACTCAGCCCATACCCTATGCCAACTGAATCCAATGCCCCCCCTGCGCCCGTTGCGCATCGCGGTTGGACGGTCACATTCGCCGGACTCGGAATCAACCTTGCGCTCGGCGTGCTCTACACGTGGAGCATGTTCAAAGGCGCCATCGAGAAGGAGTTTGGCTGGAAAGGGGACCAGCTCAACGATCCGTACGCGCTCTGTTGCCTGGCGTTTGCCTTCACCATGATCCTGGCAGGCCGCTGCCAGGACAAGTTCGGCCCGCGGTTGACGGCCTCGATCGGCGGACTGCTCGTCGGGGCGGGCATGGTGCTGATCGCCACCACGACCAGCTACGCGATTTGGCTCCTCGGGTTCGGCCTGCTGGTCGGCATCGGCATCGGCTTTGGCTATTCCTCGGCCACTCCGCCTGCCCTCAAGTGGTTTCCTCCATCGAAGACCGGTTTGATTGCCGGCCTGGTCGTGGCAGGCTTTGGCCTGGCACCCGTCTACCTCGCACCCACGTCCCAATACCTGCTCGCCCATTTCGGCCTGCAGAAGTCGATGCTCATCTTCGGGATCGCCTTTGTGATCCTCGTTTGCGCCTTGGCGCAATTGCTGGTGAATCCGCCCCCGGGCTATGTGGCCGGGGCCACGCCGGCGGGAGCCGGACCGGCGGCGCCCAAGCCCATTGCCGCGAGCGCGACGCCGGGCGAGATGCTGCGCCAGCCGCTGTTCTACCTGCTCTGGATCATCTACTTCATCGGCGCCGGCGCCGGCCTCATGGTCATCAGCAGCATCGGCGGCATGGCCAAGACGAGCATGGGCCACCTCGCATTCATCGCCGTGGCGGTCATGGCCATCGGCAACGCCGGCGGGCGCATCCTGGCCGGGATGCTCTCGGACAAGATCGGGCGCCGCGGGACACTGTTCCTGGTGTTGCTGTTTCAAGCTGTCCTGATGTTTGCGGCAATTCCAGTGACTGGCGCTCAGAGCATGGCCGCAGTCGTGGTCGTTGTCGTGGCAGCGTTGATCGGGGCGAACTATGGCGCCAACCTGGCGCTGTTCCCGTCCTACTGCAAAGATCTCTGGGGCCTGAAGAGCTTCGGGATCAACTACGGTCTGCTGTTCACGGCGTGGGGTCTGGGCGGATTCGCCCTGAGCGCTTTGGCCCAGCGCCTGGTCGCGGCGAGCCAGGGGAGCTACCGATCCTCGTTCATCACGGCCGGCGTGCTGCTGCTCATCGGGGCCGGGCTGACGTTCCTGATCAAACCGCCGCAGCCCAAGGCCTCCGCCTGAGCGTGCCGTGACATGTGCGTGCATTGCCCGTGAATCTCCCACTCCGAGAACCGAGCTTTCGCGGAGGTCCGGTCCCGCGGCTGCGCCTACGGGTCAACCTCAGGCTGGCCGGGATGCGGAGATCCGACAGAGATGCTTGGGCGCGGGCGTTCTCGATGACGCGAAGCGTTTCGAGTGCGGCGCTTCAGCACCGCTTTGTCATGAAAACCGACATGAAATCTGAAATCCAAAATCTGAAATCTGAAATCCACACCAACCGCTGTCTCTTGTCATGCGCGCTGGTGGCTCTGTCCCTGGCGACGCTACCCGCTGGCGCCTGGGAGGTGGCGACCAATCTGACCGTGAAGGCGGAGTTGAGCGCCAAAGAGGCTTACGACAGCAATGTCTATCTCCAGGACCACGAACCGGACACCGACGCCGTGCCTCGGGCGGTGCGGCCGGACCAGGAGTCGTTCGTCACCTCGGTGACGCCGAAACTCTCGCTCGATTGGAAGCCGTGCACGGCCTTCTCCGCGGCGGTCAGCTACGCGCCGGAAGTGACATTCTACCACGCCGAGTCGTCGGAGGATTACGTGGCCCACCGGGGCGCGATCAACCTGCGGGGCGAGGTCGGGGATGTGCCCTGGGAGATGCCGCACAGCATCACCTTCATCGACGGCAATCGCCAAGGGCTCTACTACGGCGTGTCGAGCCTGCCTGGGCGACTGGATGGCGTGCCGGCGATTGGCGGCATTCCCGTGCGCGATCGGCGCGAACAGTTCGTGTACCGGGGCGGGTTCAAGGCCACCTGGTCGCTCGGCGCCTTCTTCGTCCGCCCGGTCCTCGCCGCGTACGTGCACGATTTTCAGACCAAACAGAAGCCGAACGGCAGACTCCTGCCCGACGGCGCGCCCAATCCCGATTGGGGTTATGAGAATTACGTGGACCGGAGCGCATTGAACTATGGGCTGGATGTGGGCTGGTCGGTCCATGCGCGGACGAAGCTGTATGCCGGCTATCGTTATGGCAACGAGTTCGAGGGGACGATGGTTGGCAGTCCCTACCGCTACGATGCTCAGGTGCATCGGCCGCTGGTCGGGATCGAGGGCAAGCCCGTTTCGTGGCTCACGGCGGATGTCAGCATCGGCCCGGACATTCACAACACAACATCCCGGCACGATCCGGCGTTCGATCCCGATTACACGGCCCTCTGGGCGGATGCCGTGCTCACGCTGACGCCGACGGCGAAGGACAGCATCGCGCTGATCTGGAGGCAGAACACGCAGCCCGCCTTCTCGAGCCCGTCGGTCTACGAGGATACCGTGTACGAAGGCACGGTGCGCCATCGCTTCGATGATCAATGGTCTGTGGGCGGCGGGTTCCGCGCCTACCTCGGGGATTGGCACGATCCGGTCATCCGCCGCGACTGGATCTTCACGCCTAGCGCGTCGGTGACCTACAGGCACGACGCCCATCTCAGCGCCGAGGTGAGCTACAGTTACGATTGGGTGGACAGCCGCGTGCCAGACACCAAAGGCCGCGAGTTCACCCGACACCTCGCCTGGCTGGCGGTGAAGTACGCTTTTTAAGCGCCAGAGCCTCACCCCGGGAGAGGTGCACAGGCTTCCGGCCTCCGCCAAGAAAGCACCTTAGCTGGGAAGCCGCGGAAACGAGATCAAGCAGGTCGCCCATGCGCACGCGGGCGTCGAGGTTGCGAAGCGTTCCGGAGCGCCGGCTTGCAGCCGGCTTAACGCGCGCGACGTGCCCAGCGATGTTCACGGGGCCAATGGGCTCTTTAATGACAAGCCCGGTCATTCTCCCTATGCGAATTGAACCGCTCAATGTCGCGGTCTTCATGATCGTGGCCGCGGCCCTCCACTCGAGTGCACGCTCGGCGTTTCCTTCGGACGCGGACACCAGCCCTGCGCGCGCGCCGAGCGCCGTTCACATCCAGGAATCCAACGCGACCGCGCCGGGCTGGCGGCTGCCTCCGACCCGCCCGGTGACACGGGTCAATCCCCGCCTGGTGAATTACTTTCACATGGACCTCGCCGAGGGCCGGGTGGATCACAAGGAACGGCGCCTGGCCCAGTGGAATGTCGTCATCCTCAACCACGACATTGTCCTCAAAGAAAAGCTGTCACTCACCCGTATGCGTCGGACCAATCCGCGCATCAAGCTCCTGGCCTGGATCCCGCTCCAGGGCCCAAACGACGGGATGTCCAAAGGCGTGCCTGCCCCGGGGGACGCGGACTGGTATGCGCGGCGAGCCGATGGGACGTATCTGGCGCCCCACTGGGGCGGGCATCTGATGGATGTCTGCATCCAGGGCCGGGCCTGGCTCAGGCACGTGCTGCGGTATGTCCGACGCCACTGTCTCGGACCCGGTGGTTACGACGGTCTGATGTTGGACTGTCTCTGGGCGGCGGAACCTACAGGACACGACGCCAACAGCGACGGGGTCCACGATGCGCGCGACACCGCGGCCTGGCGGGAGAGCATGCTGTTCCTGCTCCGGCAGCTTCGGGCCGAGTTCCCCGACGCCATCCTCGTGGGCAATGGCGGCCTTCCCTGGCCGGCGGATTGTCCCTACTACGAGTATGCCAACGGCTGCATGCACGAGAACGCGCTTGGGGATCAGTTCGGCGGCACGGAATGGCTCGTCCTTTGGAATGCCTGCCAGACCGCCCTTTCCAGAATCTCGAACCGGCCCGCCTGTCATTTGATCCAGGGCGACATCCGGGCGGATCGACGGACCCAGGCCGCGGCTGCGCGCCAGCGCGCGCTGACACCGAACGATTGCCGTCGATTCCGGCTCGGTCTTGCGACGGCGCTGCTGGTCGACGGCGCGTATTTCGGTTTCGACCGCGGCGACTGTCTTCACGGCCAGCTCTGGTGGTTCGACCAATACGACCTCGACCTGGGGGCGCCGCTCGGCGCATGTGTCGAGGGGCGGGTTGGCCCCGGCACCTTTGCGCGCGACTTCGAACGCGGCCTGGTTGTGGTCAACCCGACACAGACGCCCGTCTCGATCGCGGACACTCTTGATTCTTCGCGGGGGATTGGCGGTGCGAAGGGGTCCGCGTTCATCGTGCCGCCGCGCGACGCTCGGATCCTGCCAGCGGGCCCGCGGAAGCCCGCAGCCTCCCCTCGGCGCTCGTTGCGTCCTGGCGAGAGAGACAGAGACTCGCATTCTATTGGCAGAGGCAGCCGTCAGGCCAGAACAGTCGCGTGATGACTGCACCGACCAAGCCCGAGCAAGAAAGCCTCTTGACGCTGGCCCTCATGGCCGCGTTCGCCGACGGAGGCAAGAGCGAGAGTGAGCGCGCCGCGTTCCAACTCAAGGAGCTGTTCTCCTCGCTCACCGACCAAGCCCGTTCGTTGCATGAACGGTACGCCGGCGAGATTCGGCAACGCGCGTCGACTCTCAATCCAGGGCAACTGCTGGGGTTGGTGCGCGGGAATCCGGGCGGCGAGCTTCCGATCTGAACGTGCGTGTTACTCAACGCGGCCCAAAGCGCCCAGGCCCTCGGCGCGATGATCGGACTGATCATTGCGCCGCCGAGCCGCGGGAGGTTGTGTCCGGTGAAACGGGGCTCCGGGCGGGCAGTTCGCGCAGCTTGAGGTTGCGGAACCAGACTTCGCCGCCATGATCCTGAAGGAGGATGTGGCCTTCGAGTTTGGTGCCGAACCCCTCGATATCCTTGAACTTGCTGGCGGCCACGGCCTCGAGGACCCGCGGCGATCCCAGTTCGTATTCGAGTGTCTTGAGCCCGTTCAACCAGTGCTGGACATTCGAGCCCTGGACCACAATGCGGGAGTGATTGAACTGGCCGGGCGAACGCGGTTCCTGCCAGGCCGTGGGTCCCAGAATGTCGTAGAATCCAGCCGTCTGCTGTTTGTTGCCCGGTTGGGCAAAACCGTACGCCTTGTCTTCAATGATCTGGTATTCGTGGCCGATGGGGCCCGCGCGCCGCTCGGTGATGAAGTACTTGACTCCGCTATTGGCCCTGGGACTCAGCCGCCACTCGAACGAGAACTCGAAGTCGTTGAAAGTCCGGTCGGTGATGATATCGCCGCCGCCGCCTCGGCGCTCGTGCTTCAGACAGCCGTCTTCGATGACCCACCCTTTGTCGGGGAACGCCGGTTTCTTGAACCCGCGCCAGCCGCTCGTGCTCACGCCGTCGAACAGGAGGCGCCAGCCGGCCTCGCGCTCGGCGGGCGTCAACTGGTTGGCGGGCGGTTCGGACGAGATTCCCGCGAGCGGCTGCGCCTCGAGGGCGACAGAGAGAGCGACGAGGGACACGATCCTTCCAGCGAGGCGATCACGCATAGCGCGGCCTGTCTAGCGTGCGCCCGCATGCGGGTCAAGCACGGCGCATCGGGTTGTTCTCGGCGTTATTTCGCCCGGTGAGGGCACACCGGGCCTGCGACACCGGAGAATGCGGCGATGGCAGGCCCGGTCCCCGGCCTCGGCGCTTTCAACGGCCGGCATTTCCGCCCTTGCCAGAGCGGCGGGGCGCGCCTAACGCTATCGGCTTGAACGACGGAGCCAACAGCATGCGACTGCTCGAAGGAAAGACGGGGATCGTGTTTGGTGTGGCGAACAGGCGTTCGATCGCCTGGGCGATCGCCCAGGCCTGGGCCCAGGCTGGCGCCACGCTCGCCTTCACCTACCAAGGCGAGCGCCTCAAGGAAAACGTCGAGGAACTCGCCGCCACGTTCGGCGCGGATACGCTGATCCTCCCGTGCGACGTCCGGCAGGACGACGAGATCGCGTCGGTGTTTGCCGCGCTCGAAAGCAAGTTCGGCACCTTGCACCTGCTCCTGCATTCGGTGGCGTTTGCCCCTCGAGACGCGCTCGAAGGCGCGTTCATCGACACGAGTCGGGAGGCCTTTCGCATTGCGCACGACGTCAGCGCCTATTCGCTGGTTGCCCTGGCCCGCGCGGCCGCTCCCCTGATGACGGAGGGCGGCAGCATTCTTGGATTGAGCTACTACGGCGCCCGAAAGGTCGTGCCCCATTACAACGTCATGGGGGTCGCGAAGGCCGCCCTCGAAGCCTCGACCCGCTATCTGGCCTACGATTTGGGCCCCAAACGCATCCGCGTCAACTGCATCAGCGCCGGCCCGGTCAACACTCTGGCCGCCCGGGGTATCGCGGGCTTCCAGGACATGCTCCGGCATTACGAGCTGAAGGCGCCGCTCAAGCGCAACGTGACCGCCGATGAACTGGGGGCGACCGGCACATTCCTGGCCAGCGACGGCGCCGCGGCGATCACCGGCCAGGTCCTCTACGTCGATTGCGGCTACCAGATCATGGGGATGTAGCGGGCCTCATTCGTACATCAGGAAGCCGCTGCGCCGCTGTTTGAACGCGGCGAGATCGGCAAGCCAGAGTCGGCGGATGTCCCGGAGCGATTTGCCGGCGCGGATCGCCTCGATCGTGGACGGGTGCTGGAGCAGGTTGTCGAACTTCGTGATCGCGAAATCCTGCGGGTAGAGCCGGTGCAGCGTCTGCGCAATCGTGATTCCGACGTCGATCACTTCGCAGCGGTCACGGTCCGTCAGGAAGATCTGCACCCCCGCGCACGCCTTGTCCTGGAACACACTGGCGTTGGGCGTGAACCGCACGGGGACGAACCGCACGCCCGGCAGGTCCGCGCGCGTCAGCTCTTCGGCCAGCTTGAGGTCGTCGATGTACGGGGCGCCGATGATTTCGAACGGCGTGCCCGTGCCGCGTCCGACTGAGAGGGCTGTGGTTTCGAGCAGGCCGATTCCGGGATACAACGCCGCCTCGGTGAGGCTGCGCATGTTCGGGGACGGATTGGTCCAGGGAAGGCCGGTTTGATCCAACCACTGGGCGCGCGACCAGCCCTCGACCGGGATGACCGTCAGATCGCAGTTGAACCTGCGCTCGGCATTGAACATCCGGGCCAGCTCGCCGACCGTCATGCCGTGGCGGACGGGAATGGGATGAAACGCGGTGAAAGTCGAAGAGCCGGTGTGGACCGGGCCGTCGACGGCGATGCCGCCGATGGGGTTGACGCGGTCGAGGACGAAGAACCTGAGGCTGGCTTTGGCCGCCGCTTCCATACAGAGGCCCATGGTCGAGATGTAGGTGTAGAAACGGCAGCCGATGTCCTGGATGTCGAACACGAGGGCATCGAGGTCGCGCAACTGTTCGGGCTTGGGTTGCCGGACCTCGCCGTACAGGCTGAAGATCGGCAGCCCGGTTTGCGTGTCGACGCTGTCGCCCACCTTCTCATCAAGCTGGCCGCGGATGCCGTGTTCGGGGCTGAACAGGACTTTCAGCGAGACGCCCGGCGCGTTTCGCAGGAGATCGATCGTGGCATTGCGCTGCCGGTCGTGTCCGGTGTGGTTGCTGATGAGCCCCACGCGCAGGCCTTGCAACGGTTTGAATTCCTGCCGGGCGAGGACATCGACGCCATTGAGCGTCGCGCGATTGGCGCCGTTGTTCGAGGCCATGGCAGCCGGGGCGTTTGTGAATGCCGGGAGGGCGCCGGGAACGTAGACGAAGTTGTAGCCGCGCACAGCTTCCGCCGCCAGCGTGCCCAGCTTGCGGCGCAGCGCGGTCACGCTGCCGCCCTCGTCCGGGTGGTTCCGGTTGGACAGGAAGATGACAAACGTGCGCGAGAAGGGGTCGATCCAGAGGGATGTGCCGGTCCAGCCGGTATGGCCGTAGCTGCCGGCGGGGAACCATGCGCCCCGCGGTCCGGCGTAGGCCGAATCGAGATCCCAGCCCAGGCCGCGGCGGGCGGTCACGTGGGGCGGCGTCTGCACCGAGGTCATCAGGCGCACCGTATCCGGCCGAAACACGCGGACTCCATCGAGTTTGCCCTCGTTCAACATCATGCGACTGTACCGGGCGACATCGGCTGCGGTGGTGAACAGTCCGGCGTGGCCTGCCACGCCGCCCATCCGCCGCGCGCGCGGGTCGTGCACGACGCCGCGGACCGGCTGGCCATTCTCGATCTCCGTCGGGGCGACGCGCGGCAGCTTGGCCTGCGGCGGATTGAACCCGGTGTCTTTCATGCGCAGGGGACCGTAGATCTCGCGCGCCAGAAACTGATCGAGCGGTTGGCCGGTGACGCGGCGCACCACCTCGCCCAGGAGGATCGGTCCCGTGTCGCTGTAGATGAACTGCTCACCCGGGCGGGTCCGCAACTTCTCGGCGCACGCAAGCTGGATGGCCGCTTCGGTGCCGGTCCAGTCGGGTTTAAGGCCAACGTCCGGACGCAGCCCCGAGGTGTGGGTCAGGAGTTGGCGGAGAGTGATGGCCTCTTTGCCGTCGCCCTTGAACTCGGGCAGGTAGTTCGAGACAGGCGCATCGAGTTGCAGCCGGCCCTTTTCCACAAGACGCATGACAGCCGGGGTGCAGGCCATCACCTTCGTCAGCGAAGCAGCGTCGAAGATGGTGTCCTCGGTCATCGGTTCGTCCGAAGGGAACACGGCGCGGCGCCCGTAGGCTTTGCGGTAGGCCACGCCGTTGCGTTCGAGCCAAAGCACGCCGCCCGGACACCGCTTGTCGGCGATCGCCGCTTCAATCGCCGCGTCCATCTCCGCGAGTTTGGACGCGTCGAACGCCGCGGCCAGCTTCGCGGCCGGCGCCTTCGGCTCGGGCCGGTCGGTGCGGCAGCCGGACGGAATCACCAGGATGAAGGCGCCCAACAGCCCAAGGACAAGGGCGCGGCGGTCGCTGCCTGGCCTGGGAATCTCAGGCCAGGACGGGAACACAGGTTTCCGGGCCGTGGGGTTCGGGCTCGATGAGGCGGTGCGAGGCGGCCCGAGTTGGTGAATCCTTTTCATGGGCATAGGCCAGCGAGGCGCCCCTCAGATCAATCCAATCCTGAACCTCATGAAACAGCCCCGCCGCTTTTCTGCTCTCCTCTCCCGAGTGGCTCGGCTGAGCTCGCCGAAGTCCTCGCTCCGGAGAATCCTTGACCCCTTCAAGGCAGCACACAGACTTGACTTGTGTACAACGAATTTCATCGGTCAAGGATTCTAAGCACGCCTGCCCTGTGCGCCAAGCGGAGATTGCGCCCGGATGACGGCATGCCCTACGCTGCACGCTCAAAAGCACACTCCATGACCTTCTCTTTTCTCACACCATCGGGTCGGGCGATTCTTCCGCTGACCGCGTTGATCGCGGCTTGTCAGGTCGGGGGCGCCGACCGCTTGCCGGACGCCAGCCTCAACTTGAGACTGGCCGCCCCGATCGCGACCTGGGACGAGGCCATTCCGTTGGGCAACGGCCTCATGGGCGGCCTGCTGTGGGGTGAAGCCAACCGGATCCGCCTTTCGCTCGACCGGGGGGATTTGTGGGACGAGCGGCCTGCGCCGGGGAATCCGCTCGGCACGTTCACCTATGCCTGGTGCAGGGATGTGGGTCAAAGCCTGGCGGCCTTGTTGAAACCGGGCGACGAAGGGCGGCTTATCCTGCCGACGTCGAGTTCGCCTGAGATCCACGACAACTCGCAGCGGGCGTGGCTGAAGCCCAACTCGAACTACGACCTGGCCATTCTGCGCATGCTCTTTTTGAGCCTGAGAGAGATGGCGGGTGCGCTGGGGAAGGAGGGTGAAGCCGAGCGCTGGGGAGGGTTGGCCGAGCGGCTCGGCGACTTCCATGCCGATCCCGATGGCACGCTGCGCATCAACGTGGATGAGCCCCTGCCCGCGAGTCATCGGCACTTCTCGAATCTGATGAACATCTACCCGTTCAACCTCACGACCATCGAGGGCTCCGACCGCGACCGGGCGGTGATCCGCGCGTCCCTCGAACAATACGACCGGCTCGGCACATCGGCCTGGTGCGGATACAGCTTCTCGTGGATGTCGGCCCTGCGCGCCCGGGTGGGGGATTCGGAAAGCGCGCTGCGGCACCTCGATCTCTTTGTCAAAGCGTTCATCCTGCGGAACGGGTTCCATGCCAACGGCGATCAGACCAAGAGCGGCTTCAGCACTTTCACCTATCGGCCCTTCACGCTCGAAGGGAACTTCCTCGCCGCCGCCGCCGTGCACGAGATGCTCTTGCAGAGCTGGAACGCCAGACCGGGCATCGTCGAGTGGGGACCAATCCGAATCTTCCCGGCCACGCCGTGGCGCTGGCATCATGCCGCATTCGATGACCTGCGCGCCGAGGGTGGACATCGCGTTTCGGCGAAACGGGAGAACAACGCCACCACCTGGTTCCGCGTCGTTGCGGGGCGCGACGGCGTCCTGCGCATCCGCGACAACTTCGCCGGGTGCACGCCGCGGTGGAATCGGGATGGAGTGTCGAAATCGGGCCGTGACTTCGAGGTAAGCCTGAGGGTGGGCGAAGCGATCGAGGCGACGCTCGAAAGACCCGCGACCGTGCCGCCGGTCCCTGTCCCGTGAGCCTACCAGTTGAGAGTTGAGAGTTGAGAGTTGAGAGTTGGACGTTTGCGGTTCATGCCCCTCGTGCGCATTACACCGTTGAATGTCAACGCTGCCCATGCGGCCCAGCCGGTCATAGGAAGCTGTGACGGCTCGAGAGCCTTTCGAAGCCGAAAAAAAGAGACCGGGCCGAAGCCCGGTCTCTGCGCGGTTGCGTCAAAACGCAGCGATTCTTACTTTTTGATTCGGCCGAACATGTACGGTACGCCGGCCTCCGGCGTGAACGTGTATGGGCTCGTGGCGGTCACGTCCTGCCACGGTCCGAGAATGCTGGTCGCGGCCTGAAGTGTTCCGCCGTTGGTCCACGAGATGGTGATCGTGCCGTCGGCGTTCTTGGCGACTGTGATCGTCGGCACGGGCACAGCCGTGGTCGGTGCGACCAGTTGGATTGCGTTGATGGGGGCGCGATGCGTGCCACCGTAGCCGTGCGGGCTCGCAGTCGTTGCCTCGACCGTGATCGAGGCGGCATTCTGCCCACTGAGCCCTCGGAACACCATGTAGTTGCCCACGGCCCACGCGCCCGCGGCGGGTATGGCCTCGACATATGTCGTCGGGTCCATCGGACCTTGGACGTCCACGTAACCCGCCGACGGTCCGGGCACCAGATTGGTGCCATCGGCCCCGAGGACGCGGTAACCGCCTCCGCGGGCCTCGACGCCGCCCAAAGCATAGACGTAAACGTCGTAGCCTGCCCCATACAGATCATCCGGAATTCCGGCGATCTTGACGGTCGTCGTGGACGGAGCACCGGTGTCCAAATAGCCGGTCATCAGGACCTTGTCGGCCCCGGTGAGCGCGTTGTTTTCTTCGCCCCGGCCTGTCGAGGCCCAGGTGTTGGCCGAGTTCCAGACAACGGTCACTGCCGTGGCTTGCGGGACGCCGTACGCATCCGCCATCACCGTACCGCTGCCGGTGGCCAGTCTCAGGTTGTTCCAATTGGCCTGGGCGACGGCCGGCACACCCGCCACGTCCTTCGCGGCCAGGGTCCCACTGTTGCTGCCGCTGGCCTCGTCCGCACCGAAGTTGAGACCGATGCTGTAGGTTTCCTTGCACGGCTCAGGCTGGGCTGTGCGAGCCTGGTAGGTCTTCAACGCCGCCGTGTTCTCCAGATCGTTGAGGAGGATCTTCTGGCCTGAAGCGGTCACGCTGAACCACTCGCAGTTGTCGCCGCCACCCCCTTCGAACCACACGCACCGGAACGGGTACACACCCGCCTTGGGCACGATGAAGTAGAAGATGATGTCGCTGGCGCCTTTGCCGTAGTCGGCGATCCCAACAGCCGGCGTGAGGTCCGGGATCAGCGAAGCCGTCAGCCCGCTGGCCAGAGCCGCCTTAATCTTGTCGCCGTCGGGCTTCGAGATCATGACAGCCGGGATGTCCTGGTACCCGGCGGCGCCGGCACCCATCTCGATCGGGAAGACACCCTCGGGCCACGTCACCAGATCGGTGGTGCGCGTGTTGACCACGACGACCGCGATGGCACCGGCGTCTTTCGCATTCTTGATCTTGGCGGTGAACTCGCAAGTGCCGCGGTCGACCAGGGCGATGTTGCCGGCCAACGCCGCGGCGTTCACGGGCGCGGCACAGCCCTCGGCCGGATCCATGTAGACCAGTTTCCCGCTGACGCCGGAGGTGAAGGGCTTGGCCGTTGCCACCGGCGCAACTGCTGTGTGGTAATTGCCCGCAACCGCGGGGTCGCCGCTGATCATCAGCGAGAGGTTGTATTTGGGCGGGGTGTCGGCCACGGTGACCTTGAAGCCGTCGTCGCTGTTGACGCCCATACCGTAGAACCCGGCGGTCGGGAACTCGATGTAGGTGATGATCTCCGCCGCGATGTTGTCCGTGTTGTAGGAGGCGTTGCCCAAACCTGGGATGCCCGGGACGAAACCGTCGGGTCTGCTCGGCGTGCTGCTGGTCTGGAAGCTGCCTTGTTCGGCTTCCCCGAGGTGCGCATTCCAGTTGATCATGTCACACACAAACCAGCCGTCGGCCGCCTCCGTGAGATCGGCGACATTCGGGCCGATGACGCCGGCCAACTCCTGCTCGGCTCGGTGCACGTAGTTGAGGAGCCCCACCGTACCCAGTTGGTCAACCTGCCACACGCGCGCTTTCAGACCCGGCTTGGCCGTGTCGGCCGTTCCAGGCGCCGTCCAGAGGCAGTCGCTCAGCACCGTGTAGGTGGCGACTGTGAACGTCCACGCTGTGCTGTATGCCACCGCCGGCGTCGCCTTGTCGCTGAAGTCGATGGTGATGGTCGTGGCAGTCCCCGAGGGCAGCAGGCCGCCCGGAGGTTGGACTGTGACGGTCGTCTTTCCAGCCGCGGTCGTCACGTTGGCCGGAGTCACAACACCGTTGAGCTTCGCCACGACGGTGGCCTCGTCGACGGTGACTGATCCATGGCTGATCACGGCCATGACGGTCGCGTTTCCAGCCACACCCGTCGCACCGCGCAGCGGGGTCAGATCGGACACCCACGGACCGGCGGCCGTGCTCTCGCGATAGGCCTTGAGGCCGCCGCCCGCCACGTCGTTGATCAGGGTCTTCACGCCATCCTTGACGCTGAAGAACTCGCAGTTCGCCCCGTTGCCCGGGAGCTCGCCGGAGCCGTTCTCCCAAATCAGGCGGATCGGGTAGATGCCCGGAGGATCGACCACGATCGTGAAAACCGTGTCCGACGCCCCGCGCCCGCCGTCGAAGGAACCGAGGATGACGCCGAGCAGATCGCCCGGGGCCCGGCCCGCCGTGACGCGGAATCCGTCGTCGCTGTTGACGCCGAGCTGATACATGCCCGCGGTCGGGAACTCGATGTAGGTCAGGACCTCTTCAGTCGCGTTGCCGGTGCTGAAGGTGGTGCCGGGGAAGCCGGGGAACATGGTGTCCCCGGTGAAGTTCCCGATATTGTTCGGGGCATCCATATTGAAGTTGACGACCCCATCGTGCGTGTAGAAGCCGCCGGTGGCACCGGTCAGATCGGCGATGTTCTCGCCGTACCAGCCGAGCAACTGTCCTTCGGTCCAGATCAGCGTGTTGGGCTGCGCCGCTTCAGTCTGGTACGGACGGAGCAGGAAGCCCGGCTTGCCGGTGTCGACCGAGGCGGTCGGCACCTGGTAGGCGGCCGGGACCCGGGCGTACGCGGCGACCGTCGCCGTGCGCGTGCCCGAGATGGTCCGCCCTGAGTTGTCCTTGAACTCGACATAGACGGCGAGATTCGCGCCTGAAGCCAGATAGGTCGGCGAGGCCCACCGAACCGTGGTCGTGGGGCCGTCCTTGCTGAAGGCGAGCGGCGTCGCGGCGGCGCCATTGACCGTCATGGTCACCGTGTCCTGGTCCACGGTGCTCGTGCCCGCATCCTCGAGCAGAACCGTGACGCTGATGGCGTCGGCCGTGGCGTTGCCGATCAAGGGTTTGTCGGCAGGGATCGTGGTCAGGACGATGTTGTCGACGTGCGTGTTCTGATAGGCGTCACCTGTGCGGCCACCGAAAACCAACCGGCCGGCGCTCGGGTTGAAGTCGATCAGGAGGTTGTCCACGACCGCGCGGCCTTTCCACCACACGGACAGGTGCTTGTCCTCGGTCAACTGGACCTTGAACGGCTGCCAACAGAGGACCGTCCAGTCGTCGGGCGTGGATGTGCCCTGGGGGCCGGTCTGCAGCGATGTGTTGTCGGCGCAGGCGCCGTTGAGCGTAGGTAGCGACACTTGGGCCACGATCTTGTTGTCCACGCGGACGCTCAACCCGATCACGTCAAACAAACCGGCATTGAGATCCAAAGGCCACATCTCGCTGTTGCTCTGCCAGGCGTCGAAGCCGATGGACAGACCCGTGATCGTGCCTTCTTCGGCCAGGCCAGCCATCGAGCCGCCGACCGATCCGGGCTCATTCACGGTGCCCGACCAACCGCCGGCCTGGTAATTCCCGCTGCCGTCTTTGGTGAACGTCGGGTCGCTGGCGCGCGCGTAACTGATGTTGAAGCCGTCCGCCGGGGAGGCGGTGCCATTGCCCACGCGCAGCATGCACTCGAACGTGAACGCGGCAATCGTCACGCCGTCGTCAATGTCAGGGAATATGATCTTGGCCCACTGACCCGCTGTGGGGCCGGTGATGGACAGGAACCCGATTGTCGTGCCGTCAGAGCCATAGTCCCAGTTGATCCAGTCCCCACCGCCGTTGCCGCCCCCAAGCAGGGTTAGCGGATAGGTGACCTGCGTGGGATCCGTGGGGTCGGCGGTGAAATCCCAGGACGCCGAACCCGCCAGCGCCTGGATGGGAACCAAGCCGACAGCGGCACAGATCCCAATTAAGTTTCTGATCTTCATAGGTTGGATTACGTACTACAGACTAACCACTCCGCGAGCCCCCTTCACGCCGCGTCTGCACACGCAGACCCCCTGTGAACGGACTTTCTCCGCCGAGTGTTTCTGGTTACGGCATGATCCTCTATTCCTAGCCACGACACCGTCAAGTGTAAACTGCCCCAACAAAACGCGTGCGGTGCATCTGGAGGCTGTCGGGGTTCTGTCGCCCGGTGAGGGCACCGGGCCTACAACGGATGGAGATTGCCGGTGCAGGCCGCGTGCCCCCCACGTAGCGCATACTCGATTCCCACCGACAACCTCCCGATGCACTGAAACGCGTGGTTGGAATGGAAGCCCTGCTCAGAAGTGCTCCGTCACAATCGTGCGCGCCGCGTCGAGTGTGCGGTGTGGGGGCAGACTCAGGTAAACGGACACGTAGATGCGTCCCCGCACTGCATGGGCCGCAAGGCCGAAGATGTTTCCCTCGAGGTACCGGAAGACCTTGTAGGTCAACATATAGACAGCACCCTCGGCACCCTCACTTGTCTCGAAGCGCAGTCCGTATTGACCCGGGCGCCATTCCTGGAGGGTTGTCGCTCCGTGAACACACGGGATTCTGGCCTCATCGCGGTCGCCGATGAAGAGCCGCTGCCGGATGGCATGCTCGATGGCGGTCGCCACGTGCGGCCCGACGGCGTTCTCGCCCGGTTCGACGTGGAAGAAGTCGAGCGCCAGGCCGTGGTTGGCAGCGGAGAAGAGGTGGGCCTGGCGCAGAGTAACCTGCTGGCGCCAAAGGGCGCCGGTGATGCAGGCGGCCAGGCCGCGGACGTCGCGCGCCGCGACGCCGAGGATGATCGAAAGACCGTCCCGCAGGATGCTGACCTTGGCGTCCTGGGTGGAAGGGTATTCGGCCAAGTGGAGCAGGTGTGTGGCGAAGCGGTTGGCGTGGCGCCTGTAGACGCCGGCGTAGAAGTCGGGTCCGAAGTCCTTCAAGACCTTCGCCTGGTCGGGCGTGAACCCGGCCGTCTCGATCGAGCGCTTCGCGTCGAGGCCGGGGCGATAGTGCGCCATGCATTTCGCGTAGAGCTCGCGCATGTTGAACCAGGGGGTCGGATCGTCCTGTTCGCACTGCCACTCGGCGCGGTCCGCGCAGGTGAAGACGAAGAGGGCCCGCAGGAGGTCTTCGTTCTCACAGAGCGCAACGAACTCCGCCACCTGCCGCTCGTCGTTGATGTCGGCGTCGGCCCGTTCCCTGAGGGCGCGCCAATGCCGGATCAGAAACTCGGTTGCGCGCACCGTCTCGGCGGTGAAGTCGCAACCGGTGCGGTAGACGCGGTAATAGTCATCCAGAGGAATGCCCGACATGCCGGAGGAGAGCCGCTCGTGCAGGGGGCGCGTGGTGTCGGCCCGCGCTTCGAGGTCGGCGTGGGTCAACGGAAGCCGCTTGGTCTTCAGCGCCAGTTTGACCGCGGCCAGGCGATCCGGATCGAGGAGCGCGGCCTCGACATCGATCGAGACGCCATCGAGCGCGCCGGCGCCGCGTTCGGTCGAGATCGCGCGCGCCAGCAGGTCGCGTCCGCGCTGCGCGCATTCTTCGAGGATCCGGATCTTGCGCCGCTCGATCGCCCCGCGCAGCAGCTTGCCCTCGGCCATCACCCGGGCGTCCAGCGAGGCTTCGAACTTGGCGTAGCCGGGGAACAGCCGGTCTTCGGCGCCGTCGAACTGCGAGAGAAACGCAAACGACTCGGCAAGACTCCCGCGCGGCTCGTAGAAGAGGGCCGACACCTCCGGCACCGGCACGAGCCAGTCCCCGATGTCGCGGAACGTCGTTCCGAGCTCGGACGGATCGATCGGCACGCCGTAACGCTGCGAGGCCAGCAGCAGCGAGAGGGCGGCCCGGCTCTTGTCCCGCGAGGTGCGACACGCGGGAGAGCCCTGGTGGGACAGACCGCCCACGCCGTATACGATCGGGCTGCCCCGTCCGGCGGGCCGCCCTTGCCGGAGTTCACGCTCGATGACGCTCCTGGTGAACCGCGCCACGCGGCGCCGGGCGGAGATGAGCCGGGCCCGGACCTCATCGGCGAACGCGATGCGGGCGTGTTCGTCGGCCGCGGGTCCGAGCAGTTCCCCGAACGCATTGAAATCGTCGAATCGGAGCACATCCTCGGGATGATCGCCGCCGGGCGCGCGCCGCCTGGGGGCCGGCTTTCGGGAGTGGACGAAGCACCGCACGCGCAAAAGGAAATCATAGGCGGCCAGATCGCGCGGGTCTTCGAGCGCGCGATAGACGTCGTGGCTGTGGAGAAAGCCGCGTCCGGCCAGGGTCCAAATGCCGGCCAGGAACACCCTGAGCGCGTCGTTCTTGATGTCGAAGCGGTCCACCCGATCCCAGGCCAGCGCCGCCGTCTCGAGCCGTTCCTTCCAGATACCGCGCAGGTGCAGGAAGTGCTCGAACGGGTCGAATGTGGCGCGAATGCGCTCGCGGAACGTGGCTGACAGGCCGTCGGGATCGTACACCGGCCGGAGATCGAGGAAGGCGTTGAGCTGTTTGCCCGAAAGACGCAGCGCGTCATCGAGATTGAACGGCAACACTTCGCAGCCGAATCCGCACCGGTCCCGAAAACTCCGGGTGTGAAGCAGCTCGCGCTGCAGTTCGAGCAGATACGAGTTCCCCTCGATCGCGTCATCGAAGAGGAACGAGAAATCCGTGTCCGAGTAGGGAGTCACCTCCTGCCGGCCGGTTCCGCCCAGGGCCACGACCGCAAACGGTTTGTCGTATCCCAGGACCCGATGCCGCTCCGCCGCCCAATTCGCCATCAGGCCGCTGTAGACCGCTGTTCGCGCCACGGTGATGAGCCGCCCGTTGTCAAGCTGCGGCCCCCGGATCAGCGCGTCGTTCTCCGCGATCAGCTCCCGGAAGGCCGACAACGGGCCGAGCCGCGCGATGGCGTCCGCGGCGCGTTGATCCAATGCGGCGTGTTCTTCCGGTGTCACCATAATCAGGAATGCGGCATGACTGCCGTTCGACAGACCCCGGCATGCTACGCTCGCCGTCCGACGCGGCAACCAAGATCCTCCGCCCGGCCCGGCCAACCGTGCATCTGGAGGTTGTCGGTGGGAATCGAGTCTGCGCCGCGCGGGGGCACGCGGTCTACACCGGCAATCTCCATCCGCTGTAGGCCCGGTGCCCTCACCGGGCGACAGAACACCGACAACAACCCGATGCGCCGCACGGTCAACCGATGGCCCGTCCGCTCGCCCCGTCGAAATAGCAGGCCCGGTCCAGGTCGAGCCAAACGCTGACGGTCTGCCCGGGCCCCAGCGGGCAGTCCGCGCCTGAGCGCGCCGTGAAGCGGATGCCGCCGATCGAGCCGTGCAGGTGCGTCTCAGCGCCCAGACGCTCGACCGCTTCCGCGCGCGCGTTCACGCGGACGCCATCGGGTCCGCGCGCCAGTCCACCATCGAACACGATCTCCTCCGGACGCAGACCGAGCACGACGGGCCTGCCCGCATACGCGGAGAGGGCTGCCCGGTGCGCTCGGGCCACGGGCAGCGGCGCGCCCGCCGGCGTGTCCCCTTGGGGGGGCGGGGCGGGACGGAACATGACGCCGCTCCCGCCCATCTCGATCGCGCCGGGGAAGAGATTCATGGGGGGCGATCCGATGAATTGGGCGACGAACAGGTTTGCCGGACGACGGTAGACATCGAGCGGTTCGGCTGCCTGTTGGATCGCCCCGTCTTTCATAACCGCCAGGCGCCGGCCCATGGCGATGGCCTCGACCTGATCGTGCGTCACGTACAAGGTGGTCGTGCCCAGTTGTTCGTGGAGCCGCTTGAGTTCCACGCGCATCCGCAAGCGAAGGCCGGCGTCCAGGTTCGAGAGCGGCTCATCGTACAGGAAGACCTTCGGCTGCCGGACCATCGCCCGTCCGACAGCCACCCTCTGGCGCTCGCCTCCGGACAGGGCGTCCGGCATGCGTTCGAGCAATCGGGTCAATTCCAGGGTTGTGGCTGTCGCCCGCACCCGTCGCTCGATCTCGTCACGAGGGCGCTTCCGGAGGAGCAGCGGGAACGCGAGATTCTCGTAAACCGTCAGATGCGGATAGAGGGCGCAGTTCTGAAAGACCATGGCGACGTCGCGGTCCCTGGGTTCAATGGCATTCACGACCCGCCCGTCGATGGCGATTGTGCCCGACGTCGGGTCCTCGAGCCCGGCCAGCAGGCGCAAGGTGGTGGACTTGCCGCAGCCCGAGGGGCCGGCCAGGACGACGATCTCGCCGTCATGGATCGTCAGGCAGAGATCCTTCACGGCGCGGACGGCCTCCCCGGAGGGCCTGGGGAAGGTCTTGCTCACGCCTTCGAAGACAACCTGCGCCATGCGCATTCGAGTCTCCGGAAGACTTGCCTCGATGTCGAGTCCGCATGGGTCCGTGTTTCCGAGGACCGTCCTCCGTGCGTTCCCATTCCAAAGCGGTGTTGAAGCACACGCACTCTCCCGCGGCCGCGGGACTCCGCGCACCCGAACACGCTCGTGCCCGTGGAGCTTCCGTGCAAGGGTTGCACCTTAGCCGGCCTAAGGTTGACGCATATGCGCGGCCGCGGGATCGGCCTTCAGGCCTTTGGTTGCGGCTCCGCTGTGCTGAGAAACACGCGGGCTAGCGGCGTGCCTCAGACCATTCTCAACCCTCAACAGCATGAACCAGCCCCGTTGCTTGTTGGAATTGCCAGTCGGCCGGCGATGTGCCAAACATCGGGCATGCAAATACCCGTCCTGCTTTTCACGCCCTTCCGTCCGTCGGCTCGAGCCGTCGCGCGCATTGTCGTTTTCCTGGGTCTGCTCGGGCCGGTCTCAGGGGAATTGACGGCCGCCGGGCTCGAAGATCTGGCCAGGCCGCAGAGCGGGCGCTCGATGCGCGCGACGTCGACGATGCGTCAGGGGGAAGTGCGCCGGGGCGGCGGCGAACGCAAACTGGATCCCAAGGCGGATCCTAAAGGCGACCTCGAAGAAGCGAGCAATTACGACAACTACCGCGTCCCTCCGGGGGAGACACATGTGCTGCTCGATGCCGAGGGTCCGGGCGTGATCACGCACATCTGGATCACGTTCCTCGGTCCGGAGCGCCAGGCCTGGGCGCAGCAAGGATCGGCGAATCATCAGGAGATGCTGCTGAGGATGTACTGGGACGGGCGGGAGCGGCCGGCGGTCGAGGCGCCTGTCGGCGATTTCTTTGCCAACTGTTTCGGGCTGCGCAGCGAGGTCATCAGCCAGCCCGTGGCCGTCGAGGATGCCGATTCGTACAATTGTTTCTGGCACATGCCGTTCCGGAAATCGGCCCGGATCGAAATCGTCAACGAAAGCGACAAGCCGATCAGCCTGCTGTACTACAACATCGATTGGATCAAGAAGGATTCGCTCCCGGATGACACCCCGTATTTCCACGCCCAGTATCGTCAGGAATATCCCGCGCAGAAGGGCAAGGACTATCTGTTGCTCGAAACCGCCGGCAAGGGCCACTACGTCGGGACCGTGTTGGCGGTGCGGACGCGAAGCCCGGCCTGGTTCGGCGAGGGCGATGAGAAGATCTACATCGACGGCGAGGCCAAGCCGTCGATCTGGGGCACCGGCACGGAGGATTATTTCCTGTCGGCGTGGGGATTGCGGACCACGAGCACGCCGTATTTCGGCGTGCCGTACTTCGATCAGTGGGGCATCGTGGGCGGCAAGACAAGCGCCTATCGCTGGCATGTCCACGACCCGATCGTCTTCAACACCGGGATCAAAGTCACCCTCGAACACTTCGGCTGGATCTCCCCCGACGAGAATCCCGACTTCAAGTCGACAAGCTGGAACGAGCGCGAGGACGATTACGCGAGCGTGGCGTTCTGGTATCAAATCGGCGAACCCACCTTTGCCGCGCGCGCCCCGCACGCGCGTGAGCGGCGCCTGCCGAGCCTCGAACGCCTCACCGTTTACGCCCGCGACTTTGCCGACGCCCGGCATCACGGCGCCGGCGAGGCGACCCCCCAAAATCTCGATCTGTACGAGGATGCGCACCTGCTGTACCGGGCCACGCAGCCCGAGGGCGCCTGGATCGAGATCCCCTTCGAGATCGCGAGGAAAGAACCGCTGCGGCTCCTTCTCAACGCAACCAAGTCCTACGACTTCGGACACTACCAGGCCTCGCTCAACGGTGTGAAGCTCGGCGGGCCAATCGATTTCTACAAGACCGCCCTCGCCAACGAAGAGATCCATCTGCTCGATTTCTGGCCCGAGCCCGGCCGTTACACCCTGCGCCTCGAATGCGTGGGCAAGAACCCGGTCTCCCAAGGCTACTACCTCGGGCTCGAATCCGTCCGGCTCCGCGAGCGCCGCCCGCGCGTCGTCGACTATGGCCACGACAAGGACAAAGACTGGCGCAAAGAGCGTCGCTTGTATCAGTGAGGTTGCCCAGACGCGCCCGCGTTTTCAGTGCCCGGCCAATGGGAACCACTGTCGGACGGACCGGGTGTGTCGCGCGCGTTAAGCCGGCTGCAAGCCGGCGCTCCGGGGCGCCCTACGACCTCGCCGCCTGCGTGCGAAGGGGCGCTTTCGCGCGGCTTGACACGCGGCTTGACAATCCGTGACTCGCGGAATAAGCCTCGTACCATCAGATATCCAAGAGAACCACTGCCCCGTAACGCTTCCGCGCCGCGGGGGGATGGCGTGGATGTCACAGGAATGTCGCTGGTGTCGACCCGCGGCTGGGGGCATCATTGGGGCGGCAGGAGAGGCTGATTTATGAAGACCAAGTTCCGATCACTTCACGGCCGGTCGAAGAGAGTCGATCAGGATGGTTGTGTCCTGCCGGCCTTCGCCCGCGGGAGGGCGTTCACGCTGATCGAGTTGCTGGTGGTCATCGCGGTCATCGCGATCCTGGCGGGGCTGTTGCTGCCTGCGCTGGCCAAGGCCAAGGAGAAGGGCCGGCAGGCGAAGTGCCAGAGCAACCTCAAGCAGATCTCGATCGGCACCACCATGTACGCGGACGATTTCAACGACACGTTCTACCACGTCAACGGCGCCATTCCCAACCATGGCCATTGGACCAGGAATCCGCGGACCGATGTCCAGTTGGCCCCCAACGACAGCGAGGCGTACTGGGGGATCGCGTACATCGGGTACTTCGGGGGAACAAAGGAGATCTTTCGCTGCCCAAGCGCCCGGGTCGTGGACGAATGGCGCGAGGAGGGCAAGACCTTTCCCGCGGCGTTCTGGCTCAACTCGAGCTACGGCGTCAACGCCTACATCGGCGAAAACCCTTCGCCCAGCAACCCCGCCTCCCGCACCCCGGGCCCGCGCAAGATCAGTTCGTTCGCCAATCCCTCGAGTACGATCTTCGCCCAGGATGCGGCCGAGCAGCGGATGGAAGGTCCGGACGACAGCCTGGGGTTGTGGCCTGGGTCGAGCGAGATTCTGACGCAGTGGCGCTACGATCTCGTGCCTTATTACCCGAACCTCAAGATGGAACTCGAATGGTACCGGCACAACAAGATCTGCGGCACGCTCTGGGTGCCGGGCAACGTCTCCGGCATCAAGTTCAACAGCTTCAAGATCGGCGTGGATTACCGGTGGTACACCGGACAGGATCCCGCCAAACAACCCGGATCCTAGACTTCCGTGAAAACACAATCTCCTTGGCTTACCCGCAGGTTTTTCCTGGCAACCGCGCTTCTCCTGCTGGCCGGCCCGATGGGTTGCGGCAGGAATGAAGCGCCATCCCCTGTCGAAGCGGCCCTGATCCCCGCCGTGCTGCGCGAGACGTTCCAATCGGCGAAGGAACCTGTGACGGGCCTGGTGACGGGCCTGGTTGACGCCGTCGAGGCCAAGGACTGGCCCAAGGCCTCCGTTGCGGCGCAAGCGCTCTCGAAGACGACAACTCTCACGGCGAAGCAGCGCGACATGCTGGCCCGCTGCCTCATCACCATCAACACCCAGGTCACGGAAGCGGCCGCGACCGGCAACCAGGAGGCCGAGGAAGTCCGCCGCATGATCCGCCTGGACAAGTAATCCCCGCACGCCCGGGTCCCTGAGGACCTGGCCGCGATGATCTTTGATGCCAAGCACAACACAAACCCAAGGATGAGCCAGACTGTGAGATCAAGAACGCACGTCCACTCCACGCGCCTGATGGCACTGGCGGCCGCAGCCGCTCTTGCCGGAGGCATCGCCCACGCGGCCGTCTTCGGCCAATGGGACTTCAACAATGGCAACCTGACCGCGACCATCGGCCAGGACCTGGCCTACATGGACGGCGCGGGGGGCGCCACCGAGACCCAGACGGTCTTCGAGACCGTCGATCTCGGGGGCCAACCGGCCAAGGTGATGAAGTTCCCGCCCTGCGACTCGACGATGGCGATGGGGTACCTGATGTACACGCCCACCGAGGGCAACGGGGGCGAAGGGGCCTACCTGCTCAACCAGTGGACGCTGATTCTCGATCTGATGTACCCGACCGAATCGGATCTGAAGTGGCGGGCGATCTTCGAGTCGGATGACCGCATCACGAGCGACTCCGATTTCTTCATCAACACCAGCAACGGGATTGGCATCAGCGCCATCTACCACGGGCAGGTCCGGCCCAACGTCTGGCATCGGATCGCGATCGTGATCGACCAGTCGTCCGGCGTGAACACGATCTCGAAGTACATCGACGGCGTGTTGGTCGGGGTGCAGGCGGCCGGCGGGCTCGAGGGTCGGTGGGCCCCTTCGCCCAACTACTGGGTCCAGTTGTTCAACGACAACGACGGCGATGTGCAGACCGGCTACGTCAACAGCATCCAGTTCCACAACTCGGCCCTCACGGCGCAGCAGATCGCCGCGTACGGGGGCGCCACCGCCGAGGGCATCCCCACCACGCCCCCCGCCGTCTCCTCCTACCTCGAAGGCTGGATCCCATCCGGGCAGTTCGCGACGAAGAACACCGACATCGGTGTGATCATCAACGACGGCGATACGACGATCGCGGACGCCAGTATCGTTCTCAAGCTCGATGGCACGGCCGTCGCCAGCCCGCAAATCACCCGCGGCGGCGACCGAATCACAGTGCGCAAGACCGGGCTGCCCGCCTTCCCCGTTCCCTCGAAGCATGACCTCGAGATCCAGTACACCGACAGCAAGGACGGCGCGCGCACCTTCGCGCACAGCTTCGATGTGGTCGTGTTCTACGAGAACTTCGATGGCCTGACCCTCGGGCCGAATGTCGATGAGACCACAGCCGGCGACGCGGTCTGGACAAGCCAGCCGCCGACCGGTTGGTCGATCGACAACAGCGGCATGCAGGGCGTTGTCGACGACGACAGCGCGGGCGTCAAGGAGTGGGAAGGCTGGAGCTTTGCCAAGAAGGATTGGTGGATCCAAGCCGCCGGGGACCAGACCCGCTCGCAATTCGTCAATGCCAGCGGCAACGTCGCTGTCGCGGACCCCGACGAATGGGACGACAAGGGCGGTCCCGTGCCCATCCACGGCTATTACAATTCGATCATGAAGACCAGTCCGATCGACGTTGCCGGCCTCGCACCCAACACGCTCTTCCTCAATCTGGATTCGAGCTGGCGGCCCGAAGGACGCGATGACACGGGCCCGGACGGCCTTCAGACCAACGACCAGACCGCGGTGATCGCGGTCTCCTACGACGGCGGAGCCCCGATCGAGCTGCTGCGCTGGACGTCGATTTCCGGGGACCCGACATTCCATCCGGACAGCCAAAACGAGAATGTCACCCTCGAATTGAAGAATCCCGCCGGCGCCGCCAGCGCCGTCCTCTCCTTCTCCCTGCTCAACGCCGGCAACGACTGGTGGTGGGCCATCGACAACGTCGTCGTGAATGCCGGCCAGGCGCCGCCGATGATTCTCACCCAGCCGACCGGCGCCCTGGCCGTCCGCGGCGACATCGCCACGCTCAGCGTCGTCGCCGCCGGCGGCGACCCGAAGACCTACCAGTGGTTCAAACGCGTCGGCGCTGACAGGTCGCCTGTTTCAGGCGGCACGGCCGCCACCCTGACGTTCGATGCGGTGGCCGATGCCGACGCAGGGTTCTACAGCGTCGAGATCTCGAACAGCGCCGGCCAAGTCGCCAGCCGCGAGGTCCGGCTGATGGTCATCCCGCCTGTTGGGGCTCTGCTGTTTGTCGAGGACTTCGAGGGTCTGCCGCTTGGACCCAATGTGGACGAGGCGCTAGCCAACCCGAACGCCTGGACCCACACGCCGCCCGCCGGTTGGTCGATCGACAATGCCGCCACGCCCGGCATCGGCGACCCCGCCCAGGGTGTTGTCGAGTGGGAAGGCTGGAGCTTCGCCAATCGCGAATGGTGGGCGACCACGGCGGGCGACCAGCGCCGCGCCGAGTTCACCAAAGGGACCGGAACGGCGGCCATCGCCGACGGCGACGAATGGGACGACAAGGGCGATCCGGCCGACCTGGGCAAAATGGACACATCGTTGCGAACGCCCGCAATCAGTTTGGCGGGCATCCTGCCCAACACGGTCGTGCTCCAATTCGACTCGAGCTGGCGCCCCGAGCCCGATCAGAAAGCCAGTGTCAGCGTCGCGTTCGACGGCGGTGCTCCGACCGTGGCGCGCCTGTTCCACTCGGACCCGGCCAACGCCGACTACAAGGACGACAACTCGACCAACGACCGTCTGAGCGTGCCGATCAACAACCCCGAAGGCGCGCAGACGATGGTCATCGTCTTCCGCTACTTCGACGCCGGCAACAACTGGTGGTGGGCCATCGACAACATCAAGGTCACCGGCGGCATTCCGCCGTTGTTCCATGAGGACTTCGAGGGTCTCACCCTCGGGCCGAGCGTCGAGGAAAGCCAGTTCGGCGAGGCCGTCTGGACCAAGACCCCGCCGGCGGGCTGGACGATCGACGACACCGGCGTGCCCGGCGCGGGCGATCCCGCCAACGACGGCATGACCGAATGGGCCGGCTGGAGCTTCGCCTCGCGCGATTGGTGGCCGACTGTCGACGATCAGCGCCGCAGCGAGTTCACCAGGGGCATCGGGGCTGTGGCCATCGCCGACAGCGACGAATACGACGATGCCGCACACCCGGACGGCACCTACAACACGTACCTCAAGACCCCGGACGTCGATATCGCCGGACGCGAGGCCAATTCGCTGACCCTGCGGTTCGACTCGAGCTGGCGTCCGGAGCCCAACCAGAAGGCCACCATCACCGCGACCTACGACGGCGGCGCGCCGGTGGAAGTGCTGCGTTTCGAGTCCGTCGAGTCGAGTCCCTACTTCAAGGACGACGCCTCGACCAACGACGAACTGGTCGTCCCGCTGAACAACCCGGCCGGGGCGAAGAAGCTGATGCTGACCTTCGGCTACTTCGACGCGGACAACAACTGGTTCTGGGCCATCGACAACATCGAAATCCTCGGTTACGAGAGCCGTGTGCCCGTCGACATCGCCCTGACGATCCAACGCACCGAGACCGGCGTCAGTATCGACTGGTCCGGAGACGGGACGCTCGAGAGCGCGCCCGCCGTCAAGGGACCGTGGAATGTCGTGCCGGGCGCGTCGCGTCCCTACGCGACGCCAGCCGCGGGCGCCGCTGCATTCTACCGCGTCAAGAAGTAGGGCCTTGTCCCAACTCCTCGGCACAGCTCGCCGCGAGGAGCACGAGGGCGAGCGCTGAGGTCAGGATGGTCGTTTCGGCTGTTCTCTCGAGAACACTCTGGAGAACAGCCGCACCGTCCGCCAACGCATCACCGCGGCATGAGCGCGAACACACCCCAGCCCAGGTATTCACGCGTGTAAGCGGCGTAGCGCTCGGGTTCCGAGGTCAGTTTGGCCCGAACATCTTTCGCGAACTCGTCGCCGGGATTGGCTTCAAGCCATCGGCGCATGGTGAGCCATTTGGCTGCCTCGTATCTGTCCCAGCCGTCTTGGTCAGCCAGGACCATTTCAACGACGTCGTAGCCAAGGTGGCCGAAAGACGCGAGAAGTTCCGGAAGCATGCAGAAGTCGGCAATTGAATTGGCAAGACACCCCTTGGCAACACCTTCAGTCGTCGGCAGCCGCCGCCAGTAGGGCTCGCCGATGAGGATGATCCCTCCGGTGCGCAGGCTCCGCGCCAGAAGCTCGATCGTGCCGGCGACTCCGCCGCCGATCCAAGTGGCGCCGACACAGGCTGCCACACTGACCTTCTCGTCAGAGACGTAGCCGGCAGCATCGCCATGGATGAACCTGACCTGATCGGCGACGCCGAGTTCTACGGCGCGGAGTCTTGCCTGCTCGGTGAACAACTGGCTCATGTCGATGCCGGTGCCGATGACGCCGTGATCGCGTGCCCAGGTGCACAGCATTTCCCCCGAACCGCTGCCCAGGTCGAGCACTCGGACCCCGGATTCCAGGCGCAGGGCTGCGCCGAGAATGGCGAGTTTTTCGGGTGTGATCGGGTTGTGGATGCGGTGAGCGCTTTCAGTGATGTTGAATATACGTGGGATGTCCATTGTGGGTGATTTCCTTGCGAGTGTGAACAGATTCGGCTAGCGCCGAACGGTTGATGGTCTTCTGGACATGGATCGAGGGTCTTGGCATCTTCGCGCCCCGTGAAACAATCCATCGTGGCCCTGGACATGGAAGGCGTGCTGACGCCGGAGATCTGGATCGCCGTGGCCGAGAAGACCGGCATTGACGGACTGCGACTGACCACGCGCGACATCCCGGATTACGACGTGCTGATGCGCGGTCGGCTCGATCTGATCGCGAAGCACGGACTCAAGCTGTCGGATCTCGAGGCGGTCATTGCGACGCTGCGCCCTCTGGATGGGGCTGTCGAGTTCCTCCGCGACCTGCGCCGTTTCACCCAGGTCGTCATCCTGTCGGACACCTTCGAGCAATTTGCCCAGCCGCTGCTCAAGCAGCTCGAATGGCCCACTCTGCTCTGCCATCGCCTGGTCGTTGAAAACGATCGGATCGTCGACTACGCGCTGCGCATCCGCGACCAGAAAAAGGCCGCGGTTGCGGCCCTGCGGAGTCTGAACTATTTCGTCATTGCCGGCGGCGACTCTTACAACGACACCGCGATGCTGCTCGAAGCGGACGCCGGCTTTCTGTTTCGCGCGCCGGAGAACGTGCGGCGGGCGTTCCCCCATTTCCGCGCGGTCGAGACATACCCGGAGCTGTCCGCCCTGATCCGCCAGGCCGCTCCGGGGTGAAACCTCGTTGAGAATTCCGGTTAAGGCGTCCCCCAGACCTTCTCGGTCTTGCGCGGGCTGCGGTAGGAGTACCAATACAGGTCGGGATCGGTCCTCGGGGTGCCGATGTTGAGCTGATAGGCCCCGTCGCGGGCGTTGATCTTGAGCCGCTTCAGGGTCGGCCCGACCCATTTGTGGATCTCCGAATGCCCATCGGCAAACGCAAATCCACAGGCGCCGTTGTGGTAGTTCGAGGGGATATCGATGAACTTCGCATCCGCGGGAGGGAAGCAACCGGCGTCGTTGATGCTGTCCGGATGCTCATCCACGTAGACCCATGTCATTGTCGGGCCTGGATTGTTGAAATCGGACGCCTTCTTCACGTGGTCGTAGATCACGTTGCCGGCATCCCCCTGCGTCTCCGCGTTGCCATCGCCGACCCAGATGTTGCCTGAGACGCTGCGGACGCGTTCGGACCAGCCCCGGCCTCGCTGGGGCGGCGAGAGGTACTTGTCGGCGGGGCATTTGTAGATGTTCTTCGCGTTCCCGAAATACGAAGCCAAACAGGCATAGCGAGGATCGAGCAAGTAGATGGTGTTGGTGTTGTCCGAGGCCGTGGTCCAGTCCAGCCAACCGCTGACCCAGGGCTGATCGGTACCCGGGGTGCTCCCGTGATACGACCTCGGGAGCATGTCGCGGTTGTCGCCCTGGTACATGTGATTGGCGAGCATCAACTGCTTGGTGTTGCTCATGCACAGGATCCCTTGGGCCTTCGCTTTGGCCTTCCCGAGCACCGGCAAGAGCATGCTGGCGAGGATGGCGATGATCGCAATCACCACCAGAAGTTCGATCAGCGTGAAACCACACCGCTCCCTCGTGGGTTGAACGAGGGGAAATCCCGTGTGCGCGCGTGCCTTTTTCATAATCGTCGACGTTCAGTCTGGCGTTGTTACTTATGGTTATGTGCAGATTGTGCCCCGAGACGCCGCGCGCGTCAATGACGGTATTTCGTGCGCCCAGACTTCCGGCCTGCCAGCCTGCCAGCCCCAGCCCGGCCGCCTCGGGGAACGCCCCGCGCCAATCCTCAGCTTAGCAGCGTCGGGCACAACGAGAAGTGTGCGTTTAGAAGCACAGCCGGACCTCAGGCGCAGCCGCCTGAACCCCCCCTGATTGGTGCCTGCGCGCGTACGGCGACCAAGGCCGCCGCGCACCGGTTCGCCGGTCCGGGGAGGGCGGTTCACTGGCCACCGTGCTGGCGCAGCACATCCGCCACGCGGACCGGTCTCCCCCCCTCCCGCTTGCTCTCGTCGGCGGCTTCCATGAACGCGAACAGCTCGATGGTCTCCTCGGCAGGAACGGGAGCCACACCGGTCTGAAAGAACTTCATCACCTCCCGCACCAGCGGCGCATAGTCCCCGCCGGGTTTCTGATCCACGACAGCTTTGGTGCCGAACAGGGTGACGCGATACGGGGCGGCGGCTTCGCGGATCCCGATGAGGGTCCCGACCTTGCCGTCCTTCCAGACGCCTGTGACGACGTCGGTGTCCGGAGTTGCCGTCCGCACAACCGTCTCGCAGCCGGTGCCCAGGACCGCGTAGAGCGCCTCGACCGGGTGGATCCCATACCAGAACAGATCGGGGTGATGCGGCTCGATGTGGCAGGGACCGGTCGAGACCGCGCCCTTGACCACGCCGACATCCGCCTTCTTGAGTTCCACCAGGCCCGGATAATAGCGAAGGGACGAGGAGCTGAAGCAGGGGACCTGGTGTTGTCTGGCGAGGCGATAGATCTCGATGGCATCGCGCAGCGAGCCCGCAACGGGTTTGTCGATGAACACCGGTTTCCTGGCGCGCAAGACCGGCTTGACCTGTTCGAGGTGCGGACGCCCATCCACGCTTTCGAGCATGACGACATCCACCTCCGCGCAGAGGGCCTCGATCGAGTCGACGATCTTGACCCCGTACTTCTCCTCGAGCTGCTTGGTGTAGTCTTCGACCCGCGACCAGCTCGATTCGATATCGGGGCTGCCGCCCTTGAACGCCGCCACCACCTTGCCGCCCGGCACGTGGCTCGCATGCGTCGTGTCGTTGATCAGGCTGGTGAACGCAATCACGTGCGAGGTGTCGAGCCCGATCAGCCCGATGCGCAGATCGGCAGCCGCTGCAATTCCAAGCAGGCCCAGGGCGGACAGACAGACGAGGCGGAGCAATTTCATGCTGCCGAGTCTAGCAGGCCGGGGATGGGCCAGGCAATCTCCCTCTGCGCCTGGCTAAAATCCTCGACCGGTGAAACGTGTTGTCGACAAGTCAAGGTTCGAGGAACAACCCGACCTCGGAGATCGCCGGACAGACGGGCGCCTGGGTGATGCGCAGCCTGACCTTGTCGGTCGTGAGCGGCGCGGTCCGGATCAGGCGGCGATTCCCGATGCTGGTTCCCCGGGCGAACTCGTGCCATGCGCCGTCGCGCCACACATCGAGCGCGAAGGCCTCGACCCTCTGGCCCAGGGGCAGGAACTCGCGCAGGCTCACCACGTTCAGCCGGGCTGGCCGCCCAAGATCCAGGACCAGCTCGGGCGTCGCGGCCGCATCGTCGGTCGTCCAGTAGGTATCCCGGTTGCCATCGGAGACGTTCTCGGCGGCAAACGACCCCTTCCCGGCCCGCGTGCCGCTGGCCGTGAGCTGCGCGCCCCGCGCCAGGTCCGTCGCAAACGTGGCGTCGAGAATCCGGCGGAATTCACGCAGAGACGCGACATCGTTCTCGTGAATGCGCCCGCGCCTGTCCGGCGGCAGGTTCAGATTCAAGCACGCGCCGCGCCCGACAGACTTGTAATAGATGTCGAGGAGTTCGGCGTGGGTTTTGACCTTCGAATCTTCGGCGGGATGATAGAACCAGCCGGGGCGTATCGAGACGTCGCATTCGCCTGGGAGCCAAGCCGTCCCGGGCCGTTCGCCGCTGTTCAGCCCTTCGCTCGAGCCGCCGGGGTAGCGGTTGGGCTTGGTCATATCGAGCGTTGACCAGCACGGATCCCCCGCGATGCCCCGTTCGTTGCCGATCCAGCGGAAGTCCGGTCCGGCGTCGCTGAACATGCAGGCGAAGGGCTGCAGTTCGCGCACGATCGCCCAGGTGTTCGGCCAGTCGTAATAGGTGCGATTGTCGATCTGACGCCTCTCCCGCGCGCCTCCGTAGTAGCCGTCGCCCCCGTTGGCGCCATCGAACCAGACGGTGAACAGCTCGCCGTATCCGGTGAGCAACTCGCGCAGTTGGTTGCGATAGTAGCCGATGTACTCGGGACGGGCATAGCCGGCGTGGTTGCGGTCCCAGGGCGAGAGATAGACGCCGAATCTCAGGTTCTGACGGCGGCAGGCCTCGCCGATCTCGCGCACCACGTCCCCGCGTCCCTCCTTCCACGGTGAGTTCCTGACCGAATGCTCGGTGAACCGGCTGGGCCAGAGGCAGAATCCATCGTGGTGCTTTGCCGTCAGAATCAGCCCCGTCATCCCCGCCTCTCTGGCCGTCTCCGCAATCTGGTCCGCGTCAAAAGCCGTCGGATTGAACACCCGCGGGCTTTCGTCGCCGTACCCCCATTCCTTGTCGGTGAACGTGTTCACCGTGAAGTGAAGAAAACCATAAAACTCCATCGCGTGCCAACGCAGTTGACGCTCCGTTGGGACGGGTCCGAACGGGACGGGGGCGTCGGTCGCTTCGGCGCCGTTGAGGGAGATGCAGCCGGTCGAAGAGAGGAACAGAGCGATCGCGGTGGCCCAGAGAACAAGGTGCCGTTGTTTCATGGGCGCGCAGTCTAACCGCGGCCCATCCAGGAGTCGAGTCCAGGCCGGCGAATTGATGATTGAACCCCGGGTTGGGTCTGGACACACTCGATGCGCTGCCGATGAGCATTCGCGAAGACCAGACTAGGCGGTTGCGGGCACGATTCGGTTACCTCGCTCCGGAGGGGTGGGCGTACGTGCGGACGAAAGAGGCTTGCCGGACACGAGGATGAACCGCGTTGATTTTCTGCTGAATCTGGCGGGGCTGCTCTTGTGGCTCGAGTGGCGGGCGGTGCGATTGGGCGCGCCACTGGCGGCGGCGGGCTCGATTTCCGCGGTCCTGAAGCACGCCAAGCCGCGCGCGGCGCGGCGGTGGCTCTACCTGGCGGCCCTGGTGGCGCTCCTGGGGATTCGGTGTGTCTTCTACTGGCGCGTTGGCTCCAGGCTCGATTGGGTGCCGTCCCTCGACCTCGGCACCATCACCCTCCCGTTCAACAGCGTTTCCCTCGGGCGCATGGCCCTGTACTCCGTGTTGAGCTTCGGCGTTGTTCTGGCCGTGTTCCACCTTTGGCTCCTGCTGCTCTCGATGGTGAATCGGCGGGTGCCCGACACCGATCCGTGGCAACGCCTGGTGCGGCAGTACCTTGGCTGGCTCGAGCCGTGGCCGGTCGCCGTGAAGCTGGCCACCCCGATCTTTCTGGTGGGCGCCCTCTGGTGGTTCGCCCACGCGGAACTCGTGCGCCAGGGGATGACGGCGGCCCCCGGCTCCGCGGCGCACCTGGCGCAGCAGAGCATCCTGGTCGGCCTGGGGACGATTCTGGCCTGGAAGTATCTGGTGATCGGCTTGCTCTTCCTGGGCTTGCTCAATACGTACCTCTATCTGGGCAGTTGGAGCGTCTGGGCCTTTGTTCAGACCACCTCGCGCAACCTTCTCAGGCCTCTTCACCTGATCCCGTTGCGCCTTGGCCGCATCGACCTGCTCCCGGCGGTCGGGCTGGGATTGGCCTGGCTGGCCTTCGCCTACGCCGAGGCTGGCATCAGCCACCTCTTCGGCCGGCTCCCGTTATGACCGGCGACTTCCTCCATCTCCAGGGCGACGAGGTTCTTCTCGCCATCCGGGTGCAGCCCCGGAGCTCGCGCAACGAACTGGCCGGAGTCATCGGTCCGGAACTCAAGGTCCGGGTCGCTGCCCCGCCGGTCGACGACGCGGCCAACGCGGAAGTGCTCCGCTTCCTGGCCCGGACCCTGGGCTGCCCCCGCAACCAGCTCCGTTTGGCGCACGGGCGCGCCTCGCGGCACAAACGCGTCGGCATTCGCGGCCTCTCGGTCGACCAGGTGCGTCAGAAGCTCGGCGCGGTCGGGTGATCCGGGGCATTTTCGCCGACGCGGGGTGTTCCGTGCATCTGGAGGTTGTCGGTGGCAATCGAGTACGCGCCGCGTGGGGGCACGCGGCCTGCAACGTCGGTGTCCGCCCCTTTGTCGGCCGGGTCCCCTGACCCGGCGTCTGCGCCGATGTCTCTCCTTGCGCCGCGTGGGGGCACGCGGCCTGCAACGTCGGTGTCCGCCCCTTTGTCGGCCGGGTCCCCTGACCCGGCGTCTGCGCCGATGTCTCTCCTTGCGCCGCGTGGGGGCACGCGGCCTGCAACGGCAATCTCCATCTGTTGTAGGCCCGGCGCCCTCACCGGGCGACAGAGTAGCGACAACAACCCGATGCATCGCTGCGTGTCTCGCGCTGCCGTGTTTCGCCGCTTGCCAAGGCGGCGCTTTGTTTTCAAAATGCGGCTCGAAAGTTGCGCCAATGGGCGCGATTGGAAGCCTGAAAACACCCATGATCACGCCAGCCAAATTGGAACTCGATGGCCAAGTCTACGAACTGCCCACGCTCAGGGGCACCGAAGGCGAACCCGCGGTGTCGATCGCCGCGCTGCGGGACAAGACCGGGCACATCACGCTGGACGACGGATACTCGAATACCGGTTCCTGTCGGAGCGCCATCACGTTCATCGACGGGGAGAAGGGCATTCTCAGGTACCGCGGCATCCCGATCGAGGAGCTGGCCGAGAAATCCACGTTCGTCGAGACCGCGTATCTTCTGATCTACGGGAATCTCCCGACCCGCGCCCAATTCCGCGCGTTCTCCGGGATGTTGACCGACAACGAGAATCTCCACGAGGACATGAAGTACCACTTCGAGGGGTTCCCCTCGACGGCGCACCCGATGGCGATCCTCTCGGCGATGATCAACGCCAGCAGTTGTTTCTATCCGGGGCTCAACGGCCCGCGCAATGCCGATCGATTCGACGTCCATGCGGCGCGGCTCATCTCGCAGGTCCGCACCATTGCGGCCTTCTCGTACCGGAAATCGCGGGGGCTGCCGATCATCTACCCGAAACGCGCCTACAAGTACACCGCCAACTTCCTGCACATGATGTTCTCGGATCCGTACGAGGACTACAATCTGCAGCCGGAGATTGTGCGCGCGCTCGATCTGATCTTCCTGCTCCATGCCGACCACGAGCAGAACTGCTCGACGGCCACGGTGCGGATGGTGGCATCGAGTCAGGCCAACCTGTTTGCCTGCGCGGCGGCGGGCGTCTGCGCGCTCTGGGGGCCGCTGCATGGCGGCGCCAACCAGGCCGTGGTCGAAATGCTCCAGGAAATCCACAAGTCCGGCGACGACGGCTCGAAATTCATCGCGGCCGCCAAGGACAAGAACAGCGGGCGGCGCCTGATGGGCTTCGGGCATCGGCTCTACAAGAACTACGATCCCCGCGCGACGATCATCAGGAAGGCTTGCGACCAAATCCTGAAACGGATCCAGGTCGCCGACCCGCTGCTGGACATCGCCAAACGGCTCGAAGAGGCAGCCCTCAACGACCCGTACTTCGTCGAGCGGAAGCTGTATCCGAACGTCGACTTCTACAGCGGCATCATCATGCGGGCGGTGGGGATTCCGCTCGAGATGTTCACCGTGATCTTCGGGATCGGGCGGATGCCGGGTTGGATTGCGAACTTCAAGGAGATCATGGAAGACCCCAAGGGCCGCATTTACCGCCCCCGCCAGATTTACGTCGGCTCGGGGCTGCGCCACTACGTCCCCCTCGAGCAGCGGGAGCAGTAGCCGGGTCCACCTCCTGGCCGATCGGGTTCAGGCCCGCTTCGAGGCGGACAGCGCGTCTTTGATGCGCTTGATGTGGCCGCGGCCCATCCCCTTCACCTCGCACCCGAGTTCGAGATACCGCCGGATCTGGGCGTCGCTCAGGATGCAGAAGCAATCGACGACGGCAAACGGCTTGCCCACCTGACGGAACACGGCGTCGGGATCGAGCTTGAGGTACTGCTGGTGGCGGACCGCGAAGACGACGGCGTCGACGCCGTTGAGCGCGGCCTTGAGATCGGGCTGGATGCGCAGGTTGACGAGCTGGTCCTGGCGATGGAAGAACCGCTTGAGGCTGTATCCGGGGTGCGGATAGGTGTCCTGGGCCTCGAGTTCCCACCAGTGCTCGACGTACGGATCGTGGACCTTCACGTCCGCCCCCATCTCGGCAAGCTTGCGCACCATGACTTCGGAGCCGCTGTAACGCGTGTCCCCGACGTCTTCCCGATACGCCGCCCCCAGGATCAGGACCTCGGCGGCCGCCAGCGGCTTGCCCATGTTGCGCAAGGCGTCGCGCACCAACTGGGGCGCGTGCAGCGCGCGGGTGTCGTTGATGTTGATGGCGGCCGGGGTGATCTTGAAGATGTTGTCTTCCCAGCCGAAAATGTGCTTGTAGGCCCACATGCCGAGGCCGCCGTCCTTGGGCAGACAATACCCGCCGATGCCCGGCCCTGGGAAAATCAGGTTCGAATGGGTCGGCCGAACCCGGATCGCCTCGATCACCTTTTTCAGGTCGACCCCGTTGCGCTCGGCGAAAACCGACCATTCGTCGAGAAACGCCAGAATGGTCGCCCGGTAGCTGTTCTCAACGATCTTGGCGGTCTCAGACTCGATCGGCCGGTCCAGAACGGTCAGGGGGAACTTCTCCGTGTTGAGCACGTCCTCGAGGAACCGGACCACCCTGTCGCGGGCCTCGTCGTTGATCCCGCTGCACACGCGCCAGAAATCGCGGATGGACGCGACGTAATTGCGTCCCGGCATCACGCGCTCGTAGCTGTGGGCGAGCAGCGGCTCCGACGCAATCCCGCGGCGCTCGAAGATCTTCTTCATGATCGGGTAGGCCACCTGCTCGGTTGTCCCGGGAGCCACCGTCGTCTCGATCAGGACCAGCGCGCCGGCGGGGATCCGTTCGGCGATCGTGCCGATCGACGCTTCGAGCGCCTCCATGTCCGCCGCGCCGGTCCGCACATCTCCCAACGACTCCTTCAGATAGTCGCATTGCACGTCCACGACCACCACGTCGGCCAATCGGAGCGCCTCCTCTGTGTAGGTGGCGACCAGCGTCTTGCTCTCCTTGACGCAGCGCCCAATCAGCGTCTCGACCTCCGGATCCTCGGCCTTCACGGGCGAAATCCCCCGGTTCAATAACGGGATCTTCCAGAAACTCCGCGAACTCGGCCGTTGCATCCCAATCACCAGCTTGTTCGGCCGACCGGTCTTCTTGTCCCGCGCATCCGCCACCACCGCCGCCATCACCGCCCCCACAAAACCCAACCCGACCACAACGACCACCTCCTGACCCTGCTTGCGCCGCGCCTTGGCAAGAGCTTCGAGACGCGCAAATTCCTTCTGGTAGTCCTTCGGACTGGGCAACGGGAACCTCTCGCCGGTCGGGCTGATGGAAACGGACTTGGCTTGTTTCATAGAGAGTTTGCGGATGGATTGTGCGGTCGATCGCCGCGCGTTTATAGGAGGAGGCTTGCCCCCGGTCAAGACTTGGGCGTTGTCTTCCACCCCCGCGCACGCCATTCTCCGCCCCAAGAAACGCACCGCCGCCACAGACTCGCGCCCCTATGCCAACACTCGATCTCCGACCGTCCGACGCCTGCCACTACGATCTCGCGGCTCTGGGTGAAATCATGCTCCGCTTCGACCCCGGCGAGGGGCGCATCCGCAACGCGCGGGCTTTCCGCGTCTGGGAAGGGGGCGGCGAATACAATGTCGCCCGCGGACTGCGCCGGTGCTTCGGTCTGAAGACGGCGGTGTGCACCGCGTTCGCCGACAACGAGGTCGGGCGCCTTCTCGAAGATCTGCTCCTCCAGGGTGGCGTGGACGGCCGCTTCATCCGATGGATCCCGTTCGACGGCGTCGGCCGCACCGTGCGCAACGGACTCAACTTCACCGAACGCGGCTTTGGCGTGCGCCCCGCGCTGGGCCTCTCCGACCGCGGCCACACCGCGGCCAGCCAGCTCCGGCCCGGCGACTTCGATTGGGACCACCTGTTCGGGGACCTGGGTGTCCGGTGGTTTCATACCGGCGGCATCTTTGCCGCGCTCAGTGACACAACGCCCCAAGTGGCCATCGAGGCCGTCCGGAAAGCCAAGCAGCACGGAACCGTGGTCTCGTACGACCTCAATTACCGCCCGAGCCTCTGGAAGAGCATCGGCGGACGGGAACGCGCCCAAGAGGTGAACCGCGAGATCGCGCGCCACGTCGACGTCATGCTGGGCAACGAGGAGGATTTCACCGCCTGTCTCGGATTCCACGTGGAAGGGGCCGATGACCGCATGCTCCGCCTCGATGTCGGCGCCTTCAAACGGATGATCGAAACGGCCGTGAAGGCCTATCCCAACTTCAAGGCCACCGCCACCACCCTGCGCGCCGCCCGGACCGCCACGCGAAACGATTGGGCCGCGATGGCCTGGATGAACGGCCAATTCTTCGAGAGCCGACACTATCCCGACCTCGAAATCCTCGACCGCGTCGGCGGAGGCGACAGCTTCGCGGCTGGTTTCATTTATGGCCTCATGGCCACGGGCGACCCGCAACGGGCGGTTGAGTATGGCGCCGCTCATGGAGCCCTTGCCATGACCACCCCGGGCGATACCTCGATGGCAACGCGGGCTGAAGTCGAGAGACTGATGAGAGGCGATCCAGCCAGGGTCCAGCGGTAGTCTCCATCCGCTGTGGGCCCGGTGCCCTCACCAGGCGACTAGTCTCCATCCGCTGTAGGCCCGGCGCCCTCACCGGGCGACGGAAAACCGACAACAACCCGATGCACCGGAGAAGAGCCTGCCGCAGCGACGCCATTCATGGACTCGACGGGATTGGCTCGACGGCGTAGAAGGAGGTGGTGTCGGGTACGTCGAGATCGGCCACCACCGCGATCTCGTTTGTGGCAACGTAGCTCGGGATGACCACGGTCCACTCCGGCGCGCCGAGCGACTCCTTCCGCCAGACCCGATACGCCTGGTTGGGCACACTGTTCCACGAGATGGCCGGTACCAGTTTGATGCGCAGAGCATACCCGGAGAGCGGATCCAGCGGGTCGGTCTTCCCGACGTATTCCTGCAGGTTGGTCGCCCCGTCGCCGTCCGGATCCGCCAGGGCCGCCACGCGCGGATCGGTCCGATAGCCGGGTCCGAAATACCGCTGGCGCCATTCGTTGGGCACCCCGTCCTCGATCGCGTACACCCGGTCGAAGCGGGCATTGAGGATGTCCGATATGGGAAAGCTGTTGAAGAACACGCGGGCGGCAACCGACGTTGCCTTGTCCAGCGTAATCGGCCCGGTGTACGCCGGCGCCTCAGCACCGGGCGAGGTTCCGTCGAGCGTGTACCGGATGGCCCCGACTCCGAGGGTGTTATACATGGAGACAGTGACGGAATTGGTGAACTCGCGCGCGATTGGGGAAAAGACGATGGCGTCAACGGTGGCCGGACCTTGCACAAGCTGAAGGCCGTTGATGACAGCGTGACCGTACTGCCCCGGCTCCACGCAGATCACGAGGTCCGCTCCAGCCGAAACCAAGACCTCGCTGAAATGGACGTACTGGGCGCCCTCGACCCACGCAGCCTGGTTCCAGCCCTCACCGACCAGAGTCGATTTCCTCCCGTAACCCGTCTGGCCAACTCGAACGTCGAACACGCCGTTCTCCGTCGCCGCAATACCGTGTCCATACAGGTAAACCTGGTAGCTCGCCTCCGGGAGATTCGTGATTGCGACACCAATCCCCGCGGCGTTGAACGGATACAGGTAGGTCGACATCATGGCGTCAAACGCCCCGCTGCCCCAGCCGCCAGGCGCATTGGTCACCACGAGGCCAATGGCGGATGAACTCTGGTCCGCCCACTTCAGGTTCGTCACCGAACCCAAAGTCCTATAGCCCCCTTGCCCGTCATCGCGGCTGTAAAGGTTCCAGAAGTCGGCAGGGGATTGCCCCGTGGCGGCCGGGCCGGTCTTGGGGCTGACCGTCCCGGACGAGAAATCGATGTTAAGCACCCGCTGCGCGTGCGCGCCAATCGAGGCCAGAGAGAGCAGCGCGGCCAAGCCATGAATAACATACCGCAGAGGCTTCATCGTGTTTAGGAATCGAAGGGGTGTTCTTGGTTCGGAGATGGGTGATAGAATAGCGGCGCCAGAGCGCAATACAAGCCTTTTGAAGCAAGGCAATGGCTCAGCGATCGTGATTGTCCATCAACACACAGGCCAGAACGCGGGCGCGAAACCGCCTATCAGCTCCAGAATCCAGAGATCTGACCCCGAGCATTCCAGCGGGCTGGAACGTAACGAGGCGAACGCCGTGTCGGGAGAATGGGGGGGCAACCATGAATGCCATCGACCGACCGCCCAGAGGCACTGTCAGGCGCCCTGATTGTCACAGGCTCCAGCCCGCGCGGTACTCGGTCCGCACGTAACGGTTCGCTTCGGCCAGGTTGGTCACCTCGAGGTTGGCGGCGTCCCACTCGATCCGGGCGTCGACCCGTTTGGCGATGTTGCCCAGCAGGCACGTCTCGGTGAGAGGTCCGGAATAGGCGAACTCGGACCCAGCCGGCTGGCCGGTCTTGCAGGCGCGCACCCAGTCCATCTCGTGGCTGCCCGAGACGCGCGGCAGTGTCTTCGCGGGGCGCTGATACTCCTGATGGAGGCTCTGGGGGAGGAGCCGAGGTTCCTGGCCGTAGACACCGCACACGAGCTTGCCCTTGGTGCCATTGAAGAGGGCGCCACCCTCCGGCGGCCACTCGAGGGCGTCGTCCATGTCGTCCGGGCGCGGCGGGCGGGTGCCTTCGTACCAGGTCAGGCGCAGGGGCGGCTGACTTCCGCGGGCCGGAAAGCGGTACGTGACGATGGCGGAGAGCGGGTGGGTGTCGGGATTCAATCCGCAAGAGGTGGCCTCGATGCTGGCGGGCGGTCCCAGCTTGAGGGCCCAGACGACGGCGTCGAGCGTGTGCGCCCCTCGGTCGCCCATCATGCCGCACCCGAAATCCCACCAGCACCGCCACACCGCCGGATGATACGCCGGGTGATAGGGCCGCTCCGGAGCCGGGCCGAGCCAGAGGTCCCAGTCGAGCTTCGGCGGGACGGGCGGGGTCTCTTTGGGGCGCGTGCCCCATTTCGAACTCCAGCCGGCATGGCCCCACGGGTAGTAGGAAAGGTCACACCAAGCGTCCACCGTGCGGATCTCTCCAATCGCGCCATCCCAAATCCACTCGCAGACGGACCGGATGCCCTCGACCGAGTGGCCCTGGTTGCCCATCTGGGTGGCAACGCCGGTCTCCCTGGCGAGCCGGGCCAGTTGACGCGCCTCGTACACGTCGTGCGTCAGCGGTTTCTGGCAATAGACATGTTTGCCGGCACGCATCGACGCCGCGCTGATCACCGCGTGCGTGTGATCGGGCGTCGCGATCACCACCGCCTCGATGTCCTTCTGCTTTGCGAGCATCTCGCGGTAGTCGGTCCAGACCCGCGCCTGCGGGTAGCGTTTGAGCGTGGCGGCCGCGTAGTCGGGATCGACATCGCAAAGGGCGACGATGTTCTGGGACTCGAGCGCCTGGAGGTTGGCGGCGCCCATGCCGCCGACGCCGATGCCGGCGATGTTGAGCTTGTCATTCGCGCCGCCCAGCCCCTGGCGGGAGAGCATCGTGAATGCGGTGACGGTTGCCGTGGAGCCAAGGAACCGGCGTCGGGTCATCGAGATGGCGTGCATGACCCGACTTAAACCCAACGCATATCGCGCGACAAGATGCAAACTCGGGTCACACCCTTCGCGAGGAACCGAGACCGGGCTACCGCGGTTGTTGCTGGGTGAGGCAATGGAGCGAGCCGAACCCGAGGACCAGATCGACGGCGTGGATGCCCACCACGGGGCGATCGGTGAACAACTCGGCCAGAGTGCCCAGCGCGATCCGGTCATTGGGGTCGTTGAAGGTCGGCACCAGGACCGCGGCGTTGGAGATGTAGAAATTGGCGTAGCTGGCCGGCAGGCGGTCTTTTTCGAAAAAGAGCGGGGCCGGCATTGGCAGAGGCACCACCTCGGGCCTCGATCCGTCCTCGAGCCGGACATCCCGGATGCGTTCCCAGTTCTCGGCCAGAGGCCGGTAGTTGATGTCGCGGCGATTGGGCTCGCGGATCAAGACCACCGTGCGCGGGTTCACGAAGCGGCAGATGTCATCGATATGGCCGTGGGTGTCGTCGCCCACGGGGCCGCCGGCGAGCCAGCCGAAGTTGGTGACGCCCAGGTAGCGTTTCAGTGTCGACTCGATTTCCGCGCGGCCGAGTCCGGGGTTGCGGACCTGGACGGTGGGGTGCAGGTAGCATTCGTCGGTTGTGAGGAGGGTGCCGCGTCCGTTGACCTCGATGCCGCCGCCCTCGATCACGAAATCGCGTCCGTCGTGTTCGGCGTTGAAGAGGCGCTTGCGGAGGAGTTTGGCGGCGGTCTCAGGCACGCGACGGTCTTTATGCCAGTCGTCGTATTTGGCCCAGGCGTTGAAATGGAAATGGACGATCGCGGTCTCGCGACGGGGACGCCGGCGCCGGACGAAGATGGGGCCGCTGTCGCGGGTCCAGCCCCGGTTGGTCGGGTGCATGACGAACTCGACCCGGCGCATGTCGGCGCCCGCGCTCTCGAGGTAGCGCCGCGCCAGGGCCTGTTCGCCGCGGGACCGGACCAGGATGCGGACGATTTCGCCCGGGGCGATCTTGCGCACCATTTCGCCATAGACCCAGCGGATGGTGTCGAGTTTGCCGGGCCAGTCGGTTGGATGATACGGCCAGCCGAGCCAGGTTGCCTCATGCGGTTCCCACTCGGCCGGCATGGCAAAGCCCAACGCCGCGGGAGACGGGTTTTCAGACAAAGGTTGTTTTGGCATCGTCACGTGGCCTCATGATAGGGGAGCCGACCCGGATCTCCAAGAGGCAAACCGAGCCCTCTCATGGTGCATCTGCCGGTTGTCGGTGTGATGCCGCCCGGTGAGGGCACCGGGCCTGCAAGCTGATGATGCCCATTCTGCGGGCCGCGTGCCCCCACGCGGCGCGAGTCTGACATCGGCAACAGCATGGCGCCGGGTCGGGGGACCCGGCCTACAGCGTGACAGACAACGATGCGAGCCGCGTGCCCCCACGCGGCGCAAACTCGATTTCCACCGACAACCTGCAGGATCCACGGGCCCTTTCACCCTTTCACGGCAGTGAGAATTCTGCTTGATTCCAGCCGGACCAAGGGGCAGCGTCTAGGTGAATCCAAGAATCAGAATCCCTATGAAAGCTTCAGTCTTATTCCATTCAACCATTGTGGCGTTGGGCCTGGTTTCCGCGTCCGTTGCGGCGGGGACGTGGAGTTTCATCAACCTGACCGGTGACGACTTCGAAACGGGCATCGATCCGTCCAGGACGTACACCCATCTGGTCGATTTCGGCCCCGACGCGACCGCGGCCGCGATCAACGGAGTCCAGTTCACGGCGAAGGGGCGGACGGGGGTCAACTACAGCCTTGTTGGGGTGGAGGGTGATTTCGTGAACAACGCGAATGCCCTCGCCAGCGGTGCCACCGGGCTCGGGGATTTGCTCACCGATTTCTACTATGGCGAGCCCACCCCGCCCGGAGTTCAGACCCTGACGCTCACCGGCTTGAGGGAGGCCCACACGTACCGGCTGACGTTCTTTGTGAGCAGTTGGGGCGGTGCGGACATCGACTTCACCGCGAGCGACGATCCAGGCGTGACTTACCGCATCTCCCGCGACGGACTCCGGTGGTCGCCGGACCCCGCCGACCTCGGCTACCTGGAGAGCACCGGCGCCGGCTCGCCGGGTGCGGCGATCAGCTACGACTACGTGGCGCCTGCCGATGGCACGCTCGTGATGGTGCTGAACACGACGAGCGAGGGGAACTCGTTCCACCATTACGGTTTCGTCAATGAGCTTGTCGCAATCCCGGGTGACAGCGACGCGGACGGCATGCCCGACATTTACGAGGAGGCCAACGGGCTGAACCCCCTTCTCGATGACGCCGCGGCGGACCTCGACAACGACGGGCTGGCCAACATCGAGGAATACACGCTGGGCACCAAAGCCAACAACCCGGATACGGACGCCGACGGACTGAAAGACGGCGTGGAGACCGACACCGGAGCCTACGTCAGCGCCGCGGATACCGGAACCGACCCGCTGAACCCGGACACCGATGGCGACGGGCTGCTGGACGGCGTCGAATCCAACTCCGGCAAGTTCGTCAATGCAGCGGACCCCGGCACCCACCCCTTGAAGGCGGACACCGATGCCGACGGCTTCACTGACGGTTTCGAGGCGCAGCGCGGCTACGACCCGAACAGCGCCAACAGCACCCCCGAATCGGACCTGTCGATTCGCACGGCGATCGAGTTCCGGTTCAACGCGGCCAGCGGTGTGAGTTACCGCATCGAGGGCTCTGCCGACCTTGTTGCCTGGACGACCATCGAGGACAACATCACGGGCCAGGGCGCAACGGTCACGCGCTTCTATTCGACCGAGACCACGCCCATTCGCTTCTATCGCTGGGCCCGCAACTGAGCGAGGCGCGAGGCAGGGGCATATTCGGGGCGCGGTGCAACCGTTGAATGTCAACGCTTCCCGTGAACCGTGGTTCCGTTGCCGTCCCGCAGCGCGGGATGAGTCCGCGCCATCACGCTGCACGAAGGCAGGAATGAGCGCCGACTCACGTCGGCGGCTACAAATCGGTTGATGGTCCTCGTGCGCCTTAGCGAGGCTTCGCCTCGGATTGCGAGGTGTGTGAACGACTCACGGCCGCCGGAGCGGGCCATCGAGCTTCTGACTTTACATCCGGGGCCGTGTCGGGAACTCTGCGTCCAGCACGATGACCCCTGTTCACAGTGAAAGGATTCCGCCGATGAATGCTGTCACCGCGTCTGTCCTGCCGCGCCGCCAGTTCCTGACCCGAGCGTTTGCCGTCACGGCTCCCTTGATCCTGCCGGGGGCGGTGCTGGGTCTCAACGGCGCGACGCCGCCCAGCGAGAAGATCGTCTTTGGCGGGATCGGCATGGGCAATCGGGCGCTGTACATTCTCCCGAATTTCCTTTCGCAGCCCGACCTGCATTTCGCCGCGATCAGCGATGCGCGTGAGGACCGCCGCCAGGCGGGCAAGAAGGCCATCGATGCGTTTTATCGCAACGCGGATTGCCGGGTGTACCGCGATTTCCGCGAGCTGCTTGCGCGGAAGGACGTTGACGCGGTGCTGATCGCGACGGGCAACCGCTGGCACGCCACCGCCTCGATGTTTGCGGCGCGGGCCGGCAAGGATATTTACTGCGAGAAACCGATCAGCCTGACCATCCGGGAGGGGCGCGAACTGGTCGAGCTCTGCAAGCGGTACGGGGCCATTTACCAGGCCGGCACACAACGCCGCTCGACGGAGTCGTATCAGTTCGCCCGCGAGCTGGTGCGGCAGGGGAAGATCGGCAAGATCCACACCGTCGAGATGCAGGTCTGGACGGGCGGGACGATTCCGCATCAGCCGAACACCCGGGTGCCGGAGGGCTGGGACTATGATCAGTGGCTGGGCCCGGTCCAGTGGCGCCCGTTCAATCCCGGTCGCGTCAACGGGTGGGCCTACTTCTGGGACACGGGCGAGGGGATGCACACCGACATGGGGACGCACTACACGGACCAGATGCAGTGGGTGCTCGGCACGGACCACACCATGCCGGTCGAGTTCGAGACGAGCGACATGGTCTGGCCCGATCCCAAGACGTGGATGAGCGAGACGGCCATCACCGGGACGTTCAAATGCCGGTACGCGGACGGCGTGCAGGGGATTCTCTACCAGCGCAAGGGGTTCACCGATCGTTACATTCGCTACATTGGGGATGCGGGTTGGGTGCAGGTGGACGATGAGACGGACGTTGTGACGGCCGAGCCAAAATCCATACTCCAATTCCGGCCCGAAGGCGGCGTGAGCTGGTCCAATGCCAGTTCGCACATCCGCGACCTGCTCGCGTGCATTCGCAGCCGGCGCCAGCCGCTTTGTCATCCCGAGGTCGCCCACCGCGCCCAGGCGGTCGTCGAGAGCATGACCATCGCCGCGCGGCTCAACCGAAAGCTCGGGTGGGATCCGGTGAAGGAGGTTTTCGATTGCGCCGAGGCCAATCGGATGCTGTACCGCGAGCCGCGCGCCCCGTGGCGCGTGTAGAAACCCCACCGGACCGGGTTGAATTTATGAAGACTCAGTTTGTCCTAGCGATTGCGTGGTTGGCTACTGCGGTGATGCCGCAAGCCGCCGACACGGCAGGCAGCAACCTCGAAGCCCTTCGCCAATACGAGTCCGGCGGCAATGTCGCCGTCCTGCGCCACTATGAACAATGGGTGGCCCAGGCGGTCGGCGATCCCGCCGCGCGCCAGAAGCTCGAATCCGAGCTGGCGGAGGCGCTGACCGGGCAGGCGACGTTCGAGGCCAGGCGCTTCGTCTGCACGCAACTGGCGATCATTGGCACGGAGGCCTCGGTGCCCGCCGCGGCCAGGCTGCTCGAGAGCGACGAGACAGTCGGCATCGCGTGCCTGGCCTTGGCAAAGAATCCGTCGACTCAGGCCGGGCAGGTTCTCCGTGAGGCCCTCGAACGTCTCAAGGGGCAGGCGCTTGTCCAGGTCATCAACACCCTTGGCACCCGGCGCGATCGGGAGGCTGTCAATGCGCTCTTGGATTTCGCCAAAAACGAGGATCGTGCGGTGGCTGGCGCCGCGTACCTGGCGCTGGGCAAGATCGGCGGTTCCACGGCGCGGACCGCCCTGGCGGAGGCCCGCCAGAAGAACGATCCCGCTGTTGCGGACGCCGTGGCCGCCGGATCGTTCCTCTTCGCGGAACGACTGGTTGCGCAGAACCGACGCCCGGGAGCGGTTCGCATCTACGACCAATTGCTCGCAGCGGACCATGCCGATCACGTCCGACGCGGCGCGTTCGAAGCCCTGCTGAGGCTGGATGAGGACGGCGGGCTGCAACGTGCGAGCGAGGCGTTGACCGGCGCGGAAAAGATCTTCAAGCCCTCGGCCATCGCGGCGGTGGCGACCATGCAGAATGCCGAGGCGTCGAAGGGTTTCGCGGCATTGCTGCCGAACCTGGAGCCGACGCATCAGGCGCTCCTGCTCGAAGCGCTGGCCGAGCGCGGGGACGCGGAGGCGCGCAAGGCGGTGGCTGCGGAAGTCGACTCGCCGCACGCGCTGGTTCGAAGCGCGGCGATCTCGAACCTGGGGCGGATCGGCACAGCGTCCGACGTGCCCCTGCTCGCCCAGGCGGCGCTTTTTGCGGCGGGGTTGGCCGACCGCATTCGAGCCGACGAGTCGAACGTTCCCGAGTTGGCCCAAGCCGCCCAGGCGGCCAAGGGGTCGGAGGAACTCAAGCTGATCGAGATCGCCCTGGCTGGACTTCAGGGCGGCGCCGCTGTGGACCAGGCCTTGATCGCCCAGCTCCGCAATCGCATGGCCGGCCCCAAGACGCCCTTCCTTGCCGCCCTGGTTCGCCGGGCCAACCCATCGAGCCTGCGCGTCTTCCTCGTCGAGGCAGGCAGCACGTCTCCCGACATGGTCAAGCTGGCCTTTCAAGGTCTGACGCGCGTCGGGACGGCGGAGGACGTGCCGTCCGTCCTGAAGGCGCTGGGCGGCCTGCGGGCCGAGTCGGTCCGGGCGGAGGCCATGGAAGCCACCAGCCAGTTGCTGAGCCGCGTCGGCGCGCCATCAGCGAACGCCGCCGCCATCCGCGCCGCACTCGAAGCCGCGCCGAGCCTGGGTGGCATGCAGACATACCTGCCACTATTGGCGGTGTGTCCGGATGCCGAGGGGCTTGACCTGGTGGCGAAGAGCGCCGCGGACGCCGACTCTTCGCTTCGTGACATCGGGTTGCGCACGCTGGCCGACTGGCCGGATGCCTCGGCGTGGGGACCGCTCTCGGACTGTTACTCGAAGGCGGCCTCTGAAACTGAGCGGGTTCTGGTCCTGCGGGGCTTAACCCGGCTGCTCGGCGAACAGAATGCCCACCCGAATCCGGAGGTCGTCGCCCGGTATCGCACACTGCTAGCCGGGGCGAAGACCGACACGGATCGCAAGCTGATTCTGGGCGCCCTGGCGGGATGCCACCATCCGGATGCGCTCACTGTGGCGGTCGAGCAAGTCGCGCAACCGGGCGCGCAGGGTGAGGCGAAGCTGGCCGTTCAGCGAATCGGCGAAGCCATCAAGGCGCAGCACCCCGAGGCGGCTGCCGCGGCGCTCAAGCAGATCGAGGGCAAATAGCAGGGTCTCCCTCTCGATCGGGCTGGCTCGACTGTCCCGCACCGGTCACCCGTTTGGCCAGGGTTTGCAGCGTGACGCCGGTGGCAGCGTCGCGTTCGGCGGCGGCGATGCGTTCGAACTCGTCTCGCACCAAAGCGCGTCCGGGATCCTCGTGCGTCGCCAACTCCATGCCCTGACCGGCGCGGACGGCCTGCAGGACATCCTGGGCTGTGATGCGGTCGAGCGGGCGGGCCGGGAGATAGCCCGTGTCCGTGTCGGTGGTTTCGACCAGGAGTTCGGCGCGGGTCAAGGCGCGCAGGAGTTGTCCGGTGAGGCTGGTGGGAACGCCGACCCGCTCGGCGAGGGCGGCGACGGTGACCGGTCCTTTGGCCTGGTGATAAAGGCAGGCGATCTCCGTGGCCAGCCGCAGAGCCACGAACTCGCGTCCGCGCTGGTGGATTCCCTCGACCTGTTTCTCCTGGAGGTACGTGCGGCGGTTCTGATACGCGTAGGCCACCTGGGCGCCCAGGAGGAGGATCACCCACGCCACGTAGAGGCCGATCATGAACACCGGCACCATGCCCAGCCCGCCGTAGATGTGGCTGTTGCTCACCACGCGCGAGACATAGAGCACGCTGAACTCATTGTTGAGCTGCCAGAGGCAGCCGGCGACCACACCGCCCACCAGGGCGGCCCGCCAGTGCACCTTGGTGTTGGGCATGAGCTGGTAGAACAGCCCGAACGCCAGGCTCCAGATCACGTAGGGCAACATCGTCAGGCCGGCCTTGAGGCTCCACGCGCCCAGCGCGCCGAAGCTGGCGACGAGCTTCTTGGTGGCCTCGAAGTAGGGGCTGCTCGTCATGGTGAACGTGACGGCGAGCAGGATGGGGCCCAGAGTGATCGCCGCCCAATACTGGACAATCCGCATGAACCACGACCGGCCGCGTGTGACGCCCCAGATGTCGTTGAACGTGTCTTCGATGCGACTGAGCATGCCGATCGCCACGAACAGCAAGGCCGCCGTGCCGGTCACGCCCAGTGTGCCGCTGCGAATGTTCCCGATGAACCCGTTGATCTTGCGCACCATGTCTTCGCGCGTCTTTTCGTATTCCTCCGGATCGATCAATGCCCCCCCCGGCCCGGCCGGGGCGGCCGCGCCGGCCGCGGTGTGCGTGGTTGTTGTTTGCGAGTCTCGAAAGGGGAAGAGCGGCGCCGAGCCGCGCATGGAAGGGGTGAGGCGCTCGACCAGCGTGTCGATGAAGCGCTGGATCGGTTCTTCCCCCTGGCTCTTGAGCAGGCTCGCCGAGACGCTGATGACCACGGCCAGCATCGGCACCATGGCCAGGAGGCTGGCGTACGCCAGGCCGGAGGCGCGCAGCGGACATCTGTTCCGCACAAAACTGCGGGCCACCAGCCACCAGAAATGGACGAAGGTTTGCAGCCTCGAGATCTGACGCTCGTCACGCTGCGCGAGCCTCTCGTCGTCGAGGGCGTCCTGCGCCTCCGCCTGAAGCCGCCGCAGACTGCGCATCGGGTTGCTGGCCATAACAACCCGACCGTATCAGTCCCCGGCTGCCGAATCCATGCGGAATTCACGCCTTTCTAGCCCGCATGGGTTCGCGTTTCGGAGTATTCGGCTTCGCCGGAATCACAACTCCATGGAACACGCGGGCTAGAAAGCAAGATGCCGATCGAACCAAGCCAGGGTGTTCTGCCACATGGGTGGACGGTATTCGTGGCCCATGCCCGCGTACACCTCGCTTCGGAAAGACGCCTCGACGCCGTAGATCTGGTAGATCGGGCGCACTTGCGTTTCGATGGTCCGGATGCCATCGATCGGCGAGCCGTCATCCCGGTCGCCGTTCATGAGCAGGAGGGGGCGGGGCGCGATCAACGCCAGGACCGCCTCCGTGTCGAAGTGATTCAGCATCCCGGGCACGTAGTAGTAGATGCCGTGGTGGTGCAGACCCGCGTGCGCGATCAGGTTCTGGTAGCGCGTCAGGCAGGCGACCGCCACGCCTGCCTTGATCCGGTCGTCCAGCGCCATCAGCCACCACGCGCGGGTCGCCCCCATGCTCATCCCCGTCACGCCGATGCGCCGGGCGTCGACCTCGGGCCGCGACGCCAGGTAATCCAACGCCATCAGATCGTCGCGCAGGATCATCCCCCACAGCGAACGCCCGACCCAGAGATTGAACTTGCTGGCCGTCAGCTCGGCCGCGCTACCGCGTTCTCGCGACCCGCCCGGCCCCTGGCCTTGACGCTCGCCGAAACAGCAGGCGTCGATTGCCAGGACGGCGTACCCGCGCCGGGCGAGCGCCGGGCCGGGCGGTTCCGGGGTGTGTTCCGCCTCGAACAGCTCGATCTTCCCCTTGTCGTACTCGCCGCCGTGCCAATGACAATAGAGAATGGCCGGTCCTGGCCGAGCGTGCTCCTTCGGCAACAGGAGGAAACCTGGCACCTGGTCGCCGGCCCCGTTGTCGAACCGAAACGACTCGCAGATGTAGTCGCCGCGGTCTTCCTGCGACACGACATGCACCGAAGGCGCCTTGGGACGCTCCGGCAGTTTGCCCAGCAGGTCGAGCAACCGCGCCCGAATCTGGCGCCGGCGCGGCTCCCACTCGATGCGCGAGGCAGGAACACGGAATTGAGGAACGGGCGGGGCGTGTGCGAGCCACGAGGCCGCGCTGTTGTTTTCGAACTCCATCTCGCCGGACAAGGCCTGGGACATCATCGCCAGCCAGAGTGTGAATCGTTTCATGTTTTGTAAAACCCGGAGTTGATTGTGCTCTTTCTTGCCATGACCCGCCATCTTTTCGGGAGCGGCGATGGCCCGTCGCCGAGAAACACCGTGTTCACTCGCGATGGCGGGGGACGTCCCCGCTCCGGCGGTGTTGGAGCGCGGACGGCCTCGTCCGCGGCCTGTGCGGTCAACCGACGCGATCGACGAACAGGACGGTGCACCGTCTTTGGTTGGGGACGAGGACGTCCCCACTCCGGCAACGATGACTGTGCCTGGCGACCAGGCCGTCCCCGCTCCAAGGGTGGTGTCGGACTGGCAGGACGAGTGTCCCGTTTACACAAGGCAAATCGCGTGCACCAATCCGCCCTACGGCCAGTTCGAATTCCGGGTGCGCGCGGTGGATCGGGATCTCAACGTCTCGGCGCCGGGCTCGATCGGGATCGTCGTGCGCCGCAACTATGCGGAAATGGGCATGATCGGCGGGTTCGGCTTTGCCGTCGCTGGCGGCCTGTTCTTTGCCGGACTGGCAATCAAGCATCGGCGCGAGCGCAATCGGGCGTTGATCGAGCGCAACCGTTCGCTCGAACAGGCCAAGGAGGCCGCCGAATCGGCCAATCGCGCCAAGAGTCTGTTCCTGGCGAACATGAGCCACGAGATCCGCACCCCGATGAACGCGATCCTGGGCTATTCGCAACTCCTGCGGCGGGATCGCCACGCGACCCCGCGGCAGCACCAGGCGCTCGAAACGATCGAGAACAGCGGGCGCCACCTGTTGTCCATGATTAATGACATCCTCGATCTGGCCAAGATCGAGGCCGGAAAGATGGAGGTCCGCACCACCGACTTCGATCTGGCCAGCCTGGTTCGTGACGTCGCGGCGATGTGCAGCATCCGGTGCGAACAGAAGGGACTCGAGTTCAAGGTCGAGTGGGAGAGTGGGGAGTGGAGAGTGCAGAGTGCAGAGTGCAGAGTGGGTGCGGGGGGACGAGAGCAAGTTGCGGCAGGTGTTGGTCAATCTGTTGGGGAACGCCGTGAAGTTCACCGAGCAAGGCACTGTCGTCCTGCGCGTGGCGCAACTGGACGACGCTGCAATCGCAGTCGCGCCCATCGCGGATCCCGACTCCCTCGTCCCGGATCACGCGTCACGCATCACCGGTCAGACACCGCCAGGCACCAATGACCAATCGCTCGCCCCTCCTCCCGTCCTTCGCTACCGCTTCGACGTATCCGACACCGGACCTGGCATTGATGCGGAACTCGAGGCCAGGCTGTTCCAACCGTTCCAGCAAGGCAGCGAAGGAGTCCGGAAGGGCGGGACGGGGCTTGGGTTGGCGTTGTCGCGTCAGCAAGTCGAGCTGATGGGCGGCGCGCTGCAGGTCGAGTCGCAACCGGGGAATGGATCGAGGTTCTTCTTCACGATCCCGCTGGCGAGGGGAAAGCCCGGGACCGAAGTCCAGAGTCTCGGGCGACTTGGCATCGGGACCCGACTGCGAGAAGGCTGCCGGGTCAGCGCGCTTGTCGTGGACGACATTGCGCAGAACCGGGAGGTGCTGTCGCAAATGCTCGAGGCGATCGGATGCGAGGTGCGCATCGCGGCGAGCGGAGAAGAGGCAATGTCGCTTCTGGCCGAACGGGCCTCGGACATCGTGTTTCTCGATATCCGGATGCCGGGGATGGACGGCGTCGAGACGGCGCGGCGGATTCGGCGGCAGTGCGGGCCGGACCGGCCGGTGCTGGTGGCGGTTTCGGCGTCGGTTTTGGCGCACGAGCAGAAGGACTGCATCGAGGCCGGGTTTGCGGATTTCCTGGGCAAGCCGTTCCGATTCGAGCGGATCTGCGAATGCTTGAGGAGGCTGTTGGACGCCGAGTTCGAGCCGGCGCCGGGCCCGGAGCCTGAGGCGCCGTGCGCGGGTGAGATCGATGTGAGCGCTCTGCCACCCGAGCTGCTGCGGCGGGCGCTGGCCGCCGCGGAAGAGAACCGGAGCACGGAGTTGAAGGGGGCCCTGGGCGAGTTGGCGTCGGCAGGCGCGGACGGCGCGCGCCTGGCCCAGGCGCTGCAACCGCTGGTGCAGAGTTTCGATCTCGACAAGGTTGTCGTCATCCTGCGGCGGATCGTTTCGCCATGAATGCCAAGATCCTGATTGTGGACGATGTGCCGGCGAATCTCAGCGCGTTGAGTGACACGCTCGAGCCGGAGGGTTACGAGATCCTGGTCGCCCGCAGCGGCCCGAAAGCGCTCGAGACCGCGGCGCGCGCCCAGCCCGATCTGATCCTGCTCGACGTGATGATGCCGGGCCTGGACGGCTACGAGACGTGCCGCCGCCTCAAGGCCAACGAACGGACGCGCGGGATCCCAGTCATTTTCCTGACGGTCCACGACGAGGTCGAGCGCGTGGTCGAGGGTTTCCGGGCCGGTGGAGTGGATTACGTGGGGAAGCCCTTTCAGACCGAGGAACTGCTCAGCCGGATCCAAACTCACCTCAAGATCCATTTCCTGAGCCTCGAGCTCGAACGGAAGAACGAGCAATTGCAGGCCGAAGTCAACGAACGGCGCCGCGCGGAGGCCGAGGTCCGCACCCTGGCCCGGCGCGAGGCGGCGCCCTGGGGTTTGGGCGCGCTGGTCGGCCAGAGCGCGTCCATGCACCGGATGATCGAAGAGATCCGCAAGCTGCTGCAATTCACCTCGGTGCATGTGCTGATCACGGGCGAGAGCGGGACCGGCAAGGAACTGGTGGCGCGGGCCATCCACTTCGAGGGGCCGACGGCCCGGGGCCCGTTTGTCGCGGTGAACTGTTCGGCCATCCCCGAGGAACTCGCGGAATCGTGCTTCTTCGGCCACGTGAAGGGCGCTTTCACCAACGCGGTCCAGGAACGGGCCGGCTACTTCGAACAGGCCGACGGCGGCACGCTGTTTCTGGATGAGGTCGGCGACCTGCCGCCCTCGCTGCAAGGCAATTTGTTGCGCGTGCTCGAAGACGGACTGGTCGCGCCTGTCGGGTCGTCCCAGACCAAGCACGTCACGTTTCGCGTCTTGTCGGCGACGAACGTGGATTTGCAGCCCGAGATCGAGGCCAAGAGATTCCGGGCGGACCTTTACTTCCGGCTGAACGGTTTCAGCCTGGCACTGCCGGCGTTGCGGGAGCACAAGGAGGACCTCCCGCTTCTGGCGTGTCATTTCCTCGAGCGCCTGGCGACCGAGATGGGGATGCGCCCCCCCGCCTTGACCCCGAACGCCTTGGCGGCTCTGGCCGCTTACGATTATCCCGGCAACGTGCGCGAACTCAAAAACCTGATCGAACGCGCCCTGATCGAGAGCGGCGGCGGCCAGATCGGCCCTGAACATCTCCACTTCGTTTATCCGGGGGCAGAGCCTGCGTCGGCCCCAAAAGACTGCGCCGCGAGCCACCCCGAGCGGGCCGGGAAGACGGGGAGCCGACAGTGTGTCGCTGAAGCCAGCGACGAGGCCAGAATCCTCGAGCATGTCCGCCAGCACGGCGGCATCAACAATGCCGAATGCCGTGACCTGTTGCGCATCGGAATTCAACGCGCCTCCTACCTGTTGCGCAAACTGCACCGGACCGGCCTGCTCGTGCGCGAGCACTCGCGCAAGTCGGCCAACTACCACGCCTGATAGATCTTCCAGCGCTGCGTAGCCGCGGACGTGAGTCCGCGCCATCTCGCTCCGTCAAAGGCGGGAATCAGCGCCGCGCTGCGAAATACGCGGGTTACCTTGGATCTCCCTCGCGTACCCAGGCCTCGTTGAAGTGGGCGTGCTTGATCGTCTTCGCCGCCGGATCGCCGTCGACATCCCGCGGCAGGGCGCGGCGATTGAGGTGGAAACTGTAAGTGACGTGCAGCGTGCCGTCGCGCGCCTGAATGATGCTCGGATAATGGTAGGCGCCGGCTTCGGGGCCGGGCGGGTCGTACTCGAGGCGGCGCCTCCATTTCCAGGTCTTCCCTTCATCGTCCGAGATCTGCACGCTCAGGCTGTTGCGGCCTTGCTCGGTATCGTTGCCCACCAGCGCCCAATGGCCGTTGCGCAAGCCGATGATCTCGGCCCCGGATCCGGGGTTGGGATGGACACTGTCTGTCACGGGCGTCCAGGTCTCTCCCCGGTCGCGCGATTCACTCTGCATCAGCCGATGCGGTGCGGGACCGTTGTCCCGCATGAGCGTGTAAAGGGAACCGTCCGTCCGCTGGACGATGCTGGGCTGGATGTTGCCGCCGCCGATCAGGGGCGGACTGAAACGCCACGTTGCGCCCCAGTCGTCCGTAATGGCCATGAGCGAGAAGGAGAAACCATCGTGATACAGGGGCACGATGAGGCGGCGGGCATCGAGCACGAACGGATGCGCCCGCGTCATCCAGCCCAGGCGCCGATACAGCTTGTCCGTGGCGTGCTGCCGCATGGCATCGAGATACTCCTGCGCCTCGCGGCGATCCTGCTCAGGCAGGGCGGATTCCCGGACGAGCTGTTCGAGGGACGGCAGGCGCCGGGCGATCTCGTCCTCGAATTCCTTTCCGGGGGTGATGTGGAGGATGTCCGTCGCGGACCAGCGCGGCGGGCCGTCGCGATGGTAATCCGAGGCAATGCGGTACTTCATGAGGGCGCTTTCCCACCGGTTGGCCAGGATGGTCGGCCACAACAGCCAAAGCCGGCCCTCAGGATCGATGAACATCGCGCAATTGGTGTCCGGGTAGCCGGGCGTGTCGGCCATGGTGAACCGTTGGCTCCATTGCCGGGATCCCTTGCGCTTCCGCGCCCCTTCGATCTTCACGTCGTCCGCGGTGCGCTCGCCCGAGCCGTGAAACCAGCACACCAGCAGGTCGCCCCTCGGCGTTTCGACGATGCACGAGGCGTGGTTGTGCCACGTCTCGAGTGGAAAGATGATCTCGGCCTCGTGGAATGGCCGCGCGTGTCCGGACTCCGCCGTTTCCCGGCCCGCCTGTGCAGTCGGTAACGCGAGGCCCAGGCCGATGGCCGCCGTCGCGGCGCCGAGTCTTAGCCAGGCGACGGCGATCGCAAGCTGGAATGAGGTCATGGACGCTCTCACTATCACGGCGGACGCGAAACCGCCATATAAAGCGCCAACGCGCCAAACTTGGATGGGAGCGCATCGTTCTTGACCGTGCTTGTTAAGGCCTTAACCATCTATGACCACTTCGGCTCTGGTGAGTGCCCGGGGCTCGATCAGGAACTGAAGCCATGGTTCACGCCAAGACGCCAAGACGCCAAGAGAGGAGCTTCGCCCCCTCTGGCCTTGGCGCCTTTGCGTCTTGGCGTGAGAGGATTGCCCGGCTCAGGCGGCAGACCTCAGAGGTGATTCTCGACGCTACGCAGCAGAGATCGCCGAACCAGACGCTGGAGACCAACTGCCGCCCCGCCTCTCCGCTCGATGCTGAGCGCGATTTCGGTCGTGCCGTGTGCGCTCGATCTTGCGCTTCCGGCGGCAGTCGCTCAGCCTTGCGTTGGCAATGAATACCAATCGCGTCTCTACCGACAAGTGGTCCAATCCGGACACTGAAGTGGCGTTTCGAGAGGGACGTGTGCATTCGTGGCGCGACGAATGGGACGAGCATTTTCGGAGGTGCGACTCCTGTTCCTTTTTCGCGCCCGTTGCGGACTCATTCGGCATCTGCTGCCGGGCTGTTTCTGAGTTCTACACCGAGACTGTGTTGGATGAGTTCACGTGCTGTCATCAGGTCTTGGAAGGGCAAGGGGTTCATAGTTTCAGCGCGGATCCAGCACGGCACTGCAAATGCCAAGGTGCGTCGTTGAGTGTTTACGAGGATATACTTGCTCGCCTCAACAAACGGTATCAGGAGTGGAGAGGCATTCGCGAACCAGGCGTTCCGCCGAATGGCGGCCCCGCCGCGCAGGCTGGCAATTCAGCGGGCACGGAGGGGCCGCCATCGGTGAGCTGAATCGTTGGGCGCATGAGCGGAGCCGCGACTGGAAAAGGCCGGGCAGGACACCGCGGAGGCACGAAGAGCGCGGAGATTCCCAACTGCGTGTTCTCTGCACTGCAATCGTTGAGATTGCTCGCAGGCTGCGAGCGAATTCTGCGGTTGAATCGGGCCGCCATGCGTGGCCCCATGCCAAAGCGGTGCTGAAGCACACGCACTCCAAGCGCTCCGCGCTACCGAACACGCTCGTGCCCGGGCAGCTTCCGTGCAAGGTCCGCGTCTTAGCAGGCCTAAGGTTGACGCGTATGCGCGGCCGCGGGACGGCGGTCGGTGGGCTCGTCAGACCACCTCGCGCGTCATGCCCTCAGACGACACGTTTTGGTTTGATCATCCGCAACACATCCGTGCGGCTGACGCCGTTTGTCGACAGGGTGTCGGTTCGGCCTGCGGCCGCCCGGGAAAGCGTCGTCCTTTTCTCCTCGGCGATGCCAACGCCAGAAACCCATTGAAGCAGGCTGTCCGGTCACGTTACGCTTCGCCGATCGGGATAATCGCGCATGTTTCAACATCAACCGCACAAACAGTGTCCGCGTGCATTCGCCGCCATGATTCGATTCGCCCAATGGACCGCTGTATTGGCCATCCTTGTGTCGGCCCGCGCCGCTGACCCCGCCGCTCCCGCGACGCCCGCGCCTGCCGTCCCGTCCGCCGGCAGCGCCATGAGCGTCCGGACCGACGGCCCAAACGGCCCATGGCGGATCGAGGGGCGGCGGCAGCGACTCGATCTTGATCCGGCGAACCTCGGGTGTCGGGTTGTCTCAGGCGCGACCGTTTGGCAACTGCGCCCGTCTCAGTTGGGAGACTTGCGCGTGGTCCACGCCGGCAAGGCAGTTCAACTCGAACTCGCCGCGGCCGGACAAAAGACGATCGCCCCCTATGACACCGGATTTCAGACAGGCCTGAAGATCGAGCTCGGCGGCTTCCGCGCCGGGGCCGAACCGCTCGATCTGACGATCCAATTGTTCCTCTGCCTCGAGGGTCCGGACGAAGATCTAACGGCTACCGCCATCGCCTCGGACGGCGCCGCGCGGGTCGAGCATTGCGATTGGCCGCCCGGGCTGGCGTCCGAGTCCTTCGATGCCACCGTGGTGCCGTTCATGCAGGGGATGCTGCTGCCGAAGACCTGGCCGGAAAAGACCTGGCTGTACGACACGCTCAGCTTCGGACGCGGCCTTTACCAGCCGTGGTGGGGCCATCAGCAAGGCCGGGCGGCCATGCTGGTGATCCTCGAAACGCCCGACGACGGCGGCTGCCATTTCGAGCATCCGGCCGGCGGTCCAACCCGCATCGGGCCGCGCTGGGTGAACAGCCTCGGACGCTGGGCCTATCCGCGCCGGGCGCGGCTCTGTTTCCTCGAACAGGGGGACCACGTCGATCTCGCCAAGCGGTACCGTCGCCACGCACTGGCCACCGGACGCTTCGTGTCGCTGCGCGAGAAGATCGCCCGAAGTCCGCGGGTTGCGAGGCTGATTGGAGCGCCCGTGGTGCACACGAGCATTCTTTACCACATCCAGCCCGAATCCAGTTACTACAAGAAGGACGACCCGGCGCACAACGACCAACTCGTCACCTTCGAGGCTCGGGCCCGCGAGCTCGAAGCCCTCGCCTCCCGGGGCGTGACCAATGCCTACGTGCACCTCGATGGCTGGGGCTTCCGCGGCTATGACAACCTGCATCCGGATGTCCTGCCGCCCTGCCCGCAGGCGGGGGGATGGGAAGGGATGAAGCGTTTTGCCGACGTCTGCGACGCGTTGGGCTTCCTCTTTGCCATCCATGACCAGTACCGCGACTTCTACCTCGACGCCCCGTCGTACGACGAGCGCCACACGGTGACCGACGCCGCCGGCAACCGCCCGCTCCACAGCGTCTGGTACGGCGGGCGCCAATCGGTGCTGTGTTCGAGCCTGGCCCCGGGCCACGTGCGCCGAAACCACACTGCCATCCTCGATCACGGCGTGAAGCTGCGGGGCGCCTATCTCGATGTGTTCTCGGTCGTGCCGCCCGACGAATGCTACCAGGCCGAGCATCCCGTCACCCGGACCGACTGCCTGCGCTTCCGGGCCGAATGTCTCAACTTCGTCCGGTCCTACGGAGGGGTCGTCAGCTCGGAAGAGCCCAGCGATTGGTCGGTGCCCTACCTCGACCTGGTCCATCACGGCCCGTTCGCGCTGAGCCCCGGCCCGGGCAGCGGGCCGGCGATGGGCATCCCGGTGCCGCTGTTCAACCTTGTCTATCACGATGCCCTCCTCATGCCCTGGTCGATGGCACGGGGCGAGTGGGGAATCCCGAGCAAGGATCTCGGTTTCCTCCACGCCCTCGCCAACGGCGGCATGCCCTACCTGGGCCTGGACCCGAGTCCCGGCCAGCTTGAACGCGTCCGAACGGTGACCCGGCTGCACGCCCGGGTCGCCCTCCTTGAAATGACCCGACACGAGTTCCTCGATGCCGGCTGGCGCCGGCAGCGGACGACATTTGCCGACGGGACGCAGGTCACGATCGACCTGGACCGCGACGAATGGAAGATCGAGCCGGCGCTGCAGTGACCTTGAGAACATGAGCGAGATTCCGAAAGCCTACGAACCCCAGGCGGTTGAAGCGAAGTGGTACCAGTACTGGCTCGAGCAGAAATGCTTCGCGGCCGATCCGGCGCGCGTCAGCGAGAAACGCCCGGCCTATTCCATCGTCATCCCGCCCCCCAACGTCACCGGCATGCTCCACATGGGGCATGTCCTCAACAACACGATCCAGGACATCCTGGCCCGCAAGGCCCGCATGGACGGCAAGGAAGTCCTCTGGCTGCCGGGCACGGACCATGCCGGCATCGCCACCCAGGCGGTGGTCGAGAAGACGCTCATCAAGCAGGGCCAGATCCGGCATCGCGACGACCTGGGCCGGGACAAGTTCCTCGAGAAGGTCTGGGAATGGAAGGCGAAGCACGGCGATATCATCATCGAGCAACTCAAGAAGCTGGGGGCGTCGTGCGATTGGAGCCGCGAGCGGTTCACGATGGACCCCGACTACTCGAGCTGCGTCCAGCGGGTGTTCGTCGATCTCTACCGCAAAGGACTGATCTACCGCGGCAAACGGATGGTCAACTGGGACCCATCCGCCCGCACCGCGTTGTCCGACGAAGAAGTCGAGATGATCGAGACCAAGGGCCACCTCTGGCACTTCAAGTACCCGCTCCTGGACGACCAGGGCCGCGCGCAAGCCGACGCCTTCGTGATCGTGGCCACCACGCGTCCCGAGACCATGCTGGGCGACGAGGCCGTGGCGGTGAACCCGCGGGACGAACGCTACACCCACCTGATCGGACGGCGCATCCTGCTCCCGTTGCAGAACAAGCCGATTCCCCTCATCGCGGACGATCTCGTCGACCCGGCATTCGGCACCGGCTGCGTGAAGGTGACGCCGGCCCATGACCCGGCCGACTACGAAATGGCCGTGCGCCACAAGCTGCCGTTCACGGTGGTGATCGGGCCCGACGGACGCATGACGCCCGAGGCCGGTGCCGCCTTTGCCAGGCTCACACGGGACCAGGCGCGCAAGGCCGTCGTCGCCGCGATGGAACAAGCCGGCCTGCTCCTCAAGATCGAGGACTACGTCCACAACGTCGGCCACAGCCAGCGCAGCCATGTCCCCATCGAGCCCTACCTGAGCGAGCAGTGGTTTCTCAGGTACCCGAGTCAGGCGTCGGCGCGGACCTGTGTCGCCGATGGCACCATGCGCTTCTTTCCCGACCGCTGGGCGAAGGTGTACGACCACTGGATGGGCAACCTGCGCGACTGGTGCATCAGCCGCCAGTTGTGGTGGGGCCATCGCGTCCCGGTGTGGACCAAACGCGTCCCCGCAACCGACACGACGATGCGGATGCGTCGCGATCGCGCTCAGGCCTGCGCCACCCTCGCAGAGCTCACCCGGAACGGCGGGGCCGCGTTCGAGGAATGCCCGCTCTTCGAAGACAGTTGGTCGGGCGTCGAAGGCCATCGGACCTTCTGGCGCGTCCGCACCGAAAGCGGAACTGACACCGAATGGGAAGCGGCGACATTCTCCGAACTCGAAGCCCGGGCGCTCGAAGCGGAGGGCTGGGTCCAGGATCCCGACGTGCTCGACACCTGGTTCAGCTCGTGGCTTTGGCCCTTCGCCACAATGGGCTGGCCCGAGCGGACGCCCGCGCTCGAAGCGTTCTACCCGACCGCCGATCTCGTCACAGGACCGGACATCATCTTCTTCTGGGTCGCCCGGATGATCATGGCCGGTTACGAGTACATGGGCGACCTGCCGTTCCGCAATGTCTACTTCACCGGCATCATCCGCGACAAGCAGGGCCGCAAGATGTCCAAGAGCCTGGGCAACTCGCCCGACCCGCTCGCACTCATCGCCAGGTACGGCGCCGATGCCCTGCGGTTCGGCACCATGCGCAGCGCGCCGCTCGGGCAGGACGTCCTGTTCGACGAAAAGGACGTCGAGCTGGGCCGCAATTTCTGCAACAAGCTCTGGAACGCCTGCCGGTTCCGCCAGATGCAGGGCGGCCCCATCGAGGGCGAGATCGACCCGGCCCTGTTGACCAGCGATGACAAGTGGATCCTGCGGCGCCTCGACCGCGCGATTCGCGAGATCGATGACGCCTTCGCCGGCTATCGCTTCAACGAGGCCACCGCAACCCTCTACCGCTTCTTCTGGAGCGAGTACTGCGATTGGTATGTCGAGGCCAGCAAGGCCGCGCTCCAATCCGGACGCGCCGACACTCCCGCGGATCCGCCCGGCGCACGGACGCCCGATCCTGATGCCGCCTCCGCGGCGCGGCTCCGGGCCAACACGCTGGCTGTGATCGATTGTGTCCTCAGCCACACGCTGCGCCTGTTCCATCCGTTCCTGCCGTTCATTACCGAGGAGTTGTGGCAGGGGATGAACTACCACGCCGACCTGCCGGTCGATCAAGGCGGCCACACGATCATGTGCGCGCGCTGGCCCAAACCGCTCGATGCCGCCTTCTGCGAGCATTACGGACTCGACGAGACGGCCGAGCAGGTGGCAAGCGCCAAGTACGGGTTGGTCGGCGTCGGCCGCAACTTCCGGCGCGAGTTCAACCTGCCGTCGAACCGGAAGCTCCGGTTTGTGCTCAAGCCCGCGGGCGATCTGCCCGCGGCGGAGATCGAAGTCATGCGCTTGCTGCTCAACGCCGAGGCGCTCGATGTGCAGGCCTCCTACATTCCGCCCAAAGGCACCCCCATGGCCGCCAACGCCCTGGGCGAACTCTATCTGCCGCTCGCGGGCCTGATCGACAGCGCCGCCGAGAAGGCGCGGCTCGAGAAGGAACTCGAAAAGGCGCGCCTCGAGGTCGGCAAGGTCGCCGCCAAGCTCGACAACCCGCAGTTCACCCAGCGTGTTCCGCCGGCCGTGCTCGAGGAGCACACCAAGCGCCTGGCCGACTGGCAGGCCAAGGAACAGCAGATCCTTGCCTCGCTGAACAACCTGCCCGAGTAAATGGAAAACGGCGCCTTTGTCTGAACCACAGTAGAATGGATCACCAATGTCGCGCCAGCCGGATCGTCCGTTGCGATGGGTCGCCGACATGTTCACCTCAGTTGCACCAGACGGCGAAAGCGATCGGCCGAATCCGCCGAGAGCGTGACCGCCGCATTCGTCTCGGTGGCGCTAACGACGCAACGCCTGCAAACCGCGACGCCATGCCGGGTTCGCTGCAGCGCATTCGGCGGCGTCATCTGAGTATCCAATACAATCCTCCGGTGAAACAGAGAAGTGCGAATCCTAACGTGATGACCGCGGAGACCTGCCGCCAAGATAAACGCCCTGGAGGAAACACACGCTGCTCGCATTTCACGTCCCAACGATGTGCGCGCTCGAAGCCGACTAACGACACCGGCGAGCCACAACCGCCACTGTGCGGTCATCGCAGTCAGTCACCGCGCCATGGCGCGCCGCTGCTGGCTCCACCGGCTGGTCGGCATGGTTTTAGTCCTTCGGCTTGGTCCGACGTAACCACAACCACCCGCCCAATGCAATCCATGGCCCGAACATCGCAACATCAAGAACCAGACCAGGGGCTGTCGTGTGGTATGTCAACCACTCGGAGAACGGGACAAACACCTCGCTGAGGCCATAACCGGAACGCCTCAGATGCCAAATCCAGCAAGCCTTCTGCACGAATCCGGCTAATAGGCTACAGAGCAAAATCCCGGCAAGAAGCACGATGGTGCGGGATGCCTGACTGCGGTGTGTGCGTGCGGTCTGGCTCATGCCGAACGATTCAGCTCACCGATGGCGGCCCCTCCGCGACTCCCGAATTGCCAAGCCGCGTGCCGGGGCCGCCATTCGGTGAAGCGCCGGGTTCGGCTTCCGGCCTGCTCAAGGAAAAGAACGCCTGGAAGACAGCTCGATATTGAACTGGATCGAACTCCCATCCGGCAAAAGAACTCGCCCATTGAACAACGCTTCCAATGCCATTCGGTAGCGTAGAGCTCTCGCTGCGATCCAAACCGATCCGGCTCCATCGAACGACGTTCTCATTGTGCTCAACCTCGGCAATCACCACAGTGCACCAAAAATCACAATCGTCTGGACACATCAGAACGGGTGCTCGGGTCGTGGCTCCAGCCTCAGGTAGAAAACGCTCCAAGCTGATCCGCAACTCCTCTTGGCCCTTCGACCCTTCATGCCAGGGGAGAAGGCACGGAATCAAGCCTCGGCAGTCAGCGGCAGAAAGAACATCCTGAACATCCGCCAGAACATCGCTGAGGGGCCTTCCATCAATGGCGATATCGAGGTGGGGTCCGTCGCAAAAGTCGCTCTTCCGGCTTATTGCAGCGATCGTGTTCATGCTCTTGCCGAACGATCAAGCTCAGCGACCGCCGCCGGAAACGCCCGGTCGGCTGCAACAGTCGCGGCCAAATTGCCTGAACCGTCCAACTGCCCAGCGGGGCGGCGGTTCGCTGGAGCGCCCTGGTTAGGCCACGAAAACTCGATCTGACAAACTGACTCCATAAAATCACACTGAGGTGGACCCCAAGTGTTGGACCACGGAACCGCGAAATTAAGTTAGGCTTTCCGGGGTCGCCGAGATGACTGTTGTTG
>JAKLFY010000190.1 GCA_022710935.1 Verrucomicrobiota bacterium
AACGTTGGGTTTTCCTGGTGGTTCTCGAACACCCCTCTTATACCCCAGCTTTCAAGGCATTTCGAGCCTTTTTATGAATTCCGGCCTCAGAACAGCGGGAAAAATCACGCTTGTATAGGGACTAGTGCTTCATGCCAATTGACTTTCCGGATGGGTGGCAGCGGCAAGCGCAGCTTGCCGATGGTTTGCCGATCCGCCATCGGCAAGCTCCGAAGAGGGTTCCCAAACGCGATGAATCGCGTTTGGGGTCCCGACTCCGCTTGCCGCTGCCACCCGCCACCTCTACCCGGAGATTCAATTGGCATGAAGCACTAGCGCCTCGTAGAGACATGCCTGGTCTCGTGGGCCGAACATGCCTACGCAAAGCCGTAGGCATGGCACCCGGCCTGTCGCGGCGACCAGACCCAAATCAAGAATAATACGCTTACTTTTGAGAACTTCGTAGGCCGGGTGGCATCGTCAAGCGGAGCCTGCGGAGCTTGGCGATGGCGGATTGCCTGTGCTCTGGACCATCCCCAAGGCCTTCGGCCTTGAGGCTACCACCCGGAATCCGGCTCAGGCGTACGAAGAACTCAGTCGCAATCGGTAAGGCAAAAGTGACTCGAAATGCGAATTACAGAACGGGGTCACTTGGCCGTGCCGACCACGGACTGGAGCGCCTGGAGGTACTGCCCTTGCGGATCGCCCCGGGTCGGTGCGATGTAGCCGCCTTCGCCGAACTCGTTCCAGGCGTAGATCAAGAGCAGCCGCTCTTTCGTCGTCTGGTCCGGATGCTGATCCATCCAATCGAGCGCGGACTGTACGAACTGCCCGAACGCCGCGGGTGTGCGGTCGGGGAAGTACCAGCCCGGCTTCTGGTTCAACCCCAGCGGTCCCTCCCAGGGCCGCTTGTCCCAACCGGCCGTGACCTCGGGGATGTACGGCTGCTGGGGCGAGCCCGACCACGCCTTCTGGTGCGCCGCGACCAGCTCGGCATACGATCGCTCCTGCGACCCATCAGCATAGCCCGGGACGATGTTGTAGTGGGTTCGGTGCGTGTAACCCTGTTTCGAGTCGCCCCGGCCGCAGGCCGCAACGGCCACCCCCGGCAACCCCGCCTTCCGCGCCGCCGCCTGTAACGCCGCCAGGCCCTCACCGTGGCCGTCGGCCGGATTGAAGAGAATCACGAGCGGCTTGCCGTCTACCGTCACGTGACGCTTGTCTGTCAGATAGGGCATCCACGTCTCGGCCGCCCGTTTCCAGTTCTCCGCTCCGCCGATCAGAAATCCCGCATGATTGGCAACCAGAAGACAGAACTTCATGCGGTCCGCGTTCCGCGCCTGGAGGAACAGGTTCAGGCCCGTATGCTTGGGATCGTCGCGGATCGCCTCCGGCGTGGGATGCCAGTACCAGCAGAAAGCAAAAAACGCAATGCCATGCTCCGCGGCCAGATCGATCTGCCGCTCCATGACCTCCAACCGGTCATCCCGCCAGCCCCAGAGGGGCTCCCGCTCGGGGAATTCATCGAGCATCCGCCGGGAAAGGTGGGTCGGCGCCTTCTGCGCCCACACCTCGGTCTCCGCCAACCGGTGTCTTCCCGCCCACCCGTCGAAGTAGTACGCGCCCACCATCGCCCGCGGCGACGGAGCCGGACCGGCATCCACCCGTTTCAACGCCACCCAGCTGCCCGACAGAACGAGCGCAGCCAAACCGGCCAACACGAATCTCCTATCCCACCGCAAAAGAAGCTGCACCTTCATTCTCAGTCCTCGCCTGCCCCAGACAATGAACCACCGATGGTCCGTCCACGCGTTCATTCTACTCGCTCCACCTCCAAGGCACAAGCCGGCCAACCGCGCTCCATGACCACATGGCGCGCGGGGTCGGTCCGTCTCGTACAAGCAGGAATCCAACGGCCGGGACGTGCCGCGTTCCCCCCTGTCGCTACTTGGAGGACACGACGATCACGACCCCAGTCGCACCGCCGTCGGCCACCAGGGAGCCAAGCATGAACGACGGCCGTCTCGTGCTCGCCAGCAACAGGACGGGGCCCGCAGCGACCCCGTTGAGAACGAAGCGGCCCTCCGCGTCGGCTTGGATATCGTCCCCATCGTCCGTGCACACGGTGGCGCCCGCGACGGGCTGGCCCTGCGAATCGACAACCCGGCCTGATATGGAGAGATTCGCCGGGGAGAGGCGAAGCGGGCCCACGTCCCGGCGATGATCGTTGACGTGGGAGGCTTCGATGGAAAGGGTCTGCAGCCCGTATCCGGTCGCCATCGCACTGAGGTAGTACGGCCGCCCCGGCGGAAGCGCTTTGAGTTCGAACGTGCCCTCCGCACCGGTAGCGGTCTCTGCGATGAAGAAGCCCAGGGGGATACCCGGATCGGATGAGCGCAGCATGACGGAAAGGCGCGCGCCCGGCAGCGGCTGGCCTTGCGCATCCAGAACGGTACCCGCGAGAACCGCTCCCGTTTTGAGGGTCAGGTCGAGGTTCTTGGTTTGGTCGTTTACATCCACCATCTCCACCAGGTTACGCACCAGATCTCTGGCGATCAGGACGCAAGTGCCATCCGCCGGCCTTGCGAATCCCGGGTCCCAACTCACCGTGAACTTCCCGTCCGCATCCGTCGTGACCTTCCCATCCACCAGTGACGTGACCTGGATTGCGGCCCCGGCCAGCGGATGCCCCGCCTCGTCCCGAACCGTCCCGCTGACCATAGGCTTGACACGGAGAACGAACTCGATCCGCTGGGTTTCATCCTCTCCGATGGTGACCCGCTCCTCCCGGCATTGCAGAGCATACCCCGGCTGAATGGGTAGGAACACACGGTACGGGCCCGTTGGGACCCGCACCCGGGCCAGGCCGTTCTCATCGGTCGTACCATGAAAGGATGTGTCGCGCTGGGCGTGGGACATCCGGACAATGGCTTTCGCAACCGGTTTGCCGCCCGCCTCCTTGACGAGAGCTTCCAGGATGCCCCCCTTGGCCACCTCCAGGCGGACACCGGTCTTCATTTCCTCCGGTTGGAGATCGACCGGCACCGGATCGCCCGCCCACTCTGCCACCTGTCCTCGAGTCGTCGCCAAGTGCACCATATGCCGGCCGGGCGCCAGGCCGTCGAGATGGAATACGCCGTCGTCCGCGGTCGTGACCGGGTCAGGCGGCAAGAAACCATCCTTCACCCGATCGGTCCGGGAGGCCACCCGTACGCCGCGAACGGGTTTGCCGCTGGTCGTTTCGATGACTACGCCCCGAATGCTGGCCGCGCGAGGCAAGACCAGCTTGATCCCGGCCTGGCCCGGCGCGAACCGGCCACAGGCCTCCCCGCAGAGCAACCGGGTGAAACTCGCCGGAGAAGAATCGCAAAAAACTGCCTGCGCCAGAGTACTGAAGGCGACTTGGCCGGGTCTGCGCACGAGAAACTCGACGGTCGCGTCGCCGGGCAGGTTCGGGAACACGAAATGACCGTGCTCGTCGGTCCGGGCGCTGAGCAGGCCGGGAGCGGCGAGGATGCGCCGGTTCTTGACCTCGCCCATCACGGCCACGGCAATATGGACGTCGGCCCCGGCCAGCGGCCGCCCGTTCTCATCCACCACATCCCCCGCCAGCTCCGTCGGCGGACCCAGAACGATGTCGGACCCGGGACTGGCCGGCAGCAGCCACGTCACCCACCCCCATGCCAGCCCCTCCTTGCGCACGATGACGAAACGTGTCAGGTCGCAACCGGCATCCTGAGCCGGGGTCAGACAGTACCTCCCGTCGGCCCCCGTGACCACCTCCTGGACCGTCGTCACCTTCGGTAAAGACGCCATTCCGCCGAGCGCTGTCTGATAGAGCGTCACCCGAGCGTTCTCCAACGGTTGGCCGTGCGCATCGATCACCCGGCCGGTGACGGGGGCGGGTGCCGCAGGAATCCCGGGATCAACGCAGCGCAGAGTCGGCAACGCCTCCCGCGCGCCTGCGAATACCGACGATACCAGGAAGAGAAAAGTGAACACGACCCCGCGTAGAACCGTCAATCGGACCGATATCGCGCGTGACTTCATTTGAACTCCTGGAGCTTCTCCGCGTCGGCAAACTGAGCCGGCTCACTCATCTCCATCTGATATTTCATGGTGAGCGCCGTGTCCAATTGCCGTCGCAGCGCGGCGACGGCGAAGGGATTGTCGGGACCGCGTGTTTTCTCCGGGTCCATGAACATGGTCCCGAACTCCGGCAGCGGATACGTGAGCGACACCCCCACTTTGTGCAGGTGGAACTCGTGGTCCTTCTCCGTCAGATAGGTCCCGCTGCCGGCGAAACCCCAGCCGGCAATCCTCGCGGCGCTCTTGACACCCGTGAACGTCTGGTACGAGATCGCCAGAACGGTGGCAACCCGCACCACGCCAAAGCGAACCCCGGCCGGGAGGTTGGGGTAGTTCTTGCGCATCTCCGCGATTCTCTTTTCCAACTCCGGCCAATCGACCTGGGCGTCCAGGACGAACGCGTGCGCCGTCTCGGTGGCGGAGAACTTGACCTGGTCCTTGGCTTCCAGGGACGCGGAAAGAAACGAGAGGAAGCCGATCTCGGCGATCCGCTCCTTGGTGGCCGTGCTGGAGACCAGCACCTGGGGCAGGGCTTTCAATTCCGGCGGTTTGCTGTCCTTCTTGAGGACCTTGTCCCCCAGGAGCCTGGCCTGTATGCCTTCCGGGGACGGGACCAGCATGCAGATGGTCCCCGGCAGATCCTGCAGCACATATCGGCTCAGCTCGTCGCTGCGCAACTCAATGACCCCTTTCCAGATATCCTGCGGCTGGATGCCCTGCTGGGCCGCGGCCGCCGCCGCCAGCACCGGAACCACGATCAGACAGACAAGGTGGGTTTTCATCGCGTTTTCTCCTAACCAGACAGATCAGATCCCCGGCAGAGCACGGGCCTTGAACCCCGTCGACTTCCATGCTCCGCCACGGCCTCGGTCGTATTGTGTCTTTCCGTTCGCTCCGGCGCAGACCACTTCCCGGCTCTTCCGTTCCGTCCGCGTCAATGGTGCCAGCGCAAAATGTTGGACTCGTCAACCACGCCTATTCAACCAGGCCTGGCACGGGAACGCAAGAGAAAAGCCGCACCGTGGCGCCAGGGTGTTGCCGGTATGCGGTGACGGATTCGCCGCCGACCCGGCTCCAAATGAGATGGCCCGGATGGCCCACGTCAGCAACGTGGCCACCTGGGCCATCTCAGGGTGCAGGACCGGTCCGGCGGCGGTGTACCACGAAAGGTGGTGCTCGGGTTGGAGCCCTGGGGAGTGGCTTGCACAAGGCAAGGTCATTGCGGATAACGCCTTGCGGCGTCACTACGAACAAGCTCCGCTTGCCGCTGCCACCCGGTGCATCAGGACCGCGTGAACGCGGAACTCCAAACGGGCGAGCCGCGCAACCACAACCGGCGAACAGTCGGGTGGCAGCGGCAAGGCCGCAGGCCTTGGTTTGTAGTGTGCCCGTAAGGGCATATCCGGATAACGCCTTGTGGCGGAACGACAAACAAGCTCCACTTGCCGCTGCCACCCGGCGCAACAGGACCGCGTGAACGCGGAACTCCAAACAGGCGAGCCGCGCAACCGCAACCGGCGAACAGTCGGGTGGCATCGTCAAGGCCGCAGGCCTCGTTGTTCTACACCTCTCGGGATGGTAGAGGGATGATTCTGCCGGCAAGACCCATGTTCCGCCGAACGACCGAGCCCGGAGGGCGAAAGAGCCTAGCCCAGCGATTCATCGCTGGGTGCCGGGGCCGCCCCCCAAACCAGTCCCGGCAGGGACGAAAGAACGCCAGCGGCCGGATTCTGGCCTTCTTTCGCCCCGGACGGGGCTGGGTCGGGCGGGGGGC
>JAKLFY010000191.1 GCA_022710935.1 Verrucomicrobiota bacterium
GAGCTGAACTGCCAAGAACCCGGCGAATCGCTCAGCCTTTCCCGTACGGGTATCGGCGCCCTGCACAGCGAGCGGGCCTTCTATCCCGTCACACACCGCTACATCGGCCAAGGCGACTTCAAGGTCTATGAGGCCACCTTCGAGCTGGTCAAAGCGTGGGACCCCGCCTTGGAGGGCACGAGCCACCGGGTGTTCTCCATCTCCGCGAATCCCGAGTTCCATCAAGTCAAGGACGTCTACCGCAAATGGTGCCTCAACGAGGCAGGCGACTACAGCGGAACGCTGTACAACCGCGGCGAACCCTATGACTTCTCGCGCCTGTTCGAGCAGGGGGACTGGGTTCCCCGCCGACGACGATTCTGGTCTGCCCTGAGCACCGATGCGCAGGGCCGCTCGCTGGGCTACTTCCTGCAGGTTTCCTATGACGGCGTGCGATGGTGGAACTACCAGCACGCATTCAATAACCTGCTCGACGAGTGTGGCGTCTGGCTCAGCAGCGACGAACTCGACCTCGATACGTGGGTGGCCGCTCTCAAGGGCCTGTTGCGCGTGCGAATCACCGCCTCGGTCGTCAGCGACGAACGGATCGCCTGCACCATCGCGGACGGCCCCGTGGGCTCGACCGCTCCGGTCGTGGACCACGTGCTCACGTTGCCGCGTCGGTTCGCATATCGCAAAGTCGCTTCGCAGAGCATCTTCGCGCGAAGTTCACAGGCGGGTTTGGGCACGCCGGATGAAGTCGACGATTCCGCCGCTCTTCATCAGTTCGTCCGCCGGCGGGCACAGGCGTCCCCGGCTGTCATCGAGACAGCCGATGTGCAGACACCTACATTGCGGCTGCACCTGCACCCCGGCGACTGCGTAACGTCGAGCCCCGAGAGCCGGGATTTGCTAGCTTGTAGGCGAGACAGTCGCAGCGTCGTTCGAATCGAACGGGTCGGCATCGACTTTCGCAATCAGCGTACGAACCTGGGGCTCATCCGCCGACGAAAGTGCGAAGTCTGAAGCGCATCCTCGAATTGCTGAAGGAGTCCTCTCATGGAGAGTCGATACACCACAGATCAGCAACAGGTCCTGGCCGACATGGCTCGCGGGGACTCGGCCCACCGACGCGAGACCTCTTCGCTCGTGGCCCCGGGCGCGGGCGTCTCCGCCTGGGCCGTCACAGTCAAGAGCCTCATTCATCGCAACGTGTACAGCGTCTGCGCGGTCGTCATTGGAGATGCCGGCGCGCCCCCCGACGAGATCGGTGACCCGGTGGAAGCGACGAACCTGGCCGAGTCCTATCAGTATCAGGGCACGCTCCCGCCGGGCACGTACGCGATTATGTTTCGCCTGGGAGAACAGAACGTCCTCTACGTCCAGCCGTGACGTAACGTATTCGTGGCATGGTCAATCGGAGATCTTCCAATGTCCAGAGAGAACGTCGCCCGATGGCGTCTGGACCGCAGGGTCAACCTGTCGGTTCTTCTGCAACTGACTGTGCTGGCCTCGCTGACCCTGGGAAGCTGGGTGAACCTCCAACGTCAGCTCAGTCTGCTCCAGCACGACGTTGCGGCGCTGTTGCAGAGCCAGAAGGAGTTCCAGCAGAAGCTCGAGCAACTCGCCGAGCGGACCCTCGCAGGCGAATACCGCCTCCAGGCTCTTGAAAATGGTCGGAATAGATAGGCCTGCCGGCCAACTGGAGAATAACATGATGAAGACATCAGAAGAAGACCGTTGGAGAGTGCTATATCCAGATGGGATATGCCGAACCAGTAACCTGGTGAGATCTGTCCTAGACAAAGAAATCATGCACTTGCCGCGACAGCAGGTATCGGACCATGCGACGCGATACCCAGTTGACGCCCCGAGTATGCGTGCCTTCCTCGAGATCGTTTTCACGAGACACCTAGACACTGTAGCAACGTTACAGGGATTTTCTCATGACATTGGATAGTACAAGCCGACAAAGATCCTGGAAGAATGGAGTTCTTCCAGGAGAATGTCAGGATGACGGGACCCGGGGAATACTTGCCCGACACCACCGAGGGCATCACTCGTGTTGAAGACCTGCCAAAGCCCAAACGCGTTGAGCGTTCCCGCAGCTATCGCCGAAGAGGATGTCCGCATTGCGGGCATTCGGCATACCGCAATCGAACGCTCACGCGTACGCTGCACGACCTGGGCGATCTGGTCGCCAACCGGCCGCGGGACGTGGTTGTCACCTACTCGCAGCATTGCTGTTCCCGATGTCGCAGGTACTTTAACGTGGACCTCTCGGACTTGGCCGATCCCAACAGCCACTACACCCGCCGCGTCGTGGCGCTGGCGGTTCGCCTGGTCGTCGAGGATGGCCTGCCATATCGATCCGCGTCCTGGCACTTATGGCGCGACCACCGCGTATTCGTCCCGTTCGCCACAGTCCAGAACTGGGTGGAAGCAGGGGGAAAAAAGGGCCGCTGACCACATTACGCGGGACTATCTGGACGGGGTCTTGGCCGACTTCTCCGGCTACATCGCGGCCGACGAACTCTATGACGGACCGTACTGCGTACTGTCGATCGTGGACAACCGGCGTTTCACACGCTTGATCTACGAAGTCCTCGACCACAATCCCAGGGAAGAGGACATCACGAAGTTCTTTACGCGGTTCCATACGGCCTTGAAGGCTCGGGACCTGAGTCTCAACGGCATCACCACCGATGGCTCGCCGTTGTATCCCACGCCCATCTCGCAGGTGTTTGGGGCGATCCCTCATCAGATCTGCCAGTTCCACGTCGTCGCCGAGATCAACAAGGCCGTGCTGAAGGCCGTGGCGAAGGTTAGGCGACAACTGAAAGCCACGCTGCCGAAGTTCAGCCGCGGCCGGCCGGCGGCAGCCAACCGCAGACAGGCGGCCCGCAAAAAACGCCTCGAGCAGAAGATTACCGACTTGTTCGACAACCGCCACCTGTTCGTCCAGCATCACCTGACACCGACGGAACGAAGCACCCTGCAACGGATCACGCGGGGACGAACGGAGCTGCGAATTCTGCGACAAATCGTGGACGAGATATACCGTCTGTTCGACCGCCGCTGCCGAACCGACACGGCTCTGGCCAAGTTGGCCACGCTCCGCCGGCGAGTTCGTCGCTGCAAGGTCGTTGGCCAGACGCTCAAGAAGCTCTTCGCGCCCACTCTGGAAAAGGCGTTGATCTTCTTGGACGATTCGCTGTTGCCAGCTACCTCCAACGCCGTCGAGAGGGGCAACCGCCGACACCGCAAAATGCAAAAGACAATCTACCGTGTCCGCACCGGCCGGCACATTCGCTGGCGCATCGCGGTGGACATGCTTCGTGACGCGCAGGCCAATGGCCGATCGCAGACGGCTCACACGCTCCATTGTGCGAGGGCTGGATAACATGCTCCCTGTAACGTTGCTACAGTGTCGACACCTATTTCAATTGCAGAACAGCATAGTAGACTATGTTGCATCACATGACTTTCGGAGGGCAACCCAGTCAGGGTGTCTGCGAATTCTCGATGTGGGTGCAGGCCCGGCAGTGGCTTCAATCGGTCTGACAGACATGATTGATCGGACTCAGGGTACCTCAGTCTCTGAAACCACTGACGGCCGGGAGTCTGTTCATATGACTCACATCTTGAATGACACTTCCCCAGTGTGCCTGGAGACGGGCAAGCGCATGTTGACAGCATTCCTCCATGACAAAGAGGCGTCAAACACAGGAGTACTTGGGCACAGGATTCTCACCCTATCAACAGCATTCCCAGGCAATATGTGCCAGATTCGCCAATTGGCGTCTCTGTCCGGCCATTTTGACCTCGCGATCCTGTCATATGTCATACGGCCACTGGCCGATGACGGTGGTCTCCGGAACCTCGTGAAAACAGTCAGGACTCTTGAGCCCTTCTGCAAACCTGAGGGTCGTGTCCTCCTCATACAGGACAAATTCCGGGAACCGCTCATCCGGCAGCTTGCAGACATGATCAGTGTACAGTATCGTGAACAGACTCTGACCCAGGAGATTTACCCGCCCAGAGGCAGCAACGAGAAATCCACGTACACCTACTTTGACTGTCTGTTCTCGCCACGCCAAGCAATGCGGAATCGATACGAACTTGCAGCATGAGCTTCACCATACAAGGCAATTGCAGCGGTCAGGATCGCAAAGATGGCTCAACTCGCTCCAGACATCCGGGGTCTCGCGACAGAGACTGACAGATGGGCGCCGTGCGAAACTGCGAATCGCGTCGATCAGAAATCGATAGAACTCCACGCGGCGGTAGGAAGGATACCGCAGCTTGCCGTCAGAGGCCCGGTCGGAGAGACCCGTGTTTCGCAGCCCACTGACGCGCTCGCCGTAGACTTGTCTCGCGAGGCCCAGATGGCCTGGGACCAGTCGAAGCATGCCGAGCGTGACATTCTCAGGCTCCAACACCCTCATCGCTTCGCGGAGCAAGTCGGCGTAATCCGGCTGCCACCCGTCGTAGAGAATGCCGGGATCGATGCGCAATCGAATGCGGTACCCGTGCTCCTGGCATCGCCTCGCGGCCTCGATGCGTTCAGCTGGGTTCGGCGTGCCGATCTCGTATGTCTCGGTCATTCGCTGTGTGTTGAGACTCCACGAGACAACTACCTGCCGGTTGGGCGTGCATCGCAGAAGGCCATCGATGTGGGGACTCTTCGTCAGCAGCATCAGACAAGCGTTGGGCAGATGGGAAAAGAAAGGAACCAGCCGCTCCGTCAACAAGACGATGGAGTCCAGGGCCAAGCTGTCGAGCATCTCCCCCATATTGAACGCGACGCCGCTCCAACCGAGACCCGCAGCTTCCCGGATCTCGTCGAACATCTTGGCGTGGTTGGTATTGACCTTGATGAACGGCAGATAGTCCCGATAGACGCGGGCCAGGTAGCAGTAGGTGCAATAGTAAGGGCAGCCGTTCGATATGGGCACGAGCTTGAGGTATGGCGCGCAGCGAACACCGTCACCAAGGCAGCCGTCGAAACGTCGCACGAAGGACGATGCTTCGCCGATCATCAGTATCTTTTTGCCTGCGACGAGGGCACGTCCAGGACTCTGTCCGCCCGGACGGATGAGGTGCTGTCGATCCACGACCTCCACATGAGCCTCGCGAAACATGTTGACGATGCGCTCGGTCTCAGGGTGTCCCTGCACCTTCCGCCACACAAGAATCGTGCGCGGCTTGAATGTCCTGGCCGTGTCCATGCTTGCCTCCGTTCTCAGATCGCCTGCCTTCGGCCATTGTATCCGCGGACCGTACAGAATCCTATTCAAATCCAGGAGAGACCCATGCAAAGGACCTTTTCGAACCGAACGACCGATTCGAGCCGCAGAACCATTGCCCTGGCGCTGGCCTCCATTGCGACGTTTTCCCTCGCCGGCTGCAGCGGTCTGCGATTTGCGCCTGGCGAAGCGCAGAAACAGAACGCCTGGTTGCACAATCGCACCGCCGCGGTGGCCGCTGAGACCGCGCGGAGCGAGCAGACTTCGCCGCAGCTTCAGGCTCTGACGAAGCTCTCGGAGTTGCAGAGCCGCTCGTTCACCGCGTATTGCGGGTTGCCCAAGGAGTCTCCGCAGGCCGAAACCTCCGAACAGATCCTGGCCGAGTCGAACTGGCAGACCGCGAACGCCG
>JAKLFY010000192.1 GCA_022710935.1 Verrucomicrobiota bacterium
GCGCCGCACCACAAATGCATTACCCAAAACTTTTTATTATAATGACTTACGGTGTACTATAATACTCCAGACAACCCAGTCAAAACGAACCAAACCATGGATTGACCCTGACCACTGGCTTAAAATCTGAGCCCTATGGAACTTAGTGTCAATGTAATAGTTTGACCCCTCTTTCGCGGCCTACAAGCCCCTGTAGGCCGGGTCCCCTGACCCGGCATCGTGGATTTGTGACGCTCCGTAGAGCGCACAATGAGCGAAGATTAGCGGTTTTCCCTCTGTAGGACCCTCTTCCGGCACGGAGTCGTGGACCGCTGATCCGCGCTGATCTCACACTGATCGCATTATCCACAGCGTCAGAAGTCTCGCCGCGTGAGGGCACGCGGCCTACAAGCCCCTGGAGGCCGGGTCCCCTGACCCGGCATCGTGGATTTGTGACGCTCCGTAGAGCGCACAATGAGCGATGATTAGCGGTTTTCCCTCTGCAGGACCCTCTTCCGGCACGGAGTCGTGAACCGCTGATCCGCGCTGATCTGACGCTGATCCGATTAGCGTACAATTAGCGAAGATTAGCGGTTTCCCTCTGTGGGCGTGCCTTCCGGCGGCACATACGGCAGGTTCCGTCGCGTTCGGCAGGTCCGGGTACGGCAGGGGAGGCGGCGCCTTCGTCAGCTTGCGCCGGATGCTGGCAGGCAACCTGGCACTGTAGCCTCGGTCACTGAGTGCACCCTGCCCGCCGGGGTTGAAGCAGCGGATGGGCAAGCCTCGCGGAGCCTCCGTTTCTGGAGGGCGCGGCTCTGTCAGCGCCGAAGGTAGGGCGACGCTCCCGCGGAGCCGCCGCCTCCCCTGCGCGCAGGCGTTTTGGAGTGCGCCGCCTCCGCCTGCTCCTTATAATCATTTCGACCGTGAAACGTGAGATGGGAACCCCTCTTGGTGGAGCCGCCATCCCCAGACACGATCGGCGAGCCGACGCAATCCGATCCCCAGACTTTCCGCCCCGGGCTCCCCGTCCTGGACTCGGCCCAGGTATCCGCCCAGACGGGCCACCAGTCGGTTGGTTTCGGCCAAGGTCATCTCCTTTGTCCGACCACGGATGAGTCTTTTTTTTTCAGGCGGGAGAGGACGTGAAGTTCGTCTGGGGAGTAGAAGAGGCGTGCGGGCAACTGCGGCAGGACTCGCCCCAGTTTGAGGCAGACCAAGACCCGCCAGGCGATCATCAAGTCGAAGGCCAAGACCCGCTGCAAGTGTTCGGCGGTCTTGAACTCACGGTGCTCGGCGCCGCAGCCGGTTTTGAGGACCCGATGCCACTCTTCGATTCCCCAGCGTCGGCAATACCATTGGACTTTCTCCCAAGCCTGTGCCCCCGTCTGCACGGGGAGGTCCGTCAAGAGCATCCATTCGATCGGCTCGACGCCCGGCGGGGGATTGGGTTCGCAGACCCACACTCCCCAGAGGCTCAGCGAGGGCCAGCCCTTCTTGCACCCGACGGCAGGGGCTTGAATGGTGATGGGGGCCCAGCGCACTTGGACCCTGGCTATACGCGCGGGCTGGCCCCGGCGGCGCGGCACTTTCAAGCGCTGGTTTCGCCCCACCGGCTGGGCGGCCATAAAGGCCCACAGTTTCTGATGGCTGGCCAGGACGCGGTCGTGCTGGGCGCGAATGACGGTGTGCAAATTGGGCGGACCGATTTGCACGGCGTCATGCAACTCATACAGGTCGCCTTCGCGGTCCGTCAGGACCACGAGTTGGGTTTGGGGCATGCGGCGGGCGGCGGCGGCGGCCGCTTGGAATGCTTCCAGCCAACGGACACTTTCCTTTTCGTCGATCGACTTGGCGTTGCGACCGCGCGTTGTGGCCGAGGGGGTTTCGGGCCGCGCCCAACTGTGGGCCTGTAGCAACCCCAGGGGCAGACCGTCGGGCCGAAAGGCCAAGAGGCTGTGCAACCATAAACCGCGGCCCTTGTCCTCGCCCAGCGGGCCCAAACCGATCGTCTGGCGCAAGCCGGTGTAGTTGAGGGTGGTGGTATCTTGGGGCAGCAGGACCAGTTTCTCGGCCGCCATGCGGGCTTGGGTGGCCTGGTGGTGAGGGGCCAGTAGGCTGGCCAGGCTGATGGGGGCCTGCGGATGCCCGATGAAATCGTAAGAGGCTTTGGCCGGACTCCAACCGGCAAAGCTGCCATAGAAACTAGCCTGAGGCTGGTTCCACCGCGCCTCCAGAATCAGCCGGGCTCGCCGGTCCAGACGCGCATCGCCCAGATCCAACCCGTCCAATTCGTGCGCGCACCAGTCGGTCTGGGCCAGGCCTTGGATGAGCGGTTGCGGCGTCAGGGGGGGCGGGGCTTCCTCCTGCAACCTCCGGCGGGCCCGGGGCGCCAACGGAAAGACCCAGATGTCTTTGAGGCTTTTGGCGGCCAGCTTGGGTCCCAGACGCCCCCGTCCCCGGCTCGCCCCGACCCGCAACCAATTGGCGGCGCCAAAACACAGGCCCGTAAAGCGGGCGCGGTCGACAAACGTCTCCACCAGCACGGGCCGAACCCCGTAACGGCTCTGCCAATCTTCGGGCAATCGCTCCAGCACCAGACTCAATACCTTCGAAGCCAGATTAGCGCAGCGGACCTCCCGACGAATGAGCAACCGAGCCAAGCCAACCACTTGCTTGAGCTGGCTCAGACGCGCCCGCGTGGACCAGCCAATCCATTGGTCTCGCGCTCCCAGCACGAAGGCCGCCGGACCAAAGCCAATGGCCCCCAGCCAACCGTGGGCACTGCCAACGAGGTAGCGCAACTGTGGGCCCACCAGCGGGGCGTTACCGCAGGGGTGTTGAGCGATGATCAGATCGTTCCACAGTCTGTGGTGTGGATCGGCCGGGCCGCTGATCAGATGGAGCGAGAGGTCTTGGACTCGGTCCACCCGTCCGGGCACTGCATCCAACCGGGGCAGCCTTTCCCCGGAGCTGCGGAGTCGATGGGTCTGTGGGCCGGCCGGCCGACCGGATGGCAAGTCGAGCAGACCCCGACGCGCCAGCTTGCGCAAAGCCACCTTGGCACTGGAGAGGGCGGGCCGCCCGTTGGGAGAGCGCCAAGCCAAGTGCTCGCACACTTCACGGGCCATGTCATTCTTTCGGGGAGGCGGCTCCTGAACCGCCAACTGGCTCAAATGCTGGACCAACTCCGGACTGAACAATCGCCCACAGACGATCAATGGCTCATTCATCCAGCCAGACTGCCAGAGGCAAGGGAGCGTGCCTAGCCGAAAGAAATGATTATAAGGAGCAGGCCTCCGCGGCGCTTTGGGGCAGCAAGACGGAGCCCGGCCCGCCGGCGCAAGTTGCGGGCCGCCCGGAAGCGCCTCAGCCCCGAAAAGCGGCGCAGAAGCAGGGCGTTCCACGAACTGCGGAGATAACCACGAAGACACGAAGGACACGAAGAGGAGAAAAAGGCTCCAGCGTCCGGAAAGCTGCCCTCGCCCCTCTCCGCACGAGCCATCAGCCGGCAAAAACCACCTCGGCACTCTCACCAGTAAAGTGCCACGCCACACCCCGACAGCATGACCCACTGCTTTGTATGATAATTACTTACAGTGTATTGCAGTGCTACAGACTGCCCGTTCAAGATGAACCAAAATATGGTTTGACCCTGACCATGGTAAAGAGCCCCTGGATACTCAATCCGGATCTGGCGCGGCATGGCTTAAAATCTGAGCCCTATGGAACTTAGTGTCCATGTAATAGTTTGACCCCTATTCCTCAAAGTCAAAGTGCTGAGTTTTGCCCCGAACGCGGTCAAGAAAGCTGTCTGCGGCCATGGTTGGGCCACGAAAGCCGAGGTCGCTAAAGCTGTCGTGGCTCGCTACCCGGAACTAAAGGCCTACCTGATCCACGACCGCAAGTGGAAGGAGCGCTTCCACGCCAATATGTTCGATGCAGTGGCGTTGGGGATGATGGTATCGGCTTGATCGCTTCGGCGCCGTTTGGCGATTTAGCATGAGCCCAGGGGTGAGTTGGTGCAGCAACCCCGCCGCCAGTTCGCTCTGAGCGGGCGAGGTCAGTTGCACTCGGGCTTGCGCGCCGATCTCGATGAGCAATTCGACTGGCCGGGCTCCTTCCATCACTTCCACCTTCACGAACGCTGGCGGCAGACTCCTGCCCTGCCGCTGCCGCCAGTTGCAGAACGTGGTGTAGCGCAGGCCTTGTTGTCGTGCGAAAGCGGCAGCGGATAACCCGCTCCGTTGGAATGCGGCCAGAAGAGCGGTTCGTTGCTGGGGGGAAGTGTGGCGGCGACGCCGCACCTGGAGTGGCATTTTCTTCATGCCCCCGCCCTTTACCACCTCGGGCACCCAGGCAACAGTAGGTCACCCCTTAACCGGACACGAATGGTCAGTTGCAGGAGAGCTTGAGCAAGTCGGCAAATCTTGACGATAGGGAAAGATCAATATTCCTTAACGAACCGATATGAAAAGACCTCCGAGGACCAACCCAACAACGAATGCAGCGAATCCCATCGCCCAGCAGCTTAGCAGAAACCATTTACTGCACGTTCTCCTCCAAACCACAACTTCGAAGACACTTAAAAGGAGTAGTCCCATTAGCACAATGCTAAATGCAATCCATGAGCACATATCTACAGCCCCGAATTTGAACGGGAATGAAGAAAGGGCTCTATCCTCTGCGAACGACTCCAACCAGTTGCCGAGCAGGATCGATATAGCGCCAATGGCAAACGCAATGCTACAGACCAACGTTCTATGTGGGATGGCAGCATTCATTTCACGAACTAAAAAAGATCCGGGTCAAAAGCTCTCAAAAACGAGAAACTGGGTGGCACCGGGAGAATATGCATGCCGCTACCCCAACTTGTTGATGACCGGAAGCCGCCAACCGAGTGTCCCCATGTGACACACCCTAAGAATCCTTCATGTCCCTTGTCAGTGCAGTAGGCACACGTTTCAAAAATCTGGGTCAGTCCGTAAACCTGGAACCCCGGATTCGGATACCACCATCGAATTCCGGGGGCATCAGTCATAGTGACGTTAGCACGCTGTGATCTTTGGTAAGGATACCACGGATCACTGGTACGGTCAGTGTCAAGTGTCCAAGCTTCGCTACGAATGATGTGGTCTAAAAGATCTTCAAAGGTATTCTGGTATACTTGGGCGAGTTTGATGTTCACGCAGTCCGGGCAACCTCGTGCTTTCCAGCCGGATCGGTAACTGATTATGACTGACGAGTAGTAGTGGTGAGTATTAATATCTACGTCGAAAGATCCTCGCTGAGGATATGTCACCCTGCCATCTCTGTCGGTCCTATCTACTGGCTGATTACCAACAAAGACATGGAGATTTACCCCAGCCCTCTCTTCCAATGGATCCCTGCTCAGCCATCGCCCGGTGGAGGGGCTGTAGTATCTGAAGCCGTAATACAGCAGCCCTGTCTCGTCGTCCTGGTACTTGGTTGAGAACCGGAGGGGGTTCATGAGCGCCATGCCCCCTTCGGCGTGCAGGAGTTCCCCGAAGGGGCCGTATTCATACAAGGCGCTCAGGCATTCAGAGGCGCCGTCCATCAGCGCCATCACATTGCCGTTGCCGTCGTAGCACGGATAGTGGGTCCCGAGATAATCCCCCCGCACCATCA
>JAKLFY010000193.1 GCA_022710935.1 Verrucomicrobiota bacterium
CCTGGATCTGGTATACCCTCGCAGCCGCGCAGGGCGACCGGGTGGCCAGCATGGACGCACGACGCATCGAGCGGAAGCTCACCGCCGATCAACTCGAGCGCGCCCGGCAACGCGTCGAGCATCTCGGTAATGCTTTGAAACCATGAACACTTCTTGTGAGCCAGGATCGACTTTGTCATTTGCCGGAGACTTCATCCGACGTTGGCCGTCATGAACACCCTATTGCACTCAATGGTCATTATGAAAACGACCATTCAACTCCTGTTGGCCTGCCTGGTTTCGCAAGTTGTCATTGCTGCGGATCAGTTCTCCGGACCTGTTCTTCAAATGCGCCTTGTTGCGGATGCTTCGTCCGAGGAGAGTGAGGAGATGGTTGTCGTCGGCACGGGCAAGGAGACGCTTCCCGTTCTGAAGAAAGTACTCATTGACCAGAAGGATTTGAAGTCCGTCAGAGTGAGTAAAGACCAACTCGGTCACCCGCAGATAGAGATTCGATTCACGGACGAGGGCAAAAAGCGATTTGCGGATGTGACGCGCGATAGTATTGGCAAACGCCTGGCAATTGTCATAGGCGGCCGACTATACTCCGCCCCGAAGATCATGACGGAGATATCGGGGGGCAGGGCGATGATCAGCGGCAGTTTCAGCGAGCAGGAAGCCAAAGAGCTGGCTGATCGGATTACCCAATCTCTAAAGAAGCGATGATGGCCAACAAGATCACACCGATCGATATCAGCGTGGTTTCGGGCTGACGACTTCGCCAGACCAGCGGACCTGGGTTTCATCGGGGCGGGTTGGCCGTTCAGGCCACGCGGCGGTTGCGAAATGCGCAGCGGCTATAGCGGACGATATCTTCGGCTTCCCGGACCGACCGTGCCGCGGCCCAAATGAACAGCCGCGCGGGATCCAGAGCGCCGGCGAAGGCGTCGATCTCCCGCTTCAGATCGGCGTCGCCCCCATGGCCTTCGCCGTAGTAAAGTTGGACCGCCTTGCCTCCGGCCTGGATCTGCCGCAACAGGCCCAGCCATTGCGAGGGCAGTGGCCGGCCCGCGCCTTGAATCCACTGAATGCAGTCCAACCGCTCCAACCGCAGCAGGGTCGGCACGTGGCGGACGGCGCCCGGTCCGTCCAGGTGGTAGAGCGACCGGTCGACGTGGGCACAGCATTCCCAGTTGTCCTGCCAACAGAACTCCTCGAACATCGCGGGGCCGATCATGCACGAGAAATCGTTTTGACCGATGCAGAGGAAGCGGTCCTGGCTCCAACCCATGGTCCAATTCGATGTCCCTTGCCCGGCGGGCAGGACCAGAGCCGACACGGTGTCGACCACTTCTTTCCAGAGGGCAGTCATCTGCCGCATGGCGCGGTGGATCACAGCCGGGGCGTGCTTCAGGTCCAGCGCGAGCTGCTCCGGGCCGCGGAGGGCGCTCAGCGCGTCGATTCCCGAATGAAGGTCGGGATAGCCGGTGATCCATTTCCCGCGGCCTGCCCGGACCGACTCCCGCACGAGCTGAACGTAGAGCTGCCACCAGCGGTTGTCGGGGGCGATCCGCAGTTCGGGATGCTCCGCCCAGTCCCGCACGCAAGGCTTGCTCCACGAGGTCGATTGCCGGGGACAAAGCACCAGGTCCGCGCCCAGCCAGCCGGCGAATTGATCCGGGCCCAGCCAAGGGCAAAACACCGGCAGCGCATCGCCGGCGTAGTGGGTCCCCGCCAACGCGCTTTCCGCGGCCGCGATCGCGTAATCCACGTTGGTCCACAACTCGGCTTCGGACGCCGGTTCGGGAATCGGCCGCCTTGGTCTGGCGCCCGGCACGGTCACCCACATCAGCGGGCCGGTCTGGAGTTCCCCGCGCCAGAACGCTTCATGCCGCCGGAGTGCCCGGGCCAGTTGCTTCTCCTCAATCCACTCGGTTTGCATGGGCGGCAGCGTGCGGAGAATCGGATTGCTCCCTCAAGGAGCGCTGCTCCAGCGCACGCCTCAAAAACGATTGCCGGTTCACTGCAGGTCCCTCAGCCCTTGGAGCGCCGCATCGAGGCGTATGGTGGTCGAGTCCCAGCCACGCGCGGCGGGTCCAAAAATACGATTCGCGTCGTCCTGGTGCCAGCGGGAAAGGTGATCGCGTGTCCGCCCAGGCGTTCCTCGAAGCTCCATGCTGATCGGCACGCGAATCGGTGACCGCATTCATGGAGTCTGACCTTGCAGCATTGCGGCCAGCAAATAAAGCAACACTTCCGCGGTATGCCCGGTGCGCGGCGCGGCGAGGCGGTCCTCAAGCTCGGCCAAATCGAGTGCCCGGACCGGGAGGCGGCTTTGCGGTTGCAGCAGGTGCTGGGAGACGCTTTCCGAGCGCTTGCGGATGCCTTGCTCGAATGAAGATGGGCTTTGCATCAACACCGCCTTTGTCGCAATCTGCGTCGGCTCCTTTGTCGCCCCCCCACGCCGTCTGGCGACAAAGGTAGCGGCGTAAGCAGCGACAGAGACTGCGGATTGGATATGGCTTCGGGGGGGGAATCGCCTCGCTTCGCCTGATGTGAAATGCGATCGAATCCCATGAACGCCCTCGGATTCACCTTGCTGGCTGCTCTCTGCGGTCAAGCCCTTGCCGCCCAGAACTGGCCCCAATTCCGCGGACCGCATGCGGCCGGGATCAGCACCAACCCCAACCTCCCCGACACGTGGTCGGCCACCGAAAACGTTGCCTGGAAGACCGAGCTGCCCGGCCGCAGTTGGTCGTCGCCGATCGTCTGGCGCAACCGCATCTTCGTGACTTCCGTGGTGAACTTGGGCGAGTCGGAAGCGCCCAAGAAAGGGCTCTATTTGGGCGGCGAGCGCCCGGAGCCTTCAAAGGCAGAGCATCTCTGGCAGGTCCTCTGCCTCGACCTGGCGACCGGCAAAAGGCTGTGGGACAAGACGGTTCATCGTGGCGCACCGTTGGCACCCATCCACCTCAAGAGCAGCTACGGCGCCGAGACGCCCGTGACGGATGGGGAGCGGGTTTATGCCTTGTTTGGCGGCGTGGGCGTATTCGCCTCGACACTCGACGGCGTGGAAGCGTGGTCCCATCGCCTGGAACCGCGAAAGATGCGCTACGGCTGGGGCACGGCCGCCTCGCCGGTGCTGCACGGCGGACGGCTGTTCATCGTGAACGACAATGATGAGCAGGCGCAACTGTTCGCCCTCGACGCAAACACGGGCCAGGAACTCTGGAGGGTGGATCGGGACGAGAAGAGCAATTGGGCCACGCCGTTCGTCTGGGAGAATGACCGGCGAGCGGAGCTCGTCACGCCGGGCAGCCGCGCCGTGCGCAGTTACGACCTCGACGGCCGGGTGCTCTGGTCGCTCGAGGGCATGTCGGGCATCGTCATCCCCACGCCGTTTGCCGGAGATGGGCTGCTCTTCGTCAGCTCCGGCTATGTGGGAGACAAGCTGCGTCCGGTCTATGCCATCCGCCCTGGAGCCAGCGGCGACCTCACGCTCAAACCGGGCGAGACCAATAACGCGTTCATCGCCTGGTCGAATCCGGTCGGTGGGCCGTACAACCCCTCCCCACTCTTCTACGAAGGACGCCTCTATGTCCTGTACGATCGGGGTCTGGTGAGCTGTTACGAGGCGAAAAGCGGCCAACTCCTCTACGACCGCGAGCGATTGCCCAACGGCTTCGCCTTTACCTCCTCACCGTGGGCCGCGAACGGGCAGGTGTTCTGTCTCAACGAAGACGGCGTGTGCTACGCGCTCCGCGCCGGTGACAGATTCGAACTGCTCCACACCAACCGGCTGGCGGACGACGACATGTGCATGGCTACGCCCGCTCTGGCGGGCGATCGCCTGCTCATCCGCACCGCCGCCCGGCTCTACTGCCTGCGGCAAACCCGCCAGGCCGGCCGCCCATGAGCCTAACCCGCCAGACCATCACGGAAGTCGCGGAGGTGCCGCCCCCCTGGCAATTCTAATAGTCCGAGCGAATCGAAGGAGATCCAATAATGACGCGCTGGCGGAGAATCCGAGTCACCAATCCATCGTTCGTGAACTTGTTCCTGGAAGCGTGGTTCATTCGAGCCAATTGACCTTGATCTCCTTTTCCACCGCTTTGAACTCCGGATCGCCGGTGACGAGTTCGGCCTTGTGCTTCTTCGCCAGGGCGGCGGCGAAGGCGTCGGCGAGGCTGAGGCTGAAGCGGCATTTGAAGTCCGCCGCCACGTCGGCCAGTTCGCGGTCCGCCGGATGAAATTCGATGGGCAGCGTGGGCAGCTCGCGGGCCACATCCGCCCAGGGCGCGGCACCGTCTTTGCGAAGCACGATGTATTTGACCTCGGCGTAGTTCACCTCGGTCATGCGCAGCGGGGCGTCCCGCGCGCCCGCCTTTTCCAGCAGCGCGGCGACCTTGTCGTCGCCTGCTTCGCCACGGAGAAACGCCAGCAGGGCAAAGCTATCGAGGACCGGTGCTGCGGACATGCTTGGCCTCCTCGAGTTCTTTTTCCCGCCGCTTGTGTTCGGCCCAATCCTCTGCGAAGGGCTTCTCGCCCGGCTTGCGCTTGAGGATGCCGCGCAGGCGGTTGATGGCGTGACGGGTCACCGGCTTGAGCAGGATGCCCTCATCAGTGGCGCTGAGGATGGCGCGGGTGCCGTCCTCAATACCGTAGAGCTTGCGGAGCCGGAGTGGGATCACCACCTGGCCTTTGGTGGTGAACCAGACGGTCTCGGCTTGTGTTGCCGTATTCACGAATCCCAGTATGACTTCAATAGAAAGTCCGTCAATCGCGCTTTTACGGACTTTATAACGTCAGGCGGAGTCCAGATGGTGGCGGCGGTGTGTTGCTCGGGAGACTCCGCCGTGTGGTCGTCATACAGGGCGACGATCTTCTTTACCGGCACGCGCCGCGCTCGAACTGTACTGCATCGATATGCCGACCCGTACGAGCCCAAAACCGAGCCGCGCCGGGCAGCTTCTCAAAGCGCCAGATCTTTCCCTCATCCTCCGACAACGCCACAAATCTGCCCCGCTCTTTGAACTCGGCGGGCGATCCCCAGAACAGGGATTGTTGAAACCCTTGGGGAACTCCGCGTACGTGGTCCGGCTGCAATAGAAAAGCCCGTCGTCGCCGGTGAAGAACAGATGCACGTGTTCGCCGTCGCCGATGCAATGGTAGTCGAACGGTGCACACTGGTACGTCCGCCCGAATCGGGAATCTGGACATCCAAGTGCATCTGGACTGGAGTGGACACCGCCCAATGACCTCGCCGACGGGACGCTTCTCTGCTCGGGTGGGATCTCATCAACGAAAGAGCTTTTGCGCGAAGTAGTACAGGCTGTTCCGCCAGTGCGTCGCGTCATGGCCGTTGCCGTCCACATGCCACACATGGGGCACCCCCTTTTCCTTGAGGTAGGCATGGACGCCCTGGCTGATGCGGATCAGGCCGTCCTTGTTGCCGCAGGAAAGCCACAGGAGCTTCAGGGACCGCGTGGCGGCGGCCGGGTCCGGCACGAGCTGCTCGGGCGGTTGGGTGTTTGGTGCGGACGAGAACCCGCCCACCCACGCGAAGGTGTCCATGTGGGCAAGACCGAAGTTCAGGGACTGGCCGCCGCCCATGGACAAACCCGCGAGCGCCCGATGTTCC
>JAKLFY010000194.1 GCA_022710935.1 Verrucomicrobiota bacterium
AACGCCGCGCCCAGCTCGCGATGCCAGAAATCCGCTAGGTTCCGGTTCCATAGCAGGGCGAACATCATCTTCTCTTCGAGGAACGTCTTGGCCGGGGGCGTCAGGTGGATACGCTTCTCCCGCGCGAGTTCAAAAATCCCGGCCGCCGAAGCCACATTCTCGACATCGAACAACTCGAAAAACCGGTAAACCGCGTCGCCGTCGGCAAACTGCTGGTATTGCGCGTCGCGCACGTGAAATTCCGGGCCTGCCTGGACGCTCATCCAATCCATTTCCGGCCGGTAAGTGGCGGCCTCTTCGGAAACGACGATGTGTGTGGGCCGCCCGCCGAAAATGGATTTAAAGCCCTGGATCATCCCGTTGGGCCCGCCGAGCACCTCGAATCCGGCTTCGGCATAGACCTGGTTGAGCCACGCGGTGAGTCCGATGCCGCCGGGAACGGAGTCCAGTTCGGTCACCTTCAATCCGTCGGCTGTGATCAGCAGATCGGGCCGGATCACTTGCGGGAGGGCCGCTTTAAAAGACGGGTGCCGCTGCAATTCGACGATCTCACGCGGCTTGCCGAGGTCCAGCCACCCGGCGACCCATGCGGGTTGCCGGCCTTCGACGCTCTGCCGATACAATAGGTTCAGGGCGCGGTAAAACTGAAGCAAAACCCGTCCCAGTTGCTCGATTTCCCGGGCCAGCTTGTCATCCAGTGCGAAAGGGGCCGTTGCGGTGCGCCACGTCATCCCGGCGAAAAGCCCTTCGGCCGGGAGACGGTCCCGCACGTGCCGGGCGATCTCAGCAGCGCTTACAGGCGGAGCATGCGTGACGGGTTCGGTCATAATCCGGGCCTTCTGGCCTTCAAGTCCTCACCTGTCCGGACCCGATGCCGATCCATTTGTAGCTCGTGAGTTCTTCCAGGCCCATCGGACCCCGCGCGCCGATCTTGTCCGTGCTGATGCCGATCTCGGCGCCCATTCCAAACTCGCCGCCGTCGGTGAACCGCGTGGAAGCGTTCCAGTAAACGGCCGCCGAATCCACGCCCGACAAAAACGCCTGCGCCACTGGCTCCGAACCCGTGACAATGCTGTCCGAGTGGGCCGATCCATACTTGTTTATGTGTCGAACGGCCTCCTGCACGCCGTCGACCACCTTCAAATTCATTATGTAATCGTTGTATTCGCGGTAGAAATCGTCCTCTGTTGCGGCTTTCAACTTCGGGAGAGCTTCGGCCCCGCCGAGCAACTCCAAACCGTCCTTGTCCGCGCGAATCTCAACGTTTTTGGCGGCGAGTTGTTGCGCAATCCCGGGTAAGAACTTCGGCGCGATCTTGCGATCGATTAAAAGCGTTTCCATCGCATTGCAAACGCCCGGCCGTTGAATTTTTGCGTTCAGCACGATGCTTGTGGCCATGGCCGGATCGGCGGCAGCATCCACATACACGTGGCAGACGCCTTTGTAATGCTTGATCACGGGCACCTTCGAACATTCCGCCACTGCGCGAATGAGGCCTTCGCCGCCGCGTGGCATGCAGAGATCCACGTAAGCCGTCAGCGAGAGCAGCTCGGGTATGGCGTCGCGGTCCGGCACCGGCACCACCTGGATTGCGTGTTCCGGAAATCCCGGCAAAGCCTTGCGGGCCGCCGCAATCATCGTTGAGGCAATCTTCAGGTTCGAATTCAGCGCTTCCTTCCCGCCCCGCAGGATCGTCGCATTGCCGGATTTGAAACAAAGGCTGGCCGCATCCGCCGTCACGTTCGGCCGCGACTCGTAAATGATCACCACGACCCCGATCGGCGTGCTGATCTTCCGCAGCTTTAACCCGTTTGGACGCACCCGCTCGTCCAGCACCCTGCCTACCGGGTCCGGCAGCGCCGCGACCTCGCGCAATCCGCGGGCCATGCCGGCCACGCGCTTCGCATCGAGCCGCAGCCGATCCAGCATCGCGCTCGAGAGCCCCATCGCCGCTCCGGTCTTCATGTCGGCGGCATTGGCCTCCACGATCTCCGCCGTGGCAGATTCCAGCGCTGTCGCCATTGCGAGCAGGCACGCGTTCTTATCCGCGGTGCTTAGGCCCGCGAGAATGCGCGAGGATGCCTTGGCACTGCGGGCGAGTTCTTCCATCTGATCCCGTAGGTTCACCCCCGTGACAGTAAGCCAAACCACCGGGGTTTGTCACCTTTCCACATCGCGGTGCTAAACCCGGGAATCTTTCAATTTCAGCGTTCGCGATTCTCGGTCATCCGCAGATTTCACACGTGAACACAGATCAAAACTCGCATCGTGGCCTCTGCACAATCTCCGGAGTCGGAGCGCGGGGTATTCGACCCCATTGTTGCACCCGACTACCAGGCTTACGATCCGGAGCTGCCAAGGGCAGAATCATCGAGAAACAAACACAAAGGAGATACTATGAGCACGTTGAGGGAAACACTATTGAGCGAACTGGCGGATGTTTACGATGCCGAAAAGCAGATCACCAAGGCCCTGCCGAAGATGGCCAAAGCGGCGGAGCACGAGGAGCTGAAGGAAGCTTTTGAAACGCATTTGGAGGAGACCGAACGACAAATCGAACGCCTCGACGAGGTCTTTGAGGCCCTCGGTGAAAAGCCGAAAGGCAAGAAATGCAAGGCCATGCAGGGCATTATTGCGGAAGGCGAGGAGATGATCAAAAACGACGAAGGCGACGCGGCATTGATCGCGGCCGCGCAAAAGGTGGAGCACTACGAAATTGCCACCTACGGCTCGCTTGTCTCCTGGGCGCGGTTGCTCGAAGAAGAAGAAGCCGCGGACCTGTTGGAACAGACTCTCGATGAAGAAAAGGCCACGGACGAAAAACTGACCGAGACCGCCGAGAGCGCCATCAACGTCGACGAAAGCGAAGGGGAAGGGGAGGAAGAAGAGGAAGGCGGCTCTTCCAAGCGCCCGAAATAGCTCTGGATTCCATTTCGACGCGAACCTTCCCATCGGGTGACCGGCGGGAAGGTTCTTTTTTCTGCCCGGAGCACCTCTGAAGCTCAAACATCCCTGCGCACGTCTGGAACGCGGACATTTCTGTCGGCCTTGGGCGCGGTTCGCCGACCGCCGCCCCCGGTAGCGCAGACTTCCCAGTCCAATGCCACTAGGATTTGCGGGGGTGTTTTCGGCGGGCTGCCGCCCGGGAGCCATAGAGGGTTGGCACATCGGTCCGGTAGGGACGCACTGCCCTGGGCTCCGAAGGCCGCCGTTTGCGGCGTTTGGGGTGGCGGGCGTTGCCGATGCGCCGGAGCAGGCGCCTCCAGGACCTGGAACCGCGCTTGCGCCCTGGGCAACGCTGCAACCAGCCCAGGAGCAGTCCCCGGGCGCGACTGAAGGACAACAGGACGACCGGTATGTGAGCCAGAGCCGCCGCGGCGCTCATGGTCCAGCGGATCAGGTTGTAAGCAATCATCCCGGCCAGCCACTCCTTGCGGGCGAGTTCGGCGGAGTGCGCTTCCAATAGGCCCAGGTCCATCTGGTCTTTGATGTAGCGGAAACACACCTCAATATTCCAGCGCTGCCCGTAGAGCTGGACTAACGCCTCGGCGGGGTAATCCCTCCGGTCGGCCAGGGTCGTGAACAGATACAGGGTCAGCGGGCGCTGCCGGGGGATGAGGATGCGCGCCGCCAATAAGCGGCCGGGGACCGGATCTTTGGCCAGGCGTTCGGCGCATTGGTCCTGAGGCGTGGGCGCCCAGCTCAGGGTGAGGTCCAGGCCCGGGCGCAACGAGCAGCGGTGGCGGCGCGCCAACCTCCGGGCCCGGGCTTTGGTCAGGCGCACCAACGCGTGCCCCCGGGCGTGGGAAATGGAGCGCACCATCGAGTAGACGCCAAAATTGCGGTCCCCCAGCAGCACCCAGCCAGCCCAGCAACGGACCCGCAACAGGGCGGCACTGAGCGCCTGCTCGCTTTGCCTGGGCGAGCCGACCATCGTGTCGAGCACCGCCCCGGTGGCCAGACAAACGATCCCCACCACCCGCGCCAGACACCAGTAGGGCGGGTGCTTGGAGTTGCCGGACCGGTGGGCCATGAGTTCCTGGGGGATGTCGCCAAAGGGCCGGAGCCGAAACGTGCTGCCGTCCAGCAACCCCACCTTCAGGCCCAAAGCCAGCGGCCGTTGGAAAGCCCGGTCGATCTGCTGGGCCGTGTGCCAGAGGGTATGGCAAAGCAAGGACCGGGGCAGGCGCTGCCGCGCGTCGCTGTAGGCGCTGGTGGATTCCGAACGGATTTGGGCGGAGAGCTTCTTGCCCCGCCGGCTCAAAGCGTCGGCCCCGCCCTCGCGGGCATCATCCTGCACCGCGATGAGGGTGTGGGTGTGACTGAGGCGCTGGAAGACCATGTACCAGAGGGTGATGAGGGGAGTGAAGGCCCGGTGGTAGAAGGTCCGGTCGCACGTGTTGAGCCAGCGGCCGATCAGGCGGGCAGGCAGGAGCTGGTGGAACTGCTCCCGGAGTTGGGGGGCCGGGAAGCGGGAACGCAGCGCCGGGGTTTGGGGGCGGGAAGGCGGTGGAGGCAGGGCGTTTTTTTGGGGAGTAGCATGTATGCATATACTATACAGTGCATACATACCTCTGCTATACTCCCCGGGTGAAGCAAAAACCTGAGAAAAAACCAACCCCGGCCCGGCTCTGGAGGGAACTCCAGACCTGCTGGCCCGCCCTCAAAGGTTCCCTGGCCCTGGTCTACAAACCGTGCATCCGACCCCATTGCCGCGCCTGCGCCAGCGGCAAAAAGCATCCCAACTGGCTGCTGGCTTTTAGCGACCAAGGCCGCAGGCGTTGCCTTTACGTGCCCGCACTCTTAGTGCCCGCGCTCCAGCGCGCCTTGCGCAATGGCCGGCGCATCGAGCAGTTGCTCCACCAGATGGGTCCGGCACTGGTGCAGCAATATCGGGCCCAAAACCCCGCCCAAACCGGTCCCGCTGTGGGCCTTCGGCCCGCTAAACCCTCTCCCAATTCCTAGTGGCATTGGGCTGCCAGCCGGCGCTACGGGCTACGGCGTTGGCGCGATCAAACGGAAGAATCGGGTCCCGGAGCCCGCATCCACGGTGACCTGGTTGTTTACCACTCCGCCAACCGGAGTCCAACCGCCGGATCCAAGGCTTCCGGACGCATACAACGTGTAGCCGAACGCATCCAAGGGCCAGGAGATCGTCAGTTGCGTTCCGGAAATCGAAAAGCTTAGGGTGGGGGCAGCCGAAACGGCCGGACCAACCATCGCCGCATAGTGTTTCCAGACCTGTTCCGGGGTCAACGCGGCACTGTAGAATGCCACCTCGTCCAGATTGCCCATCCAACCTTCGGAAGTGAACACCGGGGTGGAGGAGCCTAACTGGGTAGACTTCGCCAAGCCTGAATTGATAGTTTGGCTAAAAGAACCCCTTGGCTGGCCATCCCAATACATGGCGACCGTCCCGGCATCGAAGACGATGACGTAGTGGTGCCAGGTAGCGCCGCTGCCGATCGGGAGACTCTGATAGCCGGAACTGAAATTGCCGATGCCATCTTTCCAACGGCTCATGTGAACGCTCCAGACGCTGCCTTCGCCATCGCGATCGGCGAACAGGCACGGATCGTAAGC
>JAKLFY010000195.1 GCA_022710935.1 Verrucomicrobiota bacterium
ATGGACCTCGTATGTCTCGGCGCCAATCGATAGCCGGATGCGGCCCGTGACCAGGTAGCCGGTTTGCTCGTGCGGATGGGAATGGCGCGGCAGCACAGCCCCCTGGCCCAGCCGGAATTCCGTCATCAGGGTCTCGTCGCCGTGAACCAGCGTCTTGCGCTCGATACCGTCCAAGACCCGGCGGTAGCCCGTGTCGCTTCGCTTCTCGAACATGCCCGAGGATGACCCAACCACATGCGGTCGATCAATCCGCCAAACGCGAATCTGGCGCTTACCTGGCTATTTGCGTCTGCGGTCTTGGCGTCTTTGAGTTTTGTCTCTGCTAACTGACGTGGGCCAAGGCGAAGTCAACGGACTGCGTCGGTTTCGGGGCCGACCTGGTAGCGAAACGCTTCCCCCCAAGTCATCACAACGCACGGCGCAGCCGCTCCGGCATAACGCTCGTACGTCAGCCAGTACGGTTCGCGATGGTCAATCGAGTGCCCGAGTTCGTTCTCGTGTCCAGGGATCACCAGGGCCGGCTTCGCCCCCCGGATCACCCGCAGCGGATCGGGCGTCCAGCAGTTGGGAAACAGGATGTCGAGCGGGCCATGCTCGGCCAAACGATCGATCCAGGCGAAATCCTCTGTATTCGACTGGTCGCCTAGGTGGCAGAACGAGAGGCCTTCGGGCGTACGCACCCGGAACACATGGTTCAGAAGGGCCGTCCCTTGATGCCCAGGAAACACAGTCACAGCGAGGGTCTGTTGACCTTTCTGGACAGGCAGGGCGTGCGTCTCGTTCGGGTTTGCGGACAGGGGCTGGAGCTTGTCATGGAAGGGTCTGTCCGACCACAACTCGGCGGGGGCAACGACCGGCTTGCCCTGGCTGATGAACTGCTGCGCCACCCAGTCGTCGGCGTGATCGCCGTGTCGATGACTGATGAACAGCGCATCGCAGGGGCTCACGAGCCGGGCGGCCAGGGCGTCAGGCAAGGCGAACCCCGCCACCCCGGCCGAATGCGCCCGCGTCAGGTCGAAGGCGAGGGTGACCGTCCGGGTGCGAACCACAAAGGCGTGATCGTACAGCTTCCAGATGGGCTGTTGCCCGCGTCCCGGACCGGTGAAACGGACGCCCGTTGATCAGGCGCGGGCCGCAGCCGCCCGGTGTCTTCCTTCTTGGTCGATGGGCGGCTGGTGCTTCGTTTCGAGCCCCTTGCTGGCGCTGGCCGGCTGCTGAGGAATCGGACGGTCCAATCCGACGCGTTGGGGCTCAACGGAAAGCAGCGGCTCAAGCTCCCGCATCTGACCCCACCAGCGCGCGCAAGGCATCGACGATCCAGATCATCCCCTCCGTGTCTTGACCGCAATACTCCTCCAATTGTCGCCGCACCCGCTGGCGCTCGTCCTCGCCAACCGCCCCGAACGTGATGCGCAGCAACTCCAGGCTTGCGGTGCCTCCTTCCTGGATGGCCAACCCGTCATAGCCTCTGCCGGTGAGTGCGGGCAGGACTGCCTTCATCGACGCGCTCCCCTCCTGGTCAGGGTGGTAGTAGGCGTGCCACAGGAGCTTGGGGCACTGGAGGCCCCAGAGGAATTTCGATTTGGAGACGTACGGCGCGGCCGAATCGCTAATCCGACGCGCATCCGTCACAGTGGTCCGCGGCACGAAGGCCATGCTACCACGATGCCGAGCGGATTCACAGCCCCGTAACCCGCATATTTCGCACCCCGTCAGTGCACATGGCGGTCAGGCTTCGCAAGATGACTGCCATGCGGGTTAGAATTGGGTCGGTTTGAACGCAGAGATCGGCGGAGTCTAGCCGGCAGGATCATTCACCCAGTCGACCGGGGGCGCGTATTCCGCCATGTACCAGCATCCGCGTAGGCCAGGGCGGTCCCCCAACCCAAGGCGCGCCGACAGGCGGCGATGGTCGCCCCGCTCGTGATGACGTTGTCCACAAAGTAGACCGACCAGGCCTGCATCGGGCCGGCGATGCGGACAATGGCGTGTTGAGTGGGAGTGAGGCCGAACTGGCCAGCCGCACGGCGCCGACACGAGGAGTCGACCGGGTGCACACGCGCGACGGCGCAATTGACGCGCGCACTGGGGACCAAGGCGGCAATAGCGGTGGCTAATTTCAGGTTCGCCGTCAGGCTGCCGTCGCTGGCGGGGACCGGAACCAACCAGCAGGGACCCTCAATGAGGGCGGCCATGCTGGGCGCCGCCAATCGGATCGCCTCCTCGGCCCCAGTCTTCAAACCCCGAGCGATGCAGCGGGCCTCGTGCTCCTCCCGGTTAACCGTCCGCCAGTGAACGGGCACATACTTCGAAGCGTACCGGTCCGCCCGAATCCAGACGGAGATTTGAGCGTCAAGAACGGGGGCGAAGAGGAGACTTGGGCGCACGCCGCCCAGGCTGTGTCGGAGGTTTGGCCGTTCAGCGTGAGACTGACGCAATTCTCGCTGATGGCCGTCAGGTGCGGCATCTCGCCCTCGATCCCCACCCCGGTTATCAAGACCTTCGCTCAGACCTGGCACCGTCGAAGCCGAGAGACCGATACCCACGGACATTGGCCGGGCGATGCGATTGCATTTCGCCCTCTGGTCGGCCCACATACCCCCTCCTTGATTCTCCCCTTATGCCACATCGGGCCGAGCCAATCAAACGACGTTGCGCAGTGTCAGTCGACGACGCCTCCCACCACCATGGCGAGGCCTGCTCCGGTCGGGCGGTTGGGACCAAGACTCGCGCCGCGCGAGACTAGGCCCCAACCGCCCGCCCGCGCGGTGCAGGGCGGCACGACGCAGACTTGGCCCGACCCGCACGCACCCCCTCCCAGCAACGGTGCGCCGGTGTCCTTGGCGGGTCGGCCCAAGACTGCGCCGCGCCGGTCGCCATTACGGTCGCCCCGTCCTTGCCTCAGCGCGGCCTGCTCGACATGATCCGTCGATGAAGACCGGAGCGACAGCGGCGCGAGCGGCGTTGGCTCGCAAGACGTATCCGCCCTTTCGATGGGCTGCTGGACTGCTGCACGTGCATCTCAATGCTCGAAAGACAGAATCATGAAACAACGAAAGCTCGGAAAAGATGGTCCGCTGGTGTCGGCCCTTGGCTTGGGCTGCATGGGCATGTCGGAATTCTATGGCCCCCGGGAAGACCAGGAATCCACCGCCACCATCCACCGTGCCCTCGACCTGGGGATGAACTTCTTCGACACCGCCGACATGTACGGCTGCGGTGAGAACGAGCGATTGGTGGGTCGGGCGCTCAAAGGCCACCGCGACGGGGTCATCCTGGCCACCAAGTTCGGCAATGTCCGTGATGCGGAGGGGAGGTTCCTCGGCGTGAACGGCCGGCCTGAATACGTCCGTTCCTGCTGCGACGCCAGCCTGCGGCGCTTGGGCGTGGACGTCATCGACCTCTACTACCAGCACCGGGTCGATCCCCAGGTGCCCATCGAGGACACGGTGGGCGCGATGAGCGAGTTGGTCCAGGCCGGCAAGGTCCGGTTCCTCGGCTTGTCGGAAGCCGCCCCGGCCACCATCCGGCGGGCTGCCGCGGTGCATCCGATGACCGCGCTCCAGACCGAGTATTCTCTGTGGACCCGCGACGTGGAGGCGGAAATCCTGCCCACGTGTCGTGAGTTGGGGATCGGCTTCGTGCCGTACAGCCCGCTGGGACGCGGCTTCCTGAGCGGCAAGATCAAGCAGTGCGGCGACTTGGTGGCCGACGACTGGCGTCGGCACGCGCCGCGTTTCCAGGGCGAGAACCTCCAGCGCAACCTCGAATTGGTGGGGTGCCTGGAGAACCTGGCCCGAGGCAAGCGATGCACCCCGGCGCAACTGGCCTTGGCGTGGGTGCTGGCCCAGGGCGATGACATCATGCCCATCCCGGGGACGAAGCGGCGATCGTATCTGGAGGAGAACCTGGCCGCGCTGGCGGTTGAACTGACGCGAGCGGACCTGACCGAACTGGACCAGGCCTTCCCGCCCGGCGCGGCGGCTGGGATGCGCTATCCCGAAGTGAGCATGAAAGCCGTAAACCGCTGATGAGGACGCCGGGCTACTCCCTTTGCCGCCCCGTCGGTCCGCTCGCCCTGCTTGTCGCGTGGCTGGCTTGCAGTGGGCCTGCGGCCTGCGCGGCCACCGTTCGATCTGCGCCGTCCCCCACGGTCTATCCCGACGGCCGGGCGGCCGCACGGTATCGCCTCGACGCCCAGGATCACGGGCCGGTGCTGCGTCACGGCGGGGGCCCGGGCCGTTGCGATGAACTCGGCGCCCGCGACGTCTGGGTTTGGGAACATGGCGGCACGTACTTCATGCACTACGACGGCGCGGGCACGAACGGCTGGCTCGCCTGTCTCGCGACCAGCAGCGATCTCATCCATTGGACCAAGAAGGGCGCCGTGCTCGAACTCGGACGAAAAGGCCATGAAGACTCGGCGTCTGCCTCGTACGGCGTGACGTTCTTCGACGGCAATGGCTGGCACATGTTCTACCTCGGGACGCCCAACACGACGCCAGCGCCCGACTACATCCCCGCCTTCCCGTACCTGACGCTCAAGGCCCGGGCGGCTTCCCCGACGGGCCCGTGGAGGAAGCAGCCCGACGTGATCCCGTTCCGCACCAAGCCAGGCACCTACTACTCCGCCACGGCCAGCCCCGGACACGTCATCGCCCACGAAGGCGGCTACCTCATGTTCTTCAGCGCCTCGACCGCGGACCCGATCCGGCGCACCCTGGGCATCGCCCGAACCAAGGACCTCAACGGTCCCTGGCAGCTCGATCCAGAGCCGATCGTTCCTTTGGCCGAGCAGGTGGAGAACAGCTCGCTTTACTATGAACCGGTGAGCCGAACTTGGTGGCTGTTCACCAACCACGTGGGGCTGCGGGACGGTCTCGAGTACACGGATGCGATCTGGGTTTACTGGACGACGAACCTCGACCGCTGGCAGCCGGCCAACAAGGCCGTGGTCCTCGACGCCAGCAACTGCAACTGGTCCCGGCACATCATGGGCCTGCCGTCGGTCGTCCAGGTGGGGGGACGCCTCGCGATCTTCTACGATGGCAACGCCACGAACCAGATGCCCTCGGGGGTCAAGAGCCACATGAACCGCGACGTGGGCCTGGCGTGGCTGGACTTGCCGTTGGTGGCGCCGACAGCTCAATGACCCGGCCTACAGCAAGATCAACTGCCGTGCCGTTGGCTCGCGCAGGTTGCTGACTCCAAGACCGAGGAGTCGCAAGGGACGTGACACAAGCTTCTTCCGCCCCAGGAGATGACATGCAAGCCGATACATGTCCTCGGCTTCGGTGAGCGGTTC
>JAKLFY010000196.1 GCA_022710935.1 Verrucomicrobiota bacterium
CCGCCCCCGCCGCCAAGCCCAAGCCTAGAAAACCGTGAGGAGCTTTTTCAGCGGAATCAACTATTTAGATGCGACCCCATTGTCTTCCACGAGGCGCTTCGCGGCTCACGACCCGTCGCGGCGCCGGTTCAAAGACCGGCTTCGAGCGTCAGACGATAGAAGCCGGGCGCTGTCCCGATCGCATTGGTCACCACCAGGCTTGCGCCAACGGGCGTGGGAGCAGGCTGAACCGGTTCCCACACGGCGCTGCCGTCCGCGGCGCTCGAGCGGAGCAAGGCAAAAGCCGCGTAGTCCTCCGGCCAGGAAAGCACGACCTGTTGTCCGGGAGCTGCTCGAATGGACAAAGTGGGCGGCGGCAGGATCGCAAGGGTGAGCCGAGTCGAGGCGCTGCCGTCGGCGTTCGTCGCCAGAAGCGTCACCTCGTAGGTGCCGGGCTGGCCGAGCGTGCCGGAAATCACGCCGGTGATTGGGTCAAGCGACAATCCCGGCGGCAGACCTTGCGCCTCGAATTCGCCGCCGCCCAGCGCCGTAATCGCGTATGTGAACGGCTGGCCGGCGAGCCCCTGCGCGAGGGCCGGGCTGTTGATGATCGGCGCGCCGACATAGTTAAACGTGGCCGAATACGTGCCCCAATAGGAGTCCGAACCATGCTTGGCAAGGCGCAGGAAGTAGTGGCCCGCCCCCAGGTTCACAGCATGGGTTTGCGTGGTGCCCTGTCCCTGAACGGCGCCGTAGCGCCGGGCTCCCACATCCCCGGCGGACGTGGCCTCGAAGATTCCGATCCCCTCCGACGCCCCCACGGCGGAGTTGGAATTCAGGTTCAAGTTGCCGTATGTCGTGACGACGAGCTGCACCTGCCCGGTCGAGGGCATCGTGAATTGCCACCAGTCCGACTGATCCAGAGTCAATCCAGCCCCGCCGCCGCGAAAACCGAGATTGCCCTCGATCATGGCGCCCAATGCCGTCCACCCGCCGTCGCTGACCTGGTCGTTCGGCTCCGGATCCTCCGGCGCGGGAACCAACCGGGGCGTCACGGAGTAACTGCCGTAGTAGCCGGCATTGTCGATCTTCGCCAGGCGAAGGTAATAAAGTCCGGGCTTCAACCGCGTCACCACGTGCGTGTTGGTGCTGTTTTGGCCCTGAACCGCGCCGAAGAGCACAGTGGCAGCGTCGCTGTCGAAGACGACAATGCCGTTGTCGGCGCCAATCGAGGCGTTGACGTTCAGGTTCAGTAACTTGGACAAGCCCACTTCCAATTCCAGGTTGCCGGCGTGTGGAAGCGTCAGCCGACACCAATCCTGCAAGTCCGTGGCGGTGCCGCCTCCGCCGCCATAATAGCCCAGGTGCCCCGTGACCTCGGCACCCAATGAGGCCGTCAGCGCTCGATCGAAATCGTCGTTGGGCTCCGCGTCGTTGGGCAATGGATCGGGCGTCTCGGACGTGATCATCGTGTAAGGCCCCCAGCCCAGACTGTGAAAGGAACCGATCGCGGTCAGCCGGACAGAATAGCTGCCTGCGCCCAACCCCTGGACGACGTGGGTGACCGTGCTGTCTTGGCCCTGCACCGCGCCGTACAGTTGGTTCGTGCCCGTCGAGTCATAGACGATCACGCCATGGTTAACCCCCACGGCGGCGTTGGCGTTGAGGTTGAGGTACGGACCGACGGTGATCTCGAGGCTGAGCGAGCCGTCCTTGGTCAGCGTCAGAGGAATCACCACCGTGGGCTGGCTGGCGACATCGAGGCTGCCCGTAAAAACCTCGGCGCGCACCAGGCAGGCAACGCCGATCGTGCACGCCAAGGCGAGCGGCAAGAACAGGCGGGGGGAGGCGACGCCGGCTGGACGCGGCATTGCCGAGCCGGGCGTGCGCGAGCACAAACCCTTCACGTTGACGGTCCGTGGAGCCTCAATGAGTTGCCGATTTAACATGAGCGAGAGTCTAGGCTGCCGCAGCCGATCGCCAAGCCATTCTTTGCACCAAAACCTCTCGATCGCCGTCGGTCGCAGAGGTCAATGCGTTCTGTCCGCGCCCCTTTCCTTGCAGGGGGAGAGAGCGCAGATCCTCCATCGAGAACGCATCGGGCCCATGAACCTTGCGCATTCCCCCTCACCCGCCCCCGCAGTCGCGGGGGCACCCTCTCCCATCGGATGGGAGAGGGATGGGGTGAGGGGGCACGGTTCACGACCAGCAACTCGATCGGGGTGAAGGCGCTTGCACGCCCCGCTCCCTTCGCCCTGGCGCCCATTCCAGCCGCCGACCGTCGCCAACGGCGGATCGGGCGCCCGAGATTCAACATTCTGCCGTGGTTCGACACGGCCAGCTCTCGGTTTCTCGACACTGTGAGTCATGAGCCCGGAAATCTGTCTCCCTATCACGGCATGGGGTCTTCGGACCCAGAGTCTGCTCCAGACGGACCTCAGGGGCCATACAATTCGGCAGCACCGCACCGTCGAAAGTGTGTGCTGATTGAACAATCGATTCTGCCGGAAACTGAGGTCGGCTTTTTGAGCGCGTGAGCTCGCCCATGCCGATCGAGCCCTCACTGGTCATTAACGCCAGCCCGTTGGTGGCACCAAACGACAATCGCTCGCAGTGTGGATCGGCGACCGGCATGCGGAGAACCTGGACGAGGCATTCAGAGTCACGCCGGAAACCGAGATGAAGACGATGCGCGCTTGGGAAGGAGGGCTTTAGAGAAAGATGATTTGGCCCTCGGCATCTTCCGGCAGTGCGGCTTGTGAGGCCTCCAAGTTGGCGATGCAACGGCCAATGGAGAGGTCCAGTTGTCGGGCGAAGATCACTGTGGCGAAGGGCGTGCCCTCGCGCTGGCATCGGACGGCCTTCGCAATCAGGTCTTCGTCCTGGCTGAAGAGGAGGCGGCCCCGTTCGCGCGCACGGGCCAGCAACTCCGCATCGGGCAAGCGCGCGGCCCCGTCGTCTTGGGCGGTCAACACATCCACGCCGCGCCGCCGCAGCCCGCGCGTGACGGGCCGCGGCACATGCACGTCCATGCACAGCCCAAGGCTCATGCAGCTCGACGCGAGGCGGCCAGTCGGCGTTGCAGCGGGGATGGCGCCGCCGTGGTCCGGAGGGCGCGGAGACGCTCGTCCTGCTGCTCAATCTCGGCGTCCATCGCGGCCTGATGATCGTAATACCACGCCAGGGCCGCATAGACCTGGGCCAGGGAAAGGTGAGGATGATTCTCCTGGATGGTTTCCGCGGTCCAGCCGTAAGCCAGGTGATCCAGGACGATCTCAATAACTTTGACGTTGGAGTTGTCAATCCACGCGCGGCCCCGCTCATCGCAATGAATATGGGCCACCGGTTCGACCGTTGTTGTCATGGCCGAGTATTACGGCAGCCGGCCGGGATGGGCAAGACGCAGGTGGGCAGCGCGAGCCACGGAAAACCGAAAACACAGATTCCACAGAAAAGCTCCCCATCTGTGCCATCAGTGCAATCCGTGGCTCCCCTTCAAACCTGTTCCATCGGTGGCTAACAATCCGGCCGGCCATTTCGCCTCAAACGCGTCGAGCGGCCCCAGTCTGCGGCGAGCCTTCCGCCCGATTTCCGGGGCGCTGGTGCGGACGGGCTTGGCCGTTGCTTGGGCGGTTGGAGCATCGCGGAGTTGTGGCCGATCAAAGCCGGCCCCTACCCGGCGCTTCCAGCCGTTTCACCGCTCCGCGGACACCGCTCTGCCGGCGTTGATCACGGCTGACCCGAGCCCAAGACGGACCGGAACCCGAGGAAATGCCCTCTGTACAATACGATTCGTCCGCTCCGGGACGCACACCGACTGAACAACGCACCAGTGCCGTCACCCCAACAGCCACCACGCTCCACACGGATCGAGCCGCTGGTGGGGCCACGCGGGTCCGCTGCGGGCGAAACACCATAATACGAGGTTGAATACCAATCCCAACACCACTCCCACACATTACCGGCCATGTCGTACAGACCATAGCCATTGGGAGCAAAGTAACCCACCGGACTGGTATAGGGCTCACCTCCCGTCGCGAATGTTGGATGGTAGCCTCGGGTCGGGCTGGTGTCGTAGGTGTAGGACATCGTCGAGTTGTAGTTCGCGCGGCTATGCTGGATCGTGTCCCCCCATGGAAACCGATTGCCCTCCAACCCGCCCCGTGCTGCCTTCTCCCACTCCGCATCGGTCGGCAGCCGATACCCCGCATCCCACTTCACCCAGTCATTCTGCACGTCCACCTGCCCGCTCTGATACACAGTCGTCTGCCCGGCACTCGTGTAGTACGCCGGTATCCGACCCTCCCTCTCGCTCCGCGCATTGCACCATTTCACCGCGTCATACCAGTTGACGCTGTGGACCGGGTGGTCGGCCGCCCTTCCTGCCCCCACCGTGCCAAGGTCGTAGCCATTCGCATTGGCCCAAACCCGTACCTCGTCCCACAACGCCTCCGTCACCGCAAACTTGTCCATGTAGAAGGCGGAGACGTAGACCGAATGCACCGGACGCTCGCGGCTTTCCCCCTCGTTAAACGTGTCGCCCATGGTGAACGTGCCGGTCGGGATCAGGACCATGCCGGCGGGCGCCGGGGACACACCTCGGGGCAGAACCGCCAGACGCAGGAACCGCTGCGGGACATCGACTGGGATCGTCACCTGCCAAAGCTCGGCCAGGCCGTCCGGGGTGTCGCCGACCTTCACCGGCGTCGCTGTCACGGGCTGCCAGTCGGCGGCTTCGAGGGAGAGAGCGCCAACCACCCGCATCTCGATGCCCATGGCGGTCTTCGACTTCCGGTAGATGAAGTGGAACTGCTCTTGCCCGCCGGCGTCGTGCAACGAGCCCGTGGGCAAATCCTCCGGTTGCGCCGTCATCGGATTCACGCCCAACGCGTAGGCCAGGAGGTTGGGCAGATCGAGTGGGCCGTTGCGGTCAGTGGGCCCGCGCCGGTCTCCCGGCAGGCCCGTCTGGACTGTCCACGAGGCAAAGCCGAAGTCAGGCACCCGTTCCCAGCCATTGAGCTGACCGCTGTCGTTCCAGGCCTCCTTGACCGAGCCGACGCCCGGCGCCAGCCAGAACTCGTCCACATCGGCCCCTCCATCGTAGGTGGTGCGGACATGAACGCAATTG
>JAKLFY010000197.1 GCA_022710935.1 Verrucomicrobiota bacterium
CTACATTTTCGGTCTGGCGGCGATGCCCGCCGGCTTCGATCGCGTGGCGGAGATTCGCCCGACCCGGCGGGGGGTGGAGTTTGTGGCCGCCAGCGGCAAGCGGGCGCGCTGCGCGGTCGACCTGGGTTGGCTGGGGTAGTATCACCTTGTTGCGTCGTTGTAGGCGGGGTGCCCACCTGTGTCCGCCGTAGTCGACGCCGGGAAGGGAGGTGCGCCGTCCCTTGTTTGAGTTCGTGAGCTTGAGGCAGAGTTCCATCACGCAACTTGGCAGAGGGGGCGGCCGTGGCACGGGTGCGTTGTGGGCAACGGGTTCGCACACGGCGGAGCCGACCGCTCGCGTCGAGGGGCGGGGGAGGTGGCGACAAAAAGATGGGGGCAGAAACATGCACCAACCCCGACGGGCGAGGATTTTTGTGCCCCATTTTTCTGCCAAAAGGTGTGCCGTCGGCAGGTGGCCCATGGAGTGAAAACTCCGGCCTTCGCCGGGCCACACCGAGGCAAGCCTCGGGGCATCATGGCCCAACGACCGCTGCGCGGATCGGCCTCCGCTTGATCGCCGAAGGGCACGTGGCAAGTTTACCCGCCTTTGGTTGGCTAAGGGGAATGAACCGCCGGCGATCCGAAACGTTCATGGATTGGGAAAACCATCCCGGGCCAATCTCTGGGCGGCCGTGAATCCCTGGGCGCGTTGGGCCCGCCACGTCCCAAACCCAAACCGGCGAGGCAGGATGATGTGCGGCACGACGATGCTACCGGGCGAAGGACCGCCGCCTCTTTCACAAAATCCAGAGAGTTGAGTTGTCGCGCAGCCGACAACTCGACTCTGATTGAACAAGCCCGCGAATAACTGAAACGCCGAACCGACCAAATCACTTGGCACGGAAGGTGCCTATATTGCGCTTTGTGTTTGGCTTAGAGAGGCAACGATTTGAACAAGCCTGTCAGCGGCGAGTAGGAAGTCGTCGGTTTCTGGCGGTTAGGAAGTCACCTTTTCTTCCGTCGATCTTCTTCACCGTTGAGGGAAAGAATTTCTTCTTCCGTGGGTGGTTTTTCTTCCCCTCGTGACCGCGGTGAGAGGTGACGGTAAGCGCAGGGATGCGTTGAGCACGCGAGGCGGGTTGTGAATGCAGGGCGATGCATCCGAGGGGATCGTGCAAGTGCCGGCATTGCGGGGAGATCTTTGAGCCTGACGCGCGCAATCGCGCTCGGCAGCGCTACTGCGTGAAGGCGCCGTGCCGCAAGGCGCGCAAGGCCGCGAGTCAGCGGGCGTGGCTGAGCCAGGAGGCCAATCGAGATTACTTTCGGGGAGCGGCTAATGTGGCACGGGTACAGGCGTGGCGGCGGGCGCATCCGGGATACTGGAAAGGGCGGCGACGTGGTAAGAGAGAGGCGTTACAAGATATCTTGATTCCACAAGCCGCTGCTGCACCGGCGGTAGCGCACCAAGACGACGGGGTAGCGTTACAAGATCTCTTGAACGCGCAACCACCGGTGGTGGTGGGGCTTATCGCGCATCTCAGCGGGATGACGTTACAAGACGACATCGCCGCGATGATGCGCACGCTGCATTCGCGCGGGCGGGCCGTGCTCGGCATCGACGCTGGCCGGCCCGACTATGCAAAAACACCTGATCGATCCAAAACGGGTGCGGCATACGCCGCCCCAATTTAGCTGGGTGGACCACCGGTTGGTCCGCGGGAACCACCTGATGAAGGCCTCGGCGCCGGCGTGGGCGTTGTACCTGGTGCTGGTCACCGTCGGCGACGAACACGGGCTGAGTTACTACTCCGATCGCACGCTCGCGCGGTTGCTGTCGCTGCACGAGGAGTCGATCGCGGAGGCCCGTCGGCAGTTGCTCGCCGCGGGCGTCATCGCCTACGCGGCGCCCCTGTATCAGGTCCTCGGATTGGAGGTGGCGTCATGATCGGCTACGAACGTTACTGCCAGATCAAGGCGGCCGCGGTGGCCGGCAAGAACGCGACGCAGATCGCGCAGGAACTGGGAGTGCACCGGCAGACGGTGAGCGCCTGGCTCCAACGCGAGCGCTACGAGCGCAGTCGCGGCGCGCCAAAGCCGCGCCGCTCGAAGCTCGACGCGTATCGCGCGGCGATCGTGCGTTTCGTCGAAGGCCATCCCTTCACGGCGATGCAGGTGTGGCACAAGCTGAAGGAGCAGGGCTACGACGGCGGCTACTCGATCGTGAAGGATTACGTCCGCCGGATCCGGCCCAACCGGACGGAAGCGTTCCTGACCTTGAAGTTTGCTCCCGGCCAATGTGCGCAGGTCGACTGGGGCAGTTTTGGCTCGGTCGAGGTGGACGGCACTCGCCGGGCGCTGAGCTTCTTTGTGTTCGTCCTGGGCTACAGCCGGTGGCTGTACGTCGAGTTTACGCTGGGGCAAAGCCAGGAATGGTTCCTCGGCTGCCAGCAGCGCGCGTTCGAAGTGCTCGGGGGCGTGCCGCAGGAGGTGATGGTCGACAACTGCAAGACCGCGGTCCTCTCGCATATAGCCGGGGCCGAGCCCGTCTACAACCCACAGTACCTCGATTTTGCCCGGCACTACGGCTTCCGGATCAAAGCCTGTGGTCCCGGTCATCCGCAATCCAAGGGCATCGTCGAGAACGCGGTTTCGTATGTAAAGAGGAGCTTCCTCGCCGGTCGGCAGATCACGCGTTTCGAAGAACTAAATCCGGCGGTAAAACTGTGGCTGGCGGGAATCGCCAACGTGCGCGAACACGGCGAAACCAAACAGCGCCCCGTCGACCGCTTGGCCGACGAGCGCCCGCAGCTCATCGCGCTCAATCCGCAGCCGTATGCCGCCGTGCAAACGCACCCCGCGCGGGCCTCGCGGCGCTGCCGCGTCACGATCGACACCAACCGTTACTCGGTGCCGCCGAAGTACGCCGGAGCGCTGCTCACCGCGCAGCTCTCCAGCGATCTGGTCCGGCTGTATGCCGCCACCAACCTGGTGGCGGAGCATGTCCGCCGCTTCGGCCGCCGGCTCGACCTCGAGAACCCCGATCACATCCGCGAACTCGAGGCGCAGAAGAAATCAGGCGCGCGGCAGCGGCTGCTCTTGCGTTTCCTGGAACTGACGCCCGCCGCCGGTCCGTATCATCGCGCGCTCTCCGAGCGCAGGATGAATGCCGGCCATCACCTCAGCCGCATCGTGGAGCTGATCCCCACTTACGGGGCCGAGGCTGTCGGCGCCGCTATCGAGAACGCCCATCGACTCGGCGCCTACGCGAGCGACTACATCGTCAACCTGCTCGAGCAACGGGCCCGGCGCCTGCCCGAACCCGGGCCGTTGCACCTGACCCGCGCCGCCGAGGCCCTCGAACTGGAACTGCCCGCTCCCGACCTGACCCCGTACACCGATGACCAACGCCACCACCTTTGAAACGCAACTGCGGTATCTGAAGCTGGCCTACACTACCCGTCATCACGAGGAGTTGACCGCCGAGGCCGCGCAGCAGCGTTGGTCGCACGCCCAGTTCCTGCGCCGGATCGTGGAAGCGGAGGCCCAGGACCGCCAGCAGCATGCCTTGCTGCGCCGAATCAAGGCCGCCCGTTTCCCCGTCAAGAAGACCCTGGATCAGTTCCAGTGGGACTGGCCCAAGCAGATCAACGAGGCGCAGGTGCGGCACTTGTTTGAGCTCCGCTTCCTTGAGGAACGCACCAACGCGATCTTCTGCGGTGGCGTCGGCTTGGGTAAAACACACCTATCAACCGCCCTTGGTTACGCTGCCTGCCAGGCCGGACAGGCGGTGCTCTTCACCACCGCCGTCGATGCGATCAACACGTTGCTCGCCGCCCAAGCAGCGCATCGCCTCCACTCCGAGCTGAAGCGGTATCTCGCACCGCCACTGCTCGTACTGGACGAGGTGGGCTACCTGCCGCTCGACAAGGCCGGCGCCGATCTGCTCTTCCAGATAATCAGCCAGCGCTACGAACGCGGCTCTATCATCGTCACCACGAACAAGGCCTACAAACACTGGCCGGCGATCTTCAACAACGACGCCGGAATCACCTCCGCCATCCTCGATCGCTTGCTCCACCGCGCCCACACCGTCGTCATCGAGGGTAAATCCTACCGCATGAAGGACCGCCGGCCCGAAGATAGCACCGCCTGATCAAACCATGCCGCCGATGGTGAACCTCGCCATCGGCAGCGCTTCGGGCCGGTGTCGATTTTTTATCCGCCAGAAATCGTCGGTGTTCGCGCCGCCGCTCACAGAAGCTGAGAAGATCCAGTCTCTGGCGAAGCGTGGAGGACCGCTCGACGCGTTGTTTGACGATATCAGGACTTTGATTGCGATGGTTCGCGATTACGCATCAGGCGCCTACCGCGAGATTCCGTTTGGAACTATCGCGGCTATCGTAGGTGCCCTTCTTTACGTTCTGTCGCCAATCGATCTTATTCCGGATTTTATTCCTGGCGTCGGTTTCATTGACGATGCCGCCGTTGTCGCAACATGCCTGCGACTCGTGGCCTATGACATCCAGAAGTATCGCGAAACCAAAACAAACGCCTAACCTGAGGCCGAGCCGACGGGGTCAGTCCGTGAATTGTTGGTCCGACTTCTGCAGCGATCGGCAGCTCTTTGGCCTACCCGAAATTGGGGTTCGGGCAGGCTCGCTTCCTGACCTCGGACGCGTCGACCTGTCACGCTGACTCGATGACGACGCGTCCAGTTTCCGTCCGCGCATACGTGCTCGCGGCAGGACCAAGGGTGATGGGCAGTGGGTCGCAATTCACGGCCTGACCCTATTGGGCGGCATCCTATTGGGCGGCATCCCGTCGCCCCGCAGTTTCGTCACCGCGCGCTCCAGAGCGTGCAGGTCGGAACTGATGGTGCCATAGGCGCGCACTTCCCCGTCGCGCCCCTGGTCGGCCACGGCGATGACGGTGGTATCTTTGTGGACA
>JAKLFY010000198.1 GCA_022710935.1 Verrucomicrobiota bacterium
GAAGAGCTGGGACAGATCGGTATCACTTCGACCGGTCACACCCTTCAGGAACTCGAAGTAATCCACCGGGGGCAGGTTACGCCGGGCGGCCTGGAACTCGTGGATGCGATAGAGAGCATCGTCAAAGAGGTTCATCGGGGCTCCTTGGATGCGGGGGATGAGACAGTTGCGGAGGCGGAATCAAACGGCAGACGGAACTGGGCGGTGGAGAAGCGCAAGTCCTCCCAGTAATTGGCGTCGTCGGCAGGGAGGGGTTCCACCCGAAAGGGGAAAGCCAGACGCACGATGGCGGGACCGCGCAGGAGCACCGCGGGCACACCCCGAACCAGAACCGTCCCCTCGGCAGCCCTCCCGATCACCCTCGGGAGGTCCAGGGCCACGCAGACCACGCCGATGCGCCGCTCGAACCGGCACAGCCGGCCTTCGAAGAAGACGGGAAGGACGCCCGGCTTGCTGTTGTCGGGCAGGATCAAATCGCGGACGTGAATGAAGCCCTGCCGCACCTCGCCATTCCAGCAGACCGGGACGAAAGACTCGCCGGCCACACGGACTTCGTGGCCGATGAACCGCTCCAGGCGGCGGTCAATGTCCCATTTGGGGCGTTGGGGCAACGGCGTGGTCGAAATCGGTTGCATCACATCCTCAGTCCGGTCCAACGAAGCAAAACGAACAGGGCAAGAGAGGTTTTCATGTCAACACAGGCTAAACGACGCTTGCGAATCGATCTTCAGCGATCCTCGGGGAGCATGATGGTCGTCCTCTGCCAACCACCCCACGTAAGGATGTAGAATCTGATACCATCCCCAGTGTAATGAACTGAAGACACCGGCCCACGCTTGGCGTAAGCACGTTCGTTCTTCTCCCGATCGGCCGGAGGCAGGTCGCTCCAATCGCAACAGGCATGCTTCTCCAAAGCGGCGATAACTTCGGAAGCCGGCAGGGTGTAGATCGCGGACTCGGTGAAGCAGAGTTCACCGAGCACCAGCGAGCGCCCATTTGTCGGCCAAATGCGTACGGGCAGTTGCCCCAGGGCTGGGAGGAGTTGCGTGAGGTCGGTGTCCGTCTGCCACTTCAACCGCTCACAGAACCCGGCGTAAGGCAGCGGGCGTAGGCGACGGCGGGCGGCTTGGCGACAATGCACATGGTAGAGGGGATCGTTCGACGGATTCATAATCGCCTCCTTGAATCGGGGGACAACGGCTGAGGTATAACACGGTTTCAGGCTCCATAGCAAAGGGCTCGCACCGCGACAAAGGCCGCAGCGCGGGGCTGGCGTCATCGACCACGGCCGGGCCGGGGGAGGGATGGCCCACCCCGTCTGGCGCACAAACCACTCGAGCTTGTCCCCGGCAATCAAGAGGTGGCGCAGAGGGTGTGAAGGGCGAATCAGGGAGCGGAGGACCAGGCGGTGAATGGACTTGTCGCAAACGCCCAACATCAGGGCGATTTCGTGAATGCTATGAGCAAGCCTGACGCGCTGGCTATCGAGTTGCTGCTCTGCCGTTGTGTTCATGGTGATCGCACGTCGAGCTAGTTGCGTGCTGGCCTTTGCAACACTTCGGGAGGTCAGTCGTCGAAACACAGGAAAAGCGAACGGGGCTTCTTCGCACGAGGCCTCGTGAGGCCGTGCGCCGCGTGAAACGGCCATTCCTTCCGGCTCGTTCCGCTTGCCAGAATCACGTGGTTCTCGGCAACCTCAGCCTGTGAAACGTACCCGCTCCTACTTGATCACCTGCCTCTGCGCTCCGCTCCTTGGTCTGCCTGTGAGCGGGCTGGCGCTGACGGTCGATGCCCCGAGTGCCCGCATCCACACGGTGGGGAGCGCGGTGCCGGGCGCCTGGAACCTCTTTTCCAACGGGGAACTGGGCGAATACGTCCAGTTCCCAGCCACCGGCGCGTACGACGTCACGGTCCGTGCTTGGGGCAGCGTGTGTCAGGGCGTTTGGCCGGAAATGGCACTCTTGCTCGACGGCGAGCAAGTGCAAACGCAGACGGTGGCAAGTGCCGAGCCCAAGGACTACGCGTTCCGGCTGAAGACTGCGGCCGGTGCACACACGGTAACAGTGGCGTTCCTGAACGACGCCGTGGCCGGTGGCGAGGACCGCAATCTCTATCTCGTCCGGTTCGATCTATTGGCTCCCGCCGGCACTCCTGCACCGAGCCTGGCCTCGCTCGAAGAGGTCCGTGCCGAGGCGCTGCGGCAGGAAGAGAAAGTCCTGGCGGAAAGCGACGCGGCGATCGAGCGGGTCCGCAAAGGCGAGGTCGTCGTGCGCGTTGTCGATGCCACCGGCAAACCGATTGCCAACAGCGAATTCACGGTCGAGCAGACGCGCCACGAGTTCCTCTTTGGCTGCAACATCTACGGCTTTGACCATTTCCGATCCGACGTGGAGAACGAGCAATACAAGCGGCGATTTGCCGAACTGTTCAACTACGCCACCACCGGCTTCTACTGGCGCTCCTACGAGCGCGAGCCGGGCCAGCCCCAATATGCCTACACCGACAAAGTCGTGGGCTGGTGCGGCGAGCACGGGATCCGCTTGAAAGGGCATCCGCTCTTGTGGGCCGACGAAGCAGGCATTCCGGTCTGGTCGCATGGCCAACCTTCCCCGGAGAAGCAGCGGGCACGACTGCGCGACATCATGAGCCGCTACCGGGGGCGGATCGAGTTCTGGGAAGTGGTGAACGAACCGTCGCACCTCCCGAGCCTAGAGATCGACGAACCGTACCGCTGGGCGCGCCAGGTCGATCCCCAGGCGCGGCTGATCGTCAACGACTATTATGTTCTCGCCGACGGCCAGCCTACGTTCCATCGGCTGCTGGAGCAGGCGCTCCGTGACGGCGTGCCCTTCGACGGCATCGGCATCCAGGCCCACGAACCGCGCACGATGCGGTTTCCGCTGGACCGTGTTCGGCGGGTGCTCGATCACTACGCTGCGCTGGGCAAAGGACTCCACATCACGGAATTCACCCCCACGTCTGGCGGGCAGCCGATCACCGGTTCACACCTGAGCGGGGTGTGGGATGAAGCGGCGCAGGCGGACTACGCGGCGAAGTTCTATCGGGTTTGTTTTGCTCAGCCGTCGTTGGTCGCGATTACGTGGTGGGACTTGTGCGACGCGCAATCGTGGCTGAAAGGCGGCGGGCTTCTCCGGTCCGACCTGACGCCGAAACCTGCGTACGAAGCGCTCAAGAAGCTCGTGCACGAGCGTTGGCACACCCGGCTGTCGGGAACAACGGATGGAACGGGGCGGGTGGCGGTGCGCGGGTTCTTCGGGCAATACGTGATCAAGCGCGCCGACGGCGGCACCACGGCGACTTTTGCGCTGGCCCAGGAGGGGCCGAAAGAACTGGTCGTGCGCCTGCCGGCGGAGGGCGAAGGGAAATGACGACCGCGTTTATTGATCCATCCGCATATTCTGATTCAAAATGACCTACCCCCCAAAAGTATAAGTGGACTGTAACCACGGCCCTATGGTAAATGTCTCCTACATTCGATGCGAACCTGCATGAACATTTTAGCCGCGAAGAGACCGACGATGTCAGTCGCGAAAGCGACACGTCGTGAATGGTCGAGCGGTTATGTGTTCCGCCTTAGTGCCGATCAAGGCCAGGGACATAACCCCCGGCTAGGTCGACAAAGGTAAGCAGGTATAGAGCGTCCAGCGAGGACCACGATTTCTCAGCCCTGCTTACCGATGGTGAGCGGGGCTTTTTGTTTTCCCTATGCACCAGCGAAACCGAAACCAATGAACGAAAGGACCGACATGGTGAGTGAGATAGGACGCGACATCTAGCTGATGTCCGAGATGCCAACACGGATTGGGACGTGGGAGAGCCGAGGTTCTCCGCCGGTGGGGTGTGCCCACGGGTCGCAATCAAGCACGTCGCGTGAGTTTGGCCCGGATTTACAGTCGAAGGGCTTCGTAGGAGGTGTGCCCGTGAACACCGAAACAACCGCCGTGAAACCGCGGGTTGGGATCGCAGGATCACCAAGAGGTGTTTGATCTTTGTTGAAATGGCGCGGGCCGGGAGTGCGGACAACGTGCTCCCGGCCCCTTTCAATTTCCGCGGCTGTGGTTTAAGAGGAGAATGTCTTCTTGCCAGGGAGGTGCTGCGCACGGCCACCATCCGGGTGCGATTCCCGGCAGCCGCACCAATGTCCAGACAAGCCGGGCACCAGCGTGCGGTGGAGTCTCCAAAACTCCGTCGGTCGGGGGCAGCACCCGAACGGCTTGCCAATCGGGGTCGTGGCAGACAAGCAATGCACCTGCCCTGCAAGCAGGCCCATGCGGGAGCGTTACCCGCCGACTCCACCAATTTCACCGCGGGGAACTCGACCAAAGCACAGAGGCGCGGCTCATAACCGCGTTTAGCTGGGTGTGACTCCCAGCCCCGCTACCATCTACAGGGAAGTGATCCGGCTGCCCGGCTGTAACCCGGGTGTCGCAAAACGAGCCGGAAGCGACGACTGGAGCGTTACCAGCACTTCCCACCAATTGGACCCGTAGCTCAAATCAGCGGAGCAACCCGTTGTCTGCGGGAAGGGTGCTTGCGCACGGCCATCAGGGTGCAAGTCCCATCGGGTCCGCCAATCCTCGGCGGGGGTCAGCGAGCAAGGTGGCTGCACCCCGCCCTGCTCCAGAACAAGTCCCCGGTGCCCTCCTGGTTTCACCGGGGCATTTCAGCGCGTAGCGTAGTAGCCAACGCACTCGGCTTGGGACCGAGAATGTGGGCCGTGCGCAAGCACCAGGTGCAAGTCCTGCCGCGCTGACCAATTTCGGAAGCTGCCGTGGCCGAGCGAGAGCAGGCATCCGTCTTCTAAACGGACCGAGGCAGGCGCAACTCCTGCCGGCAGCGCCAGTGCTCAGTGGGATAACAGTAGTCCACCCGGTTGTTACCCGGGACGGTGC
>JAKLFY010000199.1 GCA_022710935.1 Verrucomicrobiota bacterium
CCGGAGCACCAGACGCAGCGACAGGACGCGGCGCGGGAGGCGGCGCGGTTGCTGCGGAAGGACGCCGAGCAGCGGCAGTGGTTGGCCGACCGGGCGGCCGTGATACTGGCGAGTGCGCGGTTGGCGGCCGGGGAGTTGCGGCTGGCCTCGGCGCGGCCAACCGATCGTGTCCTCAGCATCTCGGCATGATGTAGAATGCCGGGGAGGTTCACCATGAAGGCGGTCACATTCGCAGCGGTCACGATCATCGCCATCTCCGGCGTTGCCACCGCCGGGAAGCCATGGGAGGCGGTGCGCGTCGTGCCCGATGCGGCACAGGTCGAGGGCTGCGAGTACATCGGCGAGGTGCTCGGGAAGTCGGCCTACGGCGGGCTGTTCGCGCAGAGCGCGGGCGAGGGCAAGGCGTTCAAGCATCTCAAGCGGAACGCCTACGAAATGGGCGCGAATCGGGTGCTGGTTGTCGCCAACCGCTCCGGCTTCGGCGGGTCCAAGTACCGCGGGGAAGCCTATCTGTGCAAGGCCCCGGAGGCCGCTCCGACCCCTGCGCCTACGCCGATTCCGACTGACGAGTGACACGAGCCGCTCACACTTCCGCATAACTGCCGACGCTTTATGCCAGTGCCCTACCCTCGCCGGGTGGGGTATTGACGCGCTGTTGTGACTGTCATACCCTAGACACCGGAGGCGATTGGATGCCGTCAGACAAGACGCGCAGCTTCGTCGTGAGCCCGGCCGCATCCGCTGTGATCGACGGCCTGGCCGGTGGCGAGCTGAACTACTCCGGTGCCCTGAGCACTATCGCCGAGCGGTTTGACGAGGTGGTCCGCAGGCACCTACCGGGTCTGACGGCGGAGGAGTGGACGATGGTCACTCACTCGCTGCGGAACGTGATGCGACAGCCGTGGATGGTCGGCGCTGTGGAGCAGGCGATTGAGCCGCCCGCCGTGGCGGACAGAGTCGCCAGCCTGACGTTCGCGGAGAAGGTGTCACTCGTGACGACGGTGGAGCGGTACTGGGCGGCGAAGGCGCGCGGGGAGGACGCACGGCCGCCGGGGAGCGACGATGCGCGACGAATGCAACCTGCTGATCGACAGTGACGCCGGGACGGTCCATGTCCAGAGCGGCCCGGTCTCTGCCTGCTACACGCACTACGGCCTGGACGGCACGCCCGAACTGCTGGTCAACAGCGGGGACAGCTTCGCGACGTTCGACGGGCGGGATCTTGACTCGCTGTGTTCCGTGCTCAACGCGCTGTCGCGGGTGGTCAGGTTCTCGCCGACGCGGGAGTACATCGAGGAGCGGGGGCGGTTCGGGGATGACGCGGCCGGGTGATTCCGGCCCCGCGTTGACCCACTTTTTGACCCATCTGCCGGTCTCAAGAGCTAAGATGGTGGAGCCGAAGGGGATCGAACCCTCGACCTCTAGAGTGCGATTCGCTCAAGGGCGTTTTTTGAGTTTTCTGAGTTTCATAAACTCAATGAATGAGGCTATTTAGCTGAATTGAGTATCACGAGTTTTTGGAGTCTCGCGGGAAAAAGGGGACATGAGGGGGACATTTCGGAGCCCTTCTCGATGGTCCGGATTCACGTCCGCCTCGACTCCCGCAGCGCTCGATCGGCGGCGTCAGAAGCTGCCAACGGCTGGCGGTCGTGGTTGTCTTGGCGCGATTGTCGCGCATTGAGATGAAGATCCGCACGACGCTAATCCTCGTCGCGTTCACCATCTGAAGGGTCTCGGCGGTTAAGGTCATTCTCCATTCCCCTCATCAATCTGAGCAGGGGAACAGAAATCACTATCACAACAATCAACCCCACAAGAAGGAAGATCGCGTTCTGGATTTCCGCCGCAGTCCATTCCATTGGGCAGCCTCCGCCCTGTAGCTTGCTTGCTGACTCTACACCCCCTCGGTGTGGTGTGGCACTGACTGGAATCGCCCCGGGGCCTTGGTTATCCGCTGTCCCCAAAGCAGCAAACGAGCGACACCAGGATCGGTTTGAACCCCAACCCTGCTAATCACCTTGGCTTTGACGGGCAGATGCGGTGTTGCGGATCCCACCAGAGGATTTTGAGCACACCCCCGTCCATGATTCCCCATACGCGTTCTCGCGCCATCACCTTCAGCGAGACAATCTCGTCAACGTCGTCTTGTTTGATGTCCTTCAGGCGACGCTCGGCATCGGCGCAGATTTGATCCCGTCGCACAAAGTGATTGTGCTTCTTGTCGCGGATCAAGATCTCAGACCACGTCATCGACTCGAACGAAACTAGTCGGCTGCGAATGTCCTTCAGATCTTGACCAGAGAGTCGGTGCCAGCCGAAGGGGTCGACAAGTTCCAACAGCGAAAGCCGCCACGCCGGGTTCATGGAATAGAAGTCCGGCGGGGAAACCGCTATCGGCGTCTTGGATACCGATGGCGATTCGGCGTGCCTTGGGATTTTCCTCTTTCGCGCCATGCTGGGGCGCTACAGCGAACCGTAGTACTCGGAAATCGCAGCGAGAGTGATTTCGGTTGTCCCGCGCTCCCCAGGGGCCAGCCCGCCCCTTGCCTCGCGCCAAGGCGCCTCACGGTGTGTTAGATCACTGAGCCATTGCGACGTCTTTTCTCCATAGTAGCCGATGACCGCATCAACGGTCTCTCGCTGGGTTTGGGTCAGACGTGAAGGATCGCCCTGTGGGCAACTCCGAACCTCGAACGCTCCCTTGTGGGATTCATAGAGCTTTCGCACGACGGGACCATTAGCCCATGCTTCAATCCTCTCTCGGAACAGCGGCTTCTCATCCCACACCAGGGACCAGGCCTGCGAGTAGTAGACGAGTTTTTGCAGCTTCATCGCTGTCATGGGGCCACGCTTCTTCAAGATGTATGCGGCAACGTCAAAGACACTTGCCATGGGGAAATTCTCCCGTCGGCCGATCAAGTTCTCAACGATTAGCCCGTCTGACGACCTACACCCTATTGTGAATCTAACGATGCGCGCTAGGAATTTCAACCCCGCCTCCCCGCAGGCCGCGTTCCACGGGACCGGACGGGCGGATGGTTGCCAACTAGCGGCAGCGGCAATGGCTTGGGCAGCCGCGTTTCTCCCGGCTGGTTTTGGCGGGACATCTGCTGATGTCGCACCAGACTTTTGCTCGCCGGCTTGCGGGTTACTTACCTCGTGCCGCGCCTTTTCCGCCCCCCCCGGCTGCGCGCTAGGTTCGCTTCATCCCGGCGAGCAGCGAGCTCGGATGCCGCGAGAATCGCGCCAGGATGCCCCGGGATCGCGCGCGGCCATGTGGCGCGTGTCCTATGACGACCCGGAGGTCGCGCGATCTGACGGCCTTCTAGCCGTTCAGGGTATTGGAGAATCAATACCTAAGTGCATGAAGGGGCGGCACTTGACAACGGAAAACCCGGGCTCCACGATCGACTCGAGGAGGAACCCATGACCACATCCAAGTCCGAGGCGTTCGACGCGGAGTCAGTGCGGATCGAGGCCGCTGCGAGACTGCGGCTCGTGGCCGACCAGCTCGTCAGGATCGGGGAGGAGTTGAGCAGCTCCGGCATGAACGCCAAGCGCGCCTCGGTCATCTCTGAGCAGGCCTGGCTGCTCGCCGACGATCTGCGCGGCGTCGCCGGCCGGCTCTAGTCCCGCGAAGAGGCACCGGGCTTCACCTCGAACATCTGCACCCGGCGGCCATCCTTCAGCTTGCAGGACCAGTACGTGCCGCCTGCCTTCGCGTCGTTTTCCCACAGCGCGCAGAACTCGCCCGCCTTGTAATCGAACTTCCCCTCTGCGTCGCTGATGTAGATCCTGAACCGTGGTCGCTGCTTACTCATGGTCGTCTTCCTTCTTCTCTGGAGGAACCCCGCGGCGCGCCTGGTCGCGATGGTGCAGGACGTAGTGCCGCCAGGCCTCCGGGCCGAGCAGCGCCTCCGCGGTCGCGTCCTCTTCACACTTCACGAACTGACTGCGCCCCCCACCGCCGCCCCACACTCGAGGGTGTGACCACATCCGGCGCCGCGTCGCGATGCTCTGGTAACCAAACTTGGACGCCGGCGCCGCCTGGAACTCGAGCGCCTGCACAACCGCGTCCCCGCAGTCCGTCGAGCGCCCGATCCGCTTCCGGATCTCATCCTTCGCCTCGACCTGGATCTTCCCGGTTGAGTTGATCCGCCACCGCGGCGCGATCAGATCCCCGATCAGGCGATCGTCGGGCGGCAGCCCGATCGTCGGATTGTTCGACGGGTCGAGCAGATCACGCACACGCCACCACGCCGCGGCCCGCCGGTTGAGGAAGCGGAGTTCACCGCTGCGATCCGTCGCACCGCTCGACTCCGAAGCGTTGAAGGCGTCGACCTTGACCCCCTGTTCACGTAGGCGATCCACGACGCCGGCCCCGATGCCGATCACATCGACAGACGCCCGGGCCCCAGCGTGCTGCTCCAACACGCGGACCAGGCGCCCCACCGTCTGCATCGTGTCCGCGTAGCTGTGCCGCTCGAGCTCGCCGATGAAGTCCCCGAACCTGGGGGCGAAGACGGTCTGATCTCTGCCACTCCGCGCCACGTCGACGCCGACCGTGGTCAGGTCGCCACGCTCGCCACGCTCGGCCCACTCATACCAGCGCTCGACGGCAGCCTCGACCCACGCGAGCGGGATCACTCCATCCTGATCAGCCGTACAGAACTGCCCCAACACCCGGTTCTGATAGACGGCCGAGTCCTCACCCCACTGCCGGCGACGCTGATCGACCCAGTCCGCATTGATCCGGCCGGCGGCGATCGCCTCGACGAACGCCGCCTGAGTCCCGTACCGCGCCTCGATCATCGAGCGCAGGGACTCGAAGAAAGGCAGCGGTCCCCCGGGGGCGGTTTCGTCGGAGCGATGCACTGTGATCCTCACAGATAAG
>JAKLFY010000002.1 GCA_022710935.1 Verrucomicrobiota bacterium
TCGCGTTCATCGGGGTGCGGATCTCGTGGCTCATGTTGGCCAGGAACTGGCTCTTGGCCCGATTGGCCGATTCGGCCGCCTCGCGCGCCGCCTCGGCCGCCTGCCGGGCCTCTTCGAGCGATCGGTTTCGCTCGATCAGGGCCCGGTTGCGCTCGCGCCGATGCTTGATCGCCAAACCGCCGGCCAAGAGACCGCCCAGAAGGGTGACTCCGAAACCGCCCACCCACGCCATCTGGGCAAAGTCGCGGCGGATGACCAGCGTGATCGCGTCGGGCGCCGACACGTTGAAGTCGCGGTCGACTGCGCGCACTCGGAACTCGAACTGGCCATAAGGCAGATTCGTGTACTCGATCTGCCGGGTGTAGACGGGGTGTACGCCCTGCCAGTCCGGCACCGCCGTTGGACCAGGGACGGCCTGGCCGCCAGGCACAGTCATCATTGCCGGAGTGGGGACGTCCTCGTCCCCAACCAAAGGCGGTGCCCCCTCCTGTTCGTCGAACGAGTCGGTTGATCGCACAGGCCGCGGACGAGGCCGTCCGCGCTCCAACACCGCCGGAGCGGGGACGTCCTCGTCCCCAACCAACTCGCACACATACACCATGTCATCCGGGTGCGTTCCCAGACTCACACCCTCGAATCCAACCACCACCCCGCGCGGGCGCCCGGCCAGCTCGATTCGTTCGCTTTGGAACTCCTGGCCGTCGGCGGTTATTCCGGTGATTCGGACTGCCGGGGCATTGGTGCGCGCTCGATACCGGCTCAGTCCCCCTTCGGTCCCGATCCAGATGTCGCCCTGCGCATCCTCGAGCAGGGCGTTGACCGTGTTGTGGCTCAACCCGTGGCGCCACGCCAGGGTTTGGAACACGCTTAACGCCGGGTCGTAGATTGCCACACCGCCCCCGGCCGTGCCGATCCAGACCCGGCCGGCGCGATCGACCATGAGCGTCCTGAGTTCGTCCATAGGCAACCCGTCCCCCCGTCTCCAGGACCGCCACCGCTGGCCGTCGAAGTGCGAGAGACCGCCTCGTGTGCCGATCCACAGACACCCTCGATCGCGATCGGAGGCCAGCGCGGTCACGCGGTCCGACACGAGCCCATCGGCGGTCGTGTAAAACCGATCGCTGCCGTTATGGCGAATCAACCCCTTCTCCGCGGTGCCCATCCAGACCTCCTGATCGAGCCCCAAGGCCAGACAGGTGAACAGGTTTGAGGGAAGCCCATTGATCGTCGTGTGATGGTCGACCGACTCGCCATCGCAGACTGCCAGTCCGTCGCCAAGGGAACTGATCCAGACGCGGCCGTGACCATCCTCGATCAGGTCCGTCTTTTCATGGCCACCGATGTTGTACTTCGCCAGCAGATCGGTCGACAACCAGGTGCCGTCGCTCCCCAGCAGGCTGGGCGACCCCGACCGCAAGCACAGGAGTCCCTTGCTGCCTGGCCGCAGGGCACGAATCTCTCCCTCGATCACCAACTCCCAACCTTCCGGTCCCGGCGGTGTGGATCGGAGTCGACTCAGTCCGCGCGTGGTGCCCGCGAGGACCTGCCCCTGCCATTCGATCAAGGACGTGATCCGATCGGAGGTGAGGCCGTCGGCGACAGTGTAGGTTGTCCACGCCCGATCCAATCGGCGCAGTCCGCCGCCCGCGACTCCGATCCACACGTCTCCCTGACGGTCTTCGCGGATCGCGCAGACATGTTCCTCGCCCAGCCCGGTCGCGGCCGAGATGTTTTCGAAACTCCCGTCTCGAAGGCGGAACAGACCGCTGGTTGTGCCCAGCCAGATCTGGCCCTGGCGATCCTCACACATCGCCTCGATTGGGTCGCCCGCATAACCGTGCGCGTCGCTGAAGCGGTCCCAGCGTTCGGCATCGACGTCGTAGCGCCAGAGAACAGGCCCCGACGGATCGCCCTCATGGACCGGCATGGCGTGTCCGGCCACCCAGAGCCCGCCGCGGCGGTCTTCGAGCAGCGTCGTTGTAAGGAGGAGGGGGGTGGGAGCCCGGTGCACCTCGAACTGGTCGTGTCGCCACTGGCACAACTCGTTGCTGAACGATAGGCCGACCCACAGCCGTCCGCTCTGTCCCCGGTGAATCGGGGCGACGAGCGGGGTACAGCCGCCGTCCTGGCGGGTGCAGTGGACAAACTGGCGGCGAGACGCATCCCAGCGGATCACATTGCCGCTCCCCGTGAACCACACCGCCCCGCTCGCATCGGCCGTCGGGTACTGCGCGTTGTCCAGTCCCGGCCCGTCCTCGGTATCGTAGTTGATGAACAAGCGCTTCGCACGGTCCAGGCAGCTCAGGCCCCATTCCCGGGCATCGGGATTCATCGTCGCCCACAGATTCCCCAACCCGTCCTCGACCAGTCCCCCGATATCATTGCTCATCAATCCATCTTCTTTGGTGAAAACCGTGAAACGGGCGCCGTCGAACTGGACTAGGCCCCCACCCTCGGTGGCCAGCCACAAGTCCCCGTGCCGATCCTCGAGAATCCGACGCACCGTCGCCACCGGCAGTCCCTCCCCCACCCCGTAGGTCTGCCAGGCCCCGCGCCGAACCCCTCGAGCGACAGGAATCACCCGGCCCGAACCCGCGGCCACGACCTGCCCGGTCATCGGCGGCGCCGTCAATTCCACCTCGGTTCTCTCGCCCGCCCGCACTTCGACCATCACGGCGGTTGCCATGTCGACGCCGCGCTGATCGGCCAGCACGTGGTAGCTGCCGACGGGCAGTTCGACTGCGAACCGTCCACTGCGATCGGTCAGCGGGTGCACCACGGCCAGAGGTGCGGTCACCGACTGGATGCGCACCCGCTTCATGGTTCCAGGGGGCAAGTTGTCCTCGAGCTTCACTTGCCCCGCCAACTGGCCCCGGACGACGTTCGAACGCACCAGCCATACATCCCCACGACCGTCCCGACGGTTCATCGAGTTCCCGTAGACCCAGCCGAAGAAGCCGCTCTGCCAGGCGTTCGTCGTGCCGGCCAGCCGATCGCCGTCGGCGACCCACGGATTGAACTCGACGATCCGGTCCGGTTCCAGGTGCTTCCCTTGTGCCATGCGCCCAACGTCAACCCGGAACTCGAACCACCGCCGGCTGCCCGCCTGATGCGCCGCGGACCGGAAATGCCTCGCGGGGGCATAGATCACATTTCCGACTCCCCACGCGGTCAAGGTCGATTCGAACGTGTCTTTGTCGGGGCCTTGTCTGCAAAGGAAACCGAGCGGTGTGTGGTCGCCGGGACCGGCCGGGAAACGCACGACCACGATGCCCACGTTCCCGCCTTGAAAGAGGTCGACCGGATTCGAGGCTGGTTCCTCACGTTCGGCGTCCTGCATCTCGATCGCGGCGTACAAGACGTTCTCGGACTCGCTGTAGGCGATGCGAAACCACGCCGAATAATCCTCGTCATCGGTCGGAGGCGCCCCGAGCAGCAGGGTGGTAATCGCGTACCGCGGCAGGTGCGCCGGCCAGTCGGACAGATCGCCGTCGATCCGGATGCTCGAACCGTCGACCGGATACGCCAGCGCAACGCCGTGATCGCCCGCCCGAGCGGCTGCGGACACGAGCAGCAGGACACAGGCGAAGAGACTCAGACAAGCGTGTCCAGAGCACAGTGCAACACCGTGCCCGCGTCTCGATTCCGTTGGCCTTCTGTTCTTCATCACCATCCGGTTGTGCTGTTCTCCTATGCTACGATTCCTGGCACTGGTGTCCCCGGCATTCTATCCCGCTTGGGCGTTCTGGAAAGCCGCTTCTCTCGTACGCGGGCGGCGGAGTCGCGAAGCGTCTGGAGTGCGTGCGCTTTAGCGCCGCTTTTCGATGACTGTCAAAGTTCATTGCCGCCTCTCGATGACTGTCTCCGATCACGTCCCGCGCAAAGCGGTGCTGAAGCACCGCACTCTCCCGCAATGCGGGACTTCGCCCCTTCGCTCGCGGGCGGCGGGGTCGCGGCATCGCGAAGCGGAGGGAGGACGGCCCGTCCCCCAACGATAGCAGCCGCCCGATGATGTTCGCGGGCGACGAGGACGTCGCCCCTCCCCTGCTCTGCTCGTTCACACGACGTTCACACGAATGCGCACGGGGACTATAAACCGGTGTGGGCACACCGCAGGCGTTAAGCCGGCTGCAAGCCGGCGCTCCAGGGCGCCTCGCAACCCCGCTTCGCGCTGTCGGACACGCGCGTACCCGCGCGGCTTCCGGGCTGGCTATTTCCGAAGCTGCAGCCGCAGGAAGCCGTGCGCGCCGTTCTTCATCGGCGTGAGGCTGCGGACCGTGACCTCGACGTAGTTGCCGCGGTCGACGGGCGTCCCGACCGTCGTGACCGACGACGCGCCTGTCCAGGGCACGACGGCGGATGAACTTGTCACGCGATATTGCAGATCGCTCGGCTCGGGCTTGGGTCGGCGATAGGTCAGCGTGAGGTAAGTCTCGCCGGCCAGGCGCACCATGCCAGCCTTGGGGGCCACGGACGGCCAGTCAGCGACCTTGGGATTCGACGCCAGACCGTATTCGCCTGCGTTCGTGAGACCGTCGTTGTCGGGGTCATCCTCCGGGTCGGCGGCGTTGGGCGGCAACCCCTGGGAAGCGGCCCAAGCCGAGTAGGTGATGCCTCCGGCGAAGGTGGTGACAGCGTCCGCTTCGGCCGGGGCGGCCTCGGTGTTGCCGGCGGCATCGCGCGCGATCGTGTAGAAACGATAGGTTGAACCGGGTTCTCCCTCGAAGGAGACGCTCGTTGCCGTGGTGGCCCCGATCCCGAGTTGGAACGGTCCGCCGTTGCGCGAGACGAAGAGGTCGTAGCTCTCGAGGCCCGATCCGCCTGCGGCGTCCTGGCCGGTCCAGCGGACGACCACGGGTCCGGAGGATTGAGCCGGGAGCGGATCGACCTGGCTGACAGGCGCGGTCGCGTCGATCGTGTTCGTGACCGTGGGGGTCAGGATCGGCGGGTTGGCGCCGTAGGTGGGATCGAAGATGATCGTCGCCAGATTGCGGATCTTCGTGCCGTCCGCGAGCGTGAGCTTCGGTCGAACGGTATACGTGAGCAGGCCCTCGCCGCGGTGCTGGGCGTCGTTGGGCGGCAGGAAGCCGGCGAACGGATCCTCAGGCAGATCGCCCGTGTTCGCGTCGAGCGAACGCATCAGCCAGGCGATCTTGCCGGTGGTCGAGTCGAAGCTGACGTCGACAGTCACCGCATTCGTGTCCGAGCCCACCGTGGCCGTGGTCGAGTAGCGCTGCAATCCGGGCGGCACAGTGATGCTGGCGTCGTTGAAGGCGATGGTCTTCAACTCGAACGTCGACCAGTCGAGGTTGGGATCGAGCATGTCGGTGACCAGGACTTCCTGGGCCGGGGCGGCGGCGGTCGGCTTGTTCTCGAACAGGACCTCGAACGGGATGACGTGGTCGGGGTGAATCCAGTGCTCGGGGCCGACGCCGGCGAGGGTGTACTTGTCATTCGGATCGACGCTGCCGACGATGGTGTAGGGCACGATCGGGAAGACGCCCGGGAAGGGCGGGCTGCGGAACATGTTGCGCAGTCGCTGCTCGAAGCCGGACGGATCGTTCCAGGGTTTGCCGTCGAGGCTGGCGCCGGACGGGTTGGTGAGGACCGGCTGCTGGCGTTTTCTTTCTTCGGGCTTGGTCTCGTATTTCTTGGTCACCATGTCAGTGGTCAGTTCCATCGAGCGCCCGAGGCTGCGGCATTTGCGGAGCTGGCCCTTGAGGTTTTTGATCAGTTCGCCGCCGCTGGCGGTGTCATGAGAGATCTTGTTCGCCTGGGTTGCGGCGAGGCCGACGAAGGTGGTGTTGGCCGGATCGACCTTCTCGTTGAACGCTTCGGAGTGGCACGAATCGTTGATGAAGTAGGTCGTTCCGGCTCCGACCTCGTTGATGGCCTGAGTGAAGGCGACCGGCGACAAGTAGTCGCCGTTGAAGGCCAGGTAGGGGGCGCTACTGCTCGCCTTGAGGCCGCCATGGCCGCTGTAGACGATGACCAGGTTGTCGTCGGCGTCCACCTTGCCCTTCAACGATCGGATTCCGTCGAGCATGGTCGAACGGCGCACGGCCTTGCCATCCCCCGGGGCGTCGTGAGCCCAGAGGTATTGGCCTTCGGCGGCTCGCAACTCCGTGTTGGCATAGTCCCAAAAGTCGATGGCATCCTTCCGTGTCCCCGGCAGGTTCTTCGCGCCGAGGTTGGCGTAATCCTCGACCGTGATCACCAGCCACCATGTTTTGCGGATCCCGTCTCCGGGCGGTGCGCCAGGCGGGTTGTGCAGGCCCGGGCTCAAGCCCGGCTCTTCATACTCCTCGGGCACGAGAATGAGCGGTCGTTCGGTGGAGACGCCCTCGGGCTCGTCGCCGAAGAGCCAGCGTCCGTCGATATTGGCGAGGTAACTGAACCGCAGGTCGCTCGCCGCGAGCCCTTCGAGGTCGCGTTCGAGCAGGACGGAGTACTCGGCCAGCGTGGCGCCGAGGCGATCGTCGAGTCCGTTGACCATGGCGGCCCACGCGGTTGGGTTGGCGCCCGGTGTTGCCGGAAGCGTGTTCCAATTGAAGGGGGTCGCGTTTGCGGCGAACGCCTCGCCGGACATCATCTCGATGTTGATCGTCCCGGAGTTCATCGCCTTGACGCGCACCTCGAAGGTGACCTCCTGACCCGGGCCGAGGGTTGGGAGCAAGGCCTTGGGGTTGATGCCCCAGAACGTGAAGGCATCGGCCCAATTGAGCGTGCTCTCGTAGAGGTTGATCTCGGTCGCCCCCGGCGCGTTGAACTTCAGGAGCGGCACCTTCATGTCCACCAGGCCGCGGTTGCCGTACGTCACGAACCAGGTCATGAACCGCCCGGCCCGGGTGGTGCCCGGCCCGCTCAGCGACGTATAGAAGTCGGGCGTGCCGCCCGCCACGATATCGACGGCCCCCGGCAGGGCGACTTCGAGTCCGCCCGCCTCGGCCACCAGGTCCGCCTTGCCGGGCTCGAGATCGGTCAGATCGAACGTCGCGAAGACGCGTCCGCTCTCGCGGACGCTCTGGCGGAGGGCGGGGCGTTCGTCGTTGCCGACGCGAGCGAAGAACGCGGTGTTGGTCGTGAGTGCGGAGCCGCGGATGTCGAGGGTGACGAGGCCGGCATTGCCGACCCTTTGAGGCCACGCGGCCTCGATGCTGAAAGCGGCGCTTGATGCGCTCAGCGCGAAGGGCTGGGGCGTCGCCGACAGCGTTCTGCCGATCGCCAGGACGTAGAAGACGTTCATGCCGTCGGTGGCGGTCGGGTCCGCCGCGCCGGAGACGACGGCGCTGGTGTCGGCGGAGCTCCACTCGCGCTGGCGCGCGCTGTAGTTTTCGGCTGTGGGCATGAAACCGCGGCCCACATAGATCTCGGTGACGCCTTGAGAGCCGAGCAGGCCGAGGTCGAACCGGACGTCTTTTCCGACCGGGGCCAGGCACTGGAACCAGTGCGGTTCCTCCTGGGCGCTGAAAGCGCCCGCAATCGGGGCGGCGTCGAGGGCGATCACCGGCAGCGCGAGCGAGGAGGCGAGGGCGGCGTCACTCTCGTTGTTGTTCGAGTTTGCGCCTTCGAAGATATCGCCGCGGCTGTTGGCGACCACGACCCAGGTGTAATCGCCGGCCACACCGCCCGGCACGCGGACGTCGACGCCGACGAGTTGACTCTGGCCCGGGCCGAGCGTGAGGTTGCGTCCGACGAGCGGTTCGCCGACGGCGATGCGCTGGCCGGTCGCGCTATTGCGCAAGTAGATCGCGTCGTGCCAGGGCCCGGTCAGGGCCTCCGCGCCGCGATTGGCAACCGTCCACTCGATATGGACGAGGCTGCCTGCCAGGAGTTGGCCTGGCCCGCTGACGCCGACCACAACCAGGTCGAGGTTCGACGGCGCGGTCTCGGCGAACTCGAAAGCGCCCGTGTCCGGCACGGCGCCGTTGGCGCCTGCGATGCCGGTGTTGCCCGTGCGCGGGTCGTCGTAGCGCGGTGCCCCGGCGGCGTCGGTCTCGGGCGCCCATGTTCCATCGGCGGCGTCGATGCCCGGCGAGGCGTAGTCCAGCCGGTAGTTGTCCGCCACGGCGTTCTTGTACTTGGGCGCGGCGGAGATGTTGCCGTCGGCGCCGGTGCGATCGCTGGTGCCGCTGTAGTTGCCGCGCGAGGCCTCGGGGTTCCAGACATTGCAGAAAGTCACGGCGGGACTGTAGCCGCCCAGATCGTGCTCGATGCCGGCCTGGATGCTGCCGGAAACGATCGAGTTACGGACGATGAGATGGCCGACATGTTCGAGCAGGCCGATCTTGTTGGCATCGAGCGTGCAGTTAATGACTGTCATCTCGCCCACGGCGGTGAGCCCGCGGTCGCAACGCAGCACGACACAATTCTCGAAGCGGGTTGTCCCATAGCAGAAGGCGCCGTCCTTGAGCGCGTCGGCGATGACACAATTGCGCGCGGTGAATGGTCCGCCCAACGGCTCGATGGCGCCGCCGGCGCCCCAGGGGTTGCCGACCGAATTGCCGCCGTAGAGGATGCGCGTGTGGTTCAGATCGCCTTGGGCACCGTCCTCGAGGCGCAGGCTTCGCCAGTCGCCGGCCGTGGGGCCGGTGCGGGTGCCGTTTTCATTCGTGTCGCCACCGTAGGCGTCGTCGGAGATGGATGTGAGCACCACCGGCTGCGACACGGTGCCGCGGGTGATCAGCTTGCCGCCCGATTGGACGTCGAGGCCGATGCCGGGGTGGAACTTGACGATGGCGCCGGCTTCGAGGGTGAGGGTTGCCCCGGTGGGCACCACGATCGTCGACGTGATTTCGCGGAGGCTGTCGGCGGTCCATGTCTCGCTGCCGGCGAGGGGGCCGCCATAGGTCCGGCTGTTGAAGCGGAACCGGGTGTTGTCATTGGATTCGATGGTGGCGCCGGTGCGCAGGGACAAACGCCATGAGCCCGGTGTCGGCTTCGAGAGACCGCCGTCCAGGTTGCTGTCGCCACCTTGCGAATCGTCGAGGAACGAGGTCAGCACACAGGGCTCGAGTTCCTCGCCCAGCGCGTTCAAGACGCCGCCGCTGAGGATCGACAGGCGGACGCCCGGTAGGAACTTGACGATGGTGCCCGGATCCAGCGTGAGGACGAGGCCGGACGGAATAGTCAGGTCGTGATCGACGACGTGGACGCGCCCGGGGGTCCAGATCTCCGAGGTGGCGAGGGGGCCGCCGTGCCACTCGACGGCGTTGTTGACCATGATCGAGCGCCTCGACTCGACAACCGTGGCGCCCGCGGCGGTCCTGATCACCACGCGCAGTTCCCAGGCGCCATCGGCCACCTGGGTCGTGTCCCACGCGGTCTCCGCCGTAAGGGTGGCCGGAACAGAGGCGATCGGCGTGGGCACACCGTTCTGCCAGGCGCTGAACTCGGCCGTCAACGGTCCGCTCTCGGCGGTCAAAGTCGCAACCTCCAACGCGATGGTGCCGAAGGCCCAAGGGTCGCCCGGGGCCATCCAGAGCACCGACGGTGCGGTGCTTTCGTAGATGGTGCCGTCCTCGCCTCGGCCGGACCCGCCTGCTCCGTTCGCAGCGAGGGCGCCGGTGAAGGCGCTGGCCGTTCTGTAGAGGGCAATGCGTCCCCCGGCGCCGCCTCCTCCATCCACCCATTCTCCAGCCCCGCCGTCGGCGCGGATCGAGCCGGCGCCCGCCAGCGCGCGCGTGCTGACAAAGACACTGCCGCCGGAACCGCCGCCCGAATCGTTGGCCGTGCCATTGAGTCCGTTTGCGGTGATCGAACCGTCGATCGTCAAGGTGCCGCCGACGACAAACCGGACTGCGCCGCCGCCGTGACCGCCCGCGCCGCCGCTGCCGCTGCCACCCTGGCTGCCGCGCAGAGTCGGTTCGAGCTGCGATCCGTAAGCGGGCCCGCCGGGAAGACCGGTCCGGCTCGTGCCGCCGGTCCCGCCGTGACCGGCCCCGCTCCCGGCCCAACTGGACTGCCCGCCGGCGCCCGGCCCAGGATCGACGCCGACCGGGAAGCCGAGTCCATCAGCGTGCACTGTGCCCGAGATTGTGGCGTCGCCAGCAACGACGACCTTGAGTCCGTCCTGCTCTTTGAGGTGGGTCAAAACGGTGTTTGTTTCCACCACGAGGCTGCGCAGTGTCAGATCGGGATCGCCGTGGACCTGGGCGCGCCGCGCGAGTGTCAGATCGAACGGTTCCTCACAGGTTAGCGGGGTATAAGCCCCCCAGGTGTCGGCGTTGTCGATCAAGACGCGCCCTGCGGCTTCGCCAGCGTATCTGGCATAGATCGTCCCCGCTCCGCCGGCCTGGCGCCCCGGCGCTCCGCCTCGGGCGCTGACTGTCCCGGTGAATTCATCGGCTCCGAGGTGGAAGGCGATTCGTCCGCCGCCGCCGCTGCCTCCATCCACCCACTCGCCGTTGCCGCCGACCGCCGAGACGATACCTGTGCCGGCCAGTTTCTCGGCGGTGATCCAGATGCTCCCGCCGGCCGCGCCTCCCTGGTCGTTGTACCAGGAGGAAGCTCCGTTGGCCGAGAGGGTGCCATCCAATTGCAGCGTGCCGCCCACGATCAGGCGGATCGCCCCGCCGCCGGGACTGCGCGCGCCTATCCCGCCACCGCTCGAGCCCAGATCCATTGGCTCGATCACGGAGCCGTAAGCAAGACCGCCGGTGGAACCGGAGTAGCTCACGCCCCCATTGCCGCCGTAGGCGCCGCCTCCGCCGCAGCAGCCGAGCGATTCACCCGCCCCGGGGCCGGGGTCGCCATCGAGCGGGTAGCCCTTGGCGTCGGCGGTGATCGCTGCCCCGCTTTCCACTGTGAGATCTGCAGCCACCTGGACCGTCAGATTCGATTGGCCGGTGATGTGCGTGAGCGTGGCTCCGGACTTGAGGTGCAAGCTGACGAGTTCAAGCGGACCGGTGGGGTGGAAGACCGAGCCGCCGCCGAGGACGAGGCGCGTATTCGCCGGGACATCGAATGGACTCAGGGCCCCTGCGTTGCCGCCGTTGTCCAGGACCAACTCGCCTGTCGTCTGTCCCGTCAGCTTGGTGTAAATGCTGCCCGAGCCGCCCCGTTGGCGCCCGCCGCCGCCGCGCGCGGCCAGTTCTCCGGTGAACGACACTGTATCGGCGTGAAGAGCAATCCGCCCGCCGGCGCCGCCGCCTCCGTCCACCCATTCGCCAGCTCCGCCATCGGCGAGGATGGCGCCTGTGCCGACGATGGTCTTGGCGGTGAAGTAAAGGCTGCCGCCCGCCCCGCCGCCGGTATCGTTGTTGACTCCGTTGAGGCCTTGAGCGGTCACCCGGCCATCAATCGTAAGAAGATTGGCAACGCTCAGGCGCACCACACCACCGCCGGCGCCGCCGGCGCCGCCGCTGCCGGGGCCGCCTGCGCTCCCATGCTCGAGCGGTTCGGTGATCGAGCCGTAAGGCGCCCCACCGGTAGCGCCGGAATATGAACTGCCCCCGGTTCCCCCGTGTCCGGCCCCGCTACCGCAACAATCCAGGCGTACCCCTGCGCCCGGGCCGAGGTTGCTGTCGATGGGATAGCCGCGTCCATCTGTCGAAATACTGCCGCCTTTGGCCACGGTGAGGTTGTTGAGGACCGTGATGTCGCATCGTGCCTGTCCGGTGAGGTGGGTGAGTGTGGCATTGGTCCGCACTTCAAAATCACGGACCGTGAGCGGTTCGACATGGTAGCAATAGGCCATGTCGGCCAGAGTAAGCTGGAACGGCTCGGGCGACGTCAGCGGGGTGTAGTTGCCCCAGACGCCGCCGTTGTTGATGAGGAGTTGGCCGAACGCCGAGCCTCGCTTGCGTGCGTAGACGGTCCCCGCTCCGCCCCGCTGGCTTCCTCCATTTCCGAACGCAGTGATGATGCCTGCGAACTCGTTGCTATCGTAGTACAGGGCGATGCGTCCGCCACCGCCACCGCCTCCCTCGACCCATTCACCCAGACCGCCGTTCGCCGTGATACGGCCTGTGCCGGCCAGCTTGGCCACGGTGAGCCAGACGCTGCCGCCGGCGCCGCCGCCGGCATCGTTGGGAGGGCTTGAAGCGCCGTTGGCGTTCAGGGCGCCATCGACTTGGAGCGTGCCATCCACGATCAGGCGGATGGCGCCGCCACCGGCTGTGCCTGGGCCCCCGCTGCCGTAGCCGCCCTGGCTGCCCAGCAGGGTCGGCTCGAGCATCGAGCCGTAGTGGGTGGTTGGCCCAGCACCGCTCCCGCTCCAACCGCCCAAGCCGCCGTGGCTCCCTCCCGAGCCGCCCCAACTCACCTGGGTACCCGCGCCGGGTCCGCGGTCCTGGGCGATCGGATAGCCTCGGCCCTCGACCGAGAGCGCGGAATTTGTGCCGACAATCAAATCGCCCACGACGTGGAGAGTGACGTTTGACTGCCCGGTCAGATGCGTCAGCACGGCTTCGCCGGGCAATTCGAGGCGCGCAAAAGTCAAAGCGCTTTCCGGGTACAACCAGGCGCGTCCGGTGAGAGTCGCACGCAGCGCTTCGGGCGTCTGAAGCGGTGTGTATGTGCCCCACGTGCCGCCATTGTCGACGAGCAAGTGCCCTTGGGATTCCGCGGCGCCCTTTGTGTAAATGGTCCCGGCCCCGCCGCGTTCATGGCCGCCACCGCCATACGCCGTGATCGGGCCCGTGTAATCCTTGCTGGTGTAATAGAGCGCGATGCGCCCGCCGCCGCCCCCGCCGCCGTCCACCCACTCGCCCGGACCGCCGTTGGCGGAGATCGCCCCGGCGCCGGACAGGGAACCGACGGTGAGCCAGATGCTGCCGCCGGATCCACCGCCGACGTTGTTCGGCGGCGCCCCGGCGCCATCGGACGATAGGCGTCCGTCCAAGGTCAATTTGCCGTCGACGATCAGGCGTATCGCGCCACCGCCGGAGGTCCCGCCGCCGCCGTCGCCGTCACCGCCCTGGCTACCCAGGGCGGTGGGTTCGAGCAAGGAACCGTAGTAAGTGCCGCCGACTGCCCCGCTGCCGCTGCGACCGCCCAAACCGGCGTGGCCGCCGCCGGATCCGCCCCAACTGTAACGGGCACCAGCGCCTGGACCGCGGTCTTCCCCAATGGGGTAGCCGCGTCCGTCGGCAGTGAACTGGGCCGGCGCGGCGATGGTGGCGTTGCCGGTGACGCGCATGTGGATGTTGGACTGGCCCTTCAGATGCGTGAGGACGGCTTCATTGGGCATGGTGAATTGAGCGACTGTGAGCGGTTCGACTGGATAGCAGACCGCCCGCCTGGAAATTGTGAGTTCGAATGCTTCCGGAGTCGCGATCGGGGTGTAGTTGCCCCAGACGTTGTCGTTGTCGACAACCATTTGACCCACGGCACTGGCAGGTCGCTTGAGGTAGATCGTGCCCGCGCCTCCCTTTTGCGAGCCGCCGGCTCCGTATGCGGTCAGAGCCCCCGTGAACTGGTTGTGATCCGAGTAAAGCGCGATGCGCCCGCCGCTGCCCCCGCCGCCATCCACCCACTCGCCGGCGCCCCCGTTGGCCACGATTGTCCCACCTCCAGTCAAGGAACCGGCGTTGACCCAGATGCTGCCGCCAGAGCCGCCGCCAGCGTTGTTGGGGGTGCTGTTGATGCCGTTGGCCGAAAGTCGACCGGCCACATCGAGCGTTCCCCCGACGATGAGCCGGATTGCCCCGCCGCCAGCCGAGCCCGGCCCGCCGTCACCGTTGCCGCCCTGACTCCCCAGGGCAGTCGGCTGCAAAATCGAGCCGTAGTGCGATCCGCCAGCATAACCGGTCGCGCTGTACCCCCCCAGGCCGCCGTGACCGGCACCGGATCCCGCCCAAATGCCAAGCTCGCCTGCGCCCGGACCCGGGTCCCCGGCAAACGGATAGCCGCGTCCGTCCACATTGATACCGGCGTCCGCGCCGATCGAGACATTGCCCGCGGCGTTGACTGTCAATCCCGCGCTGCCGGTGGAATGGGTCAACATCGAATTCCCGGCAACCGTGAGCGTGCCGACCGCGAGATTCGCCGTTGGGTACACAATCGCGTTACCGTCCAACACGACGTCGAATGCCACCGGCGAGGTCAGCGGTGTCCATTCGCCGCGTCCCGCGTTGACAATTCTCAACTGACCCGGCGCCGTCCCCTGCTTGAGGTAAACTGTCCCCGCCCCGCCAATGCCTGCACCGCCGCCACCGATAGCCGAGAGGGCGCCCGCAAACTGATTGCTCGCAAAAAGAAGCGCGATGCGGCCACCCGCGCCGCCACCGCCGTCCACCCATTCACCGGCGCCGCCATTGGCGGAAATCGAGCCGCCGCCCGTCAACGTGCCGGCCTTCAGGTAGACCGTCCCGCCTGCGCCGCCACCCTGGTTGTTGATCCAGGCATTCGCGCCATCGGCCCGGACCGCGCCATCCACGCTTAGTGTGCCGCCAACCTCGAGATGGACCAGGCCGCCGCCGGGGACGAACGCGCCGGTGCTGTCGCTGTTCCCGCCGGGGCCGCCCCATGCGTCCGGCGCCACGATCGAGCCAAACGGCATGCCGCCCAGTCCGGGCGTCCCGTTGCTGCGATGCCCATGCCCGCCATGCCCGCCGCCGCCGCCGGCGTAGTTGCCTTTGGCGCCTGCGCCCGGCGAATCGGCTTGGGCATAGCCCTTGCCGGTCGCGTCAATCCGCGAAGTCGCGTCCACCGTCACGTTGCCCGTCACGGTGAGGCGCACGACGCGCTCGGGTTCGCCCGCGGCGGCCGGCTCATGGGTCAGGACCGCGCTGTTGACGAGCTGGAGACTGGCGAAGGTGTGCGGCCCCTCGATTGTCAGCGTCGCGTGGTCAACCACGACGGACTGTCCGTCGAAGGACGTGTCGCCTGCAGCGACAAAGGTGTCGGTTGCGATTGTGATTTGGGCCAGGCCGGCGGGTGCCATTGACCACAGCCAGAGGGAGCCGAGGAGGGAGAGGATCAAGGTCCTTTTCATAGGTGAGCTATGCTGCAAGAGGAGAGGAGGGGCAATCGCGGAGGCCTTCGCATCTATTCAGTGCGTGGTTCACACGGGGCATAAACAGGCCTGCTTCTACTGATTGCGCGTGGCGCTGACAAGTGGAATGTAATCTTTCTCTTACAGTTACATTTCAGCCATCGGACCGGAGATTCTATGCTGCAAAGCCTGTCGCCGATGCGCTTGGGATCTCTGCGCTTGAACCGTCAGGATGACAGTCTGCGTTGGAGTTGAGCCGCAGAGACACTGCGCGCCAGGGCCGCAACCGAATGTCGGAGGGCCGATCCCGAGGCCGCGCATGCGCGTAAACCTTAGGCCGGGTAAGATGCGGATCTTGCACAGAAGCTGCCCGGGCACGAGCGGGTTCGGTCGCGCGAAGTCCCGCGGCCGCGGGAGAGTGCGTGTGCTTCAGCACCGCTTTGCAGTGGCAACGCACGGAGGACCGTCCTCGGAAAGCGGCGGTCAACCGCCGCACTCTCCCGCGGCCGCGGGACTCCGCGACCTCGGAGCCGAACTGAGCAGAAGCGACTGCCACAACGAACACCGGCCCAAGAAGTTAGACACCCTCGACAGCGCTGCTCCGAGAAACCACTCAGGGGCTTTGCTTAAACTCACGCGCCTGCGGGCTGCGGGAGAGCGGGGACGTCCTCGTCCCCGACCAACCGGGTCGCAGCATGTGTTCGCGGGCGACGGGGACGTCGCCCCTCCGGCGTGGAACTTGACGCGCATGCGCGGCCGCGGGATCGGCCCTGATTGGTGACTGCGCCATTTCCAGAGAGGGCCTTGTCGAACTTCGGCCCGCCGAGAGATTCACCGCCGACTAGGCAGATTCCAGGGAATTGCGCTACGGCACACAGAGGACGCGACATCCAAGCTCGGCAATGTGTGTCCTCGTCCCGGCGTGAGATTTCGGGGTGGGGCTTTTGCGTCGTATCCGCTGCGCCGCGTCAATCCGCCTTCGGGAGTTGGTCCTTCTTGAAACTGTCGAGATTGGACTGGAGCTGTTTCTTGAGGTCCTCGTCCTCGGCGAGTTCTACGGCTTTCTGCTGCAGTTCGATCGCCTTAGCTTTGTCGCCTTTCATGAATGTGGCGCGCGCCAGGGTGTCCAGGATGGATGCGTCCTTGCCACCCGCAGCGTCGTTGGCTTTGACGGCGATCGAGTGAGCGGTCGCCAGAGCTTTGGCGCTCAGGTTGTCCTGGCTGAGCAACTGCCACGCGAGTTGGTTCTGCATCGCGCCATTGCCCTTGGCCCGCTCGCTGATCTGCTCGGCCAGACTGGCGGCGGCTTCGGTATCGCCCTTGCCCAGGAGAATCTGGAGCCGCGCGGCGGCGACGGAATCCTGTTGCCCGTCAGGCATGAGCTTGGCGATTTCACTCAAGGCGGCGTCGGCCTCGTCCCACTTCTTGTCTTTCATTGCCTCGCCGAACTGGCGGGATAACCGCGTCATTTCGGTGCGCGATTCCCGTTGCTTTTTGAAGTCCGCCGCGGCCTTGGCGACGTCGAACTGGCCGGCGAGCACCTCCTCGATGACCGAATCCTTCAGCGACATCGGGTGTCCGATCCAGGCGATCTTGCCGTCTTTGCCGACCAGGAAGGCAGCCGGGATGCCGTTCTGGCCCGCCGCCTGCATCCACGTCTCGGCCATCGCGCCCCTCTCTCTCTCGCTCTTGTCGTCCATGACCACGCGATAGGTCATCTTGTCGCCCATCTTCTCGATGAACGGTTTGACAAGGGTCTCGTCCCGCTCCCAGACGTTCTGGCCGATGACGACCAACCCTTTGTCTTTAAACTTCGTGTGGATCTCGTTCAGGTGCGGAATCGAGGTGCGGCAGGGCCCGCACCATGTCGCCCAGAACTCGACGATGTAGATCTTGTCTTTCTGGAACTCCTTGACCGGCTCGCCCTGCACCCACTCGCCCACGGCCAGCTTGGGGGCGGGATCGCCGATCCCCAGCGTCGCTTCAGCGGCGGTTGCGGAGAATGCGCCGGCGAGGAGAGCGGCGGCCAGGTTGAAGAGAGATGTGCGTTTCATGGACTTGAGAGGTTGCGTTCGTCAAATGAAGCTGAGTGTGCCGATCAAGGGTGCAATAGTAGCGTCGATCGACCGGAATAACAAGCGGGATTCAGCCCAACTCGGCCATCAGCCGCTGCTCGGCCTGTTCGTTGGTCAATCCGTGGCGCTGGCGCATCACGGCCAGACCCACCACGGGCGGATAGGCCTTGTCGGCTTTCCAGCGCGGCTCGACGTATTCGACCACCTCGAACAGGAGGCGGTTGGCCTCCGTGTACTCGAGGCCGGTCAACCGCTGGATGTAGCGCGTCGCCCGGTCGATCAGCTTGAGGTTGCTGGCCACGACCCAGATCATGAAGTTGCCCATGACACGGCCCAACCGGACCATGGTGCAGGTCGAAAGCGCGTTGAGCAGGAGCTTCAATCCCACCCGTGCCGCGCCATCGAGCAGGAGCCGGCTCTCGGGCGCCGGCACCAGAGCCGTGAGGCAGTCCGCGGCCCAGTCGTCGCGCACCGCCGCCCGCACCGTTTCAAGCGCCGCGGGCTGGGCCAGGCAAATCAAGCCGATCTTGCCTCCCGCGCGTCGCGTTGCCTCGAGTTGCTGTCTGCAGAACCCGCCGACGGCCAGCGCCGGCCCGGCATCGGTCCCGCCCAGAATCGCCACCGCGCTGCCGCCGGCCTGCGGCGGACGCAGGTCCAAACCGTCCCGGCCAACCTTGAACCGCATCAGCTCCGGCGCACTGATTCTGCGGATCACCTCCATCGTCTGGGAGAACTTCTCATCCCCGACCAGTGCCCTGACTTCGGCTTCGCTCCACTCGACGCACCGGGGGGCGCGCTTGAGGATATGTTCCCAGGCCCGCGGAGTCGTGTCGGAAGGAACGTACAGATACGCCCATGATTCGGCCGCCGTCGTGTCGTCTCCCTTGCGGAACGGAGGCGTGCAGAAGGTGGGCGACCGCTCCGTGGTGTCGGTGAGCACGTCGATGCCGAACCGGTCGGCGAAATAGTTGTTGCGCCGGCCGGCGCGGTAGACAGCTTCCTCGAGAGCGACCAGCCTGGCCAGGGGCTCGAGAACCTCGGGCGTTTTCAGGGTCGCATGCATCCGGGTCAGTTGATCCAGGAACTCGGACGGCACCGTGGACGGGTCGAGGGCATTGGGGCCGTGCGGATCCAGGCGGCACATCAACTCGCGCAGCACCATCTCGAAAACCGTCAGCATCACCGCCAGTTGGATGCTGGTCGCCTGCATCCGGGTGGACCCCGTGATCGCCATCGGGCCGGTGGTCAGGTTGATCTTCTCGATCCGCGGATCCAGGATAACTTCGCGGCTGCGCTGCACATGCTGGTGGAGGATGTCATCGGGGTTGTTGTAGACGAAAAAGACGCGCGCCCCCGCCTCGACCCCGCGCCAGGCCGTGCCAATGACGAACGAGGTTTCCCCTCCCTCGGTGATGGCGAACACCACGTCGCCCTTCGCCACTCCGAGATCGCCGATCTGTTTCTTGCCGAAAGCCGTGAAATCCTCGAAGCCTTCCACGGCCTTGATGAGGGCGAAGTCGCCGCCCGCCATCACACTCGAAGCCCGGGTCTCCCAATCCAACGGCTCGGGGCGGCAGGCCAGGCCCCGGGCGCGCTGGCGCTGCCAGAAATCGCGCCAGATCGAGACGAGCTGAATGCTCAGACGCCCTGTCGAGCCGCAGCCGGTAAAGAACAGCCTGCCCCCCTGTTCCAAGGCCCGCAACACGGTCTGGGCCATGCTGGCCGGTCTGCCCGACTGCACGAACTCGCGGTACTTCCGGACGACGTCGTCATCGACATCGAACAACTGCCTCAGCCCGGCCTTGATATCGCTCCGGCTCGCATCGCTCAGATTGGCCGTCACCGGGTGGGACGATTCCGTCACGAGAACGCCCAGCTTGAATTGATCCGCGATCTTCAGAAACTCCGCCGACCGGTTCGTGGCATGGTTGCTCATGGCAGGCAAGATGGCCAATGCCATCGCTCAAGGCAATGCCCCAATCGCGACTGGATTTTCGGCTCTGCACGCACGACACACCCAGCGGCGGCCGGGCGGCGAGCAACCAGCCCTGCACCAGCGCCCGGAAGCCCCCCTTTGGGACAGGATGAACAGGATTCAGAGCGCCGGGCCGGGGGACTCGGCCTACAAGGGAACAGACATCAGTGTTGTAGGCCGCGTGCCCTCACGCGGCGCGCGAACAGACACCGGTACAAGCGCCGGGTCAGGGGACCCGGCCTACAAGGCGACAGACACCGACGTTGTAGGCCGCGTGCCCTCACGCGGCGCGTGAACAGACACCGGTACAAGCGCCGGGTCAGGGGACCCGGCCTACAAGGCGACAGACACCGACGTTGTAGGCCGCGTGCCCTCACGCGGCGCGCGAACAGACACCGGTACAAGCGCCGGGTCAGGGGACGAGCCATCCCCCGCTCCGGCCTCTTTGTCTACATGAATTGGCGCCGAGCCAAAGTGCACTAGCCTGCATGTTGACTTCTCTTGTGAACTCCGGCTTCGCGGTGGCACAGAGTGGTGAGAGATGCAGGCTGGCTCCGCATAGCCGTCCTCTCGCGAAGTCTGACCGCCCTGTGCACCGTCGGGGTGAGAAAGATGCGGGCTAAAGGTTTGTGATTTACCGGGAGTGCAGGAGAGGATACAGTGCATCTCAATGAACCAGGCCCTCGTGACTGTCGTTGAGGACATTTGTGGGCGTTATGGCTTCGACCGGACGCGGATGACGGACATCGTCATTGCGGTCCAGCAGAGATTGGGATGTGTCTCGACCGAAGCGATGGAGATCATCGCCAGCAAGGTGAACTCCCACCGCGTCGAGGTCGAGAGCGTAGTGACCTTCTACGCGTTCCTTTCCGTCAAACCCCGCGGGCGAGTCATCATCCGCCTCTGCAAAGACATCGTGGATTGGATGAAGGGGTACGACATGGTGGCCGACGCCATGGCGAAGGAGTTGGGGGTGACGATGGGCGAGACCACGGCCGACGGCGGGATCACCCTGACCCGCACGCCCTGCATCGGGATGAGCGACCAGGCCCCGGCGGCGCTTGTCAACGATGTCGTCGTCCCCAACCTCACCCCCGAACGCGGGCGCCAGGTCATTCGCGACCTGCGACGGCATCTCGACCCCGCCCAACTCATCACGATGGTGGGCGATGGCAACAACGCCCATCCCCTCGTCCACTCGATGGTCCGCAACAACATCCGCCGCAGGGGCCCGGTGCATTTCGACGGCTTCGAGTCCGGATGCGCGCTCGAACGCACCATCGACCAAACGCCGGAGAACGTGATCGCCGCCATCCGGGCGTCGCGGCTTCGCGGACGCGGCGGCGCCGGATTCGCCACGGGACAGAAGTGGGAATTTGCGCGCAACGCCCCGGGCGAGCGCAGGTACGTGTTGTGCAACGCGGACGAAGGGGAGCCGGGCACGTTCAAGGACCGCGTGCTGCTCACCGAATGTCCCGACCAGGTGTTCGAGGGGATGACCGTCGCCGGCTACGCGTTGGGCAGCGATTCGGGCATCGTCTACCTGCGCGGCGAATACGCCTACCTGCGGGCCTTCCTCGAGGATGTGCTCGAGAACCGACGCCGCCAAGGCCTGCTCGGAAAAGCGATTCTGGGAAAACCCGGCTTCGATTTCGACATCCGCATCCAACCGGGCGCCGGGGCCTACGTGTGCGGCGAGGAAACCGCATTGATCAGCTCGTGCGAAGGCCTGCGCGGCGATCCGAAAAACCGGCCGCCGTTCCCGGCGCAGAAGGGGTACATGGGCTGTCCCACCATCGTGAACAACGTCGAGACCTTCAGCGCCGCCGCCCGGATCATGCAGAGAGGCGCCGATTGGTTCGCGGAGATGGGATCGGGCCGCACAACGGGCACGAAAGTCCTCTCGATCTGCGGCGACTGCCGCAAACCGGGCGTTTACGAGGTGCCCTTTGGCATCACGGCCCGCGAGCTGCTCGATATGGCCGACGCCGACAACCCGGGAGCCATGCTCATCGGCGGGCCCTGCCGCCAGATGATCAGCCCGGAACGCTTCGGCGGGCAGATCTGCTACGACGACCTGGCAACAGGCGGGGCCATTCTCATCTTCAACCGCGCCCGGAACAAACTCGAGATCGCGGAGCATTACCTGGATTTCTTCATCGAAGAGAGCTGCGGCCATTGCACCCCCTGCCGCGTCGGCCTGGTCCTGCTCAAACGGGTCGTCCACAAGGTCGTCAGCGGGGCGGGCGAGCCGTCCGATCTGGATTACATGCGACGCCTGGCCAACGTCATTAGCCAGACGAGCCGATGCGGACTCGGCCAGGCCGCCCCCAATCCCGTTCTGGGCGCCCTCCAGAACTTCCACACCCTCTACGCCGACATGGTGAGCGATCGCAAACCGGGGTTGCTCTCGACCTTCGATTTGTCCAAGGCGGTCGCCGACGCCGAGTTGCGCGTCGGACGGATGTCCCAGTATGTGTGAACGGGGAGACCCGCCATGAAGGACGTCACATTCACCATCGACGGACACGAGGTGTCGGGCCGGGCCGGGCAGACGATCCTCAAGGCGGCGGAAGCGGTCGGCATCTATATCCCCCGCCTGTGCGCCTACAAGAACCTCGTCCCGCACGGCAGTTGCCGCGTCTGCTCCGTCCGCGTCAACGGCCGCATCCAGGCGGCCTGTGTGCAGACGATCTCCGACGGCATGGTGGTGGAGAACGACACGGCGGAGATCCGCGAGTTCCGCACGGCGATCCTCGATATGCTCTTTGTCGAGGGCAACCACTACTGCATGTTCTGCGAGAAGAGCGGGCTCTGCGAACTCCAGGCGCTGGCCTATCGCTTCGGCATCACCGTGCCGCAATACCCCTACCTCAATCCCGACCGGCCCGTCGACCTCTCGCATCCGGATGTCTATCTGGACCACAACCGATGCATCCTGTGCGGACGGTGCGTGCGCGTCTCGCAGGAACTCGATCACAAGAACGTCTTTCAGTTTGTCGACCGGGGCTACCGCAAGCGGCTTCAGGTCAACGGGGAGGCGCTGGCCGCGACCGGTTTGGCCGTGACCGACGAGGTCACTGCATCCTGCCCGACCGGCGCGCTGATGAGAAAGCGGGTCGGCTATGCCGTGCCGATCGGGCAGCGGCCTTTCGACGCGCAGCCCATCGGCTCGGGAAATGTCCAGACAGAGGACTCCCCATGAATCGGGATTCCGTAGCCGCCCCGCAGTGCGGGATCAGACGGCGCCGTCTCGCTCCGTCGAAGGCTGGAATCAGCGCCGACTCACGTCGGCGGCTACAGACCAGTTCACGGTCCCCGTGGGCATTCAACCGCTGAATCTCCAAGCTCCCGATGAGTACTGCATCCAAACCACGCGTGGCCACGACAAGTCTTTGCGGGTGCTTCGGCTGCCACATGTCCATCCTCGACATCGACGAACGCCTCTTCGCGCTGGCGGACCTGGTCGAGTTCGGGCGTTCGCCGATCAACGATTACAAGGAGTTCGACGGCCGGTGCGCGGTGGGCATCATCGAGGGCGGCTGCTGCAACGAGGAGAACGTCCATGTGCTCGAGGACTTTCGGAAGCACTGCGACGTCCTCGTCTCGATGGGCGAATGCGCCATCAACGGCGGCATCCCGGCCATGCGCAACAACCTTCCGCTGCGCGAATGCCTCGAGGAAGCGTACCTGAAGTCTCCAGGGATCTGGAATCCCGCCGGCATTCTCCCGAACGACATCGAGATCCCGTTGCTGTTGCACCGCGTCTACCCCTGCCACGAGGTGGTCAAGATCGACTATTTCATTCCCGGCTGTCCGCCTCCCGCCGACGCCATCTGGGACACGGTTGTCGCTCTCCTGACCGGCAAGCCGGTCACGCTGGCCTACGAACGGTTGAAGTACGATTGAGGAGTCACCGCGCATGACCACAACGAAGGAATCCACCGGCTCAGGCACATGCCGGAAACTCACCATCCACCCGGTGACTCGGGTCGAGGGTCACGGCAAAGTGACGATCCACCTCGACGCGCGCAACAACGTCACCGAGGCGCGGCTGCACATCGTCGAGTTCCGGGGGTTCGAGCGGTTCATCCTCGGGCGGCCCTACTGGGAAGTGCCTGTCATCGTCCAGCGCCTGTGCGGCATCTGCCCGGTGAGCCACCACGTGGCGGCCGCCAAGGCCATGGACCGGATCGTCGGGGGCGAGCAACTGACGCCGACGGCGGAGAAGATGCGGCGCCTGATGCACTACGGCCAGGTCTTCCAGAGCCACGCGCTGCACTTCTTTCACCTGGCCAGCCCGGATCTGCTCTTCGGCACCGACGGCACCGCGCGGAGCGCGTTCGGGGCGCCGCCTGCCCAGCGCAACATTCTGGCCGTGGCCGCCAGGTATCCCGAGCTGGCGCGCCAGGGGGTCATGATGCGCAAGTTCGGCCAGGAGGTCATCCGCGTCACCGCGGGCAAGAAGATCCACGGCACCGGCGCGATTCCGGGCGGGGTCAACAAGAACCTCTCGATCGCCGAGCGGGACGGCCTCCTCGAGGATATGCCCCAGATGCTTGAATGGAGCCGGCGCGCCGTCGGCATCATCCGCGATTTCACAATGGCGCATCTGGACGAACTGCGTCCGTACGGCTCGTTCGAGTCGAATCACCTGTCGCTGGTCCGCCCGGACGACGGCGCGTTGGATCTGTACCACGGCGTCCTGCGGGCTGTGGACTCGCGGGGGCGGCGCATCGTCAACGATGTCGATTACCAGCGCTACCTCGATGTCGTCGGCGAGGAGGTCCGGTCGTGGTCCTACATGAAGTTCCCGTTCCTCAAATCGCTCGGTCCGCAGGCCGGGTGGTACCGGGTGGGGCCGCTGGCGCGGCTCAACACCTGCGCGTTCATTCCATCGCCCGAAGCCGAGGCGGCCCGGCAAGATTTCTTTGCCCTCACGCAGGAGCGCCCGAACAACATCACGATGTGCTATCACTGGGCGCGCCTCATCGAACTGCTTCACGTGATCGAGGTGATCGGCACGCTGCTCGATGATCCCGATCTTCAAGGAGACGATCTCCTCGCCCGCGGTCCGCGGCGCGAGGAAACCGTCGGGGTGGTCGAGGCGCCGCGCGGGACCCTCTTTCACCATTACCGCGTCAACAGGAACGACGAGGTCACTCTGTGCAACCTCATTGTCTCGACCACCAACAACAACGAGCCGATGAACCGCGCGATTACCCGGGTGGCCCGGGACGTCCTGGGCGGGAGAGCCGAGATCAGCGAGGGCCTGCTCAACCACATCGAAGTCGCCATCCGCGCCTACGACCCCTGCCTCTCGTGCGCCACGCACGCCACGGGGCAAATGGCGCTCTCGGTCTGCCTCATCGGACCGACCGGCGAGTTGCTCGAACAGCGCGCGCGGTGTTGATTGCCGCTCCCGGCCCGGCGCATGTCTGAGGGTGTCGTGTCGCCGCCACGCTCGATCTTTCAGACAGGCTCTCAGTCCCGTGCACGAAAGAACAAGACGCTTTCACCGGTTTCGAAGATCCACGGACTGGCCGGTTGAGGCGCAAGATCCGCCCAGGTCCTGAGATCCGCGCTGGATTGGAGGATTCCCTCGAATGTCACCTGGACCTTCGACGCTTCCTCGGGGTTTGCGGCGATCTTCAGAATTTGGACAAAGGGACCCGCGGATGCAGGCTGGATGAAGCGCGCCCAGACGTCCGAAGCCGAGTCGAGCGCGTTCCTGTTGACCACGGCCAGCACCTGGCGATCCGCCGCGCTGAGCCCCACACCCAGAGCGCCTGGCCCGGCGGGTTCGATGGTGAACGGAGCTCCCGCCGGCACGCCGCCCTGGCTCCAGTAACGCCCGAACACCGTGCCCGGGGCGCTGGCGGGGCTTCCTGCGTAATCCGTCCACACGACAAGGAAGTTCTCGCCGTCAAAGACGAGGTTGTTGGCCCAGATGATCTCCTCGCTCGCTTCCGCGGTCAGAACGAATTCGCCGCCTGCAAACGTCCCGTCGGGCAGCACCATCCGCCCGCGCAAGTCCCAGTCGTCATCTTCATCCGCGTTGTGTGACCAGATCACCATGAATCGCCCACCGCCATAGGCCACGGTGAGGGGATTGAAATTGTATGAGTCATTCTGGCTGATCACAAATGCAGGGCCGAGTTCGCCAGAGGCGGAGAGCAATCGGCCTTTGGTTGCGTGAGCCCCATCGGTGCCTTCCACCCAGACGACAAGGCATTGGCCGCCGCCGCAGGCCACGGCTGCCGGCTCCTCGACCTCCTGCGTCGTGAACACGATTTCACTGCCCAACAACTCGCCCGTCGCGGATACCCGCCGTCCGCGCACGCCGTTCCCGGCTGCCCATATGACCATGAAACGGGTTCCGTCATACGCCACCCCTCGGGCATATTGATCCCCCGAAGCCTTGGTCACGACGAACGGGCTCCCGACCAGGCTGCCGGCAGAGCTGATGAATTGCGCGTAAACGTCGTTACCCGTCAATCGGTGCTGGGAACTGGCATCGGTCCAGGCCATGAGATAATTGGCGCCCCCCATTGCGACACGCGGCCCGTCGAGGAATCCATCCATCACACGCCCAATGTCGATCAACGACCCAACACGGGTGCCCGTGGGCGACAGCACTTGGGCACCGACCAAATCCGGGTTGCCGGCCGCTCCGCGAATGCCGACCAGGAAGTTGGTGCCGTCAAAAGCCGAGGAGAGGGCAAACTCCGGCTGGGCGGCATTTGTCGCGACAGGCCAGGCCGGGCTGACGCTCGCGGTGAATGCGGCGTCGGGAGTGGAAGCGGTCGATTCCTGTGCGGGAACGATCGGGACCAGGAGGGTGACGAGGATTGCCTTGAATGGGATGTCAAACACACGAGTTGTCATGGGATTTCTGTTTCGCTCAGTCCAGTCAGTGGTTGGGGTGATCGTCATTTCTGGCGGGGGGTGAACCGTCCCCCTCCGGCCGTTTCGCCTTCACGATTCGGACGGCAGAACGCGGCGGGCCTGGATCAGCGTGCGGATGCGATGCTCGTCGCGGATCGGGGACGCGGGATCGAGGCTGTTGATGCGCACGCGTTCGGAGGCATGAATGAACAGCCGATCACCCAGGTAGATGCCGGTGTGAGTCACGCGTCCGGGCCGGCCGTCGGCGGCACGGCGTCCAAAAAAAAGCAGGTCCCCTTTCTCGAGCATGCTCAGGCCCGGGTCGAGCAGGATCGCCGCGCCCTGGCGGGCCTGGTGGCTCGCATTCCGGTCCAGGCTGATACCGTTGAGAAAGAAGACAAGCTTGGTGAATCCGGAGCAGTCGAGTCCTTTGGGCGAGCTTCCTCCCCACAGATACGGGCGGCCCAACAGCGAGCGCGCGGTCCGCTCGATGTTCTCCGGCGTGGCCCGGCGCGATTCCCTCCACGCGGTGTAGTCCTCGGCGGAGGTCCTGCGCAGATAACCGCCGCGACGGTCAGGCAGTTCGACGCGGTACCAATCGCCCGTCTCTCCGATCCTCCGCACGAGGCATCCCATCACAACATCCGATACCGGCTGCGCATGCGGGTCCGGACCTTCGAGGACACGGTCTTCGAACGTCGTGACGATAAGCAGGGCCGATGCATTCCACGCCTCGACGTCCGCGGGGGTGCAGCGGTGGAACGAGCCTTCTTCCATCCAGGAGATGTAGCGGTCGGCCGTCTGGACCAAAGACCAGAGGCCCGCGCACTTCCAGATCCGAACGGAATGCCCCATCAATTCCTGTGTCCCCATCTCGGCCTTATGTTCCGGCTGCTCGCGGCCCGTGGCGACGCTCAAACAGACGAGTCCCCGCGTAGCCTCGCCCAGCGCCGGGTCGGGCAGCACCGCGATGCGGTCGGCGACTTCAGAGCCTGCCGCCCGAGCGGCGGCGAGCGCGTCGGCTCGGGCGGAAGCGCTGGCGACCTCGCCGGTCAACACCAGCCTGTTGCCCTCCCGCGCGGCGCCGACGTGAAACAGACCCAGGTGAGGGTCGGGGGCGTGTTTTGCCCGGACCGATTCGAGCGCGCGTTCGAGGGCAGCGGAGGGCGCCGCGGGCTGCTCGCGAGCCGGGGACAGGCCGCTGCAGCCCGCGCACAGAACCGCCAGTGCGGCAGCCAGCACCAGAGAGACAGTCGAGGTTTGGTTCATGGTCCCCATGCGCATTCAACCGTTGAATGTCAACGCTTCCCACGCGGCAGGAGCGTGCCCAACGCGCTCCCGGACTTCAAGGAGCAACCGGGCGCAACCGAGCTGCACCGCCAGTTCCAGTGCATTTGGCCGTTGTCGGTGTTCTGTCGCCCGGTGAGGGCACGGAGCCTACAACGGATGGAGACTCCCGTAGCCGCAGATGTCAGTCTCAAGGGCCTGAGGGTCCGAGCCCTGCAACCGCACGAATACCAGTGGGTCGGCCAACGACTCCTGCGCAAGCACAGGGGGCAGAAATCTACCCCTCATTCGACACGCCACAGCCGATTGAATTGCACCGGATTCCATAAAAATGCACCTAAATCGTGTCGCGATCGCGACAAGGAATCTGCGCAGCGCGCAAGTGACGGTGTGGGGAAGGAGGAACAGGGAGAACATCCTTGCTTCTTCGTGCTGCCCGCCACAGTGCGATGAAGTGTGCGATGAGGTGCAATCCAATGAATGGCCAAACTCCAGCCGGATCCCCTGCCTGCTGACAGGCAGGCCTGACCCGGCGCTCTCAACACGGTCACAAGTAGAATCGCTGGGGCAAAAGCCCGATCTCGAAGTCAAAGAATCGGGACTTTTTCCGGAACAACTCCGAAGAACCGGTCGAGGTCCCGGTCGGCGTTTGGAACGGCATTCTTGAGCACGGTCCAGTCGTCGAGCCGGGCGATGCGAGCGGTGTTGGGCTCGAACCAACGCCAGAGTTCGACGTGGCCATCGGCGAAGCTCAATGCGCCGGCGTTGTGATGCCGGGTGGCGGGAAAACTGATCCAGGTCCAGAGCGCGGAATCGAAGAGCGTGAGGTAATCGCGGGCGTTGATGCCAAAAGCGCTCTGCTGAATGCTCTTCTCGTTTTCGTCGATGAACACCGCGGCGCGGGCCGGGCCGGGCCTCTGGATCTGCCCCAGGGTGTGCCAGCAGAGCGAATGCTCCGGACTCTCGGGGTCGGGGCGAAAGTTCATGTACATGCTCATCGAATAGCTGCGCGTGCGCGGATGCCTGCCCTGGTCGCGGACGGTGGACTTGTCGGCCGGGCATCGGTAGATGCCGAGCGAGTTGTTGTAGGGGTACAACACCCCGCGCTGGAGATGCACCGGGGTGGTGTCGGTCCAGGCATTGCCCTGGAGCCAGGACGTCGGATCGGCCGTCCAGCCCTCGCGGCTGCCGATATCGCCCGGGTTGAGCGCCACATTGCCCGGCAGTTGGTCGGCGTTGTCGTCCACGTACAACTGCCAGCAGAGCTGGAGTTGCTTGAGGTTGCCCAGGCACGCGGTCGCGAGCGCTCTCGATTTCGCCCGGCCCAAAGCGGGCAAGAGCATGCCGGCGAGGATCGCAATGATGGCGATCACCACCAAAAGCTCGATCAGGGTGAATGCCGCCGGCCTTTGTCCCGCCGGATCCAGACGCACGCTTCGCCCGGGCCGGGACACGCCGCAACGCGCTGGGTGGTTTCGTTGAATTCCTGTGTGCATTGTGGCCGAGGGTTCAGGGGGCGTTCGCGGGAGTCACGTTCAGGACATCCAGACTCAAGTCCGAAGGATGCGGTTTGAGGGCCTCGAACGCCTTGCGTTGCTCGGGGGTCAATTCGCTCTCGACATCGGCCACGAGGCGCCAAATGACGTTGGTGCTGCGTTGGATGGTTTCGAGCCGGATCGCCTGGAGTTGGCGAACCGCGTTGTCCAGGTGGCTCTGGACCTTCGGGCGCTGTTCCGGGCTGGGCTGAATCAGGCGATCGAATTCGCGGCTGACATAGTCGTTCCAGTTCTCCGGGTCGTTCCGGGCATCGATTTGCTGTCGGGCGATGCGATGGCCGAGCACGGCCCCGGTGCCGGCGCTGACCGCCACGAGGGCGGCCAGGCTCAGGGCGATCTTCCACTGTTGCCGCCGATCGCTCATAAGACCCCCAAGAGTTGCGCCACGGTGTTTTCCACGCCCGGATTCATGAGAGAAGCCGGGGGCGCGCTGCTGTATTCCATCGCCCCAAGCACCACCAAGACGCCGCTCACGCCAATCAGTGACCGAACGCAAAACCGCATCCAGAGATCCTCGGCCGTGGCGTTCGCGGACGCCGCGCGGGCGGTGACGCGCCGCGCAAAACCGAAGGGGGCGTCGTCGGGCCGCTCGATGCGGCCGGCCCGCGCATGCCGGGTCAGTTCTCGCCAACGAGATTCGAACGTCTTCATGGATTCATGGTTTCACCAGAGCCCCCGCCAGCTTGCGGAGGCGTCGGCGGGCGCGAAATGCCCGCACCTTCACCCCGGTCCGGCTCCATCCGGTCAGCCGGCTCACTTCGAGCACGCTCTTCTGTTCCAGATCCAGGAGCCGGATCACAGACCGATCGGCTGGCGTCAACTGCCCGAGCAACCGCTCGACAACCTCGGCAGCGGCGGGGTCTGGCGCCTCGGGCGCCTGGACCGACTCCGAGAGAAGGAACTCCACCCAGCCCCGCTGGTCTTCGCTCAAATCGCTCCAGCGCAGTTCGGGTCGACGGCGCTCGGCCCGCAGGAGGTCCTGACAGGTGCGAAGGCTCAGGCGGGCCACCCAGTGCTCGAACGGCACGCCGCGCCGCACCTGGTAGCGGTCCAGCCGCGCGAACAGCTTGAGGAACACTTCCTGGGCCACATCCTCCTCGCTCAGACGCATCGGCAAATGACCCCGCACAATGCGGATGACCAGCGGATAGAGCTGCTCGACCAACCCCTGCGCCGCGTCCGAGTCCCCCGCCCGGAGCCGGCGGAGATAGTCTTCCGCTCTCCATGCCTCGTCGGTCATGCGTTGCCATTCACACTAGGATAACGCCGCCGCGTGCGCGCCGGTTACACGTCCAGTCCTTCCACCAACCACCCCGCCCAGCACTCCACCGTCCTTCTACTTGCCGATGCAGAACTGGCTGAAGACGACATCGAGGAGATCGTCGGTGGCCGTGGCGCCGACGATCTCGCCGACCGCATTGACTGCAATCCGCAGGTCCAGGGCCACGACATCGAGGGGCAGATCCTGCTGTAGCGCGTCCCTCGACCGCACGGCGCCCTCGCGCGCGCGCCGCAGCGCATCCTGGTGCCGGGCGTTGATGACCACATCGATCCCTTCGGGCCGACCATCGCCTGTCCAGATCAGTTTCTTGAGCGTTTCCTTCAGGCTCTCGAACCCCGCGCCCGTCAGGCACGACACGGCGACAGTCGGAGTCGAGGCCGCCACGGCCGACGGCAGGTCCAGGCGCCGCGGGAGATCGGACTTGTTGAGAACCAGAATGCGTTTCCGGGTTTCGCAATCGTCGAGGAATCGGATGTCCTCGACCCCAAGCGGCTCGGACCAGTCCAGGACGTGCAGCAACACCTCGGCACGGGCCGCGGTTTCGCGGCTGCGCCGGATGCCTTCCTGCTCGATGGCATCCTTCGCGTGGCGCAGCCCCGCCGTGTCAGTGAAAACCACCGGCAAGCCGCGGATGTTGGCGGTTTCTTCGATCGTGTCGCGGGTGGTTCCCGGGATGGGCGAGACGATGGCGCGATCGTGACCGAGGAGCTGATTGAGGAGGCTGGACTTGCCGACATTCGGGCGGCCGACGATTCCGGCGCGCACGCCGCGGCGGAGGATCCTGCCCTCGTCAGCCGTCCGCAGCAGGGCATCCATGAGAGCCACACCGTCGTCCAACCGCACGCGCAATTGATCGCGCCGATCCGGGGCGATGTCTTCGTCCGCGAAATCGAGTTGGGCCTCGACATGCGCCAGGATGCCGAGCAGATCGTCGCGGAGGCGGCGGATGCGCTGGGAGAGCTTTCCGGCGAGCTGTTCCTGGGCCGCGCTCAGAGCCAGTTCGGTCTGCGCATGGATGAGATCGGCGACCGCCTCGGCCTGGGCGAGGTCGATGCGGCCATTCAGGAAGGCGCGCTTGGTGAACTCGCCCGGTTCCGCCAGACGCGCGCCGCCCGCCAGAACCGCCGCCAAAACCAGCCGCGCCGGGAGGGCCCCGCCATGACACGAGATTTCAACAGTATCCTCGCGCGTGTAGGTCCGCGGCGCCCGCAGCACGGTGAGAAGGACTTCGTCGGCCAGCCGTTCCTGATCGAGGATACGCCCGAAGTGGACGCTGTGACTTGGGGCATCGCTCGGCTTGGGCGAGGAGGGGCCCGCGGGGACAAAGCAGCGATCCGCCACTGCGAGGGCAGCAGGACCGGAGATCCGCACGACGGCAAGGCCGCCTTCCCCGAGCGGCGTCGAGATGGCGGCGATCGTATCGTCAGGCATGGGCGGAGGAGACTTCACGTGGCGGAGGAATTAGCGCGATTAGCCCACCGGCGCCGAGCGAAGCGCGGGGCCGCCCCGCAACCGAGGCGAGACTGGAGATTGTGTTCGGCAGAGCCGTTCATACGGGCGCAGAGTAGCATGCCTCGATGTGGGCACGAGCGGGAACTTCGCGGCGACTTCGGGAGGGCCGAGCATCACGAGGCCGTGTCTGGGCGTGGGGCAGTCATCAATCCAGGGCAAAGAAGAAGGCCACGCCTGCCAAGCGTGGCCCTTTCAAATCGGAACCAGCTATTGGATGAATGAAGTCAGTTAGGCTGTTTGTTCGGACCAATCGCCGAGTTTGATGTACTCCTTGACCTTACGTCGTTCGTACCGGTGTTTTTTCTGTTTACCCGGGCGGTCATCGACGTGAGGGAACGGATGTTTGGGGTTGCTGACCGCATTGGCGATGATGTCGTTTGACTTTGGCATAGTGCTGGACTGGATTGAACCTGAGGGAGGGGAGGAGTTCCCCCGGCGTTCCCACCATCCTGTGGTTTCGCCTTGTTTCGCCGACTGCATGGCCACTCAGGCTCCACGTGCACAGTGGTATCGACACGCGTCTGCCGATTTCGTTCAAGCGGCTTTACAGGGGCCTTTTTTCCCGGGCTCGAACGAACGCGCCGCACTGCCACTCGCGTTCCACGCGCGTCGTTAACAACCTCAGCCCCAGGCGCTCGTACGCCTTGAAAACACCGCGAAACTCGACGGCCAAAATACCCGCCAAAACAAGCCGTCCTCCGGGACGGACCCAGCGCGCAATCCGCTCGGCTTCAACCATCAAGAGGTCGGTCGTCAGATTCGCGCAAACGACATCAAACCGGACGCCCGGCTCGATCGGAGGACGCCGGAGGTCGCCCCGCAGAAACCGCGCCCGTGCGGCCACCTCGTTCGCGCGGGCATTGGCCCGGGCCGCCTTGATCGAGGCCGGATCGAAATCGAAGGCCACGATCGGTCCGTAGCCGAGTTTGGCGGCGGCAATGGCCAGGATGCCGGATCCCGTCCCGGCGTCCAGGAGCGATGGCGGAGGCGCCAGGTTGCGGCAGGCCACGATCTGTTCAAGACAGAATCGGGTTGTGGGGTGCTGGCCTGTTCCGAAACTCAGTCCGGGATCGAGGGTGACAACGGCCTGGGCGGCCTTGGGGCTTCGCCGGCTCCAGGACGGCTTGAGCAGAAGGGCCTCGCCGATCTCGATCGGACGAAAATGGCGTTTCCACGCGTTCACCCAGCTCTCGGTTCGAAGCCGCCGCAGCCGGAGCCGGCCGGGGCCGAGGTCGAGGCCCTCGGCGCGTAGAAGCGTCAGGCCGCGCAGCCAGGCTTTCTTCCTGGTGTCGGTCCACCGGTGTCTTCGATCCAGGTAGACGGTGACCTTTGTCGCCGGCCTCTCGAGGGCAGTGTAGAGGACGGGCGTCAAGCCCGACACCCGTTCGAGGAGCGCCGCCACGGCTTCCTCGGCCTCGACGGAGGTGACGACGGAAATCTCGGTTAAATCGGCTGCCATGGAGATCGAGTTCGACGACTGAGCCCGGATTCTCTGTAAGGCTTCGCGGAGTTATATATCCGGGCTATGCAGGCGGGGTCCCGAGGGCCGCATTCTGAGCGGCGATGATGCGGTCGATTCCCGCGCGCCCGAGAGCCAACAAAGCCTCGAGCTGCGGCTGGCTGAAGGTATTGCGCTCGCCGGTCCCCTGGACTTCAATGAACTCGCCCCGCCCGGTCATGACCAGGTTCATGTCCACCTCCGCCTTCGAGTCTTCCTCGTAATTCAGATCGAGCAGGACGCGTTGGTCGACGACGCCCAGGCTCACGGCGGCGACCGAATCGGCCAGTGGATTCGTGGTCAGCTTGCCATCGGCCAGGAGTTTCTGAACAGCCAGGTGCAGGGCCACGTAACTGCCCGTGATGGCAGCCGTGCGGGTGCCGCCGTCGGCCTGCAACACGTCGCAATCGATCCAGACGGTTCGCGGTCCCAGCCGGCCCAGTTCGACCGCCGCCCGCATGGCGCGCCCGATCAGTCTCTGGATCTCCTGCGAGCGTCCGTCGAGGCGGCCCTTGCTGATGTCGCGCGGTTTGCGGTCGAGCGTCGAGTAGGGCAGCATCGAGTACTCGGCGGTGATCCAGCCGCCGGGCACGCCCTGCTCCTTCATCCAGCGCGGGATCGTCTCATCGATCGTGACGCCGCAAATGACCCGCGTGTTGCCCCAGGAAACCAGAGTCGATCCCGTGGCATAGGGCGCGATGCCGTTTTGGAAACTGATCGGACGCAGCTCGTCGTCGCGGCGTCCATCGCACCGCGGCGGTTGACCTCCCACTGGACCGCGGGTGGCAGGATTGTCGGTCTTTGGTTGCACTTCCACAACGGCGGACACTTGACAGAGCGACATACGTGATGCAGCGCCGGGTCAGGGGACCCGGCCTGCAAGCCTGTAGGCCGCGTGCCCTCACGCGGCGCGAGGACGGACATCGGTGCATACAGGTCTGTAGGCCGCGTGCCCTCACGCGGCGGAACTACGGACGCTGTGTATAGTCAGGCCCGGGCGGGCAGGCAATGAGGAAACCGCAGGAAACCGCAGGCAATGTCAAAGAACCGGCAGCGGTTCGAACTGGTGAATTGACCGTTTCCCTCCGCGAGATTCAGCGGGATGGAAGTGGTGGCCCGGTCGAGTTGATCCGTCACGGAGAGCGACTTGGGCAGCCGCTGCAGAACTGGCTCCGACCAGGCGATGAAGGCCAAAGATGTCTGATCCACTTCCCGTTTCTCGTGATCGAATATGCGGCTCATGTCGATTACGATTACGATTACGATTACGATTACGAGAATGCCAGAGCGAAAACCGTCAGATGCGCCCAGCGCCCGGCGGTGCATCGGGTTGTTGTCGGTGTTCCGTCGCCCGGTGAGGGCACCGGGCCTACGCCGGATGGAGATTGCCGGTGCGGGCGGCGTGCCCCCACGCGGCGCATGCTCGATTCCCGCCGACAGCCTCCAGATGCACTGAGCGCGCGGCGAGGTCTGGATATTGCGGGCGACGGGGTTTATGCTCGCCGCCGATGAAGGCAAAGGGCATGGTGTACCTTGTGGGCGCGGGACCCGGCGATCCGCAACTGCTGACCCTGCGGGGCGCAGCGTTGTTGCGTCGCGCGGATGTTGTGGTTTATGACGGGCTGGTGAGCCCCGATTTGCTCAGGCTGGCGCCGCCGGCCGCCGAGCGCATCGAGCGCACCGAGGAGCGATTCCCGGACCTGGCCGCGCTGGGGGCGCTGCTGGCGGCACGGGCCGGCGGCGGCCAGTGCGTGGTCCGGCTTCAGGGAGGCGATCCGCGCGTGTCGGGCCAAGGCGGCGCGGAGGCGCAGGGGCTGGCGGCCGCGGGGGTTCCATTCCAGGTTGTGCCGGGGGTTGCTTCGATCGCATCGGCGCTCGACGGGTCGGGCGCATGGGTGTCCGAGGAGCCGGCGCCGAAGACGCCGAACAGGCGGGAAGAGATGCCGCTTTTGGGCCAGCGTGTGGTGGTGACACGCGCGCGCAAGCAGGCGTTCGAATTCGTGCAACTCCTTCAGGAACGGGGCGCGCACGTGCTCGAAGTGCCGTGCATTCGGATCGTGCCGCCAAAGGAACGGGAGCCGTTGATCGAGGCGATCGCCGGGCTGGGCTGCTATGATTGGCTGATTTTCACCAGCGCCAACGGAGTCACGGCTTTCTTCGATCACTTCTTCATGGCGTTTGACGATCTGCGCGATCTCGGGGCGGTGCGTTTGGCGGCAGTCGGCCCGGCCACGGCTGCCCGGCTGAAGGAGCTGCACCTCAAGGTCGATCTGATGCCCAAGGAGTACATCGCATCGAAGATCGCCAAGGCGCTGTCCAAGGAGCAGAGTCTCGAGAACATACGCATGCTCCTGCTGCGCGCCGAGGCTGCCAACGCCGATCTGCCCAGGCTGCTCGAAGACATGGGGGCAATCGTGGATGACGTGGCCTGCTACGGCACGGCGTGGGAGACCGAGGATGCGGCGGGGCATGGGGCGCTTCTGGCCGAGACCGGAGCGGATTGGATCACGTTCACCAGCGGCTCGACAGTCGAGAGCTTCAATGCCCGTTTCGATCTGCCGGGGCTGATGCGCCGGTTTCCGAAGCTGCGCCTGGCGACGATCGGTCCCGAGACCAGCAAAGCCCTCGAAGCGCTGTCGCTGCATCCCAGCATCGAGGCCAGGACGCACACGATCGAGGGTCTGACATCCGCCCTGGAGAGGGCCAGGCAACCCGATGCGCCGGGGCGCGCGGATGAAGGTTAATAATCTTGACCGGCGAGGCATGTGGCCACTAATGTCCGCGGCGTGTTAGGCAGCTTTCATGTTCGCGCAACTTAAAGGCCTGTTCTCCAACGATATTGGCATCGATCTCGGGACGGCGAATTCGCTCGTCTACGTCCGGGATCGGGGGATCGTGCTTCGCGAGCCGTCGGTTGTGGCAATCCAGGCTGGCACCAACAACGTGCTGGCCGTGGGCGAGGAGGCCAAGCGCATGCTCGGCAGGACCCCGGGCAACATCATCGCCATTCGGCCGATGAAGGATGGAGTGATTGCGGATTTCGATGTCACCGGGGCGATGCTCCGGCACTTCATTCAGCGGGTGCACCATCGGAAACTGATCGCGCCGCGTGTTGTGGTGGCCGTTCCATCGGGCATCACAGAGGTCGAGAAGCGGGCGGTCAAGGACTCGGTGACCCACGCCGGGGCGCGGGAGGTGTATTTGATTGAGCAGCCGATGGCCTCGGCCATCGGCGTCGGCCTGCCCGTGCATGAACCCGCGGGCAATATGATTGTCGACATCGGCGGCGGCACGTGCGAGATGGCCATCATCTCCCTGGCCGGCATCGTGTTCAGCCGCAGTCTGCGCGTGGGGGGCGACGAGTTTGACGAGACGATCGTCGCGCACATGAAGCGTGCCCACAACTTAATGATTGGCGAACGTACGGCAGAGGAAATCAAGATTCGAGTCGGATCGGCTTATCCTCTGGAGCAGGAATTGACCATGGACGTGAAGGGACGCGACCTGAGCACGGGTCTGCCCAAGACAATCACGGTGCGCTCCGAGGAAATACGGGAAGCCCTGAAGGAACCTCTTTCCAGCATTTTGGAGGCCATTCGCATCACCTTGGAACGGTGCCCGCCCGAGTTGGCGGCGGACCTCGTCGATCGAGGCGTCGTCATGGCAGGCGGCGGGGCGCTCCTGCGAGGCGTGGATCGTCTGGTGGCCGAAGAGACATATCTTCCGGTCCACATTGCGGACGATCCGCTCACGGCGGTTGCCGAGGGGACCGGACGGGTCCTGCAAGAGCTCCAATTCCTGAAGCGCGTTGCTTCTTCCTCCACCTAAGGCGGTCCGCACGAGGACCGCGCGTTCGCCCCGCACAGCAGTTACGGGGTAACGAATGTTCAGAAGGCCGTATCCTTTGGCCTTTGTGGTGGTCTTGGCGCTGGTGCTGGTGATCCTGAACCTGCCACAGGCCGTCGCCACAAAGGCGAAACTTGCAGTAGGTAGCCTCTTTCTGCCTCTGTTCGGTCTCGCCACCTTGACGCGCGACCTCGGGCAGCAGGCCGGCAAGCACCTTCCACCCCCCAGCGCGCTCATCGCCGAGCTCGATCGGACCCGTCGCGAGAACCGTGAACTGCGGGTGCTGGTGGCCCAAGGAGACGAGGCCCTCCGGGAAAACGAACGGCTGCGACAACTGCTCGGCTGGAAGCCGCAGCTTCCCTGGACAACCAAGCCCGCCCGCATCATCGCGCGGGACACCGCAAACTGGTGGCGCACCGCCCGGATCGACCGGGGCGCGCGCGACGACCTCAGGCCGGATCTCCCGGTGGTGAGCGCCGAGGGCCTGGTCGGCAAGATCGCCGAGGTCGGGCTCACCACCGCCGAGGTCGTGTTTGTGGGCGACCCGAAATGCCGGGTGGCGGTGGTGGTGCGAGAGACCTCCGAGCACGGCGTGCTCTCGAGTTCTTCGGTGGGTGTTCTCGACCATCGCCTGGTGGATCTCACCCACCTGCCGCGTCACACCGCGCTCAAGCCTGGCCAGCGCGTCCTCACCAGCGGGCTCGGCGGCGTCTTTCCAGCCGGTTTGCCCGTCGGAACAATCGTCGACCACCGCAGCGTCGGATACGGCCTCTACACCGAAGCGCGGGTCAAGCTGTCGACCGATACGAGCCGGCTCAACGAGGTTTTGGTCCTGTTCCCATGAACGGCCCCCAGACGCTCATCCTCCTGGTGCTCGCCCTGCTCGGCGTGTTCGCCGAGGCCGTGGTCGATTTTCCCCGGATCTGGCTGCGCACCCAGTTCAATGTTCTGCCTCCGCTGGTGGTCTACGCCTCCCTCAGCGGCGGCGTCGGCACCCTTGTTCTGCTCGCCACCGTGGGCGGCCTCTGCGCCGACGCGCTCTCAGGCAATCCGATGGGCGTCAGCGTCCTGCCCCTGTTCTGGGTCGGGCTGGCGCTCCATTGGCGCCGCGAGCTCATTCTGCGGGACCTGCCTTACGCACAATTCGTCCTGGGCGGCATGGCCGCGGCGGCCGTGCCGGTCCTCACGCTGGTGGTGCTCCTGACCTTGGGAGAAAACCCGCTGCTCGGGTGGGGAACGCTCTGGCAGATCCTGATCGTCACGATCGGAGGAGCCGCCCTGACGCCGCCCTGCTTCAGCGTCATGGAAACGCTCAAGCGCGCGTTCGCTTATCAAGCGTCGACGACAACCCCCTTTCCTGCCAACCGCGAGATCAAACGCAAACGTTACTAGCCGTGTTGTTTTTCGACCAATTTCGCAAGGGCGGCCAGCGCCTCCAGACGCTGGCGATCGGCGTCACGCTCGGTTTGCTCCTGCTCCTGGCCGGCTTGTGGTACATCCAGATCGTCTCGGCCAAGCGTTATCGCGCCAGTCTCGAAACTCAGACCTACCGGACCGTCCGCATCCCGGCCACGCGAGGCAAGCTGCTCGACCGGGACGGGCGCGTGCTTGCCGAGAACCGCCCGAGCTACAATCTCAACCTCTACCTCGAAGAACTCCGCCCGCAGTTCCAGGACGCGTTCACCAAAGCCCGCGCCGGTCGCAGGCTGACGCGGGCCGAGCGCGCGCAGCTCTCCGTAGGCGTCCGCTGGCTCGTCGCCAGCAATACCATCGATCGCATCTCGCGCTTCCTCGGCGAAACGAGCACAATCACCGACCGCGACTTCCGCCTCCATCACCACCAGTGGCCCTATCGCCCCTTGCCCGTTCGGGAAAACCTCAGTCCGGCCCAGATTGCGCGGTTCATGGAGAACGCGCCGAACCTCCCGGGGCTCGATATCGAAGTGCAGCCGCTGCGCCACTATGCCCGCGGCTCGATGGCGGGGCACCTGCTCGGATACCTGACCCGGGACGACATGGCGCGCGACGATGACGAGGGCGGATTCAGTTACAGCCTACCCAGCTACGAGGGGGCCGTGGGCCTGGAATACCTCTTCGACGATGAGCTGCGGGGAAAGCCGGGAACCAAATCGGTCGTGGTCAACAGTCTTTGTTACCGCGAGGGCGAGATGATCTGGCTCACGGCCTCGCCGGGGCACAATGCCGTGCTCGCGCTGGACTTGCCCATGCAGCAGGCCGCCTTCGAGGCGCTCCGCTCGCTCGGCCCCGGCACCCGCGGCGCTCTCGTTGTCATGGATACGACGAACGGCGACGTGTTGGCCATGGTCTCGAGCCCGGCCTACGACCCCAACGAGTTCGTCAGCCCCCTCTCGCACGACCGCTGGGCCGTCCTCAACGATCCCCGTCTGCGCCCCATGTTCAACCGGGCCACACAGGGCGCTTACAACCCCGGCTCAATCTTCAAAATCATCACCGCACTCGCCGCACTGGAACATGGCCTCGATCCCCATGCCCAAATCCAGGTCCAACCCGATCCCCGACGCCCCGGACGCGGAGCCATCTTCCTTGGACGCCGCAAGATCGATGACACGGCCCCCCCGGGAGACTACGACTTCAAGCGGGCATTCATGCACTCGAGCAACTCCTACTTCGTCCAGGTCGGCTTGCGGGCGGGGCGCGACCGGCTGCTCGCCATGGGCCAGCAATTCCTGCTCGGCAGGTCTTTCGGTCTGGGCACGCGCCAGGAAGTCAGCGGCTACTTCCCCTCCCCGCAGGATGTCCTTGGGCTCTGGACTGAAGGCAATGTGGCCAATGTGTGCATCGGCCAGGAGATCACCGTCACCCCGCTCCAGATGGCGGTCATGACCGCGGCCGTCGCCAACGGCGGCAAGCTGCTCCGCCCCCGGCTGGTTCACCGCCTCGAACGGGCCGAGCCCGGGCCGGAAGGGGTCGTCGCCAAGGCGTTCCCCCCACGCCTGCTTGGCGAGCTCGAGGTCAATCCACACTCACTGGCCATCGTGCGCGAGGCGATGCTGGCCGATACCGAGGAGCCGGGCGGCACAGGCTTCACCGCTTTCCAGCGGAAAAACCCGGTGACGGGCCAAATCACCCCGAGGATCCCCGGCTTCCGCGTCGCCGGCAAGACAGGCACAGCCCAGGTGAAGAAGGGGGCGACCGTGATCGACCATATCACATGGTTCGTCGCGTTCGGTCCCTATGACAACGCCCGCTACGCCGTGGTCGTCATGGTCGAAAGCGGGGATTCGGGCGGCCGCACGTGCGCGCCGGTCGCCTGCCAGGTTTTTGAGGCCCTCAAGCAGCGGTTCGAACCGGCTCAGGCCACCGCGCCCCGGTTGGCTTCCCGCGAGTGAGATGCGCACGCTCCCCCTCAAGCCGCAGACAGCCGAGGTCGATTGGCCGATGATTTTGGCCGTGCTGGGCCTGATGACGATCGGGACGTTCTTCATCGCGAGCACCACCCTGGCGCGGGAAGGGGCCGAGACTCTGCCCTGGCACAGACAGGAGCATTACAAACAGTTGATCTGGTATGCGGTGGGCGCGGGGTTGGGGGCCGCCGTGTGTTTTCTGGGTCATGGCCCGATCGCACGATGGTCGCTGGTCTGTTACTGGGTCTCCATCCTCCTCCTGGTCGCGGTCCTCATCCCCGGGATCGGAACCCAACACGGATGGGGAGCCCGGCGATGGATCGATCTGGGGCCTTTCCAATTCCAGCCGTCCGAGGTCGCCAAGTTGACCTTTCTTCTCATGATGGCGCATTACCTGAGCCGACCCGCCGCGGAGCTGCGGCAGCCCATGACCTTCGTGAAGGCCCTCGGGATGAGCCTCCTGCCCTGCGCGCTGATCCTCAAGGAGCCTGACCTCGGCTCCGCGCTGGTATTTGTCCCGATGGGCTTGGCGATGATGTTCGTCGCGGGAGTCCCGGGCCGCTTCCTGTGGCGCCTCATCGGAGGCGCGGGCCTTATTATTGTCCTCCTGCTCGTCGACATTCTTTTCGCGCCATCCGCGTGGCAGCTCAAGCTCGAGCCTTACCAGCGCCGCCGCCTCATGGTCTATTTCGGAGTCAACTTCGTTCCGCCCCAGGCTTCGGATGCGGAGCGCCAACGCGCCCTCCGGGAATACCGGGACGCCTCCCACAACGTTCAACAGGCGCTGATCTCGGTCGGCTCCGGCGGGCTCGTCGGGAAAGGCTGGCGCCGGGGCACGCAGAACACCCTCGGGTACCTTCCCCGCGCCGTGGCGCACAACGACTTCATCTTCTCGATCGTCGCGGAAGAGAGCGGGTTTGTGGGCGGCGCCGCGGTTCTGGGTCTGTATGCCGTGGTGCTCCTGCGCGGACTCCGCATCGCAAGTCAGGCCCGCGATCGCCTCGGCGCCCTGCTGGCCGTTGGGATCACCGCGCTCTTCTTCTGCCACGTCTTTATCAATATCGGAATGAACATCCGGCTCACGCCCGTCACGGGCATCCCACTGCCGCTGCTGAGCTACGGCGGAACCTCAGTGCTCTGCTCGCTGATCGCCGTTGGCCTCCTCCAAAGTGTGTACCGTTCCTCACGCAACCTGTGATCCGCTATGAGTGACCGCAGTTTCTCACGCCACCGCCGCGCCGGACAGAAGTTCCGGCCCAACCGCACGCAGTCCTTCAAACCCGAACGCGCCGCCATCGAGGCGCGGGCCGAGGTGCTGGGCGAGAAGCCCGCCTCCGAAGGCGTCTTCGACCTCAAACGCCACGAGCGGGAGATCGAGCGCGCCGAGAACCGCGCCGCCGGACTGGCCGAGGACGCCACCACGCCCGCCGCGGCGGTGGCCGCCGAAGGCGTCCGCAAACGCGATTATCGGGAGCCGCATCTCGACACGCCGGAGAAGGTCGAGGAGGAAACCGAGCCCGCCTACAAACCCGTGCCGGTCTCCGGATCCGCCCCGGGCCTCATGGGCACACTCCGCGCCGTCACCGACCGCGTCATCCGCCGGGTGCAACGGTTAATGCGCCCCCGCGTCCGCTCGCACAAGGAAGTCGTCATCAACGCCGAGTCGCTCGAAACCCGGGTCGGCGTGCTCGAACAGGGCCGCCTCGAGGAGTTCACGATCGAGCGGACCGAGGACGAGCGGCTTGTGGGCAGCGTGTTCAAGGGCAAGGTCCGCAACCTCGAAGACGGCCTGAAGGCCGCCTTCGTCGACATTGGATTCGAGAAGAATGCCTTCCTCCATTACTGGGACATCGTCCCCGCCGGCTTCGACAGCGGCGTCGAACTGGTCGAGCGCGACAACCGCCGTTCCCGCGAAAAGCCGCGCATCACCCAGAAGGACATCCCGCGCCTCTACCCGCCCTCCACCGACATCGTCGTGCAGGTGACCAAGGGCCCCATCGGCAACAAGGGCCCGCGCGTGACGACCAACCTGGCCCTGCCCGGGCGCTTCCTGGTCCTGCTCCCCAACTCCGACCAGTGCGGCGTCTCGCGCAAGATCGAGAACCACGAAGAGCGCCAGCGGCTCAAACGCATCGTCCGCAGTCTCACCATCCCCGACGGCATGGGCGTCATCATCCGCACCGCCGGCGAGGGCCAGAAAGCCCGGTTCTTCGTCCGCGACCTCGCCTTCCTGCTCGCCGAGTGGCGGGCCGTGCAGGATCGAATCGCCACGACACCCGCGCCCGCCTGTGTCTTCCGCGAACCCGACCTCATCGAGCGGACGGTGCGGGATTTCCTCACGGAAGACGTGGATCGCATCATTGTCGACGATCACACCCAGTATCAGCGGATTCGCGAAATGATCGGACGCATCTCCCGCCGCTCCGCGTCCAAGGTCCGGCTCTACACCGATTCCCAGCCGGTGTTCGACCGATTCGCGATCACGCGCCAGATCGAGACCGCGTTCTCCCGCCAGGTCCATCTCAAGAGCGGCGGCTACATTGTCCTCGACGAGACCGAGGCGCTGGTCGCCATCGATGTCAACACCGGACGCCACAAGAACGGCAAGGACGCCGATTCCACCATCCTGAAGGTGAATCTCGAAGCGGCCGAGGAGATCTGCCGCCAGCTCCGCCTGCGCAACATCGGCGGGCTGATCGTCCTGGATTTCATCGACATGAAATCCCACAAGGACCGGCAGCAGGTCTACCAGCGCATGCGCGAGGGCCTCAAACGCGACCGGGCCAAGGCCCATGTCCTTCCCATCTCCCAGCTCGGCCTGATGGAAATGACCCGCCAGCGCCACACCGAGAGCGTGCGCGAATCGGTCTACGACGACTGCCCCTACTGCAAAGGACGCGGCAAGGTCAAGAGCGCCCTCACCATGAGCGTCGAAATCCAGCGCAAACTCTCGGAGATCCTCAAGAAGCGACAGCGCGACGAGTCGGACTTCCAGCTTCGCATCATGGTCCATCCCACCGTGCTCGAACGCCTCCGCACCGAGGATGAAAAGCTCCTGATCGAGATGGAAAAGCGATACTTCGGCAAACTCTCCTTCCGACCCGACCCGACCTTCCACGCCGAACAGTTCAAAATCGTCAACGTCGCCGACAACGAGGAATTGGTCTGCGTCGGGGGCTAGCCCAACGCTCGATCCACCGCCCGGCGGACGGCCCTTGCCGGACCGTCCGCCGCGCCCACACACCCGCCCCCGCATGCAGCCCTATCTCGACTTGCTCCGGCTCGTCCTCGACACCGGCAGGCCCAAGCCCGACCGCACCGGAACCGGCACGCTCGCCCTCTTCGGCGCCCAATCCCGCTACGACCTCACCGCGGGCTTTCCGCTGGTCACCACCAAGAAGGTCCATCTCAAGTCCATCCTCTACGAACTGCTCTGGTTTCTGCGCGGCGACACCAATGTCCGCTGGCTCAAGGAACGCGGCGTGAGCATCTGGGACGAGTGGGCCGATTCCCACGGAAGCCTCGGGCGCATCTACGGCGCCCAGTGGTGCGATTGGCGCACCCCCGACGGACGGTCCATTCACCAGATCGACCAGGTCATCGCCCAGCTCCGCCAAAATCCCGAGAGCCGGCGCCTGGTCGTCAGCGCGTGGAACCCCGGCGAACTCGACCGCATGGCACTCCCCCCCTGCCACGCGCTCTTCCAGTTCTTTGTCCAGGATGGCACCCTGAGCTGCCAGCTCTACCAGCGAAGCGCCGACCTCTTCCTCGGCGTCCCGTTCAACATCGCCTCCTATTCGCTCCTGACCCTCATGATCGCCCAGGTCTGCGGCCTCGAACCCGGCACATTTATCCACACCTTCGGCGACCTCCATCTCTACACCAACCACCTCGACCAGGCCCGACTCCAGCTCACCCGCCAGCCGCGTCCCCTCCCCGCCATGAAGCTCAACCCCGCCGTCAAAGACATCCACAGCTTCCGGTACGAGGACTTCGAGCTGACCGGTTACACCCCCCACCCTCCGATCAAGGCCCCCATCGCCGTCTGAGAGGGAACCGCATGAGCGCTTCGACCCTGAGGGCAACGGTCCGATCCCAAGCGCTCCGCAACTACGCCTCGCTGGGCCTCCTGCTGGGCGGCATTCTCATCGGCGCAGCCGCGGGAGCGCTGCTGCACCAGCGGGCCGCGGTCCTCAAGCCGCTCGGGGATGTTTTCCTCAACCTGCTCTTCACCGCCGTCGTGCCCCTGGTCTTCTTCTCGATCGCCGCGAGCATCGCCGCCATGCGCGACGCCCGGCGCCTTGTCCGCATCCTCGGTTGGACCATTCTCTTCTTCGTGCTCACCGGCCTGATCGCCTCGGCTGCGATGATCGCCGTGGTGCAGGTCTTCCCGCCTCTGGTCGGCGAACCGCCGGCACTCCCCGGAACCGCCACCGCGGAATCGATGACGGCCGGCGATGCCATCGCGCGCGCGTTCACGGTCGACGACTTCCCCGGCCTCCTCTCGAAGAAGAACATGATGGCGTTGATCGTGTTCGCCGCGCTGGTCGGGTTCGCCGCGTCCCGCTCCGGAGAGAAGGGAGCCCCCTTCGTGCGATTTCTGGAATCGGGCAACGCGGTGATGGAACGGGTCATTGGCCTGGTGATGCTCTATGCGCCGATTGGCTTGGGCGCTTATTTCGCTTACCTGATTGGCGTGTCCGGCCCCCAGTTGATCGGCTCCTGCCTCCGCGTGGTGCAGATCTACTACCCGAGCGTCCTGCTCTACTTCGCCCTGGCGTTTTCCGCCTATGTCCTCTGGGCCGGCGGTCGGACCGGCCTGCGGGCGTTCTGGCGCGCCATTCCCTCGACGGCCATCACCGCCTTCCTCACCAGCAGCAGCGTGGCCACAATCCCCGTCAACCTCGCCGCGGCCAAGCGAATCGGCACGCCCGAGGACATCCGCGAGATGGTCATCCCGTTGGGGGCAACGATCCACATGGAAGGCTCATGCCTGTCCGCCATCGTGAAAATCGCCTTTCTGTTCGGCGTCTACCGGATGCCGTTCCATGGCCTCGATGTGTGGGCAACCGCCGCCGTCGTCGCCGTGCTCTGCGGCACCGTCATGAGCGGCATCCCCTCCGGCGGCATGCTGGGCGAATTGCTGATCGTGACTCTCTACGGTTTCCCGCCCGAGGCGTTGCCCCTGATCATGATGATCGGAACCGTCGTCGACCCGGCGGCGACCATGGTCAACGCCGTCGGCGACAACGTGACCGCCATGATGGTGGCCCGCCAATTGCAAGGGACAGCAGCCGAGCCTTCTCCCGCGATCGCTCCCCCAGTTGACGCATGAAGAACACCTACACAACCCGACTGCTTCACGCCGTGGCGGCCTGCCTGGTTCTTTCCTTCGCCTCGTGCGCCACGCCCAGCCCCGGTTCCGCGCCGCCACCCGATGCCGTTCCCGATCGGGCACGACAAGTCGTGGTGGTCCGTCCAACACAGGGATTCCACGCCACCCTCACCGCCTGGGAACGGCCTGCCAAGTCCTGGCATCGGACTGCCGGGCCTTGGCCCGCAGTGATCGGACGGAACGGCTTCGCCCCGTTCGGCGAGAAACGCGAGGGCGATGGCCGCACTCCATCGGGCGTCTTTGGGCTCGGCCTGGCCTTCGGGCGGCCCCCTTCCTTGCCGACAGGCCTCGAGTACCGTCAGGCGACCGACGACGACTACTGGGTCGATGACCCCGCGTCGCCACTGTACAACCGCTGGGTCCAGGGCAGGCCGGCGGGCGTGTCGTGCGAGAAAATGCGCTTAAGCAACGGGCTCTACGACGCAGGCATCGTCATCGAATACAACACCGCGCCGATTGTGCCGGGCCGCGGCAGCGCGCTCTTCGTCCACGTCTGGGACGGCGACGGCCGGAAAGCCACAGCCGGTTGCGTGGCGCTCGACCGCGCCCGCCTGAGAGACCTGCTTCGCTGGCTCGACGCCAAGGCCAATCCGGTCATCGCCCTCGGATCAGCGCTGCTCTGCGAGTCCGCGCGTGGTTGTGAGGACGCGCTGGACCAGGTCGGGCAAGGCCCGCTGGAGAGGCGGCGTCATCTCGGTGCTCAGGAGATGCGGTTCCTCGACCTCGATCGCGAGGATGCGGATCGAGTCGGGCATCGGCAGTCCCAGCTCACGCCCCAAGGCCAGCGTCTCGCCGATCCCCAGAAAGTGCGGCGCGGAGTACGACAGCGTTCGGAGGTCGTCAGCCCGGATCTCGTGGACCTCGCCCGCGGGAAGTGTCCCGCGCTGGATCGAGTCGACGAGGACCAGTCCGCGATAGCCGCTGATGTAATCCAGCAGACACAATCCCATCTCCTCGGTTTCCTCGACGTCAATCGCCTCATCGGGGCGGAGTTGGCGCCGGACCTCGCGCGTCACACGCAGCCCGATCGCATCGTCGCAGAGGATGTCATTCCCCAAACCAAGAACCAGAACGCGCTGCCCGGTCTGCTCGGTTCGCGGCGCCGCACATGATGCGGGGTTGTCCATGATGTGAGGGATTGACATACAAGGGTCAGATCGCCATGGCGGCCCAGCCCGGATCGTTCACAGGCCCCGCGCTGAGCCCGATCCGGTCTCCGGCGCGGGAGACAGGCCGGGCCATGTGGTTTCCCGCGCCTCGGTGAGCAGCCCCCCTGCCCCGATCTCCCATTGAGATCGAACTTGGGACCAACGATTGACCGGGGCGCTTCGACGGGCCGCGCCATCGGCCGACGCCTCAGGCTTGTTCGAGCCGGCGCACCAGCGTTCGATCGCGGTCGTAGATGTTGACCGACAGGGGCAGATGACCCGGGAGCGAATGGGTGGCGCAGCCCAGACAGGGATCGTAGGCGCGAAACGCCATCTCGATCTTGTTCAGGAGGCCTTCGGTGACCTTGCCGCCCTTGATGAGGCCCTTGGCGGCGCGCTCGACGCTCATCGCGATCCGCGCGGCGTTGTTCTGCGTGGCGACAATCATGTTCGCCATCGTGATCAAACCCCGTTCGTCGGTCTGGTAATGATGGAACAGCGTGCCGCGCGGGGCTTCGACCACGCCGATGCCTTCCTTGGGGACGCTGGTCGGGACGCGCCGGACATCCGGGCTGGTGATTTCCGGATCGTTCACGAGTTGTTCCATCCGCTCGGCGGCGAAGATCATCTCGATGGCGCGCGCGAGGTGGTTGGCGAGGGTGTGATGGACCGGTTTGCCGCCCAGGGTCTTGAAGAACTCCTCGTAGGCAGCCTGGGCCTTCGGCGTGGCCAGACCATCGGCCGCGTTCAGGCGCGCGAGCGGCGCCACCGAATACACACTGGTCTCGGGACCCTCCGCGAAATCCATCCAGCCGCGCGGCTTGAGGAAGGTGAACTTCATGTAGCTCCACGGCTCGACGTGTTCGGCCACATAGTCGCGATACTGATGCGTGGCGAACTTGCAGATCTCCTTGCCGTTGCAGTCCACAACCCGCAGCTTGCCGTCGTAGAAATTCACCCGGTTCTGCTCGTCCACCATCCCCATGTAGCAGGTCTTGTGCGTGTACGCGTCGGACGTGATCATCTTCACGTACTCCGGATTCCCGAGCACGATCTTCTTGAGCACGTCCACCGTCCACTCCGCGAACTCGACGGCGTCCTTGGCCAACTGCTTGAACTTGGGCAAATCCGCGGGATCGAGCGCCTTGCTGACGCCGCCGGGCAAGCCCAGCACCGGATGCACCACCTTCCCGCCAAAATAGGCGATCAACTCCCGCACCCGGCGCCGCGTGGTGAGAACCCGCTTGCCGGCCTCGAGGCCGACCTTGCCAATCACGCCGACAATGTTCCGCTCCGCCGGCGGCGCTTCCGGGCCGACGATGAAATCCGGACCGCCCAGGACGAAGACGTGCAGGGCGTGGTCTTCGAGCATGAAGGCGTTGTAGACCAGCTCGCGGATCTTCCGGCCCGGCGACGTGGGCTCGACTTTGTACAGATCGTCCAGGCACTTGGTCGCGGCCATGTGGTGGGCGGTGGGACACACGCCGCAAATGCGGCTGGTGATCTGCGGCATGTCCTCCGCCGGCCTGCCAATGCTGAACACCTCGAAACCGCGCAGCTCGGGCACCTGCATGTAAGCGCGCTCGACGTCGCCCTTGTCGTCGAGAAAGATGTCGATCTTGCCGTGCCCTTCGAGGCGGGTGATGGGCTCGACGGTGAACCGACGCCGCCCCATCTGATAGGCCGCGTTGGCGCGCGCCGCCCCCTGGTTGAATGCGTCTTTGACAGCTTGTTCCATAGCGGGTGACCTTATTTGACCGGCAAATTGACTTTACGGCGCATCAGGCTCTTCGCAAGTCCGTAGCGGTAGAACGTGCCCACCGGATCGGGAATCCCCTCGAGCACCTTGTTGATCTCGCCCTCCTCCTTCGGCGCAATGTTCGAACAGAGCGACGAGAGGATTTTGAGCCCCTGGTCGCGCACGCGCGAGGTCGGGCCAAAACACCCGGTGCAGGGCATCCCTCCGCGGAGGCACGCGGCCTCGCATCCGCTGCGCGTGCTCGGCCCCATGCAGACGATGCCCTGCGCCAGCAAACACAGGTTGGGATCCATCAGCTTCTGATGCGGCCGCCTGAACTCCGCGAAGCTGGTGTTCACCGGCTTCGAGGCCTTCCGCGGACACTCGTCGCACAGCGCAATGTCCGGCGCGATCACCGAGCCCTTGGGCGGCAGCCGGTTCTCGAGCAGGGCCGTCACCGCCGCCTTCGTCAGCTTGGGCGTGGGCGGGCACCCCGGCACGTAGTAGTCGACCTCGACCACCTGGTCCAGCGCCCGCACCACGTTGTGCAGTTCCGGCAGGGTCGGCTCGCGACCGCCGTCCGCGAACTTCAATTGCGGGCGCGTCTTCTTCGGATTCGCCATGCTCGGCGCATCCTCGTAATTGAACTTGAGCATGTGCTCGCGCGAGAACTGATTGCCCAGAGCGGGGATGCCGCCCAGATGGGCGCAGGCCCCGTAGGCGATCAGGTACTGGCTCTTGCGGCGCAGCATGTGGGCCATCTCCTCCTGCTCGGTGGTGCGAATGGCCCCGTTGAGCAGGGTGGCCACAATGGACTTGTCGGGCATCGCCTCGATGTCCTTGTACTTGAAATCCATCGCCACGGGCCAAAGGACGATGTCCACCTTCTCGACAACGCCCAGGATGTCCTCGGCCAGGTCGACCACCGTCTCTTCGCAGCCTCCGCACGAGGCGCACCAGTAAAACGCGACTTTGGGTTTAGACATGAGCCACCTCCGATTTCGAGGCTGCAGCGGGCTTCTGGAGCTTCGCGGCGCAGGCGCATCCCGCCCCCGCGGCGTCCCCGCGGATCTCCTCCTCCAGACGGGTGACCTCCTTGTCCCATTCTTCAAAACGCTGCGGCAGACCAAGCGGCCCGAGTTTCATGAGTTGCTCGGTCATTTCGTTGATGACCGCCTTGACCTTGTCGCCTTCGGCGGCCGAAATCCACTCGAGACGCACCCGTTCCTCCTCGATCCCCATGTCCCGGAGCAGGCGCTTGAGCAGTTGGAACCGACGCAACATCTTGTAGTTCCCCTCGGCGTAGTGGCAGTCCCCGGGATGACACCCGCCGATCAGCACGCCGTCCGCCCCGCGCGTCAGCGCGTCCAGGACAAACTGCGGGTCGACCCGCCCCGAACACATCAGCCGGATCACGCGGACATTCGAAGCGTACTTCATGCGCGACACCCCGGCCAGATCGGCCGCCGTGTAGGTGCACCAATTGCAGAAAAACGCCACAATGCGCGGTCGCCATTCCTTAGTCATAAGCCAGTACTCCTTGAATCTCGCTGAAAATCTGCTCGTCCTCGAACAGGTTCTGCACAATCGAACCGGACGGGCAGGCCCCGACACATGTGCCGCAGCCCTTGCACAACGCCTCGTTGATGTGCGCCTTCTTCCGCGTTTCGTCGTACAGAATCGCCGAGTACGGACAGAGCGGAACGCACGATTTGCAGCCCGAGCATTCCTCGTCGAGAATGAACGCGGTGTTCGGCTCCTGCTCGACATAGCCCTTGTCGATCAACACAAGCGCCTCCGCCGCCGCCGCGCCCGCCTGCGCCACGGTGTCCGGAATGTCCCGCGGCCCCTGACACGCCCCGGCGATGAAGATGCCGTCGGTGAACGTGTTGACCGGGGCGAGCTTCGGGTGGCGTTCGAGGAAGAACCCCTCGGTGCCGCAGCTCATGTTGAACAGACGCCTCACATCCTGGGCGTCGGCCTGCGGCTCGAGACCGCTGGACAACACCACCATGTCGACCGGGATGCGCCGCACGTAGCCGGCCAGCGTGTCCTCGACGCGGATCACAAGCTTGCCCTCCTCCTCGGGCGTCATGGCCCAGTCGGTCACCTCGCCCACGCGTCCCCGGATGAAGTGCACACCCTCGTCCAGCAGCTTGTTGTAGAACTCCTCGTAGCCTTTGCCCGGCGCCCGAATGTCAATGTAGAAGTTGTAAACCTCGGCGTCGGTGTGCTCCTTGAGCAAATGCGCCAGCTTCATCGAGTACATGCAGCACACCCGCGAGCACCAGATGTTGGTCTTCTTGTCGCGCGAGCCGACGCAATGGATGATGCCGATGCTCTTCGGATGCTTGGGCGAGCCGTCGGGATTCTTGCCCTCCCGCAGGATCACCTCGCCGCCGGTCGGCCCCGACGCGTTGACCAGCCGCTCGATCTCGAGCGCCGTGTACACGTTCTTGTAGATGCCGTATCCGTACCCCGGGATGCGCTTGGAATCGAACGTCTTGAAGCCCGTGGCCACGATGATCGTGCCGACCTCGATTTCCTTGATCTCCTCTTTCTGCGTGAAATCGATCGCGTTCTTGTCGCCGCACGCCTCGACGCACGTCTTCTTGCACTTGTCCGAGACGATCGGCGTGCCGTCCGGGCCCTTGGCCCGTTTGAAGTTCAGGCAGACGTTGGGATCGATCACGACGATCTGGGGCGTCGCCTGCGGGAAAGGGATGTAGACCGGCTTGCGCTTGCCCAGGCCCTCGTTGAACTCGTCCTCGAACTTCGGCTCCTTGAAAACGCACTGCGAGATGCAATCCATGCACCCGATGCACCGCTCCTCGCTGATGTAACGGGGCTTGCGCTTCACCCGCACCTTGTAGTTGCCCACGTAGCCGTCCACCTGCGCCACCTCCGAGTAGCTCCACAGGGTGATGTTCGGATGCGCCCCCACCTCGGACATCTTCGGCGTCAGAATGCACGCGGCGCAATCAAGCGTCGGAAACGTCTTGTCGAACTTGGCCATGTGCCCGCCGATCGACGGCTCCCGTTCCACCAGGTACACCTTCTTGCCCGCATTGGCCAGCGTCATCGCCGCATGAATGCCCGCGATCCCGCCGCCGACCACCAAGGCATCGGGGTTGATCTTGACCGTCTTGGTCTCGAGCGCCTTGTGGAATGCCACCCGGTCGATCGCCGCATGGGCCAGCGCCTTGGCCTTCGCGGTCGCTTCCCCGCGATCGGTGTGCACCCAGGAATCGTGTTCCCGGATGTTGACCATGTGAAAATAGTACGGGTTCAGGCCGCCGGCCGCCGTCGCGCTGCGGAAGGTGTGCTCGTGAAGCAGAGGCGAGCAGGACGCCACCACCACGCGGTTCAAGTTGTACTCCCGGATGTCCTTCTGGATCAGTTCCTGGCCGGGATCGGAGCACATGTACTTGTAGTCGCGCGAAAGCACCACGTTGGGAAGCCCCTTGACGTACTTGGCGACATCGGCGCAATCCACCATCGCGGCGATGTTGTGCCCGCAATGGCAAACGTAGAAACCGATCCTGGTGTTTTCCTTCGTGCTTTGCATGTCGGTCTTCTTTCGGTTCGAGAAATCGCTTCGGGCGGCTCAACTCGCCGCCGCCGCGGTCCGCGCGGCACAACAGGCCGGCGCCGACGCCAGCGGTTTCATCGGCACCAAACCGCGTTGCAGCCCCATCTGTTTGGCCGTCATGCCAAAGGCCAAACCCATGAGCTGGCTGAAGTACACAGTCGGGATCCGGGTGGATTCCCACTTCGCGGCGATCTTGCCGTGGAACGAGTCCAGATTGAACAGGCAGAGGGGACACACCGTGGCGATCACATCCGCGCCGCGCTTGATGGCTTCCTTCAAAATGATGTAGGAGAGCCGCAGCCCCGCCTCGGGCAGCGTGCCGGTCAGGCTCCCGCCGCAGCACTTGGTCTTGAGCGGGAACTGGACCACCGTCGCGCCCAGCGCTTCGAGGATGCGGTCCATCGAGGTCGGATTGAACTGGTCGTCGAACGTCGCATACGGACGAACGATCTGGCACCCGTAATAAGGCGCCACTTTCAGGCCCTTGAGCGGATGCGTCACCTTCTGCTTGATCGCATCCATCCCCACGTCGCTGATCAGCACGTCCAGCGGATGCCGCACCGGGATGTCGGTCGAGTACTTGAGATTCACGGACGCCATCGCGCGATCGACCGTGGACTTGATGTGCGGGTAGTCGTGGATGAGGTGCTGGGTCTTGTTGAGCACCAGGTAACACGCGCTGCACGGCGCCAGCACCTGCTGCAAGCCCGCTTTCTCCGCAATCGCCAGATTCCGGGAAGCCGCCACGCATGCCTTGCCTTCGTCGACCGCCATGTAGGCCGTCGCCCCGCAGCAGTTCCAATCCGGCAACTCTTCGAGTTCGATGCCGAGGTGCCGCATCACGGGCAGGAGCGACTCCTCGTAGGCCCGTCCTTGTCCCTTCAGCGAGCAGCCAGGATAATACGAGTACTTCATGCGTCGGCCTTTCACTTTCCTTCGTCCACCGTCTCGAGCATCCGCGCCAGGTCAGCCCGGCCCCGGATCTTCTCCTGGATCATCGAGAACCGCCCTGTCTTGATCATGCCCAAGCCCAGGGGAGCCATCCCCATGGCGGCGAAAGGATTGGTCTTCATGTACATCTTGGTGGCCAGCAGGATCTCGTTCACCCGCCCGTAGTCGTGCACCATCTTCGTAAACTCCTGCGCCAACACCGGAGTCGGCAGACCGCGCGGATAAACCTTCTCCTTGATGGCCCGCTGCTTGAGCTCGTACATGATGTCCGTGATCTTGATCTGCCGCGGACACTCGACGGTGCAGGCGTAACACGAGGCGCACAGCCAGATGGTCTTGCTCCCCAGAACCTCGTTCTTGAAGTCGAACCGCGTCATCTCCATCACCTGCCGCGGCGTGAAATCCATGTATATGCTCAAAGGGCACACCCCCGAACAGGTGCCGCACTGGATGCAGTCCTTCAACTCCTCGCACCCAGGCACGCTCATGACTTCCTCGCCGAAGCCTTTGACCCGGTCCGCCTCGTACTTGATTGTGCGCGTCATCTCCATAAAAAACCCGCCTTCCCATCAGCCAATCAGGCCCGTCTTCCCCCAGCCGCCAGAACGCCTCGGTTCGCCCTCGACGCCTGCATCGCCGCCATCCTGATAAGATGCGTTCATTCCTCTAGCCCCCCCTCTGGCCCGGTGCTAACCGGGATTTGTTTAAAAAGCATCTTTTTTTGGTTTGCCCACCCGCCAGCCACCCGGGAACAGCCCGCTCCGCACCCCGCAAACCGCGGAACGGTGCGTCTGGTTGTTGTCGGAGTTCTGTCGCCCGGTGAGGGCACCGGGCCTACAACGAATGGAGACTCCCGCTGTAGGCCGCGTGCCCCCACGCGGCGCAAGGACAGACATCGGTGCAGGCGCCGGGTCAGGGGACCCGGCCTACAAGCTGAGGATGTCCATTCTGTAGGCCGCGTGCCCTCACGCGGCGCAGATCCGATTCCTACCAACAGCATCCAGATACACTGACCGGCGCGGAAAACTCACGGTGTTTTGACGGTGTTTTGACGGTGTTTTGAGCGGTGTTTTGAGTTGACGGCCCAGCTCGCCGACGCACAGAGTGCAGCTCAGCCACTGGGGCAGGGACTGACTCGATCCATGAACGCCATGACACTTCACCAACGGATTCTGCCTGCGACGTCCATCCTCACAACCGCCGCAGCCCTAATCGCTTGCACCCCGCTGGCCGAGGCGGCCACAGTCGCCCACTGGCGATTCGAGGAAGGCCCGGCCGACGCGCAAATGACCCATGTCTCCGGCACCAGCGGGGTTTGGTCGGCAGATGTCGCCGATGCCTCCGGCAACGGCAACGCCCTGTCGGTCTGGACCGGGGAGGGTTGGGCGGGTTACGCTTACAAGGCCGATGTGGCCGCCCCCATCGTCCCGCCCGCGGGCCTCGAGAACAATTTCAGTGTCAAGAATACCGGCGGCTACCCGGGAATGTGGAACAACACCCTCCGGACCTGGACGCCCTCGGCGTTCACAATCGAGGCGTCGTTCAAGCCTGAAACCGGCGGTTGGCGGACAATCGTCGGCCGCGACAGCCTCGGGGCCGGCACACAGCCGGGTGCCGATGCGCTCGCATCGGCCCTCTATTTCCAGATCCAACCCGACAACAACGTCGCCATCACCTTCCAGGATGTGACGGGCTTTCAGTACACCGCCGTGTCCGCCCCGAATGCGGTGCAGGGATTCGATTGGAGCACGGATCCCGATGGCCTCACGGGCAAATGGTACAGCCTGGCGGGCGTGAGCGACGGCGAAACACTCTCTCTCTATCTCAACGAAATCGCGACCGGCACAGGCTATCACCTGGTCGCCCAGACCGATTTGACCGCCCAGGGCAGCGCAAACACGGCCTTCACGGCCGGTCTGGGCAGCGGCGGCGACTGGACCGCGGGCGATTTCACGGTGGGTCGTGGCATGTACAACGGCGGCCATGGCGACCGCGCTTACGGGTTTATCGACGAAGTGCGCCTCTCGGACGGCGCGTTGACGCCTGACCAGTTCCTCTTCGCAATCCCCGAACCGAGCACCTTCGCCCTTGTCCTCCTGGGCGGCCTGACACTCGTCTTCCGCCGCCGCGTCGCGCGCTGAACCGAATCCTGAGGAAGACTCCCGGAGACGTGCGGGCACGCGAGACGCGTGCAGGACGTTGTCATTCCCTGATCGGCCTCAAGACGAGTCTCATGCGGGCCGGAGCGGTGCGCGTTTCGCGGCCACCAACCCCTGCTTGCGGCGCAACAACTCGAGCCGCTGGGCATCGCTGAGCGCGCTGTCCGCGATCTGCCGGTTCACCTGCACGATCTCCCGGTCCAGGGCCGTGTCCCGCAACCGCCTCATCACGTCCTGCAAAAGCCTCTCCGGATCCGCCATTCCAAGGGTTTCAGACACCGCCTCGGTGATGAGCTGCCGACTCCGCGCATCCTCGAATTGGCCGAGAAAGACAGCCACTCCGCGCCACGTCCCGCCCGCCTCCGCCTCGAGACGGCGGCTGATCAGGTCGCGCACCGCGGCGTGCTGCAACCAGTTCAAGTCCAGGCGATCGGCCGCCAGCGGGACCAAAGCGTCGTTGCCCAAAAGCAGCCGGAGCAGCCACAATTCCTGCGGAGCCGGACGCGCCGCCGCCGGCTCGGACGATGGCGACGCGTCGTTTGTCTCGCGTCGGGCGGGCAAGGGTCTGGGACCCTTCCGGAATTCGGCCCGCACCGCCTCGATGCTGACGCCAAGGCGCTGCGCGGTCTTTTGAGCATAGGTGTCGACGAGCACCGCGTTGCCGGTCTTGTGGAGGTTCTCGGCCATGCCGCGCACGATCGCCATGCGGCCGCGGTCCGTGGCCCCGTCATTGGTTCCCACCAGGCGGTCGAGCAGGTAATCGAAAAAACCCTGGGCGTTCTCGATCAGGTTCCGGAACGCCTCGGCCCCCCGATCTCTGATGAAGCTGTCCGGATCGTGAGGGGCGGGGATAGTGGCGACACGGATGGCCAGGCCTGACTGCAGCAAATCGTCCAACGCCCGCAACGCCGCGTTCTGCCCGGCAACGTCCGAATCGAAGCACAGCACGGCTTCGTCGACATACCGCTTGAGAACGTGGCAGTGGTCGCCGGTCAGGGCCGTGCCCTGAGGCGCCACGACGTTTTGCACCCCGGCCATGTAGCAGGCCATCAGATCCAACTGCCCCTCGCAGACGATGACCCGCCCGGCGTCCAGAATCGCCCGCTTCGATTTGTCGAGCCCAAAGAGCACCCGTCCCTTGGTGAAGATCGGCGTCTCGGGGGAGTTGACGTACTTCGCCGTCTTCTCATCCCCGCTCAAGATGCGTCCGCTGAACGCAATCACCCGCCCCTGTTCGTCGCAAATCGGGAACATCAACCGCCCGCGGAACCGGTCGTAATGCCGTCCGAACGTCCCTCCCTCGCCCGGTTTGCGGGTGATCAGGCCCGCCTCCTCGACGATCGCCGGATCGTAACCCTTGCTCTTCGCCCAGTTGACGGTGTCATCCCAGGCGTCCGGAGCGTACCCGAGCCGGAAGAGCCGGACGGCCTCGGCCGTCACACGGCGCCGAATCAGGTAATCCCGCGCGACCTGGCCGGCGGCGTCGTTGTTGAGAACCGCCTGCCAGCGCTGGGTGATCTGCTCGTGCATCTCGAGCAGGGTGTCCTTGCGAAACCGCCTCTGGCGCTCGCCGGGCTCCTGCTCGAACTCGATCGGTATCCGCGCCCGCTCCGCCAGCCGGCGCACAGCCTCGATGAAGCTCAAACTCTCGTATTCGCGCACAAACGTGAATACGTCCCCCCCCTTCTGGCAGCCGAAACAATGAAAGATCTGCCGCTGCGGGTTGACGTGAAAACTCGGCGTCTTCTCACGGTGAAACGGACAGAGAGCCACGAAATTCGCCCCGGCCCGCTTCAGCGGCAGATACCCGCCCACCACATCGACGATGTCGCTGGCGGCGCGGATCTGCTCGATCAACTGCGGCGAGATGAGACCAGTCATGGACCTCTCAACCCGAGCGGGCGCGCCGCCGCCCTTTGTGCGCGCATGTGCCCCGAGCCTCGAACTCGACACACGCCCCGGTCAGGTGAAGCTTCTGACCGGTCACCGCAAACCCCAGTTTCCGGCCAATGTCCTCGGCCAGCCGGGCGATCTCCTCGCTCTCGAACTCGATGATCCGATCGCAGTTCTCGCAGATGAGATGGTTGTGATTCGGATGATCCGCGTAGTTGGGATCGAACACCTGGCGGTTCTTCCCCAGATCCAGCGCCCGCACCAGCCCGCTCCCGGTCAACAAGGGCAGCGTCCGATACACCGTCGCCCGCGACACCGACCGATCCAACGCCCGCGCCCAAACCAGCAACTCATCGGCTGTAAAGTGCTGATGCGTCCCGAACACCGCATCGAGAATCGCGCGGCGCTGGGCGGTGAGTCGAAGCCCGCGTTGGGCCAGGAACGCCACAAAACGCCCGATTGCACATGACTTCCCGGTGGCGGCCATGTCCGCACTATAAAGAGAGGCAATCCCAAGTCAACGCGCCGCGTCGCCAAACCGACAGGTCTCTTGACTCATTTGCCACGGATTTCATCCGGGGAGTAAATCTGATCCGGTAATTTGGCGCGCTTCGTGAGGAACCGTATGCACAGCAACTTTTTTCGTGAGATCTTCGCGGCAGTCGAATAATCTCCCAATCATGCCCCAACGGCAAAGCGAACCGCCCGCCGGGAAATCGGTTTGGGACAATCGAAGCGGCGCGCGCAATCGAGGCGCATCATGCGCCCCTGGGAATCAGCCGACGCAATCCATGTCCGAGGCAGCGCCACCAGGCCCGCCTGCCGCCCGTGACGCAGCCGACACCGCGCGGGAACGCCTGCCAGCCCTGCCCACGCCCGAGGAAATCCGGGAGCGGGTGGTCGAAGTCATGCGGCAGGTTTATCCGCCAGCCCGAGCGAGTGGGAGCGCCGCGGCCAATCGGACGGTACAAGAGCCGGCGGGCACCGACGCCAACGCTTCGCCCCCGACTCGCCACTCCGCGCGATCGGACGCGAGGACGCCGGCCGACGTGATCCCCGCCCGCATGCTCAACGGGTTCGTCTATTGTCCGCGGCTGTTCTACTACAAGTTTGTCGAAGGCGTGTTCGTCGAGAGTGCGGACACCCTGCGCGGCAAGGGACTGCATCGGCGGGTGGACAAAGGCAACGGCGCCCTGCCGCCGGCGGCGACTGGCGCGTCCAAGGACGAACGCTCAACGTCCAACGTCCAACGCTCAACATGCAAAGGCCAAGGCGCGGAAAGCGCGGCACCGGCGACCGCGACCGCCGACACCGGCGAACCATCAACCATCAACCACGAACCATCAACCGACGACGTCATTCATTCCCGCTCGGTGCAGATGGGCTCGGCCCGCCTGGGCGCCACGGCGAAGATGGACCTGATCGAGGCCCGCACGGGAGGTGACGACCTCTTCCGCGCGCTCGAAGTCTGCCCGGTGGACTACAAGGCGGGAGCGCCCAGGGAAGGTGCCGATGGCAACGAGCTGTGGGATGCCGACAAGATGCAGCTTGGGGTGCAAGCGCTGATCCTCCGCGACAACGGCTACACCTGTTCCGAGGGAGTTACGTACTTCTCGATGGGCGGCTGGTTCTACGGCATCACCCGCGGGCACGAGTTGAAGAACGTCTTCCTGCGCATCGAGCAGTTCCGTCGGGTCCGCGACGACGCCTTCGCGCTCGAACTGAGCCGCCAGTTCGTCCACGGCAAGATCCGCAATCACCGCACGATGCTCATGCGGAATCACCTCGAACCGCCTCCCAGCGTGGTCACCCAACTCAAGCACCTCGCGGACAAAGCGCTGACGGCCACCAGCCGCGAGGAACTCCTCGGCCTCGAAGGCGCCGCCGCCGCCGCCTACTTCGCCGAGTTCAACGGGATGCTCAAGGTCGCCGATGAACTGGCCGACGCGCGTGATCCCTGGGATGGTCAGTTGAGATTTAACTTCGAGCACCGGAACCGGCGTCCGCCGACCGATCCCGTCAACGCGCTGCTGTCGCTCGGTTACAGCCTACCGGTTCCGCAAGGCCCTGCACCTCCAGCCTGGAGACGAGGTTTCTTTGCCATCGAGGGCGAGAAACTCGTTTTGCAACCCGGCCAACCGGCACGCGCCGGACTGTTGCCCTGCAAGTTGAGTTGACGGAGTTGACAGAAGCCTTCAGTGACGACTAGAAGGAGCACATGCGAGCGACGGCCCGACTCAACCGCACCTCGACTCTGACCGCGCGTCGGAAGGGAGGGGATTCCGCCTTGGCGCTTGCGACGGATGAGGCGCGAAGGAAGGCTAACGGCATTCACTACACTCCTCCCTTGCTGGCGGCATACTTGGCCGAGCAAGTCATGAAGGGCCTGATAGCGGGCAGGACGCCAATCGGTGAGATTGCGGTCCTCGATCCGGCTTGCGGCGAAGGAGAATTGCTCAAGGCCATTGTCGATGCCGCTCCGCACACATGGAGAGCACGTCTTCGCCTGACGGGTTTTGACATGGATGAAAACGCTTTGGCGCGCACCCGCAGCCTGCTCGAAGATTCTGGCGTCGCCTCTGTTGACCTGCACGCGGAAGACTTTCTGTCGCATGTGGACCGCATCGAGGGTGCGTCACAAATGGACTTCCTGCGGCCGCCCGTACGGCGCGAGCAGATTCTGTTTGATGCGGCCATCTCCAATCCCCCGTACGTTCGCACTCAGATTCTGGGTTCAGTTTCGGCCCGCGAACTTGCGGCGCGGTTCGACCTGACCGGGCGTGTGGACCTGTATCACGCCTTCGTCAAGGCGATGACGTTGCTCCTTCGGGAGGGTGGAATCCTTGGCCTTCTCACATCCAACCGATTTCTCACGGTCCAGTCGGGTTACTCGATGCGGGACTGGCTCGCCAGCCAATTCAGACTTCGTCGTTTGGTTGACCTCGGCGACACCAAGCTCTTCGATGCGGCGGTATTGCCGGCGATCGTCGTCGCTGAACGCACGAGCAGTGCTGGCCCGCAGAATTGCGAGTTCATCCGTGTTTACGAGTCACCGCAATCCGGTGCTCCGGACGGCAGGGAGGAACTCTCGATTCTCGATGTCCTCGATGGGACGTATTCGGGGCTCGTTCAGGCTGGAGGAACGCGTTTTCGGGTTGAGACAGGGAAGCTGCGAATTGCGGCAGACAGCAGAACGCCGTGGGCCATGCACAGTCGCGGGGTAGATGCGTGGCTGGCGCAGGTGAAAGCCAATTCAGCGTGTGTGTTCGCTGATGTGGCAAGAATCTGCGTCGGCATCAAGACCACCGCGGATTCCGTCTTTGTCCGTGATGACTGGGAGTCGTTGCCGAGTTCCCAACGCCCCGAGCCCGAACTACTCCGGCCACTGGTCACGCATCACCTCGCCACGCGCTGGCATTTGCCAGAGAACACCGTCCGCGCCAGGCAGGTGCTTTACCCCTACGTCCGCAATGCCACCGAGCGCCAACCGGTTGACTTGGCAGACTATCCCTGCGCCCGCGCCTATCTGCTCAAGCACCGGGAACGCCTGGAAAGCAGAAGTTACGTCACGGGGGCAGGTCGGCGGTGGTATGAGGTCTGGGTCCCACACCGGCCCAGCGATTGGACTCACCCCAAACTCGCATTCCCCGACATCAGTGAATCAAACAAGTTCTTCCTTGCTGACCCGGGCTGGATCGTGAACGGAGATTGCTACTGGACCAAACTCCTGCCGGGCAAGGACTGGTCGTGGCTCATGCTCATGCTCGCCGTGGCGAATTCCTCGTTCGCGCTCACATTTTACGACACAGTTTTCCACAACAAGCTTTACTCGGGTCGCCGGCGGTTCATGAGCCAATACGTGAGCCGCTTCCCCTTGCCGAAGATGACCCGCGCGCAGGGTGTCGTCGATTTCATGCCTTCGGTCCTTGCGGCAGCAAGGCGCGAGAACTCGTTGGAATTGGCGAGGCTTGAGCGAGATCTCGATGCGCTGGTGTGGGAAGCATTTGGACTATCCAAAGAAGTCGCGCGGTAGCGGAATCTGGAGCTTCGCATTGACCACCTTGCCCTCAAACCGCTGGAAGAACGAGAAGAAGTCAGCACCGCGAGCCAACACCAGGTGTTCGATTTCCACTTCGTCTCCAACGGACCTTCCGTAGAACACTGCGTAACGAATGTCGCAATGCCGCACCCGCGAAAACCACTCCAGCGGTGTCGCGTCATCCGGCGACACCAAACCCAGGTCGATTGTCGTGGCTGTTTGCAGTTTCACTTCCGTCAACTGTTCCAGCACGTCCGGGAAACTGCCGCTGTCTGCGGATTCCGCCATGCCAAGCGTCGCGCACACCGCCCGGTGCAACGCGGCTCCCCGGTTGCGCTCTTGGTCAAGACCGGGATCTGACAGTCGCGTGCCCACCAGCCTCAGCAACTGCCTGTAAAGGGCTTCAGCAGGAAGGAACACGTTGAAGTCCACCTCAGAGTGTCGATTGGTGCGCCGGGGCAACTTCAATTTGCGATTGGGCAACGCCGCAATTGCGTCTTGAACGGAATACGCATCCGATCGTGAAACCAACACCGATTCCGTGATCGGAGCGCGGCTCTTGGCTTGGTACTTCCGTGTCAGCGTTCCCGTGGTGTCCAGCTTCGCCAACATTTCACCCGTTACGACTCGGACGCCCACGACCTTCGAGACCTCATCCAGCCGGATGATGACATACCGCCGTGTCGGCACGACTTCCTCATTCCAGATTTGCAGGTTGTTGGACTTCTGAACGTAAGTGTCAAAGTCCTGTCCGGGAAATCGCGGTTTGGACTTCCGGAAGGACTGTGGGACTGGATACCCAAGAATCTCGCAGATCCTGGATTTCAAGACCTTGGAGCGCGTGCGCAGCGGGTAGTTCAAGTCCAGTCCGGCCAACCCAACGCGCAGAACCGCTTCCAAGTCGCCGCCCGCGAGGAAGAAATCAGGCGTGTCATGCAGTGCATCGTAGATGCTCTTGCCAGACCTGGCGATGCAACCGCTACTACCGACGACGGACGAGCAATCTGGCATCACGTGTCACTCCTTGGTCAGCAAGGCCACGGGTGAGACACCAAAAGCAGATGCGATGGTATCGAGCGTGGCGAGAGTGATGTTCCGCTCACCGCGTTCCACGGCACCGATGTATGTCCGGTGCAAGTCGCATTCTTCAGCGCAGACCTCCTGCGACCATTTCCTCTGGAGCCTGAGCCGCTTCACATTTGCGGCCACAATGCTGGCAGAATTCTGACGTGGCATGTCGGCTTTATGCCGGAATGATGACTTTATAGCTACAGACTAGAAGTAGCAGAGACAGGCCGTAGAGAAACCCCGCAGAGTCAGCAACGGACGGTAGGAAATGTGGTGGAACGCGGCGGTGTTCACCGCCAAGGCGGGCGGCAAGTGCGGGCTGTTCATTCACGAACTCGCGAAGGGGCGGATGCCAACTTGATCCCTTTTCTTGCCGAATCAACGATCCAGCGGCGTGACACCGTGCCACTGCGAGGGGTGCGTCCTGGCCCACGGGACCCCTTTCCGGTGATTGGTCTCGTTCGGCACGTCAGCGCGGCCCCGTTGAAACCATCGCTTCCAGATGCGATCGGAGCCTTGGCCCACGGCCTCTCCGCGCTCACGTGAGCGCGGCGACCGACACCCTATCGGGGCCAGACGCTGACGACATCGTTGGCGCGGGAGGAGGGGGTGATTTTCAGACGTTCCAGGCGGCCCTGGCGATAGACGCCTTCGACGGTGGTCTGGAACGGGGCGTGGAGTTTGAAGGCGACATCCCAGTCCTCGGGCCAGGCCGGCAAGAGCAGAATGCGCCGTCCTTCGCATTGGAGCAGCATGGTCTGGAGCGCCATCAGCCCGTTCGCCCCGTGATCCTGGTCGGGAATCCAGTCGAAGTTGGGTCCCCAGAAGGCGGGAAAGCGGCTGCCGTCATGTTTGGTGGCGAGGCGATTGACGAGCATCCGCCGCGCTTCCCCGGTCAAGCCCAGGTACGCCGCCTGGGTCTCGTCCTGCTGCCACCCGCGGTTGCCCTTGAACAGGCGGGCGGCGAAGGTGCGCCGGGCCACTTCGAGTTCGGGCTTGCCCAATCCGAACGCGCGGAATGGGAAGATGGCGTAAAGCTCGGGATTCTCCATGTTCGACCGCACGGCGAACGTCTGGGCCGGCGCGATCAGGTCCTGATCGTCAAGCTGCCGTCGGGGAATGGGCGGCAGCGCGGCCCGGAGCGATTGCCAGGCGGTGCGGCGGGACGTTCCCACGACCTCGGAGGGGAGGCTCAGCAGCCGATCAAGCGTCACGTGCAGACCGGCGATCTCGGGTGTCGGGTTTTCGCATTCCCACCATGTCTCCAGGGCCTGGGAGGGCTTGAGCCACAGGCGGCCACCCGCATCGCGCGGATAATGGCGGTCGTAAAATCCAATCACGGCCTCGGCGTGATCGAGCAGCGTGTGGCGCAGGAACTCGTCATCCCCCGTGAACGCGTGGTAATCGAGCATCAGGGCGAGCAGTTCCAACCCGCTGGACCAGTGGTAACGGATGTAGCGGTTCTCGGTGACGCCGAGCGGCAGGTCGGCGCGATTCCAGCCGTAGCCCATGCCCCCGTTGTGATAGACGCCCCAGAAGTGCATCGTCTCCGGAAAGAAAGCGCCGTCGTGCTGGTGATAGACCCGTGTGCGCGCGCGGGCCAGCGGGAGGGCGTCCCGGTACATCCTGAAGAGCGGTTGCAGCAGATCGAAGTCGCCGCTGGCCAGCATGGGCCAGTAGAGGAGGCGGGTATTCTGGAACCAGTAACATCCACCCCACTGACGGTAGTCGGGGTCGAACTGGCCCGGCACCTCGACGGTGAAGAGCGAGCCGTTGAACTTGATCGGCAACGCGCCGCGTCCGGCACAGGCCTGGAGGAAGCGCTGGAGGGTGTAGCCGCGCGTCACGGTCTCATGCTCCGGCGCCGCCGGCGGCTGGGTCTGACCCGAGGCGACCATCTGGCCATCGAGATAGAGTCTCTTCTCGCCGGTGCGCGCATCAAAGATACCGGCCACGTGCGACCAGCGGTTCGTGGGCAGCTTGGCGTCGTAAGCCAGCGCCCCGTCGGCGACGATCAACCGCAGCGAGTTGCCGGGGTGAGTGTCGAGGAGGTACCCGTTTGACGTCCCGGCCTGCGATTTGTCGAGGATCCGCGCCCCCCCGCCAGGCAATGCCTCGGGCCGCACCCACGCGGCGAGGGTGACGGCATCGACGAGATCGAGCCCGGGGCCGTGGGCGGCTTCGAGAAAGCCCTGGCCGGAGAAGCGCAGCGCCGGTGAGCCCGCTGAGTCGGAGGCGGCGACTGTTTCCAGGGAGCCGACGACACGCATCGGCAATGGAGCGGGTCCCCGACTCGGCAGCACTCCTTCGGTTGGCGGGCAGCCCTCCCATTCGGCGACGCACCCGGTCAGGTCGGATGCGCAAACCGACGGGGACTCGGCCAGGCGCCGCACCTCGTCAGCCGTCAAGGCGCGCCTGAAGACGGTCGCCCGCGCGATCTCCCCCTGGAACCGATTCGCACCTTCGCTGTCGGCGCCGAGACGCAACGGAAGCTCGTTGCGCTCGAGCTGCCGCGCGACAGCCGTTCCCGCCGGACCGCCCGCACGGTGCGCGTCGCGCGAACCGGTCACCCGAATCCAACTGCGCTCCCAGAACGCGGCCCACCAATCGGCGTGTTCGGCGCGGGCCTTGTCCAGCGACACCGCCTCCGCGCGCGCGACGGTTTCGTCGAGTTGCCGTGTCCAGGCGTCGGCCGAGTCCGTTTGCGCGGTCAGGGCGACAATCGAAATGGCGAAGCGCCGTCCAGGCCGTTCGGACTGCAGGGTGGTTGCGCCTGTTTTGACTAGGCCGGTCCCGCGCAGGACGCCGCCGAAGGTGCGCCCGAGCAGAGGGTCGGTGAATTGCGGGATCAGGCTTTCGAGGTCTTGATGCTCGAGCGTCGCCGGCCAGATCGAGCGCTCGTTGCGATGATACCAGACGATGGCGTCGCCGGGTTCGCCGAGCACGGTGTCCGGGTAGACCCGGTGCGGTTCGTCCGCGGCGAACTGATCGGCGCCGGAGGCTTCCGCGGCGCTCAACACCCTTTCCGCGGCGCGCCATACCTCAAGTTCTGTGCGCAATGCAAATGGGCGTCGGCCGGCCAACTCGACATGGACGACCGGGCGGTGGGCATCGACCCACACCCGGACACCGACCGGCGCATCCGCTTCGCCGGCGCGGATGGCGATCTCGCCTGTGCGCAGCTTGAGTTCCTGATGGAAGGGCGCGCCCTGGCGGAAGGGATTCGGTTCGAGATGGACGCGGACGCGGCCCAGCTTGAGCAGTTCGTCCTTGTGATCACGGGCGTCGGACTTGCTGATGTAGAAAAGCAGGTCGCCGTCCGCCTCGACCCAGAGGTTGAGCGCGAGGTCGCCGTTGCCCAACGGCATCGAGCCGGACGCGTTCGTGCTCGGGGTGGACCAGACGACGTTGCAGGCATCGAGCGAATGCGGCGCGCCGAGGCACAGGACAGAGGCGGCGACCGCCAGCGCCACGGTGAGGAGCGCGGGTGTGTTCATGGAGTGTGCGAACTGGACTGAGCGGCATGAATCAACAACGCCGGGTCAGGGGACCCAGCCCACAGGGCTTTGTAGGCCGCGTGCCCTCACGCGGCGTTCCTTCTGAGTTTGTGTGTCGCGGGAAGCGACAGGTTCGTCGGCGAAACGCACCGACCACCGGACTTCGCGATTCGCAGGAGCACCCAGGGTGACGCGGACCAGCCCACCATCCTCCTTCAGGGACGCCGTCGCACCGGCTTCGCGGTCGGCTGAGGCGACGTCCGCGGCCACTGGTTTCCACGCACCGCGCGTCGAGGCCAGGGCAATGCGCAGTTCCGTCGGGTCGCCCCCCACCACCTTGCATGTCCCCGAGAGAACCGGGCGGGTCCATTGGTCCGCTCCCACATCGACGAAGCACTGGGCGATGTGACGGGAGGTGCCGAGGAGTTGGGGACGGTCGCGGAGCGGGGCGAGCGCGACAATGCCGCAGCCCGAGGGCGGGAGTTCGACCGAGAGGGCAGCGCCGTCGATGGGGACCGGCCCGCCGCTCCAGTAGTCCACGCCGACGAATCGCGCGCCGGCGGTTTCGAGGCCGAGTTGTTCGAGTTTCACGCGGGCGGTGATGGGCTTGCCGGCGTCCCAGTTGAAGAGGCCCACCACGTGGCGTTGTCCGTCGGTCAGATGCCAGACCCGGGCGGGCATGTTCTCGAACAGGTCGAGCGGACGGGCTGCCAGGCCGGTGTTTGGCATCGAGCGCTTGATGCAGTCGATGCGGTCGGCGGGCAGCCCGGGCAGCCATTCGCTGACCAGATTGAGCGAACCGGAAACGGCGATCCACGACGCGAAGGAGCGGGCCTGGGTCAGGGTCAACGGCGCGCGGACCATCAGGCAATCGGGATCGTTGTGCCAGACGCGGTTGTGGAGGAAGTAGAGGCGGGTGCCCAGATGAAAGTTCGGCAGGACCGCGCCCCAGTCGGCGCCGGTGTCGGGACCGATCCGCATCGCATCCACCAGGCCGATGGAACCTCCCATCGAGCGGAAGTTCTGGGCCACGTTGCACGCGGCGATGTAGGTGTCCGGCCCCGCCGCGGCGCGCAGCGTGCGAAGCCCGGCGCGATACGCTTCGAGGTTGGTCTGGTAAGGATCGCCAAACACGGCGTCGCCGAACTGGTCGTCCACGTAGGCCGTGCCCGGGTAGGTGCATTTGGCCGCCAGGCCGCACCACATCGCGTCCGGCTTCAGGTAACGGTACCCCCAGTCCCGCGTGATCCGGAGGATGGCGTCCGACAGAAAGGCGCGGGCCTCGGGCCGGGTCATGTCCAGGCACCAACCGGCCCAGAGCACTTCGTACAAGGAACCGTCCGTCTTCTTCACGAACCAGTCCTGATGGTCGCGGAACAACGGATCGCGCGGGTCCCACGAGAAGGGGGTGAACCACAACCCCGGACGCAGTCCGTGTCGTGCGAGTTGGTCGGCGTTGGCCTTCATGCCGGACGGATAGGGGCCTTGGGGATCGTGCCGGGTGAAGTTGCCCGTGGGGCCGCTCCCGATGATCCCGCCCTTCCTGATGGCGGGCCCCTGCCACTGGTCGTCCACCAGAATCGTGTCGAATCCGTATCGGGTCAGCTCCTTCGCGCAGAACGCGGCGAGTTCGGCCAACGCCTTTTCGTCGGACGCACCGCCATGCGGCTGCGAATACCAGGTGCAGTAGCCGTTGGGAATCCGCGGCAGCGTGATCCGGTGCGTTTGGGCAATGGCGTCGGCGTAGGCCTCGAGTCCGCGCCGCGCGTCGGCAAACCGACCCAGCACAAACGCGTCGGTGACGACCCTCTGGCCGGGCTTGAGACGCAGCCGGCCGAACTCGAGGCGGGCCGTAATGACGAGCCCCGAGGCGTTGGTGCGGCTGTGGACACTGCCGCTGCCGCGTTCCTGCGTGAGCCAACCCCCCACCGCCCCGTCGGTGGCGTCGGGACGGGCCACGCCCAGGAACAAGTAGCTCGCCGCGGGCGCTTCAGCCCCTTTCAAGCCGTCTACACCAAGCGTGCGATACGCCGAGGCGGGCGCGTCGAGGGGCACTTCCCGAATGAACTCGACCATGCGGACCTCGCGGTCGGCGGCGCCCGGGTTGCGGAGTTCGCGCCGGTAGCTTGTAAATGGCGTTCCCGCCAGCGGTTCGATGAGGTCAATGTCGCCATCCGGGCGCGGCATCCGTTCGCCGGCGTTCGAGGCGGCAAGAGGCGACAGCAGAAGGACAAAAGCGAGGGTGCGAGACGTAGCATTCATGGTTCGACGGGTTCGGGGCAGATTTCATCCATTGAGGACATAGGCGTTCATGCCGTCAGGTAGTCGCTTGGGAACTTCCAGGGCGCGCGGTATTCCGGAATCGCCCGACGGGCCGCTTCGTCGTCGCCAACGATGCGCTCGCCTTCCGGATCGAAGCGGACCGAGCGGCCCAATTGCAGCGAGAGCAGGCTGAGCACGATCGGAACATCCACCTTGACGTGGTGGAAGACGCTGCAACTGGGCTGCTGACGCGACATGATGCAGTCGAGCCACTCGCGCTCCTGGCCGGGGGAAGGAGGGATGGACATTGGCGGGACGGGCTTGCCCTTCAAGGCTTCACCCTCGGGCACCAGTGTCGAGGCGCCGAGGTAATCGGCGTAGAACGTGCCGTTGGCTCCATGGAAATACACGCCCAGGCGCGTCCGCGGCTTGGGGTCGCCCTGCAGATCAAAACCATAACTGTTGGTGAGCGACATCATCCAGGTGAGCGTGAGGTTGGGGTAGCGCCAAAGCACCTCCTGATGATCATAGGCGTCGCCGTCGTCGCGCACCACGAAACGACCGCCGGAGGCGCTGGTCACCAGCGGGTAACCCAAGTCCAGCGCCGTGATCGGAAGATCGAGCATGTGCGGCCCGTTGCCGGGAGTCCAACCGCCGCTGAAATCCATCCAGGAACAGTGATGATACGCGTCCATCGCCAGCAACCGGTTGTAAGGCACAAGCGGCCCGGGTCCGCACCACAGATCCCAGTCCATCCCTTCCGGAACGTTCTGTTGGCCCCCGGACCCGATCCCGCGAGGCGTCTGGTTCATGACGTTGAACGCACGCGCCACGCCGATCGGTCCGAGGTTCCCGGACCGGACGTATTCAATGACACGGTGATGCTCTTCCCGGGCGTGGTGCTGGGTGCCCACCTGGCTGATGCGCCCGTGTTTCCTGATGGCGTTGCGGACCGCAAGGCTTTCGGCCAGATGCAAGGTCATCGGTTTCTGAATGTAAATGTCCTTGCCCGCCTCGCAGGCGGCGATGGCCTGGAGCGCATGCCAGTGCGGCAGCGTGCCGATGATCACCGCATCGAGATCCTTCCGTTCGAGCATCTCGCGGTAGTCCCGGTACCCGCGGCAACCCTTGAACCGGTCGACAACCGGTTCGAGTCGGTTCTCGTCCACATCACAAACCGCGGTCACCACCACGTCCGGATGCACGGCGCAGTTGCTCAGATTCACGCGCCCCATGTTGCCGCAGCCAATCAGACCGACGTGAATCCGGCTGTTTGGACGTGGCCTGGCCGAGGGCGTCGGATCGGCCGCCGAGGCCAAATGCGGCGCGGCAAAGCCGATGGCCGTGATGGTGGCGGCCTTCTGGATAAAGGCGCGGCGCGGAACGGAGGAGGCGGTGTTCATAGCAGGGTGCTTGGCTCGTGCATGATCGAGTTCATCAGACATGGCGCATGGGCGCCGCATCGGCCGGCAGTCTCGCGTTCGGCTGCCCTCACCGCAAGCCCCAATGCCCGCGCCCGGCCGCCGCCGGCTGAAGGCAAAGGGCGTTGACGGTCCGGCGCGTCATGATAGTTTACCTATCATGAAAACCGCCACGGTTGCCGATTTGCGGAACAAGTTCGCCACCGTCTCGAAGTGGATTCAGGATGGGCAAGCCATCACGATCACGAAGCGAGGACTCCCCTTTGCCACGCTCGTCCCGGCACGGCGGAGAAGCGTGCCGCACCCGCCGATTGACCGGCTGGCCCGGCTACGCCGCATGTTCCCTGGCGGTCCGGCCAGCGGTGATGTGCAATCCGTGATTGACTACGACCGGGGGAATACATGATCGCCGAGACCTACATTGACACCGGAATCATGGTCAAGAGCTACGTGTTCGAGGCCGATTCCCCCGCGGCCATTGCCATCATCGAGGCAGCGGGCGAACCTCTGATCTTCTCCCATGTTCACGCTCTGGACATACCCAACGCGATCCGCCTGAAGCGATTTCGTGGAGAGATCACGGCGGGCGAAGAAACGGCGGCGGTCCGGGCTTTCCGGGCGGATGTGGACGCGGGAAGGCTGGCCCGGCTCGACTATGACTTGGCGGCGGTCTTCATCCGGGCGGAGGCGCTGTCGGCCAAGCACTCCGGCGGCATCGGAAGTCGGAGCCTTGACCTGTTGCACGTGGCCGAGGCCTTGGAAGCCGGTTGCACCGCGTTCGCCTCTTTCGATGACCGGCAACGCAAGCTCGCCGCCCTGGCCGACCTGAAACTCATTCCCGCCAAGCACGTCGCACCCGCCACGGTTCGCTGATCCGCACCAGGACCAGGCAGGCCAGTGAAGTCGGACATCATGCCACGGGACGACAACCATGAGCTTGGCTGAGATGCTTCCTGGTGCCAAAGCGCGCACGCCCGGTCGGCGCCCATCCGCTCCCAGAGCCTCGTTTGTCTGGCAGGCGGCGCTCATCATCCTTCCCGTGGTGATCCTGACCGTGCTCGGCCTGCTCTCTCTCCGTCAAGACCGCCTGCTGGCCGAGCAGGCCGCCCGCGAGCGCGCAGGACGGCTCGCCCGGGAAGTCGCCGACCGGGTTTTCGGGATGCTCTTCGAGTCCGACCCGGCGCCGCCAACAAACCGGACAACCGTCAGTCCCGGAATCGACCTCGACCGCCCGGTCTTCGAGATCACGCCGCAACTCGAACTCGCCTGGCCGCGGCCGATGGAATCGCCCCCGCGACCGCGACCGCTCGACCCCACCGAATTGTCGGAGCCCTCGCGCGCCGCCTGGGAATCCGCCCGACGCGCCACTCTCGATGGAGACGCCGCCGTCGTGTCGAGAAGCTGGGCGGATTTTCTCGCCTCCGAACCTCCGGCGGAGTTTGCGGCCTGTGCCCAGTTCGAGTGGGCGCAGACCGCGGTTCGTGCAGGGCAAACAAATGAAGCCGCGGACCGCTTCGAGCAACTGGCCGCCGCATTCCCCGACGCCACGCTCGAAAGCGGTTTGCCAGTCGCGCCTTTGGCGGCATGGAAGGCGGCGGAGCTAAGGCTGGCCTTGGCGACGAACTCGACCGACCGGATCACCGCGGTGCTGCGCGCCTGCTCGAACCTGGTCTTCCAGCCCAGCGCGCTGACCCCGGACCTGCTCGACCGGCTCGAAGAACTCACCAGCCACCCGCGTGACCAGGGCCTTCTTCCCGCGCAGCGGGAGGACGGCGGTTCGGATCTGCGGGTGTGGCGAGGGCGCGCTTCGATTCTCGCCTGGCGGCAGCTCTGGGAAACCACGGAGATCTCGCGCGGGCTGTTCGGTGCTGCGCGATATGCTTGGCAAACGCGCGGCCTGATCCGTGCCACCGAAGCGGGCGGCATCGAGTTCTCGACTCGAACCGCCGCGCCGATCTGGGTGGACTTGCCGGTTCCCGAATCCTCGAGCACGCCCAACCCGGGCTGCGTGAGTTCCGTCTGGCTGCTCACGCGGTTCCCTCCCGACAGCCTCCGCTTTCACGGTTGGACCGAGTGCCAGGTGACGAATCTGCTGGCCCGCGCCCGGAGCCAACTGGCGGAATGGCCATCGTATTTCGGTCTGGTCGTCTCCATCGCCGGCCGCGCGCTGCCGGCGCCGTCGACCCTGCCGTTGCTGGCGGAGCGGGCCGCGGGTGGCCCGGTTGCACCCGGGCTCGAGGGGCCGGCGGTCAGCGCCGCCGTGTACCTCGCGGACGCCCCGGCTCTGTATGCCCACCAGCGGCAGCGCACCTGGTGGTTCGTGGCGGTGGTGCTGGCCGCGGCGGCAACGGCGGGGATCGGCCTGCTCGCCGCCCATCGCGCCTTCCGACGCCAACTCCGGCTCAGCGAGATGAAATCGAACTTCGTGTCGAGTGTGTCGCACGAACTGCGCGCGCCCATCGCCTCCGTGCGCCTCCTGGCCGAGAGCCTGGATCGGGGCCGGATCACCGAGGAAACGAAGCGGCGCGAGTACTTTCGGCTGATTGGCCAGGAATGTCGGCGGCTGTCGGCTTTGGTCGAGAACGTGCTCGATTTTTCGCGCATCGATCAGGGGCGCAAACAATATGAGTTCGAGCCGACCGATCTGCCCGCTCTCGTCACCCAAACCGTCAAGCTGATGCAGCCGTATGCGGCGGAGCGCCAGGTCGCCCTGGAAGCGCTCCTCCCCGCCGCCCTCGGCGCGCAACCCACTCTCGACGGCAAAGCCATCCAGCAGGCGCTGGTCAACCTGATCGACAACGCCGTCAAGCACGCCCCCGCCGGCACCGTCGTCAGTGTCGCGCTCTCGTGTCCGGCGCCCCCCCAGCCAGGCCGCAACGCCACTCCCGATGCCCCGGCGGTCGCCTCACCGGCCGCGGATCCTGCGGCACGGTCCACGGACGACGGCTCGCGCCTCGCTCTCTCCGTGACCGACGAAGGCCCGGGCATTCCCGCCGCCGAACACGCGCGCATTTTCGAGCCGTTCTACCGCCGCGGATCCGAGCTGCGCCGCGAGACGAGCGGGGTGGGCATCGGGCTGACCATTGTGAAGCACGTCGTCGACGCCCACGGCGGCGCGGTGCGTGTTGAAAGCGAGTTGGGCAAAGGCAGCCGCTTTGTGATCGAACTCCCCGTATGTCACGCATCCTGATTGTCGAAGACGAGCTGGCCATGCGCACCGCCTTGGCTGATGTGCTCGAAGACGAAGGCTATCGGGTCATCACCGCCGCGGACGGCGCGGCGGGCCTGGATCGGGCGATCAAGGAGAAGCCCGATCTCGTGCTCCTGGACATCATGATGCCCAAGCTCGACGGCTTCGCCGTGTGCGCCGAACTGCGCCGCCTCGGGCACACCGAGCCGATCCTCATGCTCACCGCGAAAGGACAGGTCGAGGACCGTGTCACCGGCCTCGATGTTGGCGCCGACGACTACCTGGTCAAGCCGTTCAGCACGGATGAGCTCCTGGCCCGGGTCCGGGCCGCGCTGCGCCGCACGCAGCGTCAGGCCAAAACCGTGCGTGAACTGCAGCTCGGCCCGACGCGAATCGATCTCCTCCTCCAGCGCGCCTGGCGCGGCGCGGAAGAACTGCATCTCACCGCCAAAGAGTTCGCCATGCTCCGCCTGCTGGCCGAAGCCGAGGGCGAACCGATCACACGCGAGCGCTTCCTCGATTTGGTCTGGGGCTACGGCGCCTTCCCCACCACGCGCACGGTGGACAACCACATCGCCAGCCTCCGCGCCAAGCTCGAGCCGGACCCGGCCCAACCGCGCTGGATCAAGACCGTTCACGGCGTGGGCTATCGCCTCGAACTTGCAGAATGGTGACAACTCGCCCCCTTGGCTCTTGATTAAAGTCGCCGCATGAAGACCGTATTCTCACTCTCCCTTCTGTGTGTTTCGCGTGTTTCGTGGTTCCTCTCCCTGGTTCCGTGCCTCCTCTGCGCCCTGGCAGCCGACCCTTTGACCGAGTCGTTCCAGAAGGGCCTGCTCGAAGAGGACGTGAACCGCGATCTCGAGGCCGCGGCCCAGGCCTACGAAAGCGCCGTCAAACAGTCGGATCTCCAGCGCCGCACCGCGGCCACAGCCCTGTTCCGTCTCGCCGAAGTCTACCACAAGCTCGGACGCACCAACGAGGCCGCCGCCCAGTACGAACGCGTGCTCATGGACTTCGCCGACCAGACCAATCTCGTGTCGCTGGCCCGACAGAACCTGATCGCCTCGGGCTCGGGTTTCGCTGCCGCAGGCAGGGTCCCGGATTTCCAGCGGGCGGCGCTCGATCGCGAGGTGGCCCTGCAGACAGCCGAACTCACGCGCCTGACGGCTCTACGAAACCAGTTGGCCAGTCTCCCGCCCGGCGAACTGGCACCGGCTCTGTCGGTTGCCACACCGGATACCCAACTGGCCGGCTTGCTCGAGCGGCGCGCCAAGGAACAACAACAGCTCGCAGTCTTGCGGACGCGGTATGCCGAGGATCACCCGACGATGAAGGAGACCCAGCTTCTCCTCAGCCGGCTCGAGGAACAGATCGGTGAACGCGCCAACGCGGTCTTGACCGGGTTGCAGGCCAAAGCCGAGGCGCTCAAGGCCAGCGTCGATCTCATCCTCAAGACCCAGCAAGCGCGCCTGCAAGCGATCGAGACCGAAGCCGCCCTGGCCTCCGCCGCCACGCCCACGGGCGGCGTGCTGACCTCCGCGGCCCAACGCCAAAGAGAACTCCTCGAACAGGAGCTGGCCCTGGTCGACGAGCAGTTGAAGCACAAGAAGCTCCTGTTCGACAGCGGTCGTGCCCCGAAGGATGATCTCCTCGCCCTGCAACGCGAGGCATTGTCTCTCAAACGGCAAATGGCCGCGATCGAGTCTCAAGGCCGTCTTTTGGACATCGTCCTGCCCGCGTCTGAGTCGACCGCCGCTCCGGCACCCGCGGTCTCGACCAGCTTCGCTCCAACCATCGATCCGGCCGATGCCGAATCGCTGCGCGAGGAAATCAAGCTGGTCGAAGAGGAGCTGCAGGTGGTGCGCAAGAAGCTCGAGAACGGCAAGGCCGACGAGGCCGAGGTGCGCCGCGTGCGGCGCGAGTCGTTGCGACTTCAGCGCAAGCTGCCCGAAAACGCCCTCATCGACCGCCAGATCGCCTTGCTCCAGGAAGAGCTGAAGCTCGCCGAGGACAGCCTGACCGAGGTCCGCAAGAAGATCCAGGTAGGGGTGGCGCCGCCGCTCGATGAGATCGCCGTGCGCCGCGAGCTGCTCGGGGTGCAGAGGGAGGTGGCAGCGGCGGAACGGGCCGCGACCGCGCTCCGCCAGTCCGACTCGTCCGAGCGCCCGGCCGCTCGAAACGGAGCGGGCGCCGCCCCGGCCACCAACGAAGAAGCCGCCGAAATCCAGCGCATCCAGGCAATCATCAAGAACAGCCCGGACCTGGTGAATGCCCGAAACGCGACCCCGGTCGGCGGCACCCCGCTCCACAGCGCCGCGGCCAACGGGTATCTGGCCGTTGCCGAGTTCCTGCTCGCAAACCGCGCCGAGGTGAAGGCCACCGACAACGAAGGCGACACGCCGCTCCACACCGCCGCCGCCGCCGGCCACAAGCGGTTTTGCGAACTCCTCCTCGCCAAGGGCGCCGAGGTCAATGCGCCCAACAAGAACAGCTACACAGCCCTGCACCACGCCGTGCTGGGCGGCTACCGGGCCGTGGCCGAAACCCTCATCGCGGCTGGGGCGGACGTGAATGCCAAGGGCTACGTCCCACCAATCGAGCGTCAGCCTCAGCCAAGTCAGTCCAACTGGAGCGAGATGGAGAGCACGCCCCTCCACTTGGCGGCCGACAAAGGCTATCCCTCGGTGGCGGAATTGCTCGCGCAGCATGACGCCGATCTCAATGCCCGGGATCGCGGCGGGCGGACCCCGCTGGTCCGTGCCATCCTCAGGAGGCAGCCAGCGGTCGCCCGGCTGCTCCTCGAAAGAAAGGCGGATCCGAACGTCCTGGATGAGGAGGGGAGTTCAGCGCTCGTCCAAGCCCTTCTCCAGAAACAGGAGTCCCTTGTCGAGTTGCTCCTCGACCACCAGGCAAACGTCGATGCCCGCGTGCGCGCGCCGGACCCGGAGGGGGATTGGACGGTGCTGTTTCGGGCCGTGTGGGACGGGGAAGTGGCCTTGGCCCGCCGGTTGCTCGACGCCGGGGCTGAGGTCAATGCCCGAGCGACCAGCGGCATCACTCCCGTGCATTGGGCGGTGATCCAGAATCGGCCTGCCATGCTCGAACTGCTGCTCGAACGCAAAGCGGGCGTGAACGCGCGCGACAGCGGGGACAACACCCCCCTGCATTATGCCCTGAGCAATGGCCAACCCAATGCCGAGATGATCGAGGCCCTGTTGACCGCCGGCGCAGACCCGAACGCGCTGGGTTGGGGCGGCACTTGGCCCCCGCTCGCTTATCTTGCCGGATACGATCCAAAGAACGGTCCGGCCGCCCTCGCCGGGATCCTCCTCGAACATGGTGCGGATGTGAACGGATCCTGCACCAACGGCTGGACGGCGCTTCACCGGGCGGCCCAGTCCAACCGACCGGATCTCGCCGAGTTGTTCGTGGCCAACAAGGCGAAGGTCGATGCCCGCGGATCACGACCGTCGCAGGAGCCGAAGCTCGGCGAGCGCGAAGCCCAACCGCTTGCCCGTCCCAGTTCGACTGTCGGAACGCGCGCCGTTCCAACCCGAGCCATCCGCACGGCCCAACCCGGTGCGCCCATGCTCCCGACGTTCCAGATGCAGCTCAGCATGGGTGACAACACCCTGTCGGCCGACAACGACGTGACCCCCCTCCATGTGGCCGTGGCCAACCAGAACGTCGCGCTCGCCCGGTTCCTGCTCGAACATGGCGCCGACGTGAATGCGCGCGACGCCGAGGGACGCACGCCGCTCCACTTCGCCGTGAACCGCCGCGACCTCGACCTGATGGGGCTTCTCCTCGAAAAGAAAGCCGATCCGAATGCGAAAGACAGAGCCGGCCAGACGCCGCTGGCCATGGCCAACACCATTCGGGACCTGAACCAGCCCCATTTTTACACAGGCGCCTCGACACCCGACCGGGGCAACGTCATTATGGCCAAGCCCAACGAGGTCGTCGCCCTCCTGCGCGAGCGCGGCGCGAAAACGGTCCTGTCCGACCCGAACGCCATCACCGTCGTTCGCGGCTCGACTGGTTACTCCGCGAAGGTCCTGACACGCGGGAAACCGGACTGGAACCGGTTCAAGCTGCTCGAGTTGCTGGCGGTTCATTACGGGCTGCTCGCTCAGTCGGGAGTGCAACAGGCGGTTCCCGCACGGCCCCTGCCCCTGGGCGGACCGGGGATGAGGCGCCCCAGCGATCCGCTCGCCTTTCCCGACCTCGCGCGCATCCGCATCATGCGCCCGCTGCCCGAGGGGGCCGAGCAAGTCATGCCGGTCGACCTCAGCCCGGTCGTGAAGGGCGAGGATTGCGCGGCGGATGTTTGGCTGGAATGGGGTGATGTCGTCGAAATCCCCGAGGAGGACCATCCGCTGAGCCAGCAATGGACCCTTCCCGATGACCTGCGAGAGGCTTTGAAGAGATGCCTCGACCGCAAGGTGCGGATTCAGGTGAAAGGCGAAGAGAAGACGTTCGATCTCCAATTGTCTTCCAGCTTCGCAGCGTATCCGGCCCAACCCCAACGCCTGGGATGGGATCTGAAGACCACCCTGGATCGATCAGGCTTGCTCCGCACCTCGTCCGATCGTTCGCGCGTGGGCGTGATCCGCATCGATCCGGTCACCGGCGTCCGCCAGGAATGGCTGGTGGACTGCACGGCGGCCGACGACGGACCAGGCCTTTGGCTGCGCGACGGCGACCGGATTGAAGTCCCCGACAAGGCGGAGTGAGCCCAGGCCCCCCCGCCAGCCGACGCTGACCGGTCAGATGACATCAAAAGTTGGTGAGAAATGCGGGCTAAAGAGCGCTCAGCCAAAAGCAACTCGTCAAGAGCCGCTCTCCGCTACCAGGATCGCACACACCCGGCCAGGCCCACGGTCGTTCCTTTCTGGAACGAGCTTGGCAGTGCGCTGGGGTTGTGCGATGGGTACGTCAGATACGCACATCCGCCACGAACTGCTGACTCGCTTCGAGTTCAGCCAACGACCCGCGTGCAAGGAAGTTGGGGAAACAACCATCAACTCATGCCGTCATGAAGACACGATGTTCGAAAGAGGCTCGATTGCTCACAATTCTGTGCGGTGGCCTTGCTCTGTGGGCAATGGGGCCACCGGCTGGGGCGCAGGAAGCCCCGCTGCTGGAGATCGCCCTGCACCCTGGAATCCGGGTGACTGGTGAAGTCGGGTCGACGTACGCGATCGAGAGCAAGGCGGAGGTGGAGGACGATTTCTGGCTGACGCGGGTGACGTTGACGAGAGGTTTCTGAATGGGGAAGCACGAGGTGACGGTGGGCGAGTACCTGGCAGTGATGGAACAGAACCCGTGCGTCGACCCGGGCGATCCGGGCGAACTGGACCGGCCGGTGTTCTGTGTAGGCTGGCATGACGCGGTCGCGTACTGCCAGAGGCTGACGGAGCAAGAGCGGGCGGCGGGGCGGATCGGGACCAATGCGGTATATCGGCTGCCGACGGAGGCGGAGTGGGAGTATGCGTGTCGGGCGGGGACGACGACGCGGTATTCGTTTGGGGATACGCTGGAGTGCTCTGACGAATGTGATTACTGTGCTTTGTTCGATTCGTACATGCGGTGGTGCGGGAACGAAGGGCCTGGCGGAGTAGGGCAGAAGTTGCCGAATCCGTGGGGATTGTACGACATGCTCGGGAATGTATGGGAATGGTGCCAGGACTGGATGGACTCCTATTCCGGTGGAGCGGTCGTTGACCCCCAGGGGCCGACCGAAGGCTCGGACCGTGTGTTCCGCGGCGGTGCCTGCTGGACCGGCTGGCACGGCCTCGCCTGGAACTGCCGGTCAGTGCCTGCGGAGGGGCAGCGGGGCGGGGGCCAGCGAAAAGAAGGAAAACCCTGCGCAGCAGCGCCAATTGGCGAGGCGTCGGGCGTCGGTGATGTTGGCGGCTGCCCGGCACAAGCGAGTTGTTCATGCGCCGCCCCGGTCTGAGGCGAAGCCTCGCTAATGAGCCTGATCAAGCGTCAGGATGGCCGCGAGTGTGGCTCGAACGGTCATGGCTGCGTTGGGGACATCGCAGCGTTCAGGCACATCGCCTGCGACGTGGTAATTGGGATCGCTGTAGGGCCAGGAGCCGATGTTGACGACCGCCGCCCCGAAGCCGGCCCGGACGAACGAACCGTCGTCGTCGCCGGGGCTCGGCCGCTTGACCGCGCGTTGCTCCAGACCGAGGGCAAAGCGCGCGTTGACGGCGCTCATCAATCCCGCCAAGCGTTCACCGGCCGGTTCCGTGTACGCCGTGATGTTGGCCTTCCTGCCAGCCGCAGTCTCCGCCGCCGACTTGGCTCCGATGCTGTCCAGATTGAAGACCGCGACAATGTGGTCTCTGCGTGCCTTGGCGTTTTGTGCGGCCGTCACACTGGTCCAGGGCGTGTGCTCTTCGTTGCAGAACAGAAAGCGGATCGTCCGCTCGGAGGGATGCTCGGCGAGCACGCACGCCAACTCCAGGACGCCGACCGTGCCGATCGCGTTGTCGTTCGCTCCGGGACTATCGACCCAGCTCTGCGAGTCCTTGTGCGCCAAGACAAGCACGATCTCGTTTGCCCGCGAACGGCCTTTGCGTTCGGCGTAGAGATTGTAGGCCGTGTACCACGGGTCTTCGGGCATCGGTTGCGAGTACTGGTGTTGCAGCGGCTTGGTTGTATCCCGGCGATAGGCCTGGACCGGCACCGCCTCGCGCTGGACGAGGTATCCCCATGACTCGAGTCGGCCAGCCAGGTAGTCGTCTGCCTCATGCAATGTGCTCTTGGTGTGGCCGGGCAGAGTGTAGTTGAGCTTGCGAAACGGCAGCGGATCCTTCGCCAGGTAGAACAACTGATCCGACATCCGCCGCGGGTTGATGGCATCAATCAGGCGCGCGATGTCCGCGCGACTTTGCGCGCTTTCCCAGACCTTGATCCAGATCGGGTCCGGCTGGCCTTCCTCGGGGTCTGCGGGGGAAGCACGGCTCACGAGGGCCAGACATGTCAGCAGTAGAATGCTGACGGCGGCTTTCGTACAACGTCTGAGGACCGGTGCAGTGGGGGTTTGGCGTTTCATAGGCGGTGGCGCATTGTGCGAATGCGAATTTACCACCTCCTCGGGCCGAATGCACGCCTCGACGATCCGCCCCTCGCTGCCAGTTGCAACGGCAAGCGAGCAACTGCCTCGGTTCACCCGCGCAGCTTTCAAGCCGACGGCCGAGTGGAACTGCTGCACCGCAAAACGGACGGTTCGTTGGCCGGCGCAACTGGGGGACGGCGAAAGACGCGGACGGACAGGATGACCATCCCGACGGCGAGACACAGGAGAACGAGGCAGGCGAAGGAAAGCACGAAGTTCTTCTGTTCGAGGTTGAGGCTCAGACTCATGGCGGTGGAGGCGACTGTGGTGACGAACATGAAGATGGAGGGGATCAGGGCGAACAGGAACTTGCGCCGGTGAGCCCGCATCCAGACCGCGACAACCAGCAGGGCCATCGCGGCCATCATCTGGTTGGCTGAGCCGAACACACGCCACAAGACCGGCAAGACGTTCCACCGCGACAGGGCATACATGCCGAGGGCGGCGAGCGCGGTATTGAACCAGACGTTGAGCATCCACGCAGGCGGCTGGCGCAATGCAATCTTCCAGAGTTCCTCGAGCAGATAACGGTTGAGCCGCACCGCGACGTCGAGGGTGGTCACGACGAAACCCTCCAGCAGGAGGATGCCGAACACCGTGCCCATCCAAACAGGAGAGCCGAACGCTTGGTGAGCCAGGTTGCCGGTGGCGAGCGAGATGGCGAGGATCGGGTTTTTTTCCCGATGAGTGATCTGGAGGTAATCGCCGTGGCCCAGTCCGACATAGAGCGTGAGGATGACGGTGACGGCCAGCAACGATTCGAGCAGCATGCCGTTGTAGCCGATGCGCCGCGCGTGGGTTTCATTGGACAGTTGTTTTGCCGATGTCCCCGTGGCCACCAGACAGTGGAAGCCGGAGATCGCGCCGCAGGAGACCGTAATCAGCATGAGCGGCCACAGAGCTCCGACGTATTGGACGCCTTCGGCATAGCTGAAATACGGTGCCTCGGCGGCGGCGGTCGAGGGCGGTGCGCCTGTGGCGACGGAGCCGAAGGCCGTGACCAGGAGAGCGATGAAGATGCCCACAATGCCGGCATACAGGATCTGAACGTTCACAAAATCCCGTGGCATGAGGAGCATCCAGACGGGGATTGTCGAGGCCGCCACCACATAGATCGTCATGAACCCCCGCCAGGTTTCCGCGGAGACGAGGACGGGGTGTTTGAGCCCCAGCAGTACCGAGATGGCGCAGAGGACGGTCGCCAGGGGGTAGGCGTAGCGGGCGAGGAGACTCCTGCGGTAGATCAACCATCCCAGGAACGGGGCGCACAGTGTGATGAACAGGACGCTTGTGGACGCAATGCCTCCGATGCGCGCCATCAAGGTGTAACTGCGGGTGGCTGTTGCGGCCAGCACCTCGCCCTGGGGCACGCCGGCATCCGTCGCCTCGATCGCCCTGACCGATATGGTGGTGGGCATCCATGGATGGGCTCGGTAGTTGACGAACGCCGCCCCCGGATGCTGGTCAGCAATCTCCCGCAGCGTCTCTTCGGCAGGCGGCGTCAAGCCGACCTTTGCGGCGGGGTAACTGCTGGTGAGAGCGACCACGCTCAGGTTCAAGAAGGTGGCGGTGATCATCAGCAGTGAGACCAGGAGGAGCCCGAGGATGAGTCCATAACCGGCCTCGCCGAACACGCGGCGCGCGACCTCGGCGATGGAACGGCCCCCCTCACGCACGGAGACCACCAAGCTCGACATGTCGTGCACGGCACCGATGAAGATCGCCCCCACAACCACCCAGATCAGCGCCGGCATCACGCCGAAGGCAAACGCCAACGTCGGCCCCACAATCGGGCCGGCACCGGCAATCGCGGCGAAGTGATGGGCAAAGAGGACAAATGGTCTGGCGGGAACGTAATCCCGCCCGTCGTTCAGTCGCACGGCGGGTGTCGGCCGGTCCTGGCGGACGTCCAGCCATTTCTCCAACTGCCCACCGTAGAACCGGCTGCCAGCCCAATAGCAGGTCGCCGCCGAAAACAGGACCAGTAACACGAACATACGCGCAACACCGGCTTGGCCGAGGGAAATCGCACGTCAACCTTTGGTGAAGCCAGGAACGCGGTCAAGTTCAGAATGGACTCCTGCCGGCAGGCCGTGTCCAGAAAAGCCCAAGACCCCTTTTGGCTCGACGGGCCGTGGGGCCGCCGGCTTAATATCCGCCCTCATGCTGGATTCAGACCCCACGACGACTCCCTCAGCACCGCCGCGGCCGGGTTCGTTTCAGCGTTCCCCGAAACACAGTGCGTTGGCGACTCCATTCAGACCGATCGCGGACTTCTTCAAGACCGGCCCGGACGCCGTGCCGCTGACGGATGAATCCGAAATCAGGCACCAATACCGGGCGCGTCGGGTCTCGGTCTTTCTGTCCATCACCCTGGGCTACGCGATGTATTACGTGGTTCGCCAGGGTTTCGCGGTGGTGAAGAAGCCCCTGTTGGAAACCGGGGTGTTCGATGCGATGCAGATCGGCTCCATCGGGTCGGTGTTCTTTGTGACCTACATGTTAGGCAAATGCTTCAACGGGTTCCTGGCCGACCGTTTGAACATCAAGCGTTTCATGGCGATGGGGCTGCTCGGGTCGGCCACGATCCTGGTGTTCCTGGGTTTCTGTTCGAGCTTCCATCTGTTCGCCGTGCTGTGGGGCTTGTGTGGATGGTTCCAGACGTTCGGCGCCGCGCCCTCCGTGGTTTCATTGAACCAGTGGTTTTCAAGCAAGGAGCGCGGCACGCTTTACGGGATCTGGTTTTCCGCCCACAATATCGGCACGGGGCTGACATATATCATCACGGCCGTGATCGTGAGCGCGTTCGGATGGCGCATGGGGTTCTTTGCGCCGGGTTTGCTGGGGATGAGTGCGGCGGTGCTGCTTTACCTCTTCATGTATGATCGCCCGCAGGTGTACGGGCTTCCGCCGATCGCCGTCTACTCGGGCGAACAGACGCGCGAGGAACTCAAGGCCAGGGACAAGCCTTTGTTCAAAGCGCAATTCGCGGTTGTGACCCGGCCCGCGGTCTGGATCCTGGGGCTGTCGTCCGCCGCCTGTTACGTGACCCGCTACGCCTTCGAGTCGTGGGGCGTGGTGTTTCTCTCCGAGGCAAAGGGGCACAGCCTGCTGAAGGCCAGCGGCATCATTTCGATTTCGCAGTTCGCCGGGATTGTGGGCGCGGTGACCTGCGGCTGGATCTCGGACCGGTTTTTCAACCACCAGCGCAGCGTCCCCTGCCTGCTGTTCGGGGTGTTCTTCGTGTTGTCCACCGCCGCCTTCGTGTATGCGCCGCCGGAATACGTCTGGGTCGACTACGTCAGCATGGTGTTGTTCGGCTACACCGTCTACGCGCTGGTGACCTACCTGGGAGGCTTGATGGCGGTGGATATCTGCTCCAAGAAGGCAACAGGCGCCGCGATGGGCGTCATCGGATTGTTCAGTTACGCCGGGGCGTCGCTGCAGGAAGGCGTGGGCGGCTATCTGATCAACTCCCACAAGACGATCGGAATTGACGGGCAAGCGGTCTACGATTTCACCGCCGTCGGGCATTTCTGGGTCGTCGCTTCGCTTCTGGCGCTGGCTCTCCCATTGCTCGTGTGGAACGTCCGGCACGAGGACTGAGCCCCTGTGCCCGGCCACAGGGCTGGGGCGGACTATTACCCGGACGCTATCGAGGCCATTGATTACCTGACCTCCCTCAAGACCCGGAACTCGTGGGTTGTGGGAAAACCGCTAAGGAATCGGTCGATCGTGTGTCATACTCATGGACCAGCGACATCCACGATCCGAAGAAGCCACGCTATGAGCGCACAACGGGACTCCCTGACCCTGGCGATGCGCCAGGTCGCCGCAACCGCGGCCTTCATCTTCTGCCTGACCGTGTGTTTGGGCGCCACTGAACCGTCACAACTCGATCCGTTGCGGGCGGAGATGAGGGCGGAGCATCGCGAGCAGGCGCTAGCGCTGGCGGACAAGCTCATCGCCGCCGAGCACGCCCAGGCGGACGAGGCGCATTACCTCAAGGCGGTCGCCCTCTTCAACGCGAAGAAGTTCGCCGAGGCCGCCGCCGCCGCCGACCAACTCGCCGCAGCCTTCCCAAAATCTGACTGGCGCCATAAGGCGACTTTCCTCAAGGCGCAAGCGCTGGTCGAGCGGAAGCAGTTTCAGCCGGCCGCGGCGATCTACCAGAACGAGGCAGCGCGGTTGCTGGCCGCCGAGCGCAAGCAGGAGTTGGTGGGCGTGATCGTTCAGTTCGCCGACAAGCTTGCCGCCAAGCCGGACTCGAACATGCCGGACCCGCCGCAGCCGGACTTCCAGAAAGCCTACAATCTCTACGGCAAGGCGTTGGGCCTGGAAATCTCCCGCGACCTTCGCGACGACTTGCTTTTCAAGAAGTCCCGCGCCATTCAGCAGGCGGGCAATGTCGGCCAGGCAGTGCAGGATTTTCAGGCTTACCTGACTGAGTTCGATCCGGCGTGGACCGGTCCCGCCGGCTCGGGCACCGCGCGGTTGCCGATGCAGAATCCGCCGCCGGCCGGCAAGCACATCGCGATGGCCCGCTACCGGCTGGCGGAGTCGCAGATTCAGGCGGGCAACCTCGCTGCCGGGCGCATGGAGTTGGAGGATTTACTGAAGCGCGTCGACAAGCCGTCGGCGGCAAGTGACGCGCTGAAGGCCGAGCTGGAGACAGTCGAAGGCGCGAAGCTCCCGGCGGAGATCCGCTGGCTGATGGTGGAGTCCTACTTCCGCCAATCCGACGCGGCGGCTGGCGGCCCAAACACGGTGGCTCAGCAAGCGAAGCAAACCATCGGCAACACAGGCGGACTGCCGAGCACGGACGCCACGCTTTACGTCTTGCGCGACGGCGATCTGGACGCCGCGCTCAAATCCTGTCGCGACTATCTCGCCGCCTTACCCGAGGGCAGTCGGGCCGTTCGCGCCGCGTGGATGATTGCCGAGGCGAATCAGACCGCGGGCCGGGCCGACGACGCGATCGAGGCGTTCCGCGAGTTCATCGCGGGCCAGGGCTTCCGCCTGCCGGACGGCGAAGAGGCGCTGAGGTTCGACGAAGAACTCCGCGCCGCGCCGGCCACGCATCGTGCGAATCTGAAGATGCGCGCCGTGTTCCGCGTCGGCACGATCCTGAACCAGCAGAAGAAACGCACCGAAGCCATCGCCACGTGGCAGAGTTACGTGAAGGATTTTCCCAATGGCCCGCAATGGTCCGACAGCCAAAACGCGATCATCGACGCCGAGTTTCAGATGGGCATGGACGCGCTCGCCGAGCAGAACGAGACGCTCGCCTTGCGGAGATTCGAGGCGTTCCTGCGCGCTCATCCGCTCGACCGCTCCGCACCGCGCATCCTTTACATCTTCGGCGCCGTGCCGGAGGCGAAGGCGCGCTCGCTTGAAGAAGCCAGGGGCGACAGGGCGTCCATCGAAGCCAGCTATCGCCAGGCGATTGACGAGTGGAGCAAGCTCGTCAGCAAGTATCCGCAGAGCGCGGAAGCCCGCTCCGCGCTGATGAAGAGCGCCGGCATCCACGAGGAGAAACTCGGCGAGTTCGAGAAGGCGCTGCAGATCTACCGGAAGCTTGTCGTCGACTTCAGTTTCGGCGAAGCGAGCGCCGCCATCGCGCGGCTGACCCGGAAGTCGCTCGAGCTTTCCGCCGAGCGCACGTTCCGCACCCGCGAGAAGCCGGTCGTGAAACTCAAGCTGCGCAATATCGAGAAGTGCACCTTCCGGCTGCACACGATCGATCTGCAGGCGTACTTCCGAAAGATGCACGGCATCACCGGCGTCGAGGGGCTGGACGTGTCGCTCATCCAGCCGGACAAGACCTGGGATCTCAAGCCGGAGGGCTACGCCAAATACAAACCGTTCGAGCAGGACGTGGAAATACCGTTCCCCGGCAGCGAGCCGGGGGCGTTCGTCGTGACGGCGGGCGACGACGATTGGGAATCCACCGTGCTGGTGCTGCGCTCGGACCTCGAAGTGATCGTGAAATCGAGCCGGCGCGAGGTGCTGGCGTTCGTGCAGAACATGCTCACCGGCCAGCCCGTGGCCGACGCCGACATCCTCGTCAGCGACGGCAAAGCCGTGGCCGCCACGGGCAGGACGGGCGGCGACGGCGTCTTCAAGGCGCCGCTGGAATCGCTCAAGGACCTCAACGACGTGCGTCTCTTCGCGCTCGGCACAGGCCACGCGGCGTCGTTCAACCTCGGCTTGAGCGGGCTGCGACTGTCTTCCGGGCTGACGGCGAAGGGCTATCTCTACACGGACCGGCCCGCCTATCTGCCAGGCGAAACCGTCTCGCTGCGCGGCATTCTCCGCGAGGTGCGCGACACGGGCTATGCCGTGCCGGAGAACAGCGAGTTCAAGGTCAGCATCACCGATCCGCAGGGCCGGCTGTTGTCCGAGCAGACGGTGAAGGTCAGCCGGTTCGGCACGTTCGACTCGACGCTCACGCTGCCTGCGGCCGCGGCAAGCGGCCCATATGTCATCGCGGCGCATCAGGAGCGAAAGGGCAGGGAGCCGCTGCATTTCCAAGGCGGCTTCGAGGTGCTCGAGTTCAAGCTCGAGAAGATCAAGCTGGCGATGGAATTCCCGCGCCGCGTCTGGTTCCGGGGCGAGACGATCGAGGCCAGCCTGCACGCCGCTTTCTACTGGGGCGAGCCGCTGGCGGGCCGTCCGGTGCGCTGCGCGTTGCCCGACGGCCGCAGCCAGACCGTCACCACCGATGCCGAGGGCAAGGCCAAGCTGTCGTTCGACACGACCGGCATGAGGCCGGGCACGGCGCTGACGTTTAGCGCGTCGCTCGACGGCGAAAACGTCACGGCGACCGAATCGGTGACGCTGGCGCGGCTGGGCTTCGGCATCGCGGCGAAGCCGAGTCAGCCGGTGGTCATCGCGGGCGAGCCGTTTGATCTGAAAGTCACCACGACCGGTGCCGACGGCAAACCGACCAGCGAGACTCTCAAGATTGCCGTGCTGCGCCTCGAGAAGGCCAAGACCAATCTCGTCCTCGCGTTGCTGCCGTCGAGCGAAGGCCCCGGCCCGCAGCCCGCCGAAGTCTCGGTGTCGGAGTCCGAGCTCAAGACCGACGCCGCCACGGGCGAAGCCACCGTGCCGCTCAAGCTCGAACAAGGGGGCATTTACCGGCTGCGCGCCACCGGCACGGATCGTTTCGGCCAGACCATCACCCACCAGTGCCAGGTCGAGGTCTCCGATGCCACCGACGCGACCAAGCTCCGCCTCTTCGCCGAGACCGCGACGCTCAAGGTCGGCACGACAATCACGGTGCGGCTGCATTCGCGGATGGAGAAGGGGCTCGCGCTGGCGACGTTCGAGGGCGAGACGATTCTGCGGCACCGGATCCTCGAACTGAGGAAGGACGACAACGACATCGCGGTGGACGTGGGCCACGACCTCTTCCCGAATTTCCGCCTGGCCGTCGCCGCGATGGACGGGCGTGAACTGCGGAGCGCGGCGAAGGACTTCACGGTCGAGCGCGAACTCAAGGTCGCGGTCAAGCCGCTCAAGGAGGCTTTCGCGCCCGGCGAGGAAGGCAAGATCGAGATCACGGTCACCGACCAAACCGGCATGCCGGTCGAGGCGGAGTTGAGCCTGGCGCTGGTGAACGAAGCGCTGTTCGCCGTCGTTCCCGACACGCTCACGCCGATCCTGGATTTTTTCCAGAAAGACGCGCGGCGTCACGCGGAGTTCCACCTCGGCGCGACATGCGCCTTTCGCTATCCGGGCAAGACGCGGCCGGTGTCGAAGGAGATCGTGGAGGAAAGCAGTCGTGTGCTGCGGGTGCAGGCCGAGGCGGAGACACTGGACGAATTGCGCCAGCAAATGGTCGTCAACGCACCGGCACCGGCTCCCACTTTGGTTCCCGCCGGCGGGCGGGTCGCCGGCTCATCCGCGGCCCGAGGTGTTGTGGCCCTTGGCGACGAGGCGGCTTTTCGTGATGGCGACCGTGTGCAGGCGTTCTTCGCCCGGGCCGACGCCAGTGGCAAGCAGGCCATGCCGGAGTCAGGTGCGCTTCGCAGTCTGAGCCTGAAGCGTGAAGAGGCGCAGGCGCCGCGGCGCGAGATCCAAGGCGAGGGCCGTTGGCTGCCTGCGATCGTGACCGGCGCTGACGGCAAGGCGGTGGCCACGGTGCCCATGCCGGAGACGACGACGGCGTGGCGGTTGACGGCACACGGCTGCACGGTCGAAACGCTCGTCGGCCAGGCCAAGGCCGAGACGCTGACGCGGAAGGACTTCTTCGTGGAACTCAAGACGCCGCCGTTTCTGCGCGAGGGCGACGAGCTCCGCGCCGTGGGGCGCGTTCACAATCTCACGGATTTCTCCGGCCCGGTGACGCTCAAGTTTCGCCTGCTCGATGCGAAGGACAAGACCAGGGTGCTCGCCGAGCGCGAAAAGTCGGTTGAAGTCAAAGCGAACTCCGGCGTCGAGGTCACGTTCGACGCGGTGACCATGCCGGCCACGCTGGAAATCTCGACCGAACTGACCGGCACCGCCGGGACGAATCGCGACGCGCTGAGTCTCGACCTGCCGGTGAAGCCGTGGGGATTCCAATACGTCGCTCACGCCGGCGGCACGACCGACGCGGACACGGCGGCGGTGGTCGGACTTTCGGACGAGCGGACGTATTCGTCGCTCTGGATGAGCGTTGCGATCGGGCCAAACGTGCGCACCGCCGTGCTCGACCTGGCGCTGCGGCGCGGTTGGGCCGGCCCGTGCGACGCGATGGCCCGGCTGAGTCCGCCCGGTTGGGGCGACACGCCCGCGAACGATCTGCTCGCCGCCGCCGCGGCGCTCCGCTACGCCCAAAGCGGCAAGGTGGACGAGACCTACTCGCGCCAACTCTCGGCCCGCGCCCGGGCGATGGTGGCGTCGTTGGTCGCCAGCCAGGCCGCCGACGGGAATTGGGGCTGTCAGTCGCTCGCCCACCTCACAACGGCCCGTGTCTTCTGGGCGCTGATCGAGGCGCGCAACAGCGGCATCGTCGTGAACAAGGACACACTCGACAAGGCCGCGGCCGCGTTGCTCAAGCAGTTCGAGGCGTGCGACGCCGACGACAACGACAGCAAGGCGGTCATCCTCCACGCGCTGTCGACCGACAAACGCGCCGACTTCGCGCATTGCAATCGCCTCTACCGCGACCGCAATACGCTCGGCAACTCCGCGCTCGCTCATCTGGCCCGCGCGTTCTTCAACCTCGACCGCCGCGAGATCGCCGGGGAATTGGCCGGCTTGCTCGAAGGCAAAGTGAGACTCGGCGGCGACAGATCGGTCCTCTGGGAAGGCGGCTGCAAGACGATCTGGTTGAACGACACCGACGAAACCACCGCGATGGCGCTCCTGGCGCTCGCGGAAACGAAGCCCACCGCCAAAGTCACCGCCGGCGCCGCCGATGCGCTCCTGCGGGCGCATGGCTGCTTCGGCTTGCGGTCTTCGCGCGCTCACGGTCCAGCCGTCGCCGCGCTGGCGACGTTTTTCGGTCAGGGCGTCCAACAATCGACCGACGTGGAAATCGCTGTGGTCGTCAACGGCAAGGAAATCGGCACGGCGAAGAGCATCGCCACGCTGGGCCAGCATTTGCTGCCCGTGGCCAGTGGCTTGCTCAAGGCCGACAAGAACGTCGTCGAGTTCAAAATGAAGGGGCGCGGACGCTACGCCTACGCCGCGACGCTGTTCGGCTTCTCGCCGGACGTGAAGGCGTCCGGCCCGGAGGTCACGCCCTGCGCGGAAATTGTCGAGCAGATGCACGCCGAACTCGAGTATCGCGGGCGCCGCATCGGGGCCGGCAGTTCCTCGCCGGTGAAGAACCTCGAAAACGGCCAGCGCGTGCGCATGTCCTACCGCACGCACCGCGGCTATCGCGGAGACGGCCACCGGTATTCGCTCGAAATCGCCCTGCCGCCGGGCGCGCGCCTGGATGAGTCGTCGCTTTCCACGGACCAGAATCTCATCACCGGCAAAGAGATCACCGACTCGACGATCACCCTCTTCTTCAACCGCTGGTTCTCGTCCGTGAACTTCGAACTCACCGGCTACTCGCCGGGCAAGTTCCGCGTGTTGCCGCCCGTGATTCGTGAGTTGGGCGATCCTGCGTTCATCAGCGTCGGCCCGGTCACGGAACTCACCGTGCTCGCCGCGGGCGAGGAGTCCCCCGACGCTTACCAGATGAACAACGGCGAGCGCTTCGCCCTCGGCAAGTGCTGCTTCGACGACGGCGACCATGCCACCGCGCTCGAGCACCTGGCGCAACTGCACACGAGCGACCCGCGCCACGCCGAGAGCGAGCAGGCGCGGATGCTGTTGTGGATTTACACCAGCCCGAAGTTCTACGACGCCCGCAAGATCGTCGATTTGTTCGAAGTGCTGCGCGAGCGCTATCCGCAGTTGGAGATTCCGTTCGAGAAGATCCTCGTCGTGGGCCGCGCCTACGGCGACATCAGCGAGTTCGAGCGGTCGTGGCTGGTCTATCGCGCGGCCATCGCGGCGAGTTTCAACAACGACTCCGGCATCAGCGCGGTCCTCGAGGACGCAGGCCGCTTCCTCGGCTCGATTGACTTCCAGGAACGCGTCTGGCTCGAGTACCCGGACACGGCGGAGGTGGTGTCGAGTTACTTCGCGCTGTCGCAGTTGCTCGACCAGAAGGCGCCCAAGGCGCACGCACTGCCGAAGGAAGACGGCGTGCAGCCCGAGCGCATCGCCATGCTCAAGCGCACGGCGGACATGCTGTTCGCGTTCCTCGCGATGTATCCGAAAGACCCGCTGGCCGACAACGCCGGCTTCAGCCTCGCGAACTGCCTGCTGACGCTGAAGAACTACCCGCTCGTCGTCGCGCTGGGCAACGAGTTCGCGAAGAGGTACTCGGAGAGCCCGCTGGCCCCCAGCTTCCAATACATGACCGCGCTCGGCCTGTTCTGGCAGAACAACCATGCCGACGCCCTCGCCGCCGCGAAGGTCGTGGCCGACGGCGACAGCAAGGATCGCGACTTCGCCCGCTACATCGTTGGTCAGATCTACCACGCCGAAGGCAAGCCCAAGGAGGCCATCGATTGGTACGCGAAGGTGAAGCAACTCTACCCCGATGCCGCCGAAGCCATCGCTTACTTCGAGAAGAAGAGCATCGCCCTGGACGAGGTGCACGTGATCGCGCCCGGCCAGCCAGTGGAAGTGACATTGAAATATCGCAACATCAAGGAAGCTTCGCTGCAGGTCTATCGCGTGGACTTGATGAAACTCTACCTCGAACAAAAGAACCTCAGCGCCATCACCAGCGTCCAACTCGCCGGCATCACGCCTGAGCTCGAGCAGACGACCGCTCTAGGCGACGGCATGGACTACGTCGAGAAGGAGCGCACGGTCCCGCTGGCATTGAAAGACGAAGCGGCCTACCTCATCATCTGCCGCGGCGACGATCTCTTCACCAGCGGCATGATCCTGATCACCCCGCTGAAGATCGAAGTGCAGGAGGACACCACCAGCGGACGCGTCCGCGCCAACGTGCTCGACACCGCGAAGGGCGGCTATCGTCCCGAAGTCCACGTCAAAGCCATCGGCAGCGCCGACAAGGAGTTCCGCGGCGGCGAGACCGACCTGCGCGGCCTGTTCATCGCCGACGCGATCCGCGGCAAAGCCACCGTCATCGCACGCGAAGGGGAGTCGCGGTATGCGTTCTATCGCGGAGAGAGTTGGCTTGGCGCGCCGTCGCGTGCCCGCCCCGCATCCGCCCCGACACCGGCGATGCAGCAGCAGTCGTTCGATTTCCGAGGCAACCTGGATGTCCAGAGCGGGGTGATCCAGGAGTCCAACCGCGAGCGGTTCAACCTGCAACGCCGCCAGGCCCCGAGCAAAGGCGTCGAAGTCAAGAAGGCCTTTTGAACTTGCCCGCGCCCAGCTTCCGTCATCCGTACAGATCGGTCCTGACGGCCACTCCGCGTGCATGAGTGAGGGACCAAGACGCTGGACAGGCTCGGTTTCATGACGGAAACGGGATTGCGGGAGGGCCGGTTGCGCAACTCCTTCTCGACAGGCGAACAATGCCCAAATTCTCCACGCCTTGACTTGTCCGCGGATGACCTGGCGGTAGGCTATTCCAACAACAGAATCCGGTAGAACCGGGTTTCAACGGGCGTGCCGGAATCCCAGGTAAAAGCTGTGTCGGTAACTGCCGTGATGGGGGTGCCGACGTTGTTCCATCCGGCTCCTCCCAGCCCATCGCGGCACTGCAGTTGGTATTGTCTGCCGGGAACACTCTGCCAAGTGAGTTTTTGGTCCGTTTGCGTGGACAGGCACTCGCGCAAGATGAAAACAGAGGCTCTATTGAGCGGATCGGTGCCTGCCCGAACCTCCAAGCCATCCACCATGGTATCGCCATCTGAGTCGGGTTTGGCGGGATCGGTGTGAAAGACGGACACTTCGTCGAAGTCGATGAGACCGTCGTGGTCAGTGTCAAACGCGGAGAAGTCGGTTAAGTTCGTAACCGGAAGACGAATCTCGTTGACCTTAAGCTCAAGCAGACTCAAGGCAACAGGCTCCGAACCAGAGAACTTTACGAGCAACAGCGGGCCGTTGAAGGCCTTCGGCTGTGCCGAGGCGAGACCGATCCGAAGGCAACCGGGAGGATTTGTGTTGACCGCGAGAGAAAAACCCGTGTCGGGGCCAGGAAACACACCCAGGACCGAGCGATTCGTGGGACTGAAACTGATCACTGTATCCACGGCGCATCCGTCCGTGTTCGTTGTCATCAAAAGCAATCGGTAAGAGCGCTCTCCATCTGCGACGACCGGAGGGCTGTCAAACGCCACCACACAGCCTGCTGGAGAGAAAAACCTCGGACCGGCCTCGGGCGGACCCGGAGGCGCCCAGTTGCCGGACACATCCCCGATGAGCACTGCAGTGAAATCCTGGGCACTTAGGTCACTGTTCAGCAAGCCGTAGGAACGAGTTCCGGGCACGAAATCCCACACCTTGCCGGCGCCCGGAAATGGCCCTTCGATGAGACCCACCGCCTTCTCCAAGATGTGGGCGGCATCCATAGCTGACACGGTGCCGTTGCGGTTGACATCGGCAGCCAAAAACTCGTTGGGAGAGAGCGTGAGCAGCCCGGCAGCCGCCTGCAGGACTAAAGACGCGTCGTAGGCACTGATTGCGCCCACGTCGTTGGTCTTGGACACAGTCAGGCTGTAGGCGCCGGTGGGGACATTTGTGAACGAAAAGGAACCGTTCGTGGTCGAGGTCGTGGAAAACGCTCCGCTGCCCACCAGTGCAAGATCAGCACCAGGAACTGCGCTGCCCCCGGTGAAATAACTGACCCCGCCATCGAGCCTGAAGAATCCATTGACGGTGAAAGCACCGTCGCTGCAGGCGGCGGCAATAGCCCCGTCGTTGAGCGAGAGGCTCGAAACACTGAGACTCGTTGAGGCTGGAGGCACACCCACCACATTGAACTTAAGAACGGCCAGGGAGCCGCTGCCGGTAACCCCACTACCGCTGGCGAGGGTTAACACGATGTTTCCGGGAATGCCGACATTCGCCGACACCGCCCAACCCGCGGTCAGCGAACCTACCCGCACACTTTGAGCGGAGAGGACGCTGGAATCGAAAGCGATTGTGGCGTCCACGGCACGCAGGCCATCCACGTTCGCCGCGGATAACGCCAACTCCACCTGGGTGCCGGCGTTTCCGTTGGTGTTGGGCATCGAGACCACCACGCCCGTGTCCTCAAAACGGAATGCGTTCAACAGCGTGCTTTGTGTGCCATTCGTGTTGATGACAGTGACATCGACCATCGCAGGATAGTGCGGCGGCGTCAGGCACGTGAGTTGATTCGCGGTCAATAAAACCACATTCGTGGATAAGGCGCCGCCAAACAAAACGCCGATTCCGGGCTCGAACATCATCCCGCTGAGGGTGACCACAGTCCCGCCGGATGCCGAACCACGATTGGGTGTCACGGAACTGAGCGTCGGCACGTTACTGACCTGCACCAGGTGCGGCAGCTCGGGGGTGCCGCTGAAGACCTGGCTGATACCGTCACTCGCGATCAGATAATACTGAACACCCGGAGGTTGAACATCAAAGCCTGGGATGCTCGCAGTCCAGTCATTACTGGAAACATTGATCATTGAGACACTGGCGTAATCAGATCCGCCGGTTGAGAGCCGATGAAAGAGAGTGACGGTCTGGACCCTGACGTTGTCTGTTGCGCTGGCAGTGATGCGCAAGCCGCGAGCAGGCGGAGCGCTGGTCACGGGCGCATGGGCCATCACCGGCGGAATCGTGTCAAGCGCTGCCGCGGAAGCGAGGTTGGAAGGCTCCGATTCCGCCATATCGGTCGTGAGCACCGTAAACCTGTAGAACAGTGGAACGGCAGGAACCACGTTCGTGTCGCTGAAAACCTCGCTGCCGGGGGGAATGACAGTGTCATTGAGCTTCAGCCACGGCCCGTTGGTGCCATCCGATCGATACAAATTATAGCCCGCCAACAAGTCGTAATCGTTCTGCTGCCAGGACAAGCGGATGGCACCCTCCTGGCCACTGGCCTGCAGAGTCATGGCAGCAAACCCCATTGTGCGGACTTCGAACCGGATCCGCCCGACATCATAACCGGAAATGAGCCATGGGTCGTCGGCAGCAACAGCACCGGAAATACGCATCAGTTGGTAACCATCTCCAGTAACTGGCGTTATCCACGCAGAGCCCTGCCACGTCCTCGCAGTCGTCCACCCACTCGTGAGCGCATGGAAATCCGCATCGCGGGGGAGAACCGAAAAATCCGTGTGTGGCGGGCTCGGACCGAAGGTGACAAAGGGCTCTACGTTCGTGTTCATGTCACGATTGAACCTCACGGCGAACTCCAAACGTCCAGCACTGACTTGCGGCACAGTCTCCGCGGACACTTCGCCAATCAGCACTTTATCCGCGAATGGGTATGTCGAGGAGAAACCACCCGTCGGAGCAGGCTTATAATCCGCTTCCGCACTCATAAAGTCATCGTTATAGTCCACAATTGCATGATCAATGAGCGTCTCGCTCGCCGTGCCCCAATAATTGGAATTTAGCGACGAGTAGCTGACGAGCCTGGCGCCATCCATGAAGGGGCTGAGAGTGACGGGAGCGTAGAAGCGCATCCAATGACTTACGTTTGGGTCCCAATATGTGCTCAGGAAAGCGTTGTACCTCAGATCGCCCAGTGAGCGCGGTCGGACGTAGTTAAGCACTTGCCCGCTTCCCACGGCGGCATTGAGCTGCGTTTCGGTCCAAACACCAGGGAGTTTCAAAATAAACGCAGGTCCCCCGGCGTAAAGGGCGCCACTCAAATAAGCACCAAATGCCTCGTTGTTTCGCCAGGCGCCATACCAGCTTGGCACGCCTCCCGTAGCGTCATACGTGCTGAAAAGAACCACGTTATCACTGCAAGGGAGTGATGCGGCCGGGTAAGCAGGCGCCCAGTTCGCATAATTCACTGTCGTGCCATCTAGCCAGTGATACGCACCGGGGTGTCCGTCATCCGTCAGCCCAATAAGGCAGCTAAAGCCGACCCCGGGTTGAGCGTAGATGCTCCAAGTCTGTTGATTTACATAAGCTTCTAAAAACTGCTGCTCTTGCTGATCGGTAATGCTGGCAACATGGCCGCCAAAGTACTGCGCGATCAATTCCGCTTGCTGGAGGTTGCTGAACTCGACTGGCAAGATAGCGTAGGTCTGGTTGTTTCGAGTCACGACATGAGAGATTCCACACCAGCCGGACCCATCGTTTATGGTGCCCCAGGTTGTTTTACCAAATATGTTATTAAAGACTCCCCCAAACGCCCTTTCCATGATCGTCCATGAAGTGTTGAGACTCAGCGGGCGTATGTTTTCGTTATCCTGGAGGAATGTGCAATTCACGATCCGCGGGGTATATGCCGCATGCGAAGGAGCTAACCAGCCTGCGTCAAACAGACAACGGTTAAAGCACCGTGCCGAAAGAGCGCCGCCACCACGCAGCTTGTGAAAAGCGGTATCGGAAATGTAATTGGCGGTGATGGTTGAAGCACCAAAGTCCCAATCGAAATACGCATGGGCGATAGTGTTAAAGCCGCGCAAGGCAGGATTCCGAACTTTGACATACGCCATATCGGCGCTGCCCGCTTTGACCGTCTGTGTCTCTGCCTGGACTTCAATTTCTACAACCTGGCCCGCCACCAGATAAGAGGGAAACAAGTTGACCGGCTGGTCAGGAGTGCCTTGAACGACCAGCCTGCCACGCACGATTATGTTCCCGGCTTGTGGTCCAGGATTGTAGGGATCGTCGCTGATTCCACCCCACTGAACCTGAGTGCCAGCCGCAATCGTAAGCGTTGCGCCCGATTCGATTAGCACAGGACCCGGAATCATCCAGTACTCGTCCGAGGAAAGAACCGTGTCTGTGCTAATAATCCTGGGTACGTTTTTGCCGCGCTGAACGACGTAGTTGAACCGGCTTACCCGAGTGTAAGGACCTGGATTGCTTGGATTCCAGCCGTCTTCGAACTCGATCGTGAGTTCGAAAGGGATCACGTGGTCATTCGGACAATTGGTTGCGACCTGAAAAACAAACGGGCGCTCCACTCCGGTTATAACACCTTCGTTGTTATAAATAAAACCATTGTCCTCGGTATTGAATGGCCCGATATTGCCGTAGCTCACTCTATTCGTGATAAACGTGACGTAGGGATCATTGGATTCTGCTCCTTCGGCATGTGCGGCCAAAGTTGCCACTACGTTCTCCGCTTCTCCCGAACGGTTCATTACCTCAATCGCTAGACCGATGGTCTCACCGGAGTCCACCCGTCCGTCCACATCGTTCCGCGGGCTGATGCCCTTGTCGTCGAAAAGCCAGCTTTCCAGCATTGTAACACCCGGTTTAGGCAATTCGGACAAAGCCTTGAATGCGTTCACAACCATTACGCCTTGAAAATCGTCCCACCCGCTGGAAAACAGGGCACCCATCAGAAACCGCGATGAATAAATGTCGCGCTGCCAATAGAACGAACGCATCAAGGCAGCTATGCCTGAAACGATGGGCGCCGCCATGGAGGTGCCGCTCCATGCGGCGTATCGGTTTCCGGGCAAAGTGCTGTAAATGCTCTCACCGGGAGCGGCCATGTCATAACCATAATTCGAAAACCAGGTTTGCGAGTCCTGGAATGGCGGAGGGTTGTTTGCCATCACCCCATGGACCATAGGCAGAGCGGCTGGATAGAAGGGATAATCGTATGAATAGAGTCCATCATTTCCCGCAGCAGCAACGAGGACGGCGCGGTTAAGGGCCACCTCGAGGGCGTCGATTTCAATCTGGGAGCGCTGGTAACCTCCAAAGCTCATGTTGACCACCTCCGCTCCGTTATCCACCGCGTAAAGAATCGCCTCGGAAATGTCCGTAGTCGTAAGGTTCCCCGAATACTGGGCCGCACGCACGGACATAATCTGCACGTTGAAGGCTGTGCCTACACCGCCCAGGTGATTGAAAGCCGTCGCTGCAATGATGCCGGCAACGTGCGTCCCGTGACCGTAATAGTCCGTCGAATCGCCGGAGTGGCTGCGAGCATCAGAAACCACACTGCCCCCGTGAATGTCATCAATAAACCCGTTGCCGTCATCGTCGATGCCGTTGGCAGCGATCTCTCGCGGGTTGGCCCACATGTTTCCGACCAACTCGGGGTGAGAGGCGTCTACACCGCTGTCAATGACCGCCACGACGACGTCATGGCTCCCGCCAACTGAAACGCCGTTTTGTTTGAGATAGTTCCACGCCGCTTGAGCTCGAACCACAGCATGGTGCCATTGGAACCCTATGTCTGGGTCGGTACTAGCATCGGGGAGCCCGGTGATAGGCGGATCGATGATTTGGGCAAGCCCACGTTCGTAAACCAACTCAGCGCATTCCACTGCCGGATGAGATTCGAGCTCTGAGAGAGCCCGTTTCACCTCAGCTTCCACCGGCAGCTCGACCTTACACCAACGCAGGAGCGCTTCGCGTTTGCTCTGGTCCACTCCTGAGGTGGTTTTTGCCTTGGGCTTCAGTCCAAAGGCGGCACGGAACGCCGGGCTGAAGGCTTTGACAGCATGATTGCTCAAAAAAGCGCCGAATTCCGAGTTTCTCCCGAGTTGACCACGGATGGCTTTGTCAGCCCCGGCCATTTGCTTAAGCTGCTTGGCAGTGGCCGAATCGCTTTTCAGTTTGACCGCGATCTGCCCCGGCACCGTGCGCGTCGGCGGAGGTTTCGAGCGCAACGCGCCTTGTGCGCCGGAACTGGCGTTCGTCGTAAGGGAAAACGGGGCCACCGACACGGCGTTAGTTGGCTTGTTTGCGGGCAGTGGTCGAAGCCCGGCTTGGGCGGAACTGCCGGCGAGCAAAATCAGAGCTGCGCTCAGGTACAGCTGCTCACAGAAAAAGAGCTTCATGGAGATCCCCCTGGAAACCCTGGTCAGTTACCAACCAATAGGAATTTGCTTTTCGACGTGGATGGAGTGTGCCTGGCCGGGTGCAGCCAGTCAAGGCGAAACGCGGCAGAATTGAATTCGCGGGCGCATCTCAGATGTTTCCGGGGGGGTGCCATTTGTGAACGACCGGTCAGGTGATTGTGGCGTGGGGGAGCGGTGGTTGGTGAGCTAACGGGTTGGGTTTTCGGGCTGGCTCTGGTGGTCCTGAACCGGCTGTTCCAAGGGGAGCAAAAATAGGTCCAGATTGTGCGGGACTCCAGACTTCCCCCGCGTCATACTCCGCCCGGTGAACGAACCGAATACGGGTCAGTTGTTGATTATGTCACATTATCTCCCTGCCGGCCTTGGTGCTGACAGGACAGCAAGTGATCGACGTACCCCGCAGCGCGGCGCAGACGTCACCGCGCCGCGACCGCCGCCCCACGCGCGTCCAGCTTCTGTCATCCCCAAGGATCGGGCCTGTTGGCCACTCCGCGTGCATGAGTGTTGGACTGCGCCAGCAGGCTCGATTCGAGGCTTGTGCGCCCTGGCGGCCGGGAGGCTGAGTTGTCCTGCTGATATGTTATTATCAAGAACTGACCCGTTTAAGAACTGACCCGTTTACGAAGGCCGTGGGTCCAGCTCGGCGAAGGCGGTTGGGCCAACCTCGCAGGGAAACCGAAAGGCGCACGACCAGGTCAGCAGCGCCATTGCTTCCGCCGAGTTCGAGTTCCAGGGCGGGACCGTGCGCGTGAGCAGGCAATGGATTCGTTGGGCTTGCCGGCGCGCTCCGAGGAGTATAGCTTTCGGCTCATGTCGGTCGCAGACATCAAGCGTGTGGTGGCCGGATTGCCGGAGCAGGAGCGGGCTGAGCTGGCGGCTTGGCTGCTGGATTCGCTCCCGGCTCCAAGCAGTGCTGACGAGGACGATCTTCAAGAAGCCGTGCGTCGGCGCGAGGACCTCGATTCGGGCCGCGTGGCACCGCTGGCTGCCGCGCAGTTCTGGTCCGACTTGGACCGCGCGCGGGCGCAATGGAAGTAGAATTCCATCCGCTCGTGCGGGGGGACGTTCTGGAAGCTGCCCGGAAATACTACGACATTTCCCCGCGTCTCGCCGGGGAGTTCGACGTGGAACTCAAAGCCACGATCGCCAAGGCGGCTGAAAACCCGCTGCGATTTCATCCCACGGGTGAAGGATTCCGGCGAGCCAACTTGAAGCGCTTCCCTTACCATTTCCTCTACGATGTCCAACCCGCCCGTATCCGCATCCTGGTCGTTCGCCACCATCGGCGGCATCCTGACTTTGGATTGGATCGGAGATGAAGAGGGCACCAATTCTTTCACGTCCATCAAAACCCGCACCCACGCGTTCACTCCTTGTCGGAATCGCCAGCCGGTCCGGTGAAGACAAGCCTGCGCAGGCCGATCCAAGCGTAACTCGAGTTGCGGTTTTCATCGACGAGTCTCACGCGCACCGTGCGTCCGCGCAGCGGACCGATCGCCACGCGCTGAGCGCGCAGCTCGTGGATCCCGGGCGGCACAAGCTCGAGGAGCACCGCGCCGCTGTCGGCGTCGAGAAACTGGAGGACGAGATTCTCGCGACCGTTGGTGGCCTCGCTCCAGCCGCCCTGGATGAGCACCTCCGCCCGATCGAACCGGGTGTCGATAGCAAACGCCGGGGACAGCGCCGAGCCGGTGGCGGTCTCGCCGGCCGCGGCGAGCGAGTTCAGAGTCGGCCTCGAGAACAGGCCGGGCACCGCATTCACGGTGAACGCCCCGCCCGCGCACTTCCAGCCCTGCAGATCGGACGGAGAGGCGAGGTTGAAGATGACCCGGCGAATGCGACCCGGATCCGAGGGGCCGTCCAGACTCTCGACAGTCGCTTCTCCCGGTTCGGCAAAGGCCGGTTGCCACGCCGGACAAGCCGCCCGCAACGGGCATCGGTCGAAAATGTCCGCGGGGCAAGTCGGGCTCAGATCGATCGCGTGGTCCCAGACCGTGTCAGTCGTGACTGTGAACCCCGGTTGAACGGCGCGACAGGCGGCGCGAATCGCGCGCAGGCATTCCAGTCCGCCTTCCCAAGACGCGCGGTCGGGCGTGCGCCCGAGCCCGGGGTTGAAATCGAGCGGCGTGCCGAAGAAGTCCTGCACGTGGATGGCGTCGACGCCCATTTGGGCCAGAGCCACAAGATCGCCGACGAGCCTTTGTCGCAACTCCGGATGCGCCGGGTTCAGTCGCACGCGGCGTTCGCCGGCGCCCAAGCCGCCGGTCAGCGGGCTTGGGACCGACGCACCCACGGTGGTGTACGGGATGCCCCAGCGATCCCGGCAGGCGAGTGGGTGCAGGTCGCTCGTGAATTCGCTGGTCCAGTGTTTGACGGGCGGCAGGCTGACGACGAGCGCCACCTGCACCCCGAGCGTGTGACATTGCCGAACGGCTTCGGCAAATTCCTCGAGGGTTCCAAGGCGCGGATCCGGTGCGAACCGCGGAAAGACGCCGCTGTCTCCCGCCACATTCCATCGGCGCAACAGTAGACCGGCGGCGCCGGCCTGCGCGGCCGCTTTGGCCCGGGCCGCCAAATCCCTGAACGGCACGGCATCGCATGGCTCGAACACCGGAGTCCGGCCGGATCGCTCGCCCGGCAGATCGGCCAGGTGCGGCTGTGTGCTCAGCCATTCGCCGTACACGCGCGCGGCCGTTTGCCAATCGCCATCGTGAAAACGCAGCACCACGGGCGCAGCCTCGAAGTTCTGCCCGGCGGGCTGATAAGGGAAATGCACGAAGCAGAACTTGACGCCGGCCGGCGCTCCGTCGAGTTCCTCCCGCCGCGGCCAGTTGCCGTCGGCGCGCCCCGGAGCGATGCCGGGCGACATCTCGATGTGGATCACCTTGTAGCGCGGCACGGGGTCGTGCGCGCCGAAATAGACGCTGCGGTTCCGTTCCGTCTCGTGGAGGGCGAGCCACGGCATCGAGAGCTTGTCGGGGTAGCTGTAGAACTGCTCGGGGCCGAACACGCCCAGCCAGGACATGTTGGCAAAGGTATGGAAGATGCCGGCGGAGCGGACGCCGAGCGTCTCGGGGACCACGAACTGTGTCTGCCGCCGCGCCTCCGCCGTGCCGCCCAAACCGAGCGCACCGCCAAGAATCGGATAGAACACCTCCCCGACCTCGAGCTTCGATGCGTTTCGGATTTCGAGCCCAAAACGCAGATCCGCCCCATCGAGTTTGAGTGTCATCGCCGCCGAGACGGCGTAGCGCTTGCCCAGAACGCTCCGGAGCGGCGCGTCCCAGACCAAAACCAGCCCTGTGTCCGTCTGCCGGTGCGACGTCAGGCGTTGGTCGCGTCCCAGAATGGCGTTGGCTTCGGTCGATTGCCACGCGTGGTCATGCCGAATCGGCAGCGTGAACTTGAAATTGTCCGCCAGGCCCGGTTCTTCGAGCAGTTCGAGCCCGCCCATCCTGTCGCAGATGCGGAGGATCGCGCCGTTGGTGGGAGAGACTTCGACGATGAGGTGGGCATTCTCGAGGCGCAGGTTCGGCGAGGCGGCACGGCCCGGCGTCCGGTCCGCAGCCAGTCCGAGACAGGCGCCCGAGAGCAACCAGAGCGCGAGCATGGGCACTTTCATGGGTTCTGATCCGTGTCACTCCTCGGCGACAAACACCAGGCGCTCGGCCTCCACGGTGATTTCCGCGGGCAGGCTCAGAGTGACCGGCGCGGTTGCGGGCCGATACAGCCGCACCGGACGGCCCGTTGAGCCGGTGAATCCGGCGAAGGTCAGCGTGGCGGGTGTTGCGCCGCGCTGGGTGACGATGCACGCCCGCCGGCCGTTGCTCGGATTGCGATACGCCGCGTGGTCGACGCCCTCGGGGAGACTCGAGAGTTCCAGCAGCGCTTCGCCCGGATCGATCGGTTCCCCGGTGAACACGCAGTCGGCCAGATCGTCGCGGATCGTCTTGACCTCGCGAATATAGCGCGCCAGGCCGCGCCACGGCCCGCTGTCCATCGAGCGGTTGAAGTGGAATGGGGCCACCATGACGGCGTGGCCGAGGCGGACGGCGTCGTTCACGCCGATGTAATCGTAGGGTTGATAGAGGCCGACGGTCTCAACCAGTTCCGGGAAGACCTTGCGCGCCACAGTCATGTTGCCCGCCCACCACGTCGCCGCGCCAAATGACAGCGCGCGGTCCCAGGTGGTTTCCATCGAGAAACGGAAATGCGGCTGGATTGCCCTGCAGCCGCGGTCGATCCGATCGAGGAGCCGTAGGGTGCCTTCCCACGGCGATCGGTCCGGACCGAGCGGGGTGCTCGGATTGAAGTTCATCGCGGACGGAAACAGCTTGTCGATGTGCAAGCCGTCCGCGCCGATTTGCGCCAGCTTCGTGAAGTAGCGCAGGTGCGCGTCGGCCAGAGCCGGGAATGCGACATCCGCGAAGGTCATGAGCGGGGTGGTCAGTTTCATCCGCGACGCCAGCGTGCCCATGCCCCACCCGTCGATCCAGGCAGGATGCCCCTGGATCGTCTCGAAGTTGTAGTGCTTGAGTTCGCGCCGATACCAGGCGGTATCGAGATTGTTGACGTGGATGTTGACGAAGAAATAGACCTTCACCCCCTGCGCATGGCAATCGCGCAACGCCCGCTCGAGGTCGTCCCAAGTCCCCAACCGCGGGTCCGGCTCGTAATACGGATAGCCGTTGTCGTGCCCGCCGCGCTGCCAACCCGCGACCTGCAGCGAGGTGACCCCGTACTTCAGGCCGTCCCGAGCCAGTTGCGGGATTTGGTCGATGCGATAGTTCACGTTCCCCTCCGGCAGCATGATCATGATCATCTGGTAGAAGCTTTGCTGCCGGATCCAATCGTCTCCGGGTTTCACCAGCCCGAAGGTCCGAATGAACCACGGGCGGTAGATCTCCCGGCCCGCCCGGATCCAGTCGCCGTGATGGAATTGCGCGACCAGGGGCGCCCCCTCGAACGTCCCGTCCGGCGGCATGGAAGGATAGTGAACCAGCCACAGTGCGGCGTTCCGCTCTTCGCCGGCGCCCTCCTCGAGAAAGAGAAACCCCTTGAGCCGGGCGATGGGATCGTGCGCGCCCAGGTACAGGCCGCGGCTCAATGCCCGGTTGCCAACCTCGACGAACCCCATGTTCTGTGACGGATAGTGGATCAGGTGCTGTCCAAACCCCCTGTTGAAGCGCTTACCGCCGTGCGGAGGCGGGTTCAACGCCGTCTGCGCCGCGGTCTCCGACGGGCCGAAACGATTCAGTCCGCCCAGCGCCGGATACCAGATCTCCGGGATCCGGATGGCGGTGCGGTTGGTGAGCGAGAACCGGAACTCGATCGCCTGGTCTCTCAACTCGATGCTCAAGCGCGCACCCAGGTTGTGCGTGTTGCCGCGCTCGTCCTTCATCGGACCGTCCCAATGCAGATCGAGACGGTCTGCGGCAACTTCGAACCGCGCGAGTGGTTGGTCTTTGCCATGGATGAAATTGCGGGGCACGTCCGGCAGAGGGACCAGCACGCGAAAGTTGCCCGCGAATCCGGGCGGCGATTCGAGATCGACACCCCCAAGTCGATCCTGGACCCGCAGCAGACGTCCGTGCTGGCGGTCCACCTCGACGCGGCAGGCGGCGTTCTCGAGAACCAATGACTCGAGCGCCACCGGCGGTCCGTTGTGGGATTCGGCGATTTGGACTGCCTCCGCAGACGCGGCGATCTGCATCCAAAGAGGCAGGGTAAAGGCCGACACCCATGCCCTCAAAACGTGCCTTTTCGTAATGCGCGCAGATTGAGCAAAGGAGAGAGACCCGGCAAGGCCAAAGGGGAAAGGGGTGCATCCGGCTGTTGTCGGTGTCCTGTCGCCCGGTGAGGGCACCGGGCCTACAACGGATGGAGATTGCCGGTGGAGGCCGCGTGCCCCCACGCGGCGCAAACTCGATTCCCACCGACAACCTCCAGATGCACTGAGCGGAAAGGGGCGTTGAGCGGCGGAAGGTGCCGGCACAGATTCCTGAATTCCGGGACCGACCCCTTTGCGGGACCGACCCCTTTGTGAAGTGTGCGATGAAGATCCTGCAACCACATCAACAAGCATCGAGAATGTCCAAACTCCAGCCGCGGACGTCAGTCCGCGCCATCTCGCTCCGCTGAAGACTGAGGACCGGGTTCGGGCGTCAAAGCCCTGCACGCGATGTGAGAACCGCGGGGATTTTGCTGGCTCTGAGCCCCGGAGGCGCACTATAAGCTCACTGCTGATCCGGAGGACACATGATTGATCTGCCAGGTATGAAGGGCGAACGCGGCGCGCGCGGGGCGCGATGGGCGGCGGGAGCGTTCGTGGGGTTCACTTTGATCGAGTTGTTGGTGGTGATCGCCATCATCGCGATCCTGGCCGCGATGTTGTTGCCTGGGCTGAGCATGGCGAAGGAGAAGGCCCGCCGCGTTTCCTGCCAGAGCGGACTGCGCCAGCTCGGTCTGGCCCTCCAGATGTACGGCAACGACAACAACGATCGCCTCCCGCAAGGCTATCGCGACGACGGATTCACTCACACGATCTGGATCAGCACAAACACCTTCAACGCCATCCAGCAGTACAGCGGGACCAACATGAGCACCTGTCCGAGCCTCGCCGGCACGTTCCAGTATTACCGGGCGCCGCACGGCCATGTCATCGGCTACAGCTACAATGGCGGACACAAGAAGCCGTGGCCGGGCGAACCCTCGCCCCGCTGGGTCTCGCCTCAGCGTTTCACCGACGATCCGCAGTTGACCTTGGCATGCGATCTGAACGCGTGGGCTGAACCGATGGGCGGCGTCGGTTGGGTCATCGCCCCGCATTGTGCCGGCGGCGCGGCCAAAGACAAAGGTGTTCCCTTCTTATGGGTCTCGAAACTGACCAAACCTCAGGATCTCCGTGCCCAGGGCGGCAACGTCCTCTTGCTCGCCGGGTCGGTGCACTGGAAAAACCTCAAGCAAATGACCAATTACTGGGCCGCCGAAGCGGGCGGTTACTGGAACGCCTGGTAGCCGGCCGCCCGCCATCTCCGGCGCCCGCCTCTCGCCGATCATCGGCCACACGCCCACACGCCGCGCATCGGCCGGTTGCCCGGCGCGCGGTGCGCGGTGGGCGCCGCACCATCGTTTTCCAGCATCTGGCGGCCTTGCTGCTGGTCGGGGCAAGCGTCGGTTGCGCGCCGTCCCAATCGCTCTCGCAGCGCCCGAAGACCGCGGATGCCGATGTCGTCATCTACGGCGGAACATCGGCCGGCGTGGCCGCGGCCGTCCAGACGGCGCGGATGGGAAAGCGCGCTGTGCTGATCGAGCCGGGCATGCATCTGGGCGGACTGAGCGCGGGCGGATTGGGGGCGACTGACATTGGCAACAAGGGGGCCATCGGCGGGATCGCGCGCGAGTTCTATGAGCGGATTGCCCGTCATTACGCCGCGGACGGCGCCTGGCGCCAGGAAACGCGCGCCGATTACCTGACCGTTCGGGGCGCCACCCGGAATCGGGCCAAGGATCCGGTTGCCGAGGCCCGCGGGATTGCGGCCCAATGGACCTTCGAGCCGCATGTGGCGGAGCGCGTGTTCCGGGACCTTGTATCGGAGGCAGGAATCGAGGTTGTTCTGGGCGAGCGGCTCGATCTCAACCGCGGCGTCCGCGCACGGGGAGGGCGCATCCTCGCCATTCGGATGGAAAGCGGCAGGGTGTTCGCCGGCCGCATGTTCATCGACGCCACCTACGAGGGCGATTTGATGGCGAAAGCTGGGGTGTCTTATCACGTCGGGCGCGAGGCCAATGCCGTGTACGGCGAAACGCTCAATGGGGTGCAGACCACGAACGCCGTCTATCATCAGTTCACCCGCCCGGTCGACCCGTACCGAATCCCGGGAGATCCCGCCAGCGGGCTCCTGCCCGGGGTGCAGAGCGGCGGACCTGGCGAGGAGGGTTCGGGCGATCGGCGGGTGCAAGCGTACAATTTCCGACTCTGCCTCACGGACGCGGCCGAGAACCGGCGCCCGATCCCCCAGCCCGCGGGCTACGACCCCAATCGCTACGAATTGCTCCGGCGTTACATCGCGGCGGGAGTCTTCGATGCCCTTCGGCTGAACACGCCCATGCCCAATCGGAAGACCGATATCAATAACTATGGCGCCTTCTCGAGCGATCACATCGGCGCCAACTACGAGTATCCGGACGGCGACCATGCCACGCGCGAACGCGTCTTCCGCGATCATGTGGACTATCTCATGGGGATGTGGTGGTTCCTGCAGAACGATCCGCGACTGCCCGACACCGTGCGCCTCGAGGCAGGGCGCTGGGGGCTCTGTCGCGACGAATTCCCCGACACAGGCGGCTGGCCCCATCAACTCTACGTGCGCGAGGCCCGCCGCATGGTGTCGTCGTACATCATGACCGAGAAGCATTGTCGCGGGCAGGAGACGGCCAGCGATCCGGTGGGCCTGGCCGCCTACGGCATGGACTCGCACAACGTGCAGCGCTACGTCAAAGACCATGCCGCCATCAACGAGGGCGACGTCGAAGTGGGAGTGCCGCGGCCCTACCCGGTTTCCTATCGCGCCATCGTGCCCAGGGCGGGCGAGTGCGAGAACCTGCTGGTGCCTGTTTGCCTGTCAGCCTCTCACATCGCGTACGGATCGATCCGCATGGAGCCTGTGTTCATGGTGCTTGGGCAGTCCGCGGCCACGGCGGCCGCCCTGGCCATCGACGGAGCCGCGCCCCTGCAACGGATCGAGTACGACAAACTGCGTGCGCGGCTCCAGGCCGACGGGCAGATCCTCGAGTGGCGCTGAAGGGCCGGCAGCGGACATTCGTCCGCGGCGCGTCGCAGGGAGACATCCGCCGCAATCGCAGCAGGCGCCGCGGCTTTCGCGGCTGCGGGGGCCACTCCGGGCACGGCGATCTGACCGCCAGCCTCCATCGGTGTCCCGCAGGGCTTGGGCGCGGCATGCTCCGTCGGTCTGAGACGGAGCTCCGCTAACCCGTGGCCGCCTTGGACTCGAAGACGAGCTCGCCTTTCTTGAACTCGACCCGCACGCGGCTGCGATCGGCGATCGAGCCGGCGATGATCCGGCGGGAGAGCGGGGTCTCGATCGCGCGCTGCAGGAAACGCTTGAGCGGGCGCGCGCCATAGACCGGGTCGTACCCCTCGCGGGCGAGGTGTTCCTTGGCGGCGTCGCTGAGGTCCAGATCGATGCGGCGATCCGCCAGCCGGGCGCGCAGGAGCGCGAGCTGGAGCTCGACGATCTTCTTGATGTCCTCGAGGGTGAGCGGCTTGAACAGGACGGTGTCGTCGACGCGGTTGAGAAACTCGGGGCGGAAATGGCGGCGGAGTTCGGCCATGACCTCGCGCCGGATGCCTTCCTGGATTTCGCCCGACGCGCTGGCGTTCTCGATGAGGAGCGGGCTGCCGAGGTTCGACGTCATGATGATGATCGTGTTGCGGAAATCGACGGTCCGGCCCTGGCTGTCGGTGAGCCGTCCGTCATCGAGAATCTGCAGGAACATGTTGAAGACGTCGTGGTGGGCCTTCTCGATTTCGTCGAAGAGCACGACGCAATAGGGCCGGCGGCGCACGGCCTCAGTCAATTGGCCGCCTTCCTCGTAGCCGACGTAGCCCGGCGGGGCCCCGATCATGCGGGACACGGCGTGTTTCTCCATGTACTCGCTCATGTCGAGCCGCACGACGTTCTCCTCGCTGTCGAAGAGGGACTCGGCCAGCGCGCGGGCCAGCTCGGTCTTGCCCACGCCGGTCGGCCCCAGAAAGATGAACGAGCCGATGGGCCGCTTGGGATCCTTGAGTCCGGACCGTGCGCGGATGACGGCATCGGCCACGGCCTGCACGGCTTCGTCCTGGCCAATCACGCGCTGATGCAGGATCTGGTCGAGGCGCAGGAGCTTGTCCCGCTCCCCTTCGAGCAGGCGCGCGACCGGGACGCCGGTCCAGCGTGACACAACCTCGGCGACCTCGTCGGGCGTGACTTCTTCCTGGAGCAGGCGGGGTCCGCGCGCGGCGTCGGCGACCTTGGCCTCGAGGTCCTTGAGTTGCCGCTCGAGGCCGGGCAGCGTGCCGTACTTGAACTCAGCCACGCGCGTCAGGTCGCCCTGGCGCTGGGCCTTCTCCATTTCGTTGCGGGCGACCTCGATGGCCTCGCGGAGCTTCTGGATGCCGCCCAGGGCGTTCTTCTCGCCCTCCCATTGGGCGCTGAAGGTGTCGCGCTGGCTTCTGACCTCGGCAATTTCCTTCTCGATCGCGGCCAGGCGGTCCTTCGAGGCCTGGTCCTTCTCCTTGCGCAGGGCCTCGCGCTCGATCTCGAGCTGCATGAGGCGGCGCTGGAGGCCTTCGAGTTCCTCGGGCATCGACTCCATCTCGGTCCGCAGTTTGGCCGCGGCTTCATCGATGAGGTCGATCGCCTTGTCGGGCAGGAAGCGGTCGGTGATGTACCGATGCGACAGTTGCGCGGCGGCGACGAGGGCGCCGTCCTGGATGCGGACGCCGTGGTGGAGTTCGTAGCGTTCGCGCAGGCCGCGCAGGATGCTGATCGTGTCCTCGACAGTCGGCTCGGTGACCATCACGGGCTGGAAACGGCGTTCGAGCGCGGCGTCTTTCTCGATGTGCTTGCGGTATTCGTCGAGCGTCGTGGCCCCAATGCAGTGCAGCTCGCCGCGGGCCAGCATCGGCTTGAGCATGTTGCCGGCGTCCATCGCCCCCTCGGCCTTGCCGGCGCCGACGACCGTGTGGATCTCGTCGATGAAGAGAATGACCTGTCCCTGGGCCTTGGAGACCTCCTGGAGGACGGCCTTGAGGCGCTCCTCGAATTCGCCGCGAAACTTGGCCCCGGCGATCAACGCGCCGAGATCCAGAGCCACAATGCGCTTCTCCTTGAGGCTGTCCGGGATGTCGCCCGCCACGATGCGGCGGGCCAGACCCTCGACGATGGCGGTCTTGCCGACGCCGGGTTCGCCGATCAACACCGGGTTGTTCTTGGTGCGGCGCGACAGGACCTGAACGCAGCGGCGAATCTCGTTGTCGCGGCCGATGACTGGATCGAGCTTGTTCTGCTGGGCGAGGCGGGTGAGATCGCGTCCGTATTTCTCGAGGGCTTCGTACGTCGCCTCGGGGTTGGCACTGGTGACGCGCTGATTGCCCCGCACCTCCGTGAGGGCCTTGAGAAAGCCTCCCCGCGTCACGCCCAGCGCCTTGAAGATGCGTCCGATCCCGCTCGACTCCGGCTCGGAGAACAGGGCAAGCACCAGGTGCTCGACGCTCACGTACTCGTCCTTGAGCTTGCGCGCTTCGTCCTGGGCGTGAACCAGGGCCTTGTTCAGACGCTGGGTGACGTAGACGCCCTGGCCGGACGCCGTGCCCCCGCTGACGCGCGGCAACCGGCCCAGCTCCTCGTCGAGCTTCGCCCGCAGGAGATCGGGCGAGATCTGAATGCGCTCGAACAGCCGGGGCACAAGGCCCCCCTCCTGTTCGAGCAGGGCCACGGCCAGATGCTCGACGTCGACGGCTTGGTGTTGATGCCGCGTTGCCAGGGTCTGCGCCTCAGCCAGTGCGGCTTGGGATTTCTCGGTGAATTTGTTCAGGTCCATGGTCACTTGCTTCTTGGGTCAAATCGGGATTCGCGGGCCAACTGCTGCCATAAGGCCTTCTCGGACGCGCTGACCTCGCCCGGCACCTGGATCGCGAGCACAACATACAGGTCCCCGCGTCCGCCGTCCGCACCGCGCGGCAGCCCGCGGCCTCGCACGCGGAGCTGCTGCCCGGAGGCGGCGCCGGGCGGGATGCGGAGCGACACCCCCCCGTCGAGGGTGGGAACGGATACAGTCGCGCCGAGCACGGCTTCCCACGGGGCCAGGTCGAGGTCGTGATAGAGGTCGTGTCCCTGGATGCGAAAATCCGGGTGCGCGGCCAACCGCACGCGCAGGTAGAGGTCGCCGGCGCCGCCGCCGCCAATGCCGGTCTCGCCCCGGCCGGCCACGCGAATGCGCTGCCCCTCGCCCACACCCGGCGGGATGCGCACCTTGATGGTTCGCGACTCCGCCCCGCCCGTGTGCGGGTTGGTCCAGCGCAGCGAGATGGAACGGACCGACCCGCGCAGCACTTCCTCGAGCGTCACGAGGATGCTCCCCTCGACGTCCGCGCCGCGATGGGCCGAAGAAGCGGATTCAAACTCGCCCTCGAAACCGTCTGGCTCGAAATCGCCGAATCCGCCGGCCTGGCGGAACCGCCCCGACCGGCCGAAGAACTGCTCGAAGAAATCGCTGAACCCCGTGCCTCCAAACCGGAACTCGAACGGCGAGCCGCCCCCGAATCCGCCGGTCCCGTTCGCCCCGCGTCCGCCCGGACGCCATCCGGGCGGCGGACGAAACTCCGCCCCGGCGCGCCAATCGGCGCCGAGTCGGTCGTACTTCTTGCGGTTGTGCGGGTTGCCGAGAACTTCGTAGGCCTCGTTGATCTCCTTGAACCGCTCCTCGGCGCCCCGCTTGTCCTTGGCCACATCCGGATGGTGCTGGCGCGCCAGGCGCCGGAACGCGCGCTTGATGTCCGCGTCGCTCGCGCCACGCGGAACGCCCAGGATCTGATAATAGTCTTTGTACTGGATTGCCATCGACTGCGCCGCCGCGCCGGATCGGACACGGGGCGATCGCCGGCTCACACAGTCTATGCACCCGCCCTCATCCGCGCAGAGGCGACCGTAACCATAGCGAATCCGCGGCGGATTTCCAGTCGGACTGAGCTGTGAAAGCTCACAGCCGTCCAGCTCGGCGCTCACGCTGAAGGAAGTCGCCTGGCGTCAGCACCTGCGCGTCGAAAAACGAACCATCCATTATATCCAAACCGGCTGCACTCTCCAAGGCCGACTTGCGATTACGATCACGATTACGAGAATGCCAGAGCGAAAACCGTGAGATGCGCCCGTGGCGGTCGATTTCCCTTTGTGGCACGAGTCGGACCTGCTAAACACCGGGACGATGAACCTGCCCTCGGTGCTATTGCTGATTCCGGCCTACAACGAGGAGGGGCGAATCGGCCCCACGCTGCGCCACTACGCATCCCATGTGCGGGATCATTACGCGGGGCGATTCGAGATTGTGGCTGTGGTCAACGGGTGTCGGGACAACACGCTCGGGGTGGTCGAGAGCGTGGCTCGCGATTTCTCAAACATCCGCTGGCTGGTCATTCCCGACCGTGTGGGCAAGGGCGGCGCGCTGATTGAAGGACTGCGCCTGGCGCCGGAAGCGGACATCATCGGATACGCCGACGCCGACGCGGCGACGTCGCCGGCCTCGCTGCTCGAGTTGGCGGCCCGGTGCCGGGACTACGACTGCGCGGTCGGCTCGCGCCGGGTGCCGGGCGCCGTCATCCACCAGTCGCAGCCCAGCCACCGCCAACTGGCCAGCAAGGTCTTCCATTGCATCGTCGAGTTCCTGTTCGGGATGGGGATTCACGACACCCAGTGCGGAGCGAAATTCCTGCGCCAACACATGGCTTTGAAAATCCAGGATCGCCTGCTCATCGCGGACATGGCCTTCGATGTGAACCTGCTCTATGCCGTCAAACACGCGGGCGGCACGATGATCGAGGTGCCGGTGGATTGGACCGACCACCTCGGTTCCACGGTCCGGTACTTCCGGACCTCGCTGGTCATGCTCCTCTCCGTTGTCCGACTCCGGCTCGTTTACTCGCCCTTCTACTCCTGGCTGGGGCCCATCCGCCCTCTCGAAGCCTGGATCTACAAGGCATTGCGCAATCCGCCGCCGCTCGCCGTGCCTCCGCCTGACCGTTCGGCAACCCGAAGACCACCCGGGCGGTAAGGCGTGAGAGGACGCGGGCGCAGATTCCTGAATTCCGGGACCGACCCCTTTGCGATGAAGTGTGCGATGAAGATCCTGCAACCACATCGACAAGCATCGAGAATGTCCAAACTCCAGTGTCCGGCGCGAAGCGACCGGGCATGCCGGCTCATGAATTCGGCGGTGGAGACGCCGCAGGGGTGTGGGTTTGTTGCCAACGCGCGCGAAGCGCGGCATGCAGTTGGTCCCGAAAGGCGAGGGGCAAGTCGTACGGCTCCCCCGCCTTGTAGAGCGTGATCGTTTTGCGAATGTTGTCCACGACAACCTGGCAGGGATTGCATCCGGCGAGATGCCGCTCGAACTCGACGCACAACCCGGCGGCGGTCTCGCCGTCGACATACTCATTCAAAAGAGACAGCAGCTCGTCACAGTTCATAAACGGCTTCTATCAGGAGCCACCATCGGGCAGAAGGTTACAGGGCCGGCGCCGGGTCCCCATCGTGCCGATGCGGGGCCAACCGCCGGGCCGGGTCTCCAAACACCTTCGTCAGCCGTTCCCGCAACTGGAGCCGGGCGCGGAGCAGGCGGACCTTCACGTTGACCTCGCTGATCCCCAGAAACTCGGCCGTCTCGCGCACCGAAAACCCCTCGACATCCCGAAGCAGAAACACGAGGCGATGCTTCTCATCCAGCTCCGCAAGAGCGGCTTCAATCAGTTCCCGTGTTTCGTTGCGCTCGGCCAGTCTCTCCGGGCTCTGCCGCCAGTCGGCGATGTACTCCGGATGAGGGATCGCCTCGCCCCCGGCGGAAGGGTCCATGGCGTGGTCGAACGACACCACGTCGAGCCCCTCGCGTTTGCGGATGACTTTCAAGGCGGCGTGCGTGGCAATGCGCGCCAACCACGTGGCGAACGAAGCCTCCCCCCGAAAGCCCGCCAGGCTCTCGAGCGCGCTCAGGAAAGCCGTCTGCGTCACATCCTCCGCGTCCTGTTCCTGGCGCAGAATGCGCAGGGCAAGCGAGAAGATGTGGCGCTCGTGCCGATTCACCAGCAGCTCGAAAGCAGCCAGTTCGCCCGCCTGGGCGCGGCGCACCAACTCGATGTCCGCGGGTGAATCACCCGCCTCGGTCGGTGATGGCTTGGGTCGCGGCTCTTCCGATCTCACAAAGGATTGAAACCCAACACGCTCGAATCCGGGCCGTCAAGCTTTCTGCCGCCCGAAGATTGCGGTCCCGACCCTCACGATCGTCGCCCCTTCCTCGATGGCGACCTCGAAATCGCTGCTCATGCCCATGCTCAGGTGTTCGAGGGGCGCACCCAGGCGCGCTTCGCATTCGCCTTTCAGCTCGCGCAATTGGCGGAACACAGGACGGACCTTTTCCGGATCGGGCGTCCAGGGGGCCATCGTCATCAAGCCGTGGATTTCAAGTCGCCTCAGCCCGTTGAACCGCTCGAACTCCGCCAGCAAGGTCTCGGGCCGATAGCCGAACTTGGACGCTTCTCCTGCCACATTGACCTCGATCAGGATCGGCATTGTCCTGCCCGCCTTCTCGGCGCACCGATTCACCTCCTCAGCCAGACGCAGGCTGTCGATGCTCTGGATCATCTCGAAGAAGTGAACCGCATCGCGGGCCTTGTTGGTTTGCAGATGGCCGATCATGTGCCAGCGCAGCCGCGCCGGGCATAGCGAAATCTTCGCCTTGGCTTCCTGGACCTTGTTCTCGCCGAAGAGATTGAGCCCCAGATCCGCCGCCGCCCGCACCACCTCGGGCGGCTGGCCTTTCGTAACCGCCACAAGGGCGACCTCGGACGCCTCCCGCCCGGCGCGGCGGCACGCCCGCGCAATCCGCTCCCGCACTTCCCGCAGTCCCTCGGACAGTTCCATGCCGGCGAGGGTAAGAGGCCGGGAGCGAAAGACAAGTGCCATGCGCCTTAGCCCGACCTTTGTCGACCGCCCTCGGGCTTGACATCCCGCGGAGTGAGGTCAGAGTTTCGTGTGTGTATTCCAGTTTGTGACAGGAGTTTGTTGCGCTCATTGCAGCCACAACGTGTGAAGATCAGAGTCTTATGAAAACAAGGAACATCTCCCAAAGCGTCTTGATCGGCGCGCTCGCCTGGCTGGGAATCGGCCAGGGCAATCTGGCGCAGTCGGCTGAGATCGCGAATTCGATCACGGAATTCTCCGGCAACCAGGGCCAGAACGGCTGGTTCCACGGCTATCGTTACTTCTATGACGGCCTCACCGTCGACTACGACGTATCGACGGAGTTCCTCCCGTTCGCCGGCGGGGTGGGCCAGGGGGATTGGGACGGCTTCGGCCAGCAGTGGACCGGGAGCGCCTGGGACCTGAACACCTCGGGGGCGCCCTGGACATATCTGGCGGCCGAAGGGGTTCATCCCAACGGCATCAACAACGGCGAGGAGCATTGGGTCATCCGCCGCTGGACAGCGAGCGAACTGGGCGGCAATACCTGGCTGGGCGTCCAGTGGAACGTCCGCAAGGAGAACCTCAACGGCGCGGGCGTGACCGGCGCCCTGCACGTCAACGGCGTGCGTGTTCAAAGCGCTGCCGTGGCCGGCAACGACGGCGTTGGAGTCACGCAGACCTACTGGGTCGTCGCGAAATCCACCGACGTTTTCGACGTGATTCTCAGCCCGGTGGGCCCGAGCGGGGACACAGGCGACGGCGCGGATGGTTCGTTCACGTGGATGGTGGTGACCGCCACGGCTGACACCGATGGCGACGGTCTCCCGGATGCATGGGAGGAGGTTTACTTCCCGGGCGACCTCACCAAGCTGAGCGGCGGCGGGGACTACGACGCGGACGGGCTCAAGGACCTTGCCGAACTGCAGCGCGGCACCGATCCGACCAAGTCCGACACCGATGCCGACGGCCTGGTCGATGGCGTCGAGACGGACACGGGCACCTATGTGAGTCCGACCGACACCGGGACCAGCGCGATCCGGGCTGATACGGATGGCGACGGTCGCACCGACGGCGACGAGGTCAATGGCGATCCGAAGACCGATCCCACCGACCCGGACAGCGACGACGACAACTACAGCGACGGTTCGGAGGTCGGCTCAGGCCATGACCCGAACGACGGGACCAACAACCCCGACACCACGTGGATCGCGCACTCGAGACTCGAGTTCAGCACGGACGGCTCGCAAGGAGCGAATGACTGGTACGGCGGCTACCGCAACTACACGGCCGACGGCGGCGGAATCAACTACAATCCCGACACCGCCTTCATTCCTTTCACGCCCGATGTCTGGACCGGCGCGGGGTGGGATCTTGCCCCGAGCACCGCGCCCTGGACCGAACTCGGTGCCGAGTCGACGCATCCGGCCGGCGCATCGCCCACGCACTGGACGGTTCGTCGCTGGGTGGCTACGGAACTGACGCAGACCACGCCGCTGGCCCTCCGCTGGCACGTCCGCAAATCCAACGTGAGCTGCGGCAATGGCGTGACGGGCGCCCTGTACATCAATGGCGAGCGCATGGACGCGGTCACAAACGCCTTCGACAACGGCACGGGCTTCACACGCACCTTCTTCGCCAATGTCGAGGTCGGCGATAAGATCGATCTGATCCTCAGCCCCCGGGGCACGGACAACGGCGACGCCGATGGCTGCGACGGAAGCGCCAATTGGCTCGTGGTCGACCCGACCATTCCGCCCAACCCGAAGCAGCCGGACGGCTCGCCCTTCATCCCGGTGGGCGCCGGCGACACCGACGCCGACGGCATGCCGGATGCGTGGGAGGAGATCTACTTCCCGGGTGACCTGACGAAACTCACCCTGGACGGCGACTATGACGCCGATGGTTTGAAAGATCCGGGCGAATACGCACGCGGCTCTGATCCGACAAACCCCGACACGGACGGCGACGGCCTCGGCGACCTGGTCGAGACCGGCACCGGCGTGTACGTCAGTCCGACCGATACGGGCAGCAGCCCCACCAAGACGGACGGCGACGGCGACGGCATTGACGATTACGCCGAGGTGACCGGCGTCCCGCCGACCGATCCGAACAAGGCCGACACCGACGGCGATGGATTCTCGGATCTCGCCGAGTTCGAGTGGGGCACGAACCCTGTCGACCCCGCCGACAATCCGCTGGCCCAGGTGATCGCCAATTCCGAAAAGGAGTTCTCCGGCACCCAGGGGCAGGACGGCTGGTACAACGGCTATCGGATCTACACCGACGGAGTCAGCACCGTCGATTACGACCCGAACGTCGAGTTCATTCCGTTCGATGAATGGATGTGGACAGGCGCCCTTTGGGACCTGGATTCGGGCGGTGCGGCGCCCTGGACGACGATCGGCGCGCTCGATCTGCATCCCAACGGCATCAACAACGGCGAGGAACACTGGCCCATCCGCCGCTGGGTTGCCGCCGAGGTCACCCAGACCATCCCGGTCGCGCTCATCTGGAATGCGCGCAAGGGCAATGCCAACCCAACCGGTGTGACCGGATCGCTCCATGTCAATGGCGTCCAGGTGGACCACCTCACCATCTCCGGCACCGACACCACCGGTCAAATCCGGCGTTTCTACGTCAACCTCAAACCGAACGACATCGTCGATCTCGCCTTGACGCCCGAAGGTCTGAATGGCGATCGGGGCGACAGCTACGACGGCTCGATCACCTGGCTCTGGGTGGACAAGAAGATCCCCAAAGAACCGCGCCAGCCCGATGGTTCGCTCTTCATCCCCATCGACGCGAAGGATACCGACGCGGACGGTCTGCTCGACTTCTGGGAATTGATCTACGCCGCCGATCTCACTGTGCTCACGGGCACGGGCGACAACGACAGCGACGGAGTGGCCAACACGGTGGAATTGGCTCGCGACAGCAATCCGCTGGAGTCTGACACGGACGGTGACGGCCTGGGCGACGCCGTCGAGACCAAGACGGGGACGTTCGTCGGCGCCGCCGACACCGGCACCGATCCGCGCAAGGCGGATACCGATGGCGATGGGCGCACGGATGGCGAGGAAGTCAACGGAACGCCCAAGACCAATCCGCTTCTGTTCGATACGGACGGCGACGGTTTCAGCGACGGCGCCGAGGTCGCGTCGGGCCACGATCCGAACGATCCGGATCACAATCCAAACACCACGGTGATCGCCGATTCGATCGTCGAGTTCACCACGACGGGCGAGCAGGGCGTCAACGGCTGGTTCTACGGGTATCGCAACCTGACCGCGGATGGCGGCGCCCAGAACTACAATCCGGACACGGCCTTCATTCCGTTCCCCGCGGAGGTCTGGACGGGCGCGCAGTTTGATCTGAACACCAGCGGAGCGCCCTGGACCGAACTCGGTCGGGAGACCACCCATCCGAATGCCGGGACCGGCGACACGCACTGGACCATCCGCCGCTGGGTGGCCACCGAGTTGACCAAACTGACGCCGCTGGGCGTCCGTTGGCATACGCGGCACGTCAACGTGGCGTGCGGCGGCAACGGCATCACCGGCCTGCTGTACGTGAACGGCGTGCTCCAGGATTCGGTGGTGATCGCCTTCACGGACGGCACCGGGGTCATCCGCACCTATTACATCAACGCCCAACCGGGCGATAAGATCGATCTCGCGCTCAGCGCCAAGGGAACCGATGGCATCGAGACCGACGGTTGCGACGCTTCGGCCAACTGGTTCCAGGTCGATCCGACCATCCCGCCCAACCCGAAGCAACCGGATGGCACGCCGTTCATCCCGGCCGGCAGCCAGATCACGGTGACCACCGCTTACAACGCGGCCCAAAGCCAGCTCACGTTGAACTGGAATGCGGTCGCCGGATCCACCTACACGGTCTGGGGGACCATGGATCTCAAGGCGTGGGTCCAGGTCCAGACAGGCATTGCCACTGGCAGCCACACCATCCAGATCGGCGCGACCCCCGCTTATCAGTTCTATCGCGTTTCGCAGCCTTAAGCGATTCAGCGCGCCGCGAGGCGCGCGCAGTCGATTCGATCACGCCGCGCCCGCCGGGGGTCCGATCCCCGGCGGGCGCGGCCCCTTGGGAGTTGGGAGTTCGGAGTTGGGAGTTCGGAGTTGGGAGTTCGGAGTTGGGAGTTCGGAGTTGGGAGTTCGGAGTTGGGAGTTCGGAGTTGGGAGTTGGGGGTTGGACGTTTCCGGGTCCTGGCCGGGAGGCGCCTCGAGGCCTTGAGTCGAGTGGCGAGCGCGTTGGATTAATTATTTGACTCGCCGGGGGGCTCCTTCTAATGTGGCCTCAACGATGAACGGGATTGTGAATCTGGCTCTGCGGGCGCTGCTGCTGTTGCGCGGCGTGGCGGTCGGGTTCTAGAGCAATCCCCAGGATTTCCGGAGCCCCACTGCCACGAACGGCGGTGGGGCTTTCTGTTTTGGGCCTGCATCGTCGTCGGCATCGGTGGTTATGCTCCGGGGAATGGAATGGGCAGATTGCCCAGACAACAACATGCAGAGAACGAACGGAAAGTGCAGGAACACCATGAAGAACGAGCGCATCGTCATTTTTGACACGACACTCCGCGATGGCGAACAATGCCCGGGGGCCTCGATGAATCTCCGCGAGAAACTCGAAGTGGCCCGCCAACTGGCCCGGCTGAAGGTGGACGTGATTGAGGCCGGATTCCCCATCACCAGCGAGGGCGACTTCGCCGCCGTGCAGACCATTGCGCGCGAGATCAAGGGCCCTGTGATTGCCGGCCTGGCCCGATGCGTGCCGGCGGACATCGACCGCGCCGCCGCGGCCGTGAAGCCGGCGGGCAAGCGGGCGCGGATTCATGTCTTTCTCGCGACGTCGAAGATCCACCGCGAGTTCAAGCTCAACAAGGCGCAGAGCGAGATCATTCGCCTTTCAGTCGAGGGCGTGAAGCGGGCGAGATCCTACGTGACGGATGTCGAGTTCTCCCCGGAGGACGGTTCCCGCACCGAGCCGGAGTTTCTCGTGCAGGTGTGTCAGGCCGTTGTGGCGGCGGGCGCCACTACGGTGAACATCCCGGACACGGTCGGCTGGGCGATGCCCGACCAGTTCGGCGCGCTCATCAAGCAGCTTCACGATGCGGTTCCCGAGTTCCAGTCGGGCAAGGCGGTGATCAGCGTGCATTGCCACGACGACCTCGGCCTGGCGGTCGCGAACTCCCTTGCCGCGGTCCGGGCCGGCGCGCGGCAGATCGAGTGCACGGTCAACGGCATCGGCGAGCGGGCCGGGAACGCTTCGCTCGAGGAGGTGGTCATGGCGTTGCGCACCCGCGGGGATTGGTTTCGGGGTTTCCAGTGCGGCGTCAACCCGCGCGAAATCGTCCGGTCATCGAGGCTTGTCTCCCGGATGAGCGGTTTGGGGGTCCAGCGCAACAAGGCGATTGTCGGCGAGAACGCCTTCGCCCATTCCAGCGGCATCCACCAGGACGGCATCCTCAAGAAGCGCGAGACCTACGAGATCATGGATCCGCAAGACGTCGGGTGGGGCACCACCGAGTTGCCGCTGACCAAGCACAGCGGGCGCGCCGCGGTCGCGGCCCGGCTGCGGCAGCTCGGGTTTCGGATGAGCGACGCCGAGGTGCAGGCCATCTTCACGCGGTTCAAGGAGATCGGCGACAAGAAGAAGTTCGTGTACGACGACGATCTCACGGCGCTGGTCGAGGACCGCATCACCGAGGTGCCGGAAACCTGGTCGCTCGATTATCTTCATGTCACCAGCGGCAGCCGGACCGTGCCGACGGCCACAATCCAATTGCGCACCGCGGGGCGCGGAAAGGCCGTCGAGACGGTCCAGGATGCGAGCATCGGCGACGGCCCGGTGGACGCCGTTCTCAAGGCCATCGACCGCCTGACCCGCACAAAGGGGAAACTGCTCGACTACGCCTTGCGCGCGGTGTCCCAGGGCATGGATGCCTTGGGCGAGGTCACAACCAAGGTGGATTTCGGGGACGGCCAGGTGGTGACCGGCAAGGGCGCGAGCACCGATGTCATCGAGGCGAGCGCGCGGTCGTATCTGAACGCCGTGAACCGATACCTGGGCAGCCATGCCAAGTGTTCGGGCGGCAATCGTCAGCCGTGAGCGGACAATGAACCTGCACCTCCTGCGGCACGGCATCGCGGTCAAGCGCAATGCGTCCCGGTACCGCGGCGACGCCGAGCGGCCGCTGGCGCCCGAGGGGCGCCAGAAGCTGGTCCGCATCGCCCGGGCGCTGCAGGCGATGGAACTCGAGTTCGATCTCATTCTCTCGAGCCCCGCGGTCCGCGCGCGGGAGACCGCCGAACTCGTTGTCAAGACGCTGGGCACGAATCAGCGCATCGAGTTCTCGGAGCACCTGGGGACCGACGGCGATTCGAGGCGGTTGATCGAGGACTTGAGCGCGCGGCGTCCGTTGCCCCGGAGTGCGCTGTTGGTGGGCCATGAGCCGCATCTCAGCGGCCTGGCCTCGCTTCTCCTGACGGGCGGCCCGGGGCTCGATCTTGTGTTGAAGAAAGGGGGTCTTTGCACGCTCAGCGTCTCGAAGCTGCGGGCTGGACGTTGCGCCGGCATCGACGCGCTGCTGACGCCCCGCCAGATGGCCCTGATGGGTTGAGAACTCATGGGAGAGTTGCGGAGGCGGCGGAAGTCGATAGAGTAGACGGCATGATGACCAAGAAGCGTGGCACTTTCAGGTTCGGTGTTGGGATTCGAGCGCTCGCGGCCGCGTGCCTCGTTGTCCTCACCGGATGCACCTCGTTGTCCAGCCGCGGTCTGGAGTACGTTGGCGCGCCCCGATTCGGGCCGACCGATCCGGCGGGCATCGAGATTCTGCAGGCGGAGCCGGAGCGGGCGCACGACAAACTGGGGGAGGCGGTGGTCAATGCGTCGGTGGATCCGGCCCCGTCGGTCGACAAGATCGAGGCCCGGCTGCGCCGCGAGGCGGCCCGCATGGGCGCGGACGCCGTCTACCTGGTGCACGACCGCACGGAAGCGGTCGGCGCCGTTGCCATGGGGCCGTGGTGGAGCCAGAGTTTCAGTCCGATCCAGGGTCGAATCGTCGTGGCTGTGGCGATCAAGTACAAGTGAGGCGCTCGCCCGCGGATTCCAGCCCGCACGTTTCATGGAGTTGTGCCCGCTGTGAAGCCGGAAACTCCAAGACGTGAACCCATGCGGCCCAGAACTGACAAGCTTCATGGCCCTTGAGTTCAAACAGTTGCGCGCACTGGCCCAGTCCGAGGTGCGCGCCACGATCGCCCATTTGCCGGCCCGCCTGCGCCGGCACGCCGAGAGGCTGCCCGTGACCTACGAGCCGCGTCCCAACAGGGCGATCGTGTCAGACGGTTTCGATCCCGATCTGCTCGGGTTGTTTGTGGGCATCCCCTTCGGCGAGGAGGAATCCGGGGCCATCGATGTGCCGGCGCAGATCATTCTCTTCCTGGAAAGCCTCTGGGAGTTCTCCGAGGAAGAGGAGGAGGTTTTCCGCGACGAGGTCGTGACGACCTACTTGCACGAACTGGGCCATTACCTGGGTCTGGACGAGATCGACATCGAGGAGCGGGGACTCGAGTAAGCGCCGGACTCGACCGGCTGCCTGGGGCCGGCTGGGCGGATTTCGCGACATATACGAGGCACCAGAGGTTTCGCCGCGTGAGGGCACGCGGCCTGGAGGCTCGCAGCAGGCCGTGTCAGCCCTGCCCGTTCAGTCTCCGGAGGTCTTGTTCGAGGAACTCGGAGACCTGTTTGAACTTCGGGACATTGGCGGCGTGGACATCCATGAGCGCCTGGTGGGCTTCGATCATGAGGCGGCACAACTGGCTCTTGTTGGGCGGACCGGCCTGGACCGGTTCGAAGGCCGCTCCGGGCTCGAGCTGGCACTCGGTGAGCGTGAAGTGATCGAGCACAAAGAGGTCGTCCAACTGCCGCCGGACCTGCGGGGTGGTGTTGACCAACTCGATCGGGCCGGGCTGACCCCGATCGCGCCGCAGCCGGCGGCTCAATCCGACGAGCACACCGATGAAGGTGCTGTCCATGGACTGGCACTCCGTCAAGTCGATCACGAAGCTCGGCAGCCCCTGGGAACGGAGGGTTTCGGCGGCCGTCTTGAAGCCGGTGGATTGGGCGGCGGTGGCCTGACCGCGCAGGCGGAAGAACGCCGTGTCAGCGGCGACAGCGACCATGACTTGATTGGCAGGCATGCGGATGAGGAGCAGGTCGCGGGCGGACGCGGTCAGTTCGCTTCCACCTCCCTGGCCGGGAACTCGAAGCCGACCTTGCCGTTTTCGTCGAGGACCAGGTAGGCCGAGAAGGGGCGTCCGGACTTGGAGATAAACTGGGTCAACAACTCGGTGCGTCCGTTGGCCAGGAGCGCCGCGACTTCCGCCCGCTCGATCGGGCGCTGCAGAATCACGCGTCCGGTCTTGAACTTGCAGGCCCTGGTCGTCGCCTGGGTTCGCTCGCAAAGATAATGGGTGTCGGATTCGAACACCTTGCCGCCGCATTTCGGGCATGTGCCGATCGGTGTTCGACCCGTGAAATCGATCGGCACGGGCGGTTCCGCCCCCTTCTTCCGAGCGCCGCTGCCCATGGCACGCGGCGGGCGGGGGGCGAACTCGAAACGGACCTGGCCGTCCTTCAACACGAGAAACGCCTCGAATCTTCGTCCTGTCTTCTTCGAGACGAAGCCCTTGAGGAGGTCGGTCTTCCCCTCCGCAAGGAGCTTTGCGAACTGGGCCCGATCGACCGTCTGTTGGAGAATCACCGCGCCGGCCCGGAAATCGCAGTCGCGTTTGGGGCCGACGGCCTTTTCGCAGACATAGTTCATCCCGTTTTCGAAAACCCGGTGGCGGCACTTGGGGCACGCCCCCACCGGTTCCTTGCCGGTGAAATCGACCGCCGCGGCAGGGCCGCCGATGTCGGATGCCTGGCTGTCCTTGCCGAAGTCGAACTCGATCCGGTATTCCGGGTTCAGCCGGATGACCGCCGCGAAGGTCTTGCCCAGCTTGCTGCGAAAACCCTGCAGCGGACCAATCTGCCGCTCCGCGATCAACCGGCCGATTTCGTCCGGCTCGAACTGGCGTCCGGAGATAATCTTCCACAGGCCGAAGTCGCAGGCGGGGTTCTGGCATTGGAACTTCTTGTAGTTCTCGTGCACTTCGCCGCCGCACTTCGGGCAGCGGGCGCTCAAGACACCGAAGTCGCCTGGGATGGTGTCATGCTCGTACGACTTGGCCCGTCGCACGATGTCCCCGGCCAGCCCCCGGATTTCCTCCATGAAAGCGGCGCGCGGCAGCCGGCCCCGTTCCATCTGCTTGAGCTTGTACTCCCAATCGCCGGTCAACTCGGGCTTGGTGAGCGCCTCGACACCCAGCCCATTAAGCAGAACCATCAGCGAAAAGGCCTTCGCCGTCGGGTGCAGCTCCTTGCCGTGCCGGAGCAGGTAGTTTTCCGAGAGCAGGCCCTCGATGATTTGGGCCCGGGTGGCGGGTGTTCCGAGGCCCTTCTCGGCCATCGCCTCGCGAAGCTCGTCGTCCTCGACCAGTTTTCCGGCGCCTTCCATGGCCGACAAGAGCGTGGCTTCGGTGAATCGCGCCGGGGGTTTGGTCTGGCAGGCTTGGACGGCAATATCGACGGTGGCCACCTGTTCGTTGGGCGCGATCGAGGGCAGGCTCGGCGCATCCTCGTCCTGGACCTGGCGCCCGTAGACCTCGAGCCAGCCGGGTCGGACCATGACCTTGCCTTCACTCTTGAACGGCTCGGTCTCGACACGCGTGATCCGGGTGGTGACGAGGAACTCGGCGGCGGGATAGAACACGGCCAGAAACCGCCTGGCCACCATGTCGTAGATCTTCTGTTCGGCTTCGGTCAGATGCTTGGGTGGCAAGGGCGTGGGAATGATGGCGAAGTGGTCCGAGACTTTGGCGTTGTTGAAGATCCGCCTGTTGGGCCGCACCCAGCCCTGGTCCAGAATCCGATGGGCGAAAGCGCCATAGGCGCCGTCACGGAAGGACTCGAGAGTGCCCCGGACCGTGGGGACGTAATCCTCCGGGAGCGCTCGGGAGTCGGTGCGCGGATAGGTCAGCACCTTGTGTTTTTCATAGAGGGCCTGGGCGATCTTCAGCGTGCTGGCTGCCGCGAACCCGAACCGGTTGTTGGCCTCCCGTTGCAGACTGGTCAGGTCGTACAGGAGCGGCGAAAGCTGGGTGGTCGGCTTGCTCTCCTCCGTGACCGTCCCCGCCCGTCCAAGGCACTTGGCTCGGATTGCCTCGGCCTTGGCCTGCTCCCAAATCCGTTCCGGCTTGAGATCGTCCTTCTCCCCATTCGCGCCGGCGGTGTCCTTGCTGAAACGCTCGTCGAACCAGCGGCCTTCGTAGCGCCCGGTGGCCGCTTCGAACGTCCCGTGCACTTCCCAGTAGTCCTTGGGCCGAAATGCTCGAATCCGCTGCTCCCGCTCGACCACGACGGCCAGGGTCGGCGTCTGCACGCGCCCGACGGTGGTCTTGTTGAACCCGCCGGTCTTGTTGTTGAACGCCGTCATCGCGCGCGTGCCATTGATCCCCACCAGCCAATCCGCCTCCGCCCGGCAGATCGAGGCGTCCGCCAGCGGCCGCATCTGGGCATCCGTGCGGAGCCGCGCGAAGGCATCGCGGATGGCCGCGGGCGTCATGGACTGCAACCAAAGACGGCGGATGGGCTGTTTGGCCTGGGTGTACCCGGCGATATTGCGGAAGATGAGTTCCCCCTCGCGCCCCGCATCGCACGCATTGATCAGCCCCTCGATGTCCTTCCGCCGAATCAGTTTCTGAAGCACTTTGAGCCGGTTCTCGTTCCTCTCGATCGGCGCCAGGCTGAATCGTGGCGGCAGATGCGGCAGATGCGCAAAGGTCCATTTGCCGCGCGCAATCTCGAACTCCTCGGGCACCGCCAATTCGAGCAGATGCCCGACCGCCGACGAAAGAACGAACTGATCGCTCTCGTAGTAGTCCTCATGCCGTTTGAAGCCGCCCAGCGCCTTCGCGATGTCGGCAGCCACCGACGGCTTCTCGGCAATGATCAATTCCTTTCCCATGTGTTGTTCCCTCGATCCGCACCCGCCGCAGGCTGGTGGGCTGCGGCCCTTTCGCTTAAAAGCGGAGGGAACCTCGCCAAAAAGACGCGGGAAGTCAAAGGCGGAGTGCAGGCCGGCGCGAGATTCCCCGGGTTACGGGCGAGGCCGATTGACCGTCAGCCAGCGACGAATGGCCGCCGCCTGAGGATGCCGGGGATCCAACTGCAGCACCTTCGTGTAGTGCACGCGCGCCTTGTCGGGATCGCCCAGTTTCTCGGCGCACAGACGGGCGAGCGTGGCGTGGGCATCGACCGTCTCGGGGGCGCGTGCCAGCAGGAGATCGAGTTCGCGGGCCGAGTCCACAGGATAATCCGCCCGATCGAGGGACAATGCGAAGTTGAGCCGCGCATCGGGATCGTCCGGCTTCAACACCAGGGCCCGCTCGAATGCGGCGAGGGCTTCCGCCCAATCGCCGGCGTCAAACGCGGCCACTCCGAGATTGTACTGCGCCTCGAAGAACGACGGATCCGCGCCGACGGCTTGTTTGTAAGCGGCCACGGCTTGGTCGTGCCGCCCTGCCGTGTGGGACTGGACGCCCCGCGTCAGCGCCTCCTGGGCTCGAACCCGATCGCCGGACACCGGCGTTTCGGGGCGCAGATACGTGTATCGCAGAAAAACCGGTGGTTCGGGTTTCGGAGGCGCGACGGCGGGCGTTGCCGCCACGGGCAGAGCGGCTTGGGCTGGCCTGGGCGCCGCCGCAGTCTCGCGCGCGAGCGGTCCCAGATCCCTCAAAGGTGTCGTCGCGTTCTCCACCCTCGGCGCGGACTCCTTTTCCGCCTTGTCCTTGCCGCCAAACCAGCCCAGCGGATTGAGCCTCTGAACGAGAGTCTTCTTCTTCGGTTGTTGCGGCCGGCTGGCTGTCGGAATTGAGTCCGGGGCTGATCTTGCTGGCGGAGGCGCGGATGCTGTTGTCGCCTCCGGGACGGCGGCGGGTGTGGGGGTTGGTGCCGTGGGAGCCGACGTGACGGTTGTTGTCGCAGAAGCGATCCTGGATGGAACGGCGATGTCCTGGGCGGCCTTGACCTCAGGCTCTGATTCAAGCCGGACCACCTCGACCGGCGTCGTCGTTTCGGTCACCGGCGTCCGCTCGGTCAGCGCTTCGGGCGTGGCTGCTGGAACGGGCTCAGGCGTCGGAACGGGCTCAGGCACTGGCATCGTCGGTTCCGTGCGGACTGACGGGGCGGGGGGCGCCTGGGCGACAATGGCAGGGAAAGTCTGGGTCTGCGGTTCGGGGGCAACCGACGGGGCAGGTTCGACCGGCGCGGGCTCGGGCACAGGGGCAGGGGCGGCGGCAACGCGAGCGATATTGGTCGGCGACGGGCTCGGGGTCGGTTGAACGGGTGACGGCGGCGGGTTGGTCGCCGAGGGCGCGGGTTGTGGGGAAGTCGCCGCCACGAGAACCGCATTCGTGGGCTGCGCGGGGAGATTCGTCACAAGGACCAACACGGGCACAGCGCTTGTGGCGGCGGCGCGAAGGCGGAACTCGCCCTCGATCTGGCCTGCAAGATTCGAGACCGCCTCGGCGTGGGGGAGAGGACCGGACGCGGCGAGGTACGCGCGGTAACGATCTAACGCGAGGGTGCGGTCATTGATCTGCTGGTGTGCGACGATGGCCTGATTGAGCAGAGTGGGCGGGAAATTGGTCTGTTGCCGCAGGGCGGAGTTGAAGTACTTGAAGGCATCGTCCGATCGGCGGCGCAGGGCGGCGCAAAGACCGAGATTGTTGAGGGCTTCGGCGGTCTGAATGGGGGTGGGATTCAGCTCGAGCACGCGCTGAAAACTGCGCTCTGCCTGCTCGACCAACCGGGCGCGCAATTGAGCGGATCCAAGCCTGGCCCAGCCGAGCAAATCCTTGGGCTGGTAGGTGGTGTAAGTGGTCAGCTCGTTGATGGCGGCCGGCAGGTTATTCTGCTCGAGGAACAGGCAGCCGCGGTTGTAGCGGACAACGGTCAGGTTGAAGTCCCTGGCAAGCGCGTTTTGGTAGGCCTGAGCCGCCCCGGCTGGTTGTTGGGCGTAGTGATAGGCCAGGCCGAGGAAGTTCCAGGCCTGGGCGCAAGCCGGGGCGTTGGTGGCAAGCAGGTTGACCGCTTTCTGTAGCGGTTGAATGGCCTCCAGCGGACGCCCCTGCCGGAGCAAACGCTCGCCCTCGAGCAGGCTCCGGCGTTCGGGCGGCGCGCAGCCCGCCAAAACGAGAAGCGCCAGCAGCCCGAGGAGACATCCGGCGATGCCGGGCGGCGAGGGCCGAGCATCGACGGCAGGGGCGCCGCCCCACTTTTTGATGGTCTGCATGTGGTCCGGTGGTAACATCGCCCGCCCGACGAGTCAAGAAAGGCACAGTCATTTGCGTTGATGAGGCGAGTCTCCAGGCTGGTTAGCGACTTGGCGCGAGGCCATTTGCCCGCCGGTCTGTGCCCATTGTCTTTTCGGATGGCTTTCACCGCATGTCTGTTGGCCGCGGCAAACGCGGGCGAGAGCCTGCCCACAAACGCGGTTGCCACCGTCGGGCGGTTGGCCTCACCCAAGGCGCGCGTCGTCGTCGTCGAAGAGCAAGGGGCCATCGCGTCCTTCAATCCGAACTTGCAGGTCATCCGGCGCATGGTGGACCGGGGTCTGACGAATCTCACCCTTCAGCCGACGCCCCAGGCCGCCTGGCGCAGCCTGGTTTCACCCGAGGATGTTGTCGGCCTGAAAGTCTATTCCGCCCCCGGCGCAACCAGCGGGACCCGCCCTGCTGTGGTCGAGGGCGTGGTCCAGTCGCTCCTGGATGCGGGGCAGGCGCCAGCCCGCGTGATTGTCTGGGACCGGCAGCTCGGCCCTCTGCGGCTGGCGGGATACTTCACCCTGGCCGAACGGTACGGAATTCGCATCGAGGCCAGCACGGAGACCGGGTACGACACGAATCACTTTTATGACAGCGCCTTCATCGGGCAGCCGGTTTGGGGCGATCACGAGTTTGGCCGGCGGGGGCCGGGTGTGGGGCGCAAGTCCTACGTGTCAAAACTCGTCACCCGGCAGATGACCAGGATCATCAATCTCACGCCGCTGCTCAACCACAACATGGCGGGTGTGTCAGGCAACCTGCTCAGCCTCGCGATGGGGAGCGTGGACAACACGGTGCGCTTCATGAACGATCCCAGGCAGCTTGCGCTGGCGGTGCCGGAGATCTATGCGCTGCCCGTTCTGGGCGATCGCGTGGCGCTCAACATCGTGGACGCCCTCCTGGTCCAGTACCACGGCGAGGCCCGCAGTCTCCTGCATTACACCGCGGCCCTCAACCAACTCCGATTCAGCGTCGATCCCGTGGCCTTGGACGTGCTGTCGATTCAGGAACTCGAACGCCGGCGCCAGTTCGCGGGGGCCCCGGCCGCGAAGTCGGACCTCCAGCTTTACCAAAACGCCACCCTGGTCGAGATCGGCACCAGCAACCCCCAATCCATCGAAGTCGAGTGGGTCAAGTGACCGCCGGCGCGCGCGGGCGCAAGAGGGGGCGCCGTGGACAGAAGCCGGACGTCTACTTGCTGCGCGTCGAGCGTTCCTGCATCCAGAAAACGTCCACGTTGTTGGGGGAGGCCACGTCCAGGTCCAGGTCCTGGTTCTTCTTGAGCTTCGGCACGGTGCGGCCGTCCTTCCACCTTCGGATCTCGGCATGACCGTCGGCAAACGAAAAGCCGCCGGCGCCGTTGTGGTAACTGGCGGGGTAATCGATGATGCGCCAGCTCTGCGGTCGATCCGGGTAGCCGGTCATGTCGACGCAGAATTCGCCGTCGTTGATGCTGTCCTCCCGCTCGTCCAGCAGCAGCCAGGTCATCGTCGGACCCGGATCAACCAGGTCGCTCGATTTCTTGTAGGTGCGCCACCCGGCAGTCCATTCCGTTCCGCCAAACCAGTTGTTCATCGCCATGCTCCGGACACGCGGCCAGACCCGCCCCCCAACGGAGACGGTTGACTTGTCCGCCGGGCATTTCCAGATGGCGGTGCTGTGGCCGCAGTAGGGCATGAGCGGGCTTTTCTTGATATCCTGCTCGACATCCCAATTGGACCGGTTGCCCCCGTCGTTCAGACTCAGGCTGCCGGTGACCCAGGGGGTCGTCCCGGCGTAGGCGTTCGGCAGCTTGTCGCCGTTGTCCTCCGCATACATCAGCCACGCCAAAGTGAGCTGACGGTAGTTCCCCATGCACTCGATTCCCTGCGCCTTCGATTTGGCACGGCCCAGCGCGGGCAACAGCATCCCCGCCAGGATCGCAATGATGGCGATCACAACCAGCAACTCGATCAGCGTGAAGCCCGCCCTGCGAGAGATCCTGCTCAGTTTCATGGCCCGTTCCCTTTCCGCGTCTTGGTCCAATCCACCCCCGGACGCCGCGGCGTCTTGGCGTGGTGTCTGGAGTGTGCTCCTGGTGCGGGCTTGCCCGCGGCCATCGGCCGACTTCAGGCAATCTTCATCGTGCATCGTAGGCGCCGATCGCCAGGCGGGTCAAGCGGGTTTCCATCGGGTTCGCATCGGCGAATTGCGCCAAAAGTTTTGTTGCCCCCCCTCCCGGGTAACAAAACTTCTGGCGCAATTCGACGCGGATCCCGGGGCGAATTCCTTCTCGCTCCGGGGCATCTGTTCTGGCAGGCTCGAGCCCATCTCTATGAGCGCAAGCCAAAAAATCAACGTTGCCGTTGTGGGCCTCGGTTTTGGCGCCGAGTTCATTCCCATCTGGCAGAAACATCCCTTGACCTCCTGCCGCGCGATTTGTCAGCGGTCGCGGGCGAAGCTCGATGCCGTCGGGGACTACTTCGGCGTCGAGAGGCGTTACACCGACTACGCAACCTTGCTGCGCGATCCCGACATCCAGGCGGTCCATATCAACACCCCCATTCCCGATCATGCGGCGATGGCGATCGCGGCGCTGAAGGCGGGCAAGCACGTGGCCTGCACGGTGCCCATGGCCACGCGGATCGAGGATTGCAGGCGGATTGTCGAACTGACCCGCCGGACGGGCCTGAAATACATGATGATGGAGACGGTCGTGTACTCGCGCGAGTTTCTCTTCATCAAGGAGCTTCACGACAAGGGCGAACTCGGGAAGATCCAGTTCCTCCAGGCCAGCCACCAACAGGACATGGACGGGTGGCCGAATTATTGGCCTGGGCTGCCCCCCATGTGGTACGCCACGCACTGCGTCGGGCCGGTTGCCGGACTGCTCCGGCTGGACGCCGAGTACGTGTCGTGTTTCGGATCGGGCACCATCCGCAAGGATCTGATCCGGTGCTACGACTCGCCGTTTGCGGTCGAGACGACGCATATCAAGTTCCGCGCATCGGACTTGAGCGCGCGCATCTACCGGTCGTTGTTCGATGTCGCCCGGCAATACCGCGAGAGCTTCGACGTCTACGCCAGCAAGAAGACCGTCGAGTGGCCTCTGGTCGAGCACGAGCCGCTGATCATCCACACGGCCAAGCTTCCCGAACCCAAGATCCCCAGGCCCGTCCGATGCCCGGATTTCGCCGGCCGCCTGCCGAAAACGATCGCCCGCTACACGACCCGAGGCGTCTACGATGCGCGCAAGAAGACGCACCTGAGCTTCACCCAGGGGGCCGGACACGGTGGCAGTCACCCGCACTTGGCGCACGAGTTCGCCACCGCGCTCGCCGAGAACCGGGATCCGTTCCCCAATGCCCGCCAGTCGGCCAACTGGACCTGCGTCGGTCTCTGCGCCCATCAGTCAGCCCTGCGCGGAGGGGCGATCGTCAAACTGCCGGCGTTCACGCTCGGATCGTGAACGGCTGAGCCGGTCGTGCGTCCAGACACCCGGCCCGGACATCCCGCGCCGGGATACCTGCGCAGGTTTCCGGGCCTTGGCGCCCCCGCTGGGTCGGCTCATCCTCCCGCCACGATCCGGATGATCTCGAGTCGGTCCCCGTCGCGCACGGGGCGGTGCGGGAATTCGGACGGAGCGACCGCTTCGCCGTTCTGCTCGACCACGACGGTGCGCGGCGGGAGGTCCCGGGCGATCAGGAATTGTTCGATCGTGCAGGGCAGCGCCACGGTCACCCGCTCCCCGTTTGCGGACACAACACCACTGTTCATGCCATCTCCTTCATCCGGGATTCCGCGCCCTTTCCGCACGCCTCTTCACTTGCTGCCTCTCCCTCCCCGTTCCTCGGAGGAGTGAGCGCCGGATCCCAGTCCTTCCAGACCGGTTCATAGCCCAAATCGCGAAGTCGGGCCGAGACTTCCGCAGCCGACCGTTGATCGGCGATTGCGAATTGGACGTCGGCGTCGGTGACTCCGGGAGGCGTTGCGGCCCGTTGGCTCGAATCATGAACCGACTCGATCCTCCGCCCCCTTCTCGTCAGATGCGTCTTCTCGCGGCCCGCCCCCGTGTACCCGCCCGGTTCGGTATGGCTGCCTGCACTGATCAGCGTGATGCCAAGCGGGACCAGGCCGTCGCGCAGCCAGCCCGGTTCGCGCGTGGACAAGACCAGACCGACGTCGGGCAGGAGCAGGCGGAAGGCGCAGACCAGTTGTGCCAGGTCTCTGTCGCCCAGATGGGTCAAGGGCTGGAAGGCCCCGGCGCAGGGGCGCAACCGCGGCAGCGAGATGGTCAGACAGGCTTTCCAGCAATGGCGCAGCAGGTAGAGCGCATGCGCGGCCAGACTCAACGCTTCCGCGCGCCAATCCGCCAGCCCGTAGAGGGCGCCAATCCCGATGCGGCGAAACCCTGCGGCATACGCGCGCTCCGGGGTCTCGAGACGCCGGTCGAAATTGCGCTTCGGGCCCGAGGGATGGAGCGAAGCGTACAGAGCGCGGTCGTAGGTCTCCTGATAGACGACCAGGCCATCCGCCCCGGCCTCGACCAGGCAACGGTAGGCGTCGGCATCGAGCATGCCGATCTCGAGTGAGAGGCTGGGCACTTCGGCATGCACGGCGGCCACGCAGTCGCGCACGTAGCGGTTCGAGATGAACTTGGGATGTTCGCCCGCGACCAGCAGGATGTTCCGGAACCCCTCTTCTTTCAAGGCGCGCGCCTCGCGGATCACCTCATCGGCCGAGAGTGTCACGCGGCGAATGGTGTTCTTGCGCGAGAAGCCGCAGTAGACGCAGTTATTGATGCACTCGTTCGACAGGTAGAGGGGGGCGAACAGGCGGATCACCTGGCCAAAACGCTGGACGGTCAGCGCATGGGACCGGCGCCCCATCGCTTCCAGATGCCCGCTCGCAGCCGGCGAAATGAGGTTGGCGAAGTCGGCCAGGGACAACGTGGTCCGGGCGAGGCTCGATCGCACCGCGCTCTCCGGCGCGGTGCGCGCCCGGTCGACCAGGCGCGCCAAGGGCAGCGTGTCCAATGCGGAAACGAAACTCACGCTCTCACCCTATCAGAGTCGCGGGCGAAGTCGAGCCGCAGGTTGGGATCAGAGGCCCAGCTCGGCCTTGACCTCGGCGAAGGCCTTCAGGGCAAACGCCAGGTCGTCCTCGGTGTGCGCCGCCGAGACCTGCGTGCGGATGCGGGCCTTGCCCTTGGGCACGACCGGGTAGGAAAACCCGATCACATAGACGCCCTTCCGCAGCATCGCGTCCGCGAAACGCCCGGCCAACGCGGCGTCGCCAAGCATGATGGGCGTGATGGGATGGGTGCCGGGAAGCACCGTGAGCCCCGCCCGGGCCAGTCCGTCGCGGAAGAAGCGGGTGTTGCGTTCAAGCCGGTCGCGCAGGGCGGTCGAGCCCGTGAGCATCTCGATGACCTTGAGGGACGCGGCCACGATGGGCGGGGCGACGGAGTTCGAGAAGAGGTACGGACGCGAGCGCTGGCGCAACAGTTCCACCAGAACGCGGCGTCCGCTGACATAGCCGCCGCTGGCGCCGCCGAGGGCCTTGCCCAGGGTCCCGGTGAGGAGATCGACCCGGCCCATCACCTGGTGGTGCTCGTGGGTCCCGCGCCCGGTGCGCCCCATGAACCCAACCGCGTGCGAGTCGTCGACCATCACCAGGGCGCCGTGCTGCTCCGCCAGATCGCACAGGCCGCGCAAACCGGCCACGGAACCGTCCATCGAGAAGACGCCGTCGGTCACAATCAGCCGGAAGCGGGCCTGGGCAGCCTCGACCAGCCTGGCCTCGAGATCCGCCAGATCATTGTTGCGGTATCGGTACCGTTGGGCTTTGCAGAGCCGGATGCCATCGATGATGCTCGCGTGGTTTAACTCGTCGGAAAGCACCGCGTCCTCCGGGCCGAGCAGGGTCTCGAACACGCCCCCGTTGGCGTCCCAACACGAGGAATAGAGAATCGTGTCTTCCGTTCCGAGGAAGGCGCTCAGGTGCGCTTCGAGTTCTTTGTGGATCGCCTGCGTGCCGCAGATGAAACGAACCGACGACAGACCGAATCCCCATCGCTCGAGCGCCTCGCGCGCAGCCGCGACAACCTCGGGGTGATTGGCCAGGCCGAGGTAGTTGTTGGCGCAGAGATTCAGGACCGGACGTCCTTCAGCGACGGCGATTCTGGCCGCTTGAGGCGTGGTGATCACCCGCTCGCTCTTGTAAGTGCCGGCGTCGCGGATGGACCGCAACTCAGCTTCGATATGAGATTGCATGGAACTGTGCATGGCAGACTGAGCCTCGTGGTTATCGGGGCGGCATCATTTCCAGTGCAGGATCACCTTGCCCGAACGGCCGGAAAGCATCGTCTCGAAGCCCTTCTGGAACTCGGTGCACGGGAAGCGATGGGTGATGACGGGGCTGAGATTCAGCCCGCTCTGGAGCATGACGGTCATTTTGTACCAGGTTTCGTACATCTCGCGTCCGTAAATCCCCTTGATCGTCAGCATGTTGAACACAACCTTGTTCCAGTCGATCGCCATTTCTTCCGGCGGGATGCCCAACATCGCGATCCGCCCGCCGTGGCACAGATTGCCGATCATGTCTCGGAACGCCGATGGGTTGCCGGACATCTCGAGGCCGATGTCAAAGCCCTCTCTCATCCCGAGCTCGCGCTGCACCTCGGCCAAATTGCCCTTCCGGATGTCCAACGCAACCGTCGCCCCCATCCGCTTCGCCAAGTCCAGTCGATACTCGTTCAGATCGGTCACCACAACAAAACGCGCGCCGGCATGGCGCGCCACCGCCGTCGCCATGACGCCAATGGGCCCCGCCCCCGTCACCAGCACGTCTTCGCCCAGGACCGGGAACGACAGCGCCGTGTGCACCGCGTTGCCGAACGGATCGAAAATCGCGGCGATGTCGAGGTCGATGCCCGGCTGGTGGTGCCAGACGTTGGTCATCGGAACCGAGATGTACTCGGCAAACGCGCCAGGCCGGTTCACCCCGATGCCCTGGGTCTCGCGACAGAGATGCCGGCGCCCCGCCAGGCAGTTGCGGCAGCGTCCGCAGACGACATGCCCCTCCGCGCTCACGATGTCGCCGGGATAGAAATCCGCGACGTTGGCGCCCACCGACACCACCTCGCCCACGAACTCGTGTCCCACCACCATCGGGACAGGGATCGTCTTCTGCGCCCAGGCGTCCCATTTGTAAATGTGCAGATCGGTGCCGCAGATGCCTGTCCGATCCACCCGGATCAGCACGTCGTTCACTCCCACCGCGGGCATCGGAACCTCCTCGAGCCACAGACCCGGCTCCGCCTTGCTCTTAACCAGCGCTTTCATATGTGTGATTTGCAGAATCGAATCGCAAGAACTCTCCCGCCGAGCGGCGGGCAGGCCCCGAGTTCGAGGGGGCCAACGCCCCCCTCACGTTCACCGTCGACTCCGCCGATCCCGCGCCGGGGCGCTTCTTCCGCCCGTTGGTTTGGTGACTTTTTAGGCCCGTTCGAGGTATTTGCCTGTGCGGGTGTCGATTCGGAGTTTCTCGCCCGTCTTGATAAAAAGAGGCACCTGGACGGTGATCCCCGTTTCGAGTGTGACCGTCTTCTGCACGTTGTTGGCCGAGTCGCCTCGAATGCCCTCGGGGGCGTCGGCTACGATCAGAACCACGGCGGCCGGCAGGTCGATCTGCACCGCTTTTTCCTGGACAAAAGTCACCGTGACCGTCGTGTTCTCCACCAGGAAGTTCTTGGCGTCGCCGACGATTTCAGGCGGCAGGGTGATGGTCTCGTACGTCTCGGGATCGGAGAACACGAAGTCCTCGCCGTCCTTGTAGCTGAATTCCATCTTGCGCGTCACCATCGGCACCACATCCACCCGCTCGGTGGAGCTGAATCGGATGTCCGAGGATTTGCCGGTCCGAACGCTGCGAAGAGTGGCTTGCACGAACGCGCGCAGGTTTCCAGGCGTGCGGTGTTGCATGTCCAGGACCACGCAGACGTCGCCGTTATGCATGACCGCCATGCCCTTTCTTAAGTCGTTTGCAGATGCCATATGATGCTTGATCGCGCCCTGCCGCAGCACGGCGGCCCAGGCAAAGACTGCGGAGCCTAATCAGGCAGGCTTCGATTGCAAGCGCCGAAAACGACTGGTTTCTGGAGTGGCCTGTTCCTCGCGGCACTGCTCAGGGCCCATGAACCTAAAGCGGCGTTAAACCGCCGCACCCCAAGCGCTTCGCGACCTTGCCACCCGCAGTCGAGAGCACGAAGCGCACGAGTGCGGGCGCTTCAGCGCCGCTTTCCGTGTCGAGTTTCATGAAGCCTTGACATTCAACGGTGGAATGCGCACCAGGCAGTTCAGGGCCTGCTCGAGATCGGCAAACCGGAATGTGAACCCTGCGTCCAGCAGACGCACCGGGCGGACTCGAGCGCTGGCCAGCAGAACGTTCTCTCCCATCTCGCCAAGGACCGTTCTGACCGCGAACGCGGGCGCGGCCAGGAAGGCCGGGCGGTGGAGCACGCGTGCCAGGGTTGCGGTGAAGCGGGCGTTGGTGACGGCTTCGGGCGCCACAGTGTTGACCGGGCCGCTGAGGCGCCCGTCCTGCAGCGCCAACTCAATGACGCGGAGCAGGTCTTCGAGCACAATCCAGCTCCAGTATTGCCGCCCGCTGCCCAAACGCCCGGCCAAGCCGAGTCGGAATGCGGGAAGCATCCGGGCCAACGCGCCTCCCTGGCGGGCCAGCACGAGGCCGAACCGCAGGTGCACAACGCGCACGCCGCGATCCAGCGCCGACGCGGTCGCCGCTTCCCACGCCTGGCATATCTCCGCGAGGAAACCAGCGCCGGCAGGGCATTGTTCATCGAGGACTTCGTCGCCGCGATCGCCGTAGTACCCCGTGGCTGATGCGCACACCAGCAGTCGCGGAGGACCCGGAGCGCGCGCCAGGGCGTCGCACAGAAGACGCGTCGCATCCACCCGGCTGGCGCGAATGCGCGCCTTGGCCGCGGGGGTCCACCGTTGGGCGATGGTCTCCCCGGCCAGGTGCACGACCGCATCGAGCGGCGGGGCTGTGTCGAGATGGATCTGACCGCTTTCGGGGTCCCAGGCCGGCCCGGAATCGGCGCTCGCGGCTCCGCGGCGCAGAGGCGTCACCCGATGTCCGCTGCCGCGCAACCGCGCAGCCAGCGCGCTGCCGACCAGACCGCTTGCCCCGGTGACGAGAATATTCATGCGCGCGTTCGGTTCGGTTCAGTTCAGTTCGATCCTCAGAGTCGAGGCTCGCCCCCGCGGCCGCGGGGGGGCGGAGCAGGTCAACCCCGCGATTTGATTCATAAGAAAGCTACGGACACGCTCAAGGTAGTCGTTGCCGTGTGCCGGGGAAAGCGCTTAGTTTTTCGCAGTGTTCATTCGCTTTGGATTCGAGTACTGATGCGCGGACACGGTGTGCGAAAGGCCAAGCATGAATCGACGCAGTTTCTTCACGCTCGCCGGCGGGATGGCCGGTTACACGGTCGCCGTCCGGGTCAATGGGCTCGGCGCCGAGCCTGAGCCAGGCGAGCACATCACCCGTCAGTTCGAGCAGATTGCCCCGTCCCAACCGCCGGGCGCGATCGGGACGGGCGATCCGCACCTGACGCCTGTCGGTCTCGAAGCCGACGTTCTGGTTGCGGGCGGCGGCATGGCCGGGGTCTGTGCGGCCCTGGCTGCGGCCCGTCACGGCGCGACGGTCATCCTGGTGCAGGACCGTTCCCGTCTTGGCGGCAATTCGAGCAGCGAGGTCAAGATGCACATCGTCGGCGCCAACGCCCACGGCGGGCGGCCCGGTTGGCGGGAAGGCGGCCTGATCGAGGAACTCCGGCTCGAGGATGCCGTCCGGAACCCGCAGCGCAGTTTTGAACTCTGGGATCTCCTGCTTTACGACAAGATCAAGAGCGAACCGAATATCACGCTGCTCCTGGACACGGTGGTATTCGCCGCCGAGACGCGCGGCGGCCTGATCCGGCAGGTCCTGGCGCGGTGCGACAAAACCGAGCACCTCTATCGGATCCGGGCCAGGCTCTTCCTCGACTGCACGGGGGATTGCCGGCTCGGCCTCGAAGCCGGGGCGGAGATGCGGATGGGGCGGGAAGCGAAGAGCGAGTTTGCCGAGTCGTTGGCCTATGAGACCGCCGACGGCCAGACCCAGGGCAGCAGCATCCTCTTCACCGCCCGCGATTACGGGCGTCCGATGCCCTTCGTTCCGCCCCGATGGGCCCGCAAGGTGACAAAGGAGATGCTCAAGTTCCGGGGCGTCTCCTCTTGGGAATACGGCTACTGGTGGATCGAGTGGGGCGGCCAGTTCCATTCCATCCGCGACAACGAGCGGATTCGGTTCGAGCTGCTCTCGATCGTGCTTGGGGTCTGGGATTACATCAAGAACTCCGGCAATCACCCGACCAGCGCAAACTGGGCGCTCGACTGGGTCGGCATGGTGCCGGGCAAGCGTGAAAGCCGGCGGGTGGTCGGCGATCATGTGCTCACCCAGCACGATCTCGAGGGAAAGAACGACGAACCCGACGACGCCGTAGCCATCGGCGGCTGGCCGATGGACGACCATCCGCCCAGCGGCTTCGACGCCTTCGACCAGCCGCCTTTCAGATCGATCAAGCTGGCGGACGTCTACAGCATCCCGCTGCGTTGCCTGTACAGCAAGACTGTCGGCAACCTGTTCATGGCCGGCCGCAACATCAGCGCCAGTCATGTCGCCTTCAGCTCGACGCGCGTCATGGCCACATGCGCGGCGATGGGCCAGGCCGCCGGGACCGCCGCCGCCCTCTGCGTGCGGCACGACTCGAGTCCCCGGCAGCTCTGCGCCGACAGGCCCCGCCTGCGCGAGCTCCAGCAGATCCTGCTGCGCGACGACCAGACGTTGAAGAACCGGCGCAACGCGGATCCAAACGACCTGGCGCGGGAGGCAACGGTCACGGCGTCGGAGAGCCACGATCTGTCCAAGCCGGAGCATGTGATCAACGGCTGGGTGCGCGACATGCCCACCGAGTGGCGCAATCGCTGGGGCGCCAAGCTCGGGCCCGAGGGGACCTGGATCGAGTTGGCGTGGGCCAAGCCCCAGCGAATCCGCGAACTCCAGATCACCTTCGACACCGGTTTCCATCGCGAGTTGACCTTGTCCGCCTCGGCCCATGTCAGCCGGCAGATCGTGCGCGGCCCGCAGCCGGAGACCGTGCGGGATTACACAGTCCTCTGCGCCCCTTCGGACGGTCCCGACGATGCTCCGCTGCGCGAAGTCCTCAAGGTCGCGGGCAATTACCAGCGTCTGAATCGGCACACGGTCGAGCCTTTCGAGACCAAACGGCTGCGTCTGCACTTCACCGCGACCAACGGCGATCCCATCGTCCGCGTGTACGAGGTGCGAGTCTACGGGTGATCCGGCCCGCCCTCATGCACGCGACTCGGCGCAATCGAATCGACACATGCTGACCTCGGCGCGCCAGCTCGGATGGGTGAGCGCCACGGCCCTGGTCGTGGCGAACATGATCGGCACCGGCGTCTTCACCACCAGCGGTTTTCTGCTCAAAGATCTCGGATCGCCGTGGGCCGTCCTGGCGGTCTGGGCGGGCGGCGGCTTGCTCGCAGCCCTCGGCGCGCTCTGTTACGGCGCGCTGGCCCGCCGCATCCCCGAGTCGGGCGGCGAATACCTGTTTCTCTCGAAGACGCTGCACCCGGCGGCCGGCTATGTCGCCGGGTGGATCTCGCTCTTTGTGGGCTTCTCGGCCCCACTCGCCGCGGTCGCTTACGGCTTCGGCCAATATGCGAAGCCGTGGCTCGGGGGCATCGACGCGAAACTGAGCGGGTCGATCCTTCTGGTCCTGTTCGCCTGCATCCATGCGGCGGATGTGCGCCGGGGCGCCTGGCTCCAGAACTGGATCGTGGCGCTAAAGCTGGTTCTCCTGTTTGGCTTTGTCGCCCTCGCCCTCGACCGGATCGACGCGTTGCCGGCGGTGACTCGAGGCTCGGCCACGGTTCCGGCGTTTGCCGTCTCGCTCGTGTGGGTGTCGTTCAGCTACGCCGGATGGAACGCCGCGGTCTACCTGGGGGGCGAAGTGCGGGATCCCGAGCGCACCCTGCCGCTGGCGATGCTCCTGGGCACGGCCATCGTCACGGCGCTTTACCTGGCCCTCAACGCGGTGTTCGTCTTCTCGACCGCTCCCGAGAAGCTGGCGGGGCAACTCGAGGTCGGGCGGATCGCCGCCGAGGCCCTGGGTGGGGTGCGCCTGGCCAACGTCGTCACCGCAGTCGTCTTGCTCGCCCTCGCCACATCCGCGTCCTCGCTGATCATGGCCGGGCCGCGGGTGTACGCCTGCATGGCCGCGGACGGCTCTCTTCCGCGGTTCCTGGCTCCGGCGGCGGGGCCGCCCCGCGCGGCCATTGGGCTGCAAGTCCTGCTGGCCCTGCTGCTGTTGTGGAGCTCGACCTACGAGAGGTTGCTGACCTACATCGGCTTCACTCTCAGTCTGAGCACAGCGGCAACCGTCCTCGGGCTCGTGCGGCTCAAGATTCGGGAGGGAGCCGCCGTGCGAGTCGTCGGCTGGCCGTGGCTGCCGGGTTTCTTCATTGCCGCCGTGCTGGCGATCGCTGGGTTCACCATGATCGGTCAGCCGATCGCCAGCGGGCTGGGCCTGTTGACTCTGGCGGCCGGCTGGCTCGCCTGGTGGTTCTCGACGCGGCGCATGAAGCACCCGTAACGGTCGTCCGATCCACGGTTGGAAATGGGTTCAACCCGGTTTGAGGACGATCTTCCCCGCCAACGTGCCGGCTCTGCCGATGGTATTTTGCTCCTGGAGGCGGTGGGCGGCAGCCGTTTCGGCCATGGGCATGACGCGGTCAATCCGCGGATTCAGCCGTCCGGCAACCATCCAATCGTTGAGATCATCCGCGCACTCGCGCTGTTCGTCCGGGTGGGCGCTGAACATCACGAAGCCGTGCAGCGAACAGCCGCGGACATAAAAGGGCCCGACAGGGAACTGCGGGCGGGCCTCGCGCCCGGCCATTAGAATCATCCGTCCCCGCGACGCAAGCGCTGTGACCACGCGGTCGAAGTTCGGTTCGCGGGCCGTCTCCCACCAGACATTCACGCCTCCCGGGGCGATCTTCTTCACGGCGGAGTCGACCTCGACGGTTTTGTAATCGATGACGTGGTCGGCCCCCAGTTTGAGAGCGGCCTCGACCCGCTCGTGTCCGCCCACAGCGGCAATGACGCGGGCCCCGAGCAGTTTAGCGATCTGGACGACTGTCGAGCCGACGCCGCCACTGGCGCCGTTGACCAGGACGGTCTCGCCGCGCTGGAGTCTGGCGTCCCGCACCAGACCGAGATGCGCGGTGATGCCTACCATGGCGATGGCCGCCGCCTGCTCATCGGAGACCGTGGGGGGCATGGGATAAAGCCAGTTCTCATCGACCGAGACAAACTCGGCGAAGGTGCCCTGCCGTCCCAGAAGCCCCTGGTTGCTCCCCCAAACGCGGTCCCCAGGCTCGAAGCGGGTCACGTCCGGGCCGACGGCTTCGACCACGCCCGCCAAATCGCATCCGACGATGAACGGCGTGGGCAAATCCATCTGGACCAACCCGCTGCGGATGTACGTGTCAATCGGGTTGACCGCCACGGCGCGAATGCGCACCAGGGCGCGATTGCCCGTGGGTTGTGGCTCCGGCAAGTCACCGTACTGGATCGATTCGGGCGGACCGGTCTGAGTGATGTAGGCGGCTTTCATGGTTTGCCGATGCAGTCGAACTGATTGTACACGTTAAACAAGGCCAACTCTAGATCCATCGCCCGGATTTGCAACCCGCCGCTCTGAACGTTGTCAAACTGGGAATTGATCGAGGAGCAATCCGGCGTATTGAAACAGGGTCCGTCCGCAGCTATGTTGCGTCATGCCATCGACCGGAACACCGGTGGTGATGCCGGATCTCGAACAGGATCAAGCGGTCAGGTCGAAAGACGCGCTCGATCCGGGCTACCTGGTGATTTGTTGGAACGATCCGGTGAACCTCATGACGTACGTGACCCACGTGTTTCAGATGGTGTTCGGCTGGCCGCGCCCGAAGGCGGAGCAGCACATGCTGCAGGTGCACCGCCAGGGGAAGAGCGTGTTGATCCGCGAAACTCTCGAACGCGCCGAGTTCTACGTGCATCAACTCCACAAGTACAACCTCCACGCCACCGTCGAACGCGACAAGGGATGAAACTGGTACGCACAGACGGCACCCTCTGCGTCTTCCGTTTGGGCCAGCGCGAGAGAGATCTGTTCACCCAGGTCCTGCGCCGTCACCCGCTGGTTCCCGCCGGCTACCATCGCTTCACGCGCGCGGGCGCGACCGCGGACGATCCGGCCAACCAGGCGCTGTTGGACGAGGCCATGGCGGGGCACCGCGCCGAGCACCAGGAGCAGGTGGAAGGTCTGCTGAACGATCCGTCACGCCTGGCCTCCGATGAAAGAGGCTGTCGGCTGACCCTGAGCCGAGAAGACATGGAATGGCTGCTGCAGGTGCTCAATGACGTGCGCGTCGGAAGCTGGCTCAAAGCCGGCCGCCCGGATCCGGATGGGAAAACCACTCCGAAAATCACGGCGGCCAACGCCATGTTCTTCGCCTTGATCGAAGCGGCTGGGCACTTCGAGGCCGCACTTCTCGATGCGCTGTGACTCATGGGGCCCGCCTGGTCTCCCACCGGCGGGCCGATAGCCGGTCAGCCGGGGATCTTGTCCTGTTTGCGGTAAACCATGCCCTGGAAGATGGCGATGAGTTCGCTCTGATCGTTCTTGACCTCGACCAGATAGGTGCCGGTCTTGTAGTTCCGGGCCAGCTCGCGCGCCTCGGCGGTCAGGGTGCCCGTGCTCGAGGCTTTGAGGAACGAGATGCTGGCGTTGATCGCGACCGCCACCGTGCCATGGGAATTGGACGCAGCCGCAAAAACAAAGTCGGCCAGCGTGAAAATCGCGCCGCCGTGCGTCATATCGAGCCCGTTCCAGTGCGTGGGACGCAGGGGCATCCGGGCCGTTGCGTGCCCAGGCTCGAGCCTGAGCAGTTCGATCCCGGCGAGTTTCGCGTACTGATCCCGTTCGAAGAATCGTCTGACTGTTTCCATGGTCGGTCGCAACACCGGCGCATCGGGCGCGCGGGGCACCCCTGTCTCTAATCCAATCATGCCTTCGAGTCGAGTCTGAAGGTGGTCCCCGCCGGGATCGCGGCGCATCGGGCTGTTGTCGTTGTTCTGGCGCCCGGTGAGGGAACGGGGCCAAATGGCGACTCCCGGTGTAGGCCGCGTGCCCCCACGCGGCGCAACCTCGATTTCCACCGATAACCTGCAGATGCACCGTCCGGATCAGGTCAAGCGCGGAGCCGATGTCATCGAAAGGTGCATCCATGCGCGCTAGCAAAGCAAAACCGCGCCGTGCTGGAGTGAGGGACGAAGGCAACGGGGTGTCGGTTTGCGACTGCGTCTTCCTGCGCGGCCAGACCCTGATTCTTCCCTGTCCCGGCGCGGTTTTGCCACAGCCCGGATTTCGTTGTCGTCTTCCCGGCAGTGAGAAATCCGGGTTCGAGCCCCACGGAGGTCAGGGGGACTCGGGGGGAGTGAGTAGCGCGCGGTAGTTGAACCGGTCGTTTGGCGCAACGTCCCCATTGAGAGTCAAATCGCTCCAGTCGCCGCTCTGGCGGATGCCGTCCGCCCACTTGAAGTCGAGCCGGACCGGCGGCTTGCGCAGGCCCAGCGCAGACCACGAAACAGCCAGTTCGAGGTCGGCGCCCGCCGCGCGGAATGGCGCCGTGCCGGCCGGGGTCCATGCGTAGCGCCCCTCGACATTGCGTTCGAGTGAAGCCTCGTTTGGATTCCGCCGCGAACGGTTCACGACGAAGTCGTACCCCAGCCAGCCGGTCGCCGCGTCGGCGTCCACGTCGATGAACAGCAGCATCCAATCGGCGTCGCGCGCGGGCGTGATCGGCTCGCGGGCGCGGACGTGGAAATAGGCGCGGTCGGGATCGAAGCTGACCCGGGCGGCGATCAGGTCGTTGCGTCCGGTGCGGTTGGTGTAGGTGACGCTCGGATCCCAGCCGCGGTGTTCCCGCCGCGCGGGATCGCCGACGGTGTCCCGGAACTCGGGCGCAACGTCGGCCCAATCGCCGAATTCGCCGTCGATGCGAATCGGCTGCGGTCGGACCGGTGTGAGGGCGCGGGCGCCCTTATAACGGCGGACGTACCCCGCCATCTGGTAGTAGTAGTCGTCGCCGTGACCACCCCGCATCGGCTCGATATCGCGGCTGTGCTCCTGATCGAACTGGTCGACGAACATGACCGGCAGACGGACACCGTTGAATTCCTTGAAGCGCCCCGCAATCCACTCGTTCCAGCCGGTGATGAAGATGAATCGAGGGTCCTCCTTCAGGGCGCGTTCCCACTGCTCGGTCACGTTGAGGCCCCAGCGCACCGCGTCCCGCCGGGTGGCGGTGGCGCCCTGATGATAGCTCCGCCCGCGCGCCCCCGGCTCGCTCATGGTGGCGAGGCGATTGCCGACGGCATTCTGTCCGACGCCCACGGACATCTGTTCCTTCTCGCCGCGGGCGTTGGCGAACACATGCTGCGGATAGACCTCGAGCCAGCTCCACATGTCCGCCCGGGTCGGCCCCTGGAAGTAGTCCGGCTGCGGCTTGCGAAAGGTGAAGAACTCGCGGATCCGGGCCGCCTCGCCGTCGGCGTGCACGAAACGGAGCGTGCGGTCTCCGGGCACCGGCTTTCCGTCCGCGAACGCCTCGCCGTCCGCAAAGGTGTCGTCGGTGTGGCTCCACCACCCGATGCGCCCTTCGGGTTCGGAGGCCTCGATCCAGTAGGAACCCGGCGGCTGGGCGGAGGGGAGCGGGAGGACCAGCCAGGCATTGTCCGGCACACGTTCGAACCGGCGGCTGGCAACGCGATCGCCCAGCGGTCCATCGCGCCGCAGCGTCAGCGTCACCGCGCTGTTGGTGGCGCCCCACGTGGGGAAACGCCCGCTCACTGCCTGGATGGGGCGATCGACCCGGAGCGATTGTGCGAGCGTGTGGCCGGGATCGAGCGGCGCCGGCGTGTTCTGCTTGGCGTTCTCGCCCCGGTCGGAAATCAGGTCCGGATCCGCCAGGATGAGCGGCTTGCCGTCCCAGTAGAACCAGAGTTCGGGCGCGAGTCCGGGAGCGTAGAGATCGCGCCAGAGCTCGCGCACGACTTTGGGCGGATCCCAAAACGGGGTGAGGAAGGCCACCTGGGGGGTGCGGTTGCCGAGGGCGCGCATCTCCGACCACACTCGCAGCAGCGCGCGGTACCAATCGCGGTAGGTGATCTGGTTGGTGACGTCGAAGATCACGACATCGATCCCGGCATCGGCAAGCATTTGGGCGTGTTTGCGCAGGACGCCCTCGTCGTTGGTCAGGTAGTAGCCGAAGATCGATTCCCCCCAATGATGCGGGGCGTGCAGCGGGCCCCAGAGCGGGCTGTCCGGCTTGAGCATCGCGCCGGGATCCTGTTCGAGGATGCGCGTGACGTCGTATGGCCCGCCCTGGATGTGCTGGCCGTGCCAGAGAAAGTAGAAGATGCCCACCGTGCGATCGGGCCGAGGCGGGCCGACCTCGGCACGGGCGGGCACGGCGCGTCCCAGCGCATCGGTGGCCACCCAGGTGTCGCTGAACAGATCGCGAAAAGGCTCCTGTTTCTCGCCCGCGGAACCCGCTTCCCGCGGCAAGTCCGTCGCGCCGCGCGCGCCGTCAGCCGGGCCGCCTGTGCAGGAAATGCCGCCCAACAAGCAGCCCGTCAGAACCATCGAGAGAAATCGTGTCCGGAACATGCGCGCAAGGTAGGTGCCAGCGCGGCCCGCTCAAGGCTAAACTCCAGGAAACGGCGCCACGCCCAGGGTCGTGTAGCGGGCGCCCGCGGGATCCAGTTCGCTGCGGATGAGATGAACGGCCGTCGCGGTCCAGGAACCCACGAGGTCGTTCTCGATCTGGTCCCAGCGCGCGTTCGGGGGCGGTGCTGCTTGCCGTTCCCGGTCGCCCCCAATGCGTCCGAGGGTCAGGTGCGGTTGAAATGAGCGGGTGTCTCGGTGGTCGCCGAATGCTGCCGTGGCGGATTGGATCCGCTGTTCGAGACGTTCCAGCGGTTCGAGATCGCCCGTGACACCAGCCCACAGGACTCGAGGCCGGCGTGTGTTGGGAAACGCGCCCAAGCCGGCGATCGCGAGCGACAGCGGGCGGGTGCCGGCGCACGCAACGCGCAGGGCCTCAGTCAGGGCAGGGGCTTCTTCGGACGGCACGTTGCCGTAAAAACGCAGGGTCAGATGGAGCTGTTCGCGCCGCACCCAGCGGACCGATCGGGCGGGCCAGTGGGAATCGAGAATGCGCTGAAGCGAGACCAGGCGGTCAACAAGCGCTTCGGGGAGCGTCAGCGCGGCGAACAGGCGCAGCGCACTCTCCATGAACCTCGATTGGGTAGGGCGGCCAGTCCCCTGGCCGCCGTCGGCGCGCAGAGGACTGCGCGCCCTACCTGCGGCGCTCCGGTTCATGGTCCTCGTGCGCATGAAACTCTGGAATGACAACAGTCTCCACTGACATCGAGGCACGCCAGTGCGCCCGGCGCTCGCCACTACGGCAGCCTCTGTCCATAAGCCGCCTCGAACAGCCGATACCATTCCTCGCGGGTCAGTTCGATGTCGTCCGCATTGGCCGCGAGCGCGATCCGTTCCGGATTGGTCGTGCCGACGATTGGGATAATCCCGGAGGGATGGCGGAGCAGCCAGGCGATGGCGATCTGGCTGCGATCGGCGCCCCGTTCGCGGGCCATCAGATCCATGGCGTCATGCACCTTCTGCCTGTGCGCGTGGTCGTTGTCCTGCATGCTCACGCGCGCCCCTGTGCCCAAACGTCCGCCCGCGAGCGGGCTCCAGGCGATCGGCGTCATGCCTGTCAGGATGCAGTGATCGAGCGTGCCATCGAGGAACGGGGCGATCTGGGCGAGGCTGATTTCGATCTGGTTGGCGATCAGGGGCATGGGGCAGGCCGATTGGAGGGCCGTGACCTGCGAAGGGCGGAAATTGCTCACGCCGAACTCGCGCACCTTGCCTTGCTCTTTCAACTGACTGAAGGCCGAGGCGACCTCCGCGGGGTCGCACAGGAAGTCGGGGCGGTGGAGTTGATACAGATCGATTGTCTCGATCCCCATGCGTTCGAGCGATTCGTCGCACGAACGCAGGATGTGCTCCTTCGAGACATCGTACCGATGCGGCGCATTGGGCTCGGGCTGGCCCGCCTTGCGAATGCCGCACTTGGTGGCGACCAACACCTTGTCCCGCATGCCGGCCACGTCCTTGAGCGCCGAACCGAAGATGCGTTCGGACGCGCCGTCGCTGTAGATGTCGGCCAGATCGAACAGGGTGAATCCGGCCTCGAACGCGGCGATGACCGCGGCCTTGCCGCGCTCCTCCCGCTCGGGGGTGACCTGGACGGTCTCGCTCGGGCTGGCCAGGCGCCAGCCGCCGTAGGCCAGGCGCGAAGATTGCAGGGCGCTCTTTCCAAGAGGAACAGTCTTCATAGATGTATGCGATGCAGTGTAGCGAGCCTGGCCCGGCCATAGGAAGCGTTTTCGGCCTCGGCCGCCTGTTGACACCCACACTCTCCTCATCTAAACAGTCCCCGTGTGGTCCTTCCCGCCCCAGTTGGTTCCGCGTGATGAAGCTTCGATGACGCCGTTGGACGTGCCGGTGGTCCGCCACGATGCGCGCCTCTCATGAACCGCCCGCGGAACTATCGATTGCTGCTGGCCAGCCAGTTCATCGGCGCGTTTGGCGACAACGCGATCCTGGCAGTCATCCTCGGCCAACTCACGTTCCAGGAGCAGGCCGGCACGATCACCGAGAACCAGCTCGGCGCCGCCAACGCACTCTATACCAGTCTGCTCTTCATCCCCTACGTGCTCCTGGCGCCCCTGGCCGGCTTCGTCAACGACCGGCACGCAAAGACGCGCTGGCTGCTCGGCGGGAATGGCCTCAAGGTGGCGGGCACCCTGGTGGCCATGCTCAGTGTCTGGCACGGCGCGTTCTGGCAGGGGCTCGGTTACCTCATCGTGGGCATCGGCGCCTGCTTCTACTCCCCCGCCAAGTACGGCATTCTGCCCGAGATCGTTCCCCACGGACGCCTGGTCAAGGCCAACGGCACAATCGAGTTCCTGACCCTCGTCGCGATCCTGACCGGCTATATCGGGGGCGCCACGATGATCGATGTCCTGCCCGTGGCGAGTTGCTACCTCATCCTTCTGGCCCTCTTCAGCGTGGCTCTCGCCCTCAATGCCTGCATGGCGGCCACGCCCTCTCACCCAGAGCCGCGGATCGGGCGCAGCCTGGACGAGTTCTTCTCGAACTTCGGTCGTCTCCTCCAAAACCGCCGCCTCGTCCGGGTTCTCTGCGGCACGGGCCTTTTCTGGACATGCGGCGCGGTGATCAAGATGAACTTCCAGCCCTGGGGCCTCGACGTCCTCGAACTCGAGACGAATCGGCAGATCGCACTGCTCGGTCTCTGGCTCAGCCTCGGCATCATGGGCGGCGCGATGCTCGCCGGCCAACTGCATCGCGTCGGCGATCTGCGCCACACACGGCGGTACGGATGGATCCTCGCCGCCACCATCGCCCTCCTGGGCTGCGTCGAGTTCTTCCGGGACACCGGCCTCATTCGCGGGCGGCTGTCGGTGATCGGCATTCTCCTGGCGGTCGGAGGCATTGCCGGTCTGTTTCTCATCCCGCTCAACGCCGCGCTGCAGTCCGAGTCCGATCAGGGCAAGCTCGGCAAGACGATCGCCACCCAGAACTTCATCGATAATCTCGGCATGCTCGGGGCCGGAGCGATCGTGTTCATGGGCAACCAGGCAGGCCTCACCGCATCAGGGCTTTTCCTCCTCCTCAGCGCGCTGGTGGCGCTGGCGGTGATCGCGCTCAAGGTCCCGCCCAGGCGCCCGGCCCATGAGACGCCGGTGCGGTCCACGCCCACTCTCGCAGCGAATAACAACGGCGTCCGGGCGGATTCGGTCCGCGGCGCTTCATGACACCCTCTGCCCATCTCTGTTCTCCATGCGCACGATCCTTCGTTTCCTGCTGAGGCTCTGTTTCGGTTTTCGCGCCTACAATACGGAGGTGCTCGAGACGCCGGGCCCCGTGCTCCTCATACCGAACCACGTCTCCTGGCTCGATTGGCTCTATCTCTACGTGCTGTTGGACCTGGATTGGAAGTGCGTCGTGTCGAACGTCGCCGCCCAGTACAGTTGGGTCCATCGCAAGATCATGCTCAACCGCCGGACGTTTCCCGTCGATACCAACTCGCCCTACGCGGCCAAGCGCATGGCCGAGTGCCTCGAACGAGGGGGACGCCTGGTGCTCTTTGCCGAAGGCCAAATCACCCGCACCGGTTCGCTCATGAAAATCTATGAAGGGACCGGTTTCCTGATGCACAAGACGCGCGCCCGGCTCATCACGTGCTACATCCGGGGAGCCAACCGGCTGCGCTGGTCCAGGCAGCCCGGGTGGCGGCGCTGGTGGCCCGCGATCACGGTCCATTTCAGCCCTCTGCTCGCACCGCCTCAGCGCCAGTACCAGAACACCGCCGAGGCGCGCGCGTTTCTCAGCAACTGGCTCCGCGACCAGATGCTGCTGCAGCAGTTCGAGACTGAGATGGCGTTTGGACCAAAGCATGTCCTCGACGCCGTCCTCGAAGCTGCCCGGGCACAGCCGGGCATGACCGTTCTTCAGGACGCGACCGCCCAGTCTCTGACGTACCGGCGTCTCCTGGCCGGCGCGCACCTGTTGGCCCGCAAGCTCCAAGCCGAACTCCCGCCCAACACCGACAGGGTGGGGGTGCTGCTGCCAAACGCCAACGCCATGCCCACCCTTCTGCTCGGGCTTTGGTCGCTGGGCAAAGTGCCCGCGATTCTGAATTTCTCAACCGGCGTACCGGTCATGCTGGCGTGCGCCCGGCTGGCCGGGCTCGAGGCGCTGGTGACCGCGCGCGCTTTTCTGACGCGCGCGAAGCTGAGCGCCGACCCGTTTGTCGCCGCCGGTCTGAAGGTGATCTGCCTCGAGGACGTGCGGAAGAGCGTCTCGCGGGGCGACCGGCTGCTGGGGTTGGCGCGCGTGGTCCTGGCGCCGGCGTCGACGCTCCGGCCCGCACGCGGGCCCGATCGGCCCACCCCGCGCGAATCCAGCGCCTCGGACCGTCCCGCGGTGATTTTGTTCACGAGCGGATCCGAGGGGGCTCCCAAGGGGGTCGAGCTGACCCATGGCAATGTCCTGGCGAATATCCGACAGATGCTGGCCGTGATCGATCTCGAAGACCGGGACCGTGTCTTCAACGCCCTGCCTTCCTTCCACAGCTTCGGATTGACCGTCGGGACTTTGCTCGGCCTTGTGCGCGGCCTCTACGTGTTCATGTACCCCTCGCCGCTGCATTACCGCGTCATCCCCAATGTCCTCTACGATCGCTATTGCACCGTGTTCCTCGCCACGAACACGTTCCTCAATGGCTACGCCCGCCGCGCCCATCCGTACGACTTTCGCGCCCTGCGCTATCTCTTCGCCGGGGCCGAGAAGGTCCAGGACGAGACGGCGCGCCTCTGGATGCAGCGGTTCGGCGTGCGGATCCTCGAGGGGTATGGCGCCACCGAATGCAGCCCGGTCATCAGCGTCAACCTGCCCCAGGCGCCCCGGCACGGATCGGCCGGACGCCTCCTGCCCGGCCTCGAATACAAACTCGAATCCGTCGAGGGCGTTAGCGATGGCGGACGCCTGCTGGTGCGCGGCCCCAACGTCATGCGCGGCTACCTGAACCCCGACGCGAACGCCAGATTCAAGAGCCTCGGCGGCTGGTACGATACGGGCGACATCGTCAACGTGGATGCCGACGGATTCGTCCACATCCTCGGACGCCTGAAGCGCTTCGCCAAGGTCAGTGGCGAAATGGTCAGCCTGGCGGCCGTCGAGGATGCCCTCGCCGGCGCATTCCCCCAGTACGGCATCCGGTTCGAAGTCGCCATCGTCGCCCGCCCGGACGCCGAGAAAGGCGAAACGCTCATTGCCGCCACCAACGAAGCCCGGCTCACCCTGGACGAGATCCGCGCGGTGATCCGCGCCAAGGGCTTCACCAACCTGTGCGTGCCGCGGGAGGTCCGATTCCTCCGCGAGATCCCGAAACTCGGCACCGGCAAGGTCAGTCACATGGAGTTGTCCAAAAGGGTGCAAGACCTGCCCCCCCATCGCCGGGCTTGAAACTGCCCACGCCGTCCTCTCTAATCCGGGCATGCGAAGCCGGACCTGGGCGGATGCGATTGCGGGATGCGCCGACCCGAGGCGGGCGGAGCACTCCCTGGGGTTGCTCTGGGCGACGGAGGCGAAACCCGCGCTTCAAACGGCCAAGGCCGAGTCGGCTCGGATGCTGGCGGCGCTGCTGAGCGGTTCGCAGGCCTTGAGCGAGACGCTCATCGCCCATCCGGATTGGGTTCCCCCCCTGCTCGATGCGAGAAGTCTGAGCGCCGCCCGCCCCATGCCGCGTCTGAGGGCAGACCTCCAAAGAGCCATTGGCCCGCTGATCAAGAGGGCCGACGACTCGGCCGCTTTTGCCCAGCTCAGGCTCTTCAAACAACGGGAGACATTGCGGATAGCCATTCGCGATCTGTCCGGGCCGGGCCAGGCTGCGTTGATCACACGCGAGCTTTCCGATCTCGCCGACCTTTGTCTCGAGACGGTATACGCGTTGTGCCGGCGCCAGATCGAGGAGCGCCTGGGGAAGCCGTGGCACACGGATGCCGGGGGCGGTTGGCGTCCGACGACCTTCTGCATGCTTGGCCTGGGGAAGCTCGGCGGCCAGGAACTCAATTACAGCTCGGACGTCGATCTGGTGTTCCTCTACAGCGACGAGGGATTCGTCTTTCGCGAGCCGCCCGCCCCCGGCGAGACGGGCAAGGGAGTTGCCAACCACCTCTATTTCCAGCGCCTGGCCGAGGCCATCGTGGCCGAGGTCGCCCGCATGACGCCGGAGGGAACGCTCTATCGCATCGACCTGCGGGTGCGGCCAGAGGGCGACCGGGGGCCGTTGGCGCGCTCCCTGGCCAGTTGCGAGAACTACTACTGGCAGTGGGGCCAGACCTGGGAGCGCATGATGCTGATCAAGGCGCGCCGCGTGGCGGGCGACGCCGCGTTGGCGGGCGAATTCCTCGAGATGATCCAGCCGTTTCGCTACCCGCGGTCGCTCAGCCGGCAGGCGCTGGACGATGTGGCAAACATGAAACAGCGCATCGAGAACGAAATCGTCCGCGCGGGCGAGATCGATCGGAACGTCAAGCTCGGGCGGGGCGGCATCCGGGAGATCGAGTTCGTGGCTCAAACGCTGCAGATGATGCACGCCGGACGACATCCGTTTCTGGCGCACTCGCAGACACTGCCGGCGCTGGCCAAGCTGGCCGAGTACCAGTTGCTTCCCACCGAGGACGCGCAGGCGCTCGAAGCGGCTTATCTGTTCCTGCGTGACATCGAGCACCGGCTGCAGATGGACAACAACCTGCAGACCCACACCATCCCGACCGAACGCGAGAAACGGGAACGGCTCGCCCGGCTTTTGGGCTATGACACCCTGGCCGCCTTCGAAACCGCCCTGCTCGATCATCGGGAACGCGTCCGCGCGATCTACGAGCGCCTTCTCAACACTGACGCCCCTCAGCCATCCCTCCTGCTCCCCGACTTGACCGCGCAGGAAGATCAGTGGAAGAAGCTCCTCCACGACCTCTCGTTCCGCGATCCCGAGAAGGCGCTCCGCCTGGCCCGCGCCCTCGTCCAAGGACCCGGCTTCGGGCATCTGTCGGCCCGGACCGAGAAGTTCGGACGCCAACTGCTCGCTCAGTTCCTCAACCTTTGCCCGGCGCCCGGCGCCGCCGATTCGCAGGACGCCGTCCGCTTCCCGGATGGCGACCCGCACTCGAAACGCCTCTCGGATCCCGACCGCGTCCTCGCGCGCCTGGACACCTTCGTCGCCGCCTACGGCGGGCGGGCCCTGCTGTTCGAGACGTGGGCGACGAATCCCTCCCTGTTCGAGCTCATCGTCCTCCTGTTCGATCGCTCCGAGTTCCTGGCCGAGACCGCCATCCGCACCCCCGATCTGGTCGACGAACTCGAACTGAGCGGCTACCTGCGCCGCGCCAAGAACGCCGCCCGAATTCTCAAAGACCTGCGCCACGGACTGGACGACCCCGACCAGAAACTCTGGCTCAGGCGCTACCACCAGACCGAACTGATGCGCATCGGTCTGCGCGATATTCTCGGCCTGGCAGATTTCGAGCAGAATCTCGTCGAGTTGTCGGCCCTGGCCGATGCCTGTCTCGACTACGCGCTCGAAGTGGCGCTGCGCAAACACCGCCTCCGCCCCGAATCCATCGCGATCATCGGCCTGGGCAAGCTGGGCGGGGCCGAGCTGAACTATGGCTCAGACCTCGATGTCGTGTTTGTCGCCGACCCGAAGACCCGAGACCTGCCCGGCTTGCAGCGCGCGGCCGTCGAGGTGATGGATCTGCTGGGCAGCCCCACCGAGCTGGGCGTGGCTTTCGAGGTGGACGCCCGCCTGCGGCCCGATGGCGAGAAGGGCCTCCTCGTCAACACGCTCGATGCGTACGGGGATTACTACCGGCAACGCGCTCGCCTCTGGGAAATCCAGGCCATCTCCAGATCCCGCCCCGTCGCCGGCTCGCGCGAGGTCGGCACGCGCTACCGCCAGATGGTCGCGACACTGGCCGATTTCAGCCGCCCGGACACCGCCGCGGCGCCCGCGCGCGACCCCGATTGGAAAGGGGAGATTGCCCGGATGCGCCTGCGGATCGAACAGGAAAGAACGCCCAAGGGCAAAGAGCATCTGGCGATCAAGACAGGCGCGGGCGGCCTGGTCGATGCGGAGTTTATCGCCCAGATGCTCTGTCTGGCGCGCGGCTGGCAGCAGCCCAACACCCTCGAAGCCCTCCGCCAGGCCCGCGGTCAGGGCGCGCTCGACCCCGGCGCCGCCCAGCAACTCATCGAGAATTACCGCCGCTTGCGGCGCGTCGAGGGGATCTTGCGGCGCTGGAGTTACGCGGGCGAAACCGAACTCCCCGACGACCCGGCGCCGCAGTATCGGGTCGCTGTCCGTTGCGGCTTCACCAATGCCGACGATTTCCTTGCCGCCGTCGGCCGCTACCGTCAGAATATCCGGGCCGTCTACCAGGGCGTGTTCAGCAACGGCTGAGCGTCCGCATTCTCCCCGAGTGGTGACACGGGCGTTCCCGGTTCTGTTTCCTCGCGAAGCGTGTACCACTCTCGGTCAACTTCTTTTCTCTTTGAAAGAAGTCTCATGCCGCAAAGGCCGTCAGTTGTTGCACATTTTGGTTGCGGCTAAGCCGCGCTAAGAAATGCAGGCTAGTCGCCCGCCAGCCTGCACCGCATCCAGTACGCCGCGTTGCGCTTGATCACGCGCCACCTGACTCGCGCTTCGTAGACCAGCCCCCCCTTGTCCTCCATGAGGCTCTCATCCACGCCGGACTCCGCGGCGGGCAGCACGGCCATCCACGACGCGTCTCTCTCATAGCCGTGACGAATCAGAATGTCGGCTGCCTTGGGGAACTTCCGGAATTGCGCCGCCACACGGGCCAGATCGTTTCGCCAACGACCGACGCTCCTGGCGTCGGGCGGCCGCACCCCGTTGAGCGCCTGAGACGATTCCTCAGAGACCCGCGCGTGCAGATGGAACTCGGAAAACGGGTGTCTCTTCTCGAGGAAAGGGCATCTCCGCATCAGCTCGTCCTGCACTGCATCGGGCCGGGTCACAAGATCCTCATAACGGACAACGAGAAAACGGGGGTGATCGATCACGGCCCTCGCATACCGATCCGCGCGCACATAGAAACTCAGGCTCGTGAAATACCGGGCGGGATTCTTTGCGTGGCGGCTCACGATCACATCGCGCGGATCGCGGACGATGTAGATCAGGAAGAGATTCCGATTCGCGTTCAGCGCGCCCTTCGCATACAGGACCTCGCGCGGATGCTTCGTGCAACGGACGCCCTCGTGGCTGAGCTGCTCCTTGAACAGGCTGCGCTCGTGCTCGCAGGATTGATCGATCCGAAAGCAGGCCACCATCATCTCCTGCATCAGTGTCGTCCCGCTTCTCGGCGAACAGCCGACGATATGTAAGTGTTGTCCTTGGTTGTCGGACATGGGTTGACCATCCACACCTCCGCCTCACCCCGGACCCGAAATCCAATCCCTAGTCGAGCGTTCGGCTCCCCCCCGAGCACGGCCGGAGTTGTGTGGCCCGGATCCATCCTGAGGGCTGTGCCCCCCGCAGTCAAGGCGATGTCATGCGATCATCATAAGCCCGTCGGCAATTCCCGTTTTGACCCCTCTTCGGAATGCGCGCACAATCGCGCGTCGCCCGCAAACCGGAAAGCCAAACAATGAAAACCACTCGACGTCGCTTCCTGGGGCTCGTCGCCGGCTCGATCGCAGTCCCGCCGTGTCTCCCGGCCGCCAGCCCGTCCAAACGCCTGCCCATCGCCTTCTCGACCCTCGGCTGCCCGCGCTGGGATTGGACCACCATCCTGAAACGGGCCGCCGAATACGGCTATGCGGCCATCGAGCTGCGCGGCATTCAGGGGACCATGGATTTGACCAAACGCCCCGAATTCAGCGGCGCGTGTCTCGAATCACGCCTGAGGGAGCTCGAGTCCGCGGGACTGCGCCTGGCCGGTCTCGGGGCGTCGGCGCGCCTGCACGATGCCGAGCCCGCCGTCCGCACCACCCAACTCGACGAGGCCCGCCGCTTCATCGATCTGGCCCACCGGCTCCAAGCGCCTTTCGTTCGCGTGTTCGGCGACAGGATCGTCGCCGGCCAGCCCAGGCAGGCAACCGTCGACCGCGTCGCCGCCGGACTGCGCGCATTGGGCGAACACGCCAAGGGCAGCGGCGTGACCGTCCTGATCGAGTCCCACGGGGATTTCTGCGATTCGGCGACCCTGCTCGAGATTCTGACCGCCTCCCCAATGGAGACGGTGGGCCTGCTCTGGGACTCGCATCATACGGTCGTGGCCGCAAAAGAACCGCCCGAGCGCACCCTCGAACACTTGGGACGCTACGTCCGGCACGTGCATCTCAAAGACTCGAAGCCCGAAGGAAACGGCGTGCGCTATGTGCTGACCGGGTCTGGCACCGTGCCGGTGCGCGACATCGTGCGGCTCCTGGTCGAGCGAAAATACCCCGGCTACTTCAGCTTCGAATGGGAAAAGGCGTGGCACCCGGAAATCGAGGAGCCGGAAGAGGCCTTCCCCCACTTCGCTCGCGTGCTCGGCCAGTACCTCTAGCCCGGTTATTTCTTAGCGCGGCAAAGTCGCGCCAAGTCTCGAGTTTGGACCTGATTCGGATTGGACTTCATCGCACACTTCATCGCACACTTCATCGGACCCTTCGTCGTCCGACAGGCTCTGTTCGATCGGCCCGAGACCAAGCCGCGCAGCAGCGATGCGATTCGGTCCAGTACGGCCATGGCGCACGCTTTCTCTTCGGGATCAAGCCAATGGCATAGCAGACACCCCCAAAACCAGTCTCAACAAGCCCCTCAATCGCCTCAGCCGTTGAAAACCGATCCACATAACAAAACTGTCATGAAAAGCGAGGGGCGCTGTTCATCTTCGTGGTGTCTGTTGTCTGTGGAACGGCGCAACAGATCGCGCCGGATCCGAAACAGAAACAAAAACGGTTAACAGAAAGAGACAGTCATGAAGATCAATATCCTCGCAGCGATCGCGGTGGCCACCCTCCTGGCCGCCGGCACCACTCTCGCCCAAAATGCCCCCGGCAACGGCCCGCGCGGCCAGGGCAGGGGTTTTGGCGGCCCGCCCCGCTCGGCGGAAGAGCGGGCGGCGCGTCAGGCGGACTGCCTCGATCGGAACAACGGCGTCTGCCCGCAGGGCGGTCCCGGGCTGGGTCAGCGCAAGGGCCAGCGCATGGGCAAAGGCCAGGGCCTGCGCCAGGGGTTGCGCGACGGCACCGGCCCGCGCAGCGTCGATGGCACCTGTCCGATGGGCAATGCCCCGCAGCGCCGTGGGCGCCAGTAATGGCACGGCTGCCCCCACCAGCGGCCTGGCCACCGCTGGTGGGTTCCTGGCCCGCATGTTCTTCATGGAGTTGTGACCAGGGCGAAGCCGCCTTTGTCGACCCGGGGCCCGACCGCCATGCTTGGGTCCTGTCCTGTTATGGCTTACGACACGCGTGATTTTGAGAAGGAGGTTCTGCTGCGCAGCAGACAGATTCCCGTGCTGGACGAGTTCGCTGGCGCCCTGCCAGAGGCTGAAATACGGCGCTGGCATCCGGTGGTCGAGAAGGACAACCGCGCCTTGACCAGCGCGCTTCATTCGTAAGCGCGGCTTCGACTCTCGAAGCCGCGGTTCCCCGACGCGGCGGGCGTGCACAGATTGCGCAGGGAGGGGCCGTGGAGATGCGCAAACTTTGCGCAAAGGGAGAGGAGGATCAGCGTAAGCCGTTGATGATTAGGTGTTGGCGCGACACTTGCTACAGCCAATGTGTCACGGGGCTGGGGCGCGCTGGCGCTCGGCAAACCGAGAACCAAAACCACTACACAAGTTGGAGATTGTTATGAAGAGAATGCTCAAGAGAGTTGTCCTGACCGGGGCTGTCACACTGCTGTGTCTCAATGTTGGCCAAGCGCTGGCCCAGCAGGGCGGAGGCGGCATGGGGGGCGGACGCGGCAATTTCGATCCGGAACAGATGCGGCAGCGGATGATGGAACGGTACAAGGAATCGTTCGGTGTGACGGACAACAGCGAATGGAAGATCATCGAGGAACGGATCAACAAGGTGAACGAGGCCCGGCGTGAAGTCGGCTTTGGCGGCATGGGGATGATGGGCATGGGCCGGCGTCCGGGCCAGGGCGGAGACCAGGCGCGAGCCGGCCAGGATCGTCAGCGGCGGTTTGGACCGGAGCCTGATCCCGCGGCTGACGAGCTGGTGAAGGCGATCGAGGACAAGGCCTCGAACGATGTGCTCAAGGCGAAGATGACTGCGTATCGCGACTCGCTCAAAGCGAAGGAAGCGAAACTGCAGGCCGCTCAGGAAGATCTGCGCAAGGTGCTCTCCGTTCGGCAGGAGGCCCTGGCGCTGCAGTTGGGTTTGATCAAGTAATATCGGGTGGGTTACGGACGGGCCATGCTCCCGGCCCAGTCCAGGAGCGTGGCCCGGCTTCTCAGGGCTCCGCACCATGGTTGTCTCCGAAACAGAAACGACGGCATTGCGCGAGTTGCTCGACCGCATGGTGGCGGCCAAGCAACTCTCGCCCGTCGACGCCCAGCTCATCGCCAGCGAGCCCACCCGCGAGGATGGCTCGCCGGTCCGATCCGAGGAGGATGTGCTGCGCTGGCTCGGCGAGGAGTACGATGTCCCGTTCACCCCGCTCGATGAGGTCGAGCCGGACAAACAGGTGCTCTCGCTCTTTCCCGCGCGCATCCTGCTCCGGGACGGCCTCCTGCCGCTGCGGCGTGTGAACGGGTGCGTCGAGGTCGCGACAAGCCGGCTCTTTGCCACGCAGGGACTCGATACCCTGCGGACGATGACGGGGCTGCGGCTCAAGGCGGTGCTGGCGCCCAGCGAGGCGATCCAGCGCGAGATGAAGAAGCGGCTGGGCGTCGGGGCCGACACCATCGACACCCTCGACGAGGAGACGAGCTTCCAGGTCGTCGAGGAAGGCGACGAGGAGGACACGAATCTCGACACCGCCGCCGAGGACGCGTCGATCATTCGTTTCGTCAACCAGGTGTTGCGGGATGCGATCGAGCTGCGCGCCTCGGACATTCACCTCGAACCGTTCGAGGACGAGCTGCGCATCCGGTACCGGATCGACGGCGTGTTGCAGGAAGTGCCCGTGCCGGCCCAGGTCAAGCGGTTCCAGCCGGCGATCGTGTCGCGCGTCAAGATTCTCAGCCACCTCAACATCGCCGAGAAACGCCTCCCCCAGGACGGGCGCATCAAGATCCGCGTCGACGAGAGCGAGGTGGACATCCGGGTCTCGGTCATTCCGATGCTGCACGGCGAGGCTGTCGTGCTGCGTCTGCTGCGCCAGAGCGCCACGCTGCGCGGAATGCAGGAATTGGGCATGGACACCTACGAAGCGCGCAGCTTCCGGCGCGTCCTGGGCCTCCCGCACGGGATCGTCCTGGTGACAGGCCCGACCGGCAGCGGCAAGACCTCGACCCTTTACACCGCGCTCCAGGAGATCAACGACTCGGTCCGCAAGATCATCACGATCGAGGATCCGATCGAGTACCAGCTCCGGGGCGTGAACCAGATCCAGGTTTCCGAGAAGGCCGGTCTGACCTTCGCCCGCGGGTTGCGCTCGATTCTGCGTCACGACCCCGACGTGATCCTGGTGGGTGAGATCCGGGACCAGGAGACGGCGCAAATTGCGGTGCAGGCCTCGCTCACCGGGCATTTGGTCTTCTCGACCCTGCACACGAACGACGCCCCGGGCGCCTTGACGCGCCTGGTCGACATGGGTGTCGAGCCCTATCTGGTGGCTTCGTCGCTCGAAGCCGTGGTGGCCCAGCGCCTCGTGCGCGTCCTCTGCACACAGTGCAAGCAGCCCGACACCTCCGAGACCGCCCAGGCCCTCAAGGCCCAGCTCGGGTTCCCTCCCGACACGATCATCTATCGCCCGGTCGGGTGCGGCGCCTGCCGCAATACCGGCTACCATGGGCGCCGGGCGATCTTCGAGTGGATGGACACCAATCAGGAGATCCGCCGGATGGTCCTCAACAACCGGTCGAGCGACGAAATCCGCGAGGCGGCGCGGCGCGGAGGCATGCGGACGCTTGCGGAGGACGGCTGGCGTCTGGTGCGGCTCGGAGTCACACCGCCCGAGGAGGTCCTCCGCGTCACCAAGGAACAATCCCCGGCGGGCGAGGTCGAAGCCGATGCGCCGGTCGCTCCCGCCCCGGCGGAGGCGGCGGCGTGATCCGGCGCTGCATCGTCGGTGTCACTCTGTAGAGCCCCAGCCCAACGCCATGCCGACCTATTCCTATCGCGCGATGACGCCGAGCGGCACGATCACCGAGGGGCAGATCGAGGCGGGCGGACGCCACGACGCTTTTCGCCAAATGGAAGGGCGCGCGCTGCGCCCCATCAGCCTCACCGAGCGCGCCGGCGGACCCAATGGCAAGCCCAACGGCAAGATGTCGCCGTCCGCGGCCGCCCCCCCCGCGTCCGGCGCGCTCTGGGGCGGGGGCCAGCGGATCACGCCCCGGATCCTCGAAAACTTCACACGCCTGCTCTCGAGCTTGCTGGCCGCGGGCGTGCCCCTGAGCCGCGCCCTGGTGATCCTCCACAAGGAGACCTCGTCGCCGGCCGCCCGCGCCAAGTGGAAGGAAGTGTACGACCTCGTCGTCGATGGCATGTCGCTGGCCGACGCGATGGCGAAGTCGCCGGACACCTTCCCGCGCGTCTATGTGGCGATGGTCGAGGCGGGTGAAACCGGCGGTTTTCTGGACGTGGTGCTCGGCCAGATTGCCGATTTCCAGTCGCGCGAGAAGGAACTGCGGGCGAAGGTCATGGCCGCCCTGTTGTACCCGACCATCCTGCTGGTGCTGGCGATGGCGGTCCTGACGTTCCTCCTGGTCTTCTTCATCCCCCGTTTTCAACTGATCTTCACCGGCTTCGGCGCGCAGTTGCCGCTTCTGACCCAACTGATCGTCTCGGCAAGCGACCTCCTCCGCGGCTACGGCCCGATCCTCGCCGTGGGCGTGGTGCTGGGCGTCTACTGGATGCGAAGCTGGCTGGTGTCCGAGCAGGGCCGCCGGGCGTGGGAAGGTTGGATTCTGCGCATGCCGGTGATCGGGCCGCTGGTGGCGCGCTTCGCAATGGCCCGGTTCTGCCGAATGCTCGGCACGTTGCTGGGCGCGGGTGTCCCGCTCATCAACGGCCTGAATGTCGCGCGCCGCTCGATCGGCAACCAGGTTCTCGTGGACGCCGTGGCGACGTCGATCGACCGCGTGAAGGAAGGCAAACAGCTCGGGCCAAGCCTCAGCGATTGCCGTCATTTGTTCCCGGGCTCGGTGCTCGAGATGATCTCCGTGGCCGAAGAGAGCGCCAAACTCGATCAGGAGCTGGTTCGCATTGCCGACGTGACGGAGGCCGACCTCGATCGCCAGCTCAAGACCGCCGTGGCCATGGCCGAACCGCTGATGCTTTTCGGCATCGCGGCGCTCATCGGCACGATCTTCATCGGGATGGTCATTCCGATCTTCACCTTGCAGGACTACATCAAATAAACCTCAACTCGCACCTCCATGATATTGCCAACTCGAAATGCTTCCCGCAGACGTCCCCTGGGCGCGCGCGCACCCTCGCCCGCCGGCGACGTCGGCGATCTCTGCTCGCCCCCCCGGCAGTTCACTGTGCCTTCCCATGCGCAAACAGGCGCCCAAGGGTCCCGGACCGGGGCCTGTGAGGCCGGACCGGGCGAACAGGGGGGCGCCGGGACGGCCCACGCGCTGGGGCAGCGGGCGTTCACGCTCATCGAGCTGCTGCTGGTCCTGGTGATTCTGGGCATTCTCGCAGCGATCGTGGTGCCCAAGTTCTCCGGCCGCACCGAGCAGGCGCGAGAGACGGCCGCCCGGTCGCAGCTCGCCACGTTCGGAACCGCGCTCGATGCCTTCGAGGTGGACAACGGATACTACCCCAAAGGCCGCGACGGCCTGCAGGACCTGGTCGTGCAGCCGCGCGACGCGAAGAACTGGCGCGGGCCGTACCTCAAGAGCGAGGTCCCGGTGGATCCGTGGGGCAATGCCTACATCTACGAATGCCCCGGCCGTCAGAACCCCAGCGGCTACGACCTGATGTCGCTGGGACCCGACGGCCGCGAGGGCGGCGACGATGACATCGGCAACTGGCTCCGGGCCGACCAGCGGCAACGCTAGACACGAGACGATTTGCGCGATGCACACGCATGGTCAACTCCAACGCCGGGCCCCGGCTGCGATCGGATCGCAGGCCTCCGGGCGCGCCTTCACGTTGCTCGAGTTGATTCTCGTGATGGCCCTGTTGTTGATCGTCCTCTCGGTGGCGGCGCCGTCCCTGGCCCAGTTCTTCCGCGGGCGCTTCCTCGATGGCGAGGCGCGGCGCCTGCTGGCCATGACGCGCTACGGCCAAAGCCGGGCGGTGTCCGAGGGCGTGCCCGTTGTGTTGTGGCTCAACGCCGAATCGAATCAGTATGGACTGCGGATCGATCCGCGGTTCCGCATCGAAGACACCAACGCGCTCTGTTTCGACTGGAGCGAGCAGATCGAGATCGAGGCCGGTGTCGCCGAATTCGCCACCAATGTTATGCCGTGGCAGGCCTCCACCATGCTGTCGGATCGGATGGTCAGGATCTACTTCCTCCCCGACGGCTCGATCAGCGACATCAGCCCTTCGCGGCTGCGCCTGCGTGAGCAGGACGAGCAGGGCCGGCCACGCCGGCCGGAGGAAGGCGAGATCTGGATTGTGCAGAGCCTCAATCGGCTGCGCTATGAGATTCCCCAAGAACCGCCGCCCGCTGTCCGGCGCTAAGCGACGCTGCGCCGGCTTCACGCTGGCGGAAGTTCTCGCCGCGCTCGTGTTCATGGCCATCGTGATCCCGGTGGCGGTCGAGGGGCTGCGCCTGGCCAGCCAGGTTGGGCAGGTCGCCCACCGCAAGGCGATCGCCCTGCGCCTGGCCGAGAACATCCTCAACGAGCTGATTGTCAGCGGACAATGGCAGCAGACTTCGCAGCAGGGTGCGATCGAGGAGGGCCCGCTCGAGTTCTTCTGGCGGGTCCGGGCCGAGACATGGACCGACGGGGTCCTGCAGCTCGTCTCCGTGCAGGTCATCTTCCCGGTGCAAGGCCAGGAGTACGACGTCCAGTTGAGCACCCTGGCTGACAACTCGATACCCGTCGAGACCGCCACCTCGACCCCGACCTCGACCTCCACATCCGGCCAGACGCGATGAGAACCCGCCGTCCATCCTCCAGCAGCCGAGGGGGCGCCTTCACCCTGATCGAGGTGCTCATCGCGACGGCGGTGTTCGCCGTTGTGCTGGTGTCGATGCACGGCGTGTTCTATGGCGCCCTGCGCCTGCGAAACAAGACGACCGCCGAGGTCGAGAAGGTCATGCCGCTCCAGCATGCCCTCGCCATCATCAAACGCGATCTCGAGGGGTTGGCCCCGCCCGGCGGTACCCTGACCGGCGCACTCCAGACTTCGCCGACCAATGCCGTTGCCCCCCGGGGACGCGTCATGAGCGGCCCTCCTCTCTGCACCGCCACAGGCCAGCTCTACGACACGCTGCCGTGGGCCGAGCTTCAGAAAGTCACCTACTATCTCGCCGAGCCGACCAACCGCACCTCCGGGCTCGGTCTCGATCTGCACCGCGCCGTGACTCGCAACCTGGTGCCCGTCCTGGTCGAAGACGAGCCCGAGGACCAATGGCTGATGGGCGGAGTCGAGCGCATCGAGTTCTGGTTCCACGACGGCAGCGCATGGCGCACAACGTGGGACTCGACAACCGAGACCACGCCGTTGCCGCGGGGCGTCAGAATGGACTTGGAACTGACACCCCAGCCGGACCAGCAATACGATCAGCCGGTGATCTCGGTGGTCGTGCCGCTCCTGGTCCAGGCCTCGACCAACGCGACCAGCCAGGCCAGCCAATCCGCCAGCGGGACCGGCGGCTCGGGAGGATCATGATGAGCTCCACACGCGCCTCATCCGGTCGTCTCGGGGGCAGCCCCCTGATTGCCTTTGAACTGCCCGGGAGGCATGTACCCGAAGCAGTCAATGTCCGACTCTCAACTCTCAACTCTCAACTCTCAACTTGTCAGTCCGCCCCGCGCCGCGGATCGGTGTTGATCATCGTCCTCTGGATTGCGTTCGGCCTGGTGGCCGTCGCCCTCTACTTCGCGCAGTCGATGCTCTTCGAGCTGCGGGCGGTGGACCAACGGATCGCGGGCGCGCAGGCGGAGCAGGCGATCGCAGGCGCCACCTACTACGTCAGCAATGTGCTTGTCCAGGTCGAGACGCCGGGAACCTGGCCCGAGGTCGATCTCAGGACCTGGGAGGCCGTGCCGATCGGCGAGGCGACGGTGTGGATCCTCGGACGCGGCCAGCCGATCGTCGAGGACGAGCCGGTGTTCGACCTGGTGGACGAGGCCTCGAAACTCAATCTGAACACGGCCACCCAGGAGATGCTCGAACAGTTGCCCCGCATGACACCCGAACTGGCCGCGGCGATCATCGACTGGCGCGACACCGACGACGACGTGACCACGGGCGGCGCGGAAACGCAGATCTACCAGCGATTCCGTCCGGCCTACCGCTGCAAAAACGGCCCGTTCGAGTCGGTCGAGGAACTGCGCCTGGTCGCGGGCATGACGCTCGAGATCCTCTACGGCGAGGACGCCAACCTCAACGGCATCCTCGATCCCAACGAGAACGACGGCGACGCCTCCCCGCCAGCGGATAACCGCGACGGACGCCTCGATCCCGGCCTGATCGAGTACCTGACCGTGGTCAGCCGCGAGCCGGGCACGCGCGGCGACGGCTCCGCGCGGATCAACGTCGCGAGCTCGAGCCAGGAGGAGTTGCGGACGTTGCTCGAAGAGCAGTTGGGCGAAGAGCGCGCCGGAACCATCCTCGGCCAGGTCGGCACCAACAACAGCGGCCTGGGCAGCCTGCTCGAGTTCTATGTCAAGAGCGGGATGACGCCGGACGAATTCTGCCAGATCGAAGGGGACCTCACGGTCTCGACCAACAGCAGCCAGGCGGGCCTGATCAATGTCAACACCGCCAGCGAAGCGGTGCTGGCGTGCGTCCCGGGGATCGGACCCGAACTGGCCCCGACGCTCGTCTCGCAGCGCCAGCCCGACGCGACCACCCTGCCCACGGTGGCCTGGGTCGCCGACGTCCTCGAGCAAACGAATCTCGTCCAGGCCGGCCCTTACCTGACATCGCGCACCTTTCAATATACGGTCGATGTCGCGGCCGTGGGGCGGTACGGACGCGGCTTCCGGCGGGCCCGCTGGCTGTGCGACACGGCGGACGGCACGCCCATGTTCATCCGACGCCTGGACGTGACCCACCTGGGCTGGGCGCTGGGGACGACCGCCTACGATCCGGCCCTCTTTGCGAACCGAATGCGATGAAGACCTGGCTTAAGCATGTTCCCTTTCAGCGCGGCCCGGGCGGCACCCTGCTGGGCCTGGCCCTCGAAGCCGGCCGCCTCGAAGGTGTGCTGGTCCGGCGCACGAACGGCTCCGGCGAGGTCAAGGCCGCATTCGGCGCCGCCCTCTCGCTCGATCTGTTGACGGACGCCCCCGAACTCGTCGGGCGCGAGATCCGCAAACACCTCGATGCCGCCGGGATCCGCGAGCGGCGATGCGCCGTTGGCCTCCCGCTGGGTTGGGCCCTGACCATCCAGGTGCCGCTGCCTGACTTGCCGCCCGCCGATGTCGACGGGTTCCTTCAAATCGAGGCCGAGCGCGGCTTCCCGTACGCGCCCGAAGCCCTCCTGATGGCGCAATCCCGGTTTCGCACCCCGGGCGGAACCGACTGTGCCACGCTGGTGGCCATCCCGCGCGACCACGTGACACGGCTCGAAGCTGTCCTGCAGGCCGCCCAGCTTCGTCCCGTGAGCTTCTCGCTCGGCATCGCGGGCCTGCAGCGCGCGGAGGCCGAGGCGTCGCAGGGCGTCATGGCCCTTGCCCCCAGCGACCACAGCATCGGCCTGCAGGTCTCTTGCGGCGGCGGGGTCGCCGTGTTGCGCACTCTCGAAGGCGTGTTCGAGATCGAGGGCGGCACACCCCAATTGCAGGCCGACCAGGTGGCCCGAGAGACACGGGTCACCCTGGGCCAGTTGCCCGCCGATCTCCGCGAGGCAGTCCGCCGCCTGCGGGTCTTCGGACGCGACAACTCGGCGGACGCGCTCGTCGAGCATTTGCGCCCGCGCTTCGAGCCAATGGGCATCGTCGTCGAGCAGGTTCGGGATTACTCGGCATCGGACACGGGGTTGCGCTTGCCTCCGGGAACACCCGTGTCCGCGGCGCTGGCGCTCGCTGTGCAGGGCCTGACGGAGCCGAAGACCGGATTCGAGTTTCTGCCTCCGCGCGTCAGTGCCTGGCAACGGCTGACCTCGCGCTACAGCTCGCGCAAGGTGGTCTGGGCGGGGGCGGCGGCCGGGGCGGCGGCCGGGTGCGTCGCATTGGGCTTTCTCTATCAGCAATGGCAACTGTGGTCCTGGGACAAAGAATGGCAGGCCATCAAAACGCGCGCGACGGCCCTCGAGCAGATCCAACAGCAGATCAAGCAGTACCGACCCTGGTTTGACGATTCCATGCGATCGCTAACCGTGCTCCGCCAGCTCACGGAAGCGTTCCCCGAGGACGGAGCCGTCTCCGCCAAGACCGTCGAGATCCGGGATGCCACGTCAGTCACCTGCTCGGGCACGGCGCAGGATCATCAGGCGCTCATCCGAACGCTCGAACGCCTCCAGACCGCAAAGCAGGTCTCGGACATGCGGGTCGAACAGATGCGCGGGCGATCGCCGCTGGAATTCAAATTCAATTTCCGTTGGGTGGAAGGAGGGGGATCATGAATCTAGGCCCGGTCAAAGGCCGCCAGCAGGGGTTGGCCATTGTCGCCATCCTCAGCGTCGCATTGCTCGCCGGCGATCGCCTGCTGCTGACGCCGCTGACCAAGACATGGAAGGCCCGCGCGGAGCGGATCGCCGAGTTGAAACAATCCGTCACACAGGGCATGGCGCTGATCGAAAGGGACGACATCATTCGAAGCCGCTGGGACACGATGCGGACCAACACGCTGGACAGCGAGATCTCGGTCGCCGAAAGCCAGGTGCTCAAGGCCTTCGACCGCTGGTCCCGCACGAGCGGAGTCAGCATCAGCTCCCTGCGCCCGCAATGGAAGCGGGCGGCGGGCGATTCCATGACCTACGAATGCCGGGCCGACGCCGCCGGGAGCCTGTCGGACCTCACCCGATTCCTCTATCAAGCCGAGGCCGACCCGCTCGCCCTTAAGATCGATGTCGTCGAACTCACCGCCCGCGACACCGATGGCCAACAACTGACGCTCGGGCTCCAGGTGAGCGGACTTCTGTTGAAAACCCCCGGATCATGAAAGCCCTCCAATCGATTTCCATGTCGGTCGGGATCCTGGCGCTGATCGCCTGGGGCGGCCCGGGCGTCCGGGCCGCCGAAGAGGCCGATGCCGCCTCCCAAGACAATTACGGGGGGTTCCGCATCATCAGCGAACGCAACATCTTCAATGCCAATCGCTCCGGACGCGCATCCCGCCGCCCCCGCGAAACGCCCCGCCCTTCGCGAGTCGACACGCTCGCCCTCCTGGGCACAATGAGCTACGAAAAGGGCCTGTTCGCCTTCTTCGACGGCTCGGACCCCAAGTACCGCGCGACCCTTAAACCAGGGGGAACCATCGCCGACCTCAAGGTCCTCGACATCGGTGCCAATCACGTCAGACTGGACGTTAAAGGCAACAAGCTCGATCTTAAGGTCGGTTCACAGTTGCGACGGGAAGACGACGGCGAATGGAAAGTCGCCACCCGAGACGAATCGCCCGGGGGTTGGACCGCCCGGCCCGCCGCCGCCAGCTCCGACAGCGCGTCTGAAACAACGACTGCAAGCAGCAGAACCGAGAGCGGTTCCAGCGGTTCCAGCAGTTCCGGCAGTTCCAGCAGTGATACGAGTGAAGCTTTGAAACGATTGCTCGAGAAACGAGAAAGGGAGATGTAATGAAGACCTTTGACACCGTGCTCCTCGCCCTCCCCGGGCTCGCCGGCCTCGCCTTGGCTGTGGCCCTCTTTGGCGCCGAACCGGCGCCCGACGCCCCGCCTCAAGATGCGCCGCCCGACACCCTGCCAGCCCAGCTCGATGAACCGCAAGGGGAGGACCCCGCCCCGGACGCCCAACCGGCGCCTGAGATGACGCCCCCCCAGGTCGAACCTCAAGCACAACCCGCGCCGCCAGCTCGAATCGAGGAGGCGGATCCGGACAGTCACGACCCGGATGCCGACATGGATCCCCCGCCGATGGATGAACCGCCACCCGCCACCCCGGAAGACGAGCCCGCTGCACCGGACAATCCGCCCGATGCGCCCGCGGCTGCCCCGGCTCCGGACCAGCCCAAGCCCAAGGACACAGACCCCTCGCCCTCCGCCGACTCAGCCTCGGGCTCTCTGGACACTCCTTCGGCCCCCGCCCAACCCGTCAAGCCCGGCGAGAAGGGACTGCGCCTCAACTTCCGCGGCGTCCCCCTCGAAATGGTGCTCAACTACCTGAGCGAAGCCGCCGGGTTCATCATTGTGCTCGAGACCGACGTGCGCGGCAAAGTGGATGTCTGGAGCAACCAGCCCCTCGACCAGGAAGAGGCCTTGACCCTGCTCAGCACGGTTCTGAACAAGAACGGATATGCGGCCCTGCGCAACGGACGCATCTTGACCGTGATCAGCCAGGGCGACGCCAAGAAGCGCGACATCCCCGTGGTCAGCGGCAGCGACCCGGAGCAGATCCCCAAAAAGGACGACATCGTCACCCAGATTGTCCCCGTCCGTTTCATCAATGCCACCCAGTTGACCACCGACCTCGCGCCGCTGATTCCGTCCTCGGCCACGGTGACGGCAAATCAAGGCAGCAACGCGCTCCTGATCACCGACACCCAGACGAACATCCGCCGCGTCGCCCAGATCATCAGGGCCCTCGACACCTCGATCGCAAGCACCTATATCATCCGCGTCTTCGCCCTTCAGTATGCCGACGCCAAGTCGCTGGCCGCAGCCATCAAGGAGGTGTTCGCATCGCAGGATACGTCCTCGCGCTCGAATGACCCGCGCGCCCAGTTCTTCAATCGCTTCATGGGCGGAGGCCCGGGCGGCCGAGGCGGAGAAGGCGGCGGAAACGACGCCAACTCCGCGGGACGCGCCGGGTCGAGCCGGGTGATCGCCGTTGCCGACGAGCGCAGCAACGCCGTGGTGGTGAGTGCCCCGGAAGACGTGATGCTCTCGGTCCAGGAACTGGTCAAGGCCGTGGATGTCGAGATTGAGGACGTGACCGAATTGCGCGTGTTCCGACTCAAGTACGCCGATCCGCAAGAGATGGCCGACCTGCTCTCGAGCCTGTTCCCCGACTCCTCGAACACACAGGGCAGCCGCGCGCAAATGCGCTTTGCCGGAGGCCGGATGGGCGGCCCGGGCGGCTTCGGCATGATGGCCGGCAATGCCAGCTCGACCGCCAGCGATCGGTTCCTCAAACAGACGCGCGTCGTCGCCGTCGCCGACCCGCGCACCAAGTCGGTTGTGGTCAGTGCGTCACGGTCCATGATGGAACAGATCGTTCCGATGATCAGCCAACTGGACGCCGACCCGGCGAAAAAGCAGAAAGTCTTCGTTTACGACGTCGAGAATACCGATCCTCAGGCAGTGCAGGAGGTGATCCAGAGCCTGTTCCCGGAGCAGAACTACAGCAGTTCGAGCATGCGGCGCACCAGCACAACCCAGCGCCAAAACGTCAATCAGTTGAACACCCGCCAGACTCAGACCCGCAATCAGAACACGGGCGCTCGGACCGGCACCTTTGGAGGCACTGGCTCTCGCTGAGCGAGACGCCCCCCTCGACGAGGTCATCAAAGAAAAGGCAGATTATGCGAAACTCGATGAAGCGTGTCATGGCCCTCGGCTTGAGCCTCGGGCTCCTGGCCGCAGGAAGCGCCTGGGGCCAGGGATTCGGTTTCGGCGGCGGCACCGCCGGCCGGTCGCGCAGCACCACGACCTATCCCACCAGCACGGAGATGGGCGGCGCGACCGTCTCCTACGACCAGGAAACGCGCAAGCTCATCGTCATCACGGACGAGGAGACCGCCGGCAGCATCAGCCAGGTGGTCACCAACCTGAATCGCCCGGCACCCCAGGTCCTCATCAATGTCGTGTTCCTCGAAGTGACCCACCGGAAAGGCGCCGACCTCGGCGTGCAAGGCAACTGGACCAAGACAATCCACACCGACACGACAGCCAATGTCCTCCAGCAGTTTATGGGCGTCCCCGGACTCACGTCCGGCTCCGGCATCTTCAATGTCGTCGGCAGCAACTACGAGGCCACCCTTCGCGCCATCGCCGAGGCGGGCAAGCTCGAAGTCCTCTCCCGCCCGACCATCCTGGCCCGCAACAACCAGGAAGCCACGATCACCGTCGGCCAGTCCGTTCCCCTGATCACAGGGGTCAACTACGACAGCTTCGGCAACCAGCGCAACGCCATCGAGTACACCGATATCGGCATCATCCTGCGCGTCACGCCCTTCGTCACATCCGACGGCCTCGTCGAGATGATCGTCTCCCCCGAGATCTCGAATCTCTCCGAGGAGACGGTCGCCATCACCACCGGCACCAACAGCGTCGGGTCCCCCATTATCAACCAGCGGTCCGCCGACACTGTGGTGGTGACGCCCGACGGCCAGACGATCGTGATTGGAGGCCTGATGCAAACGACCAAGAGCCAAAGCCAAAGCAAGATTCCCCTCCTGGGCGACATCCCGCTCCTCGGGTTCGCGTTTCGGCGGACGGTCACCAACGACGAGAAGACGGAGCTGCTGATCTTTCTCACGCCGCACATCGTGAGGACCCCGATCGAGACGGCCAAATTGACGCAGGATGCCCGCTCGGACGCGCAGATTGTTCCCAAGGCGTTCACCGAGGAGGAACTCAACCGCTTCATCGACAGCGTTCCAATCAAGGACCAGAGCCCCCCTCCCAAAGCCAAGAAGAAGAAGAAGTAGCGCCCCACACATCGACATTGGACTCCACGTGAACCTCGAACGACGCACAGGACTGGTCATCGGCACGCTGGCGGCGGTCTGGCTGGTCATCGTCGCCTGGCAGACGATCGAACACAAACGGGTCCAGCGCGCAGCCCGCCAGACGCTCATCGACCGCGCCAAAGACATCTCGAACACCGTCGGCCTGGTCATGCGTTCGCAACGCCGCTTCGGCATCATTTCGAGGGAACGGCTCGAGTCCGCTCTCGGCTCCCTCATCCGACCGGGCGAACTCAACGCCGTGGCTGTTCTCAATGACCTGGGCGACGTTGTGGCTTCGGCCGGATCCCCCATCGAGTTCACTACGCGCGACCTCGATCCCAGCCGCGAATACTGGGCCGACCGCACCGTCACCTTGATGAACCTCGTCGACTTGGGCACCAACGTGACCGCCGAGATCAGGGAATCTCAGCCCACGCTCGTCCTCCAGCGCGAAGACATGCCCAGACCCTTCGGCACCAACAGCCCCGCCGGAATGTTCCCCGGCCCTCCTGCGAACGCCCCCCCAAACGCCCCTCCCTCTTTCACCAACCAGCCTCCCTCGATCGACGACGCCCGTGACCGCGACAATCCCAGGCGCTCGAGGGGGTGGCGCGGACGCGGCGGGCCGGACGGCAACCCGTTCGGGCGCCCGTTCTGGATGAGCGAGCAGCAGTACAAGACCGCCCTCCAGCAAAAGGGCGTGCATGGCTTCCTGCTGGTTCTCTCGACTCAATCGCTGCAGGCAGCTGTCCGGCAGGACTTCTGGCTGCGCGCCATCATCAGCGCGATGGCGGCGATCTCGGTGACGGGCCTGGGACTGGCGTGGCAGAGCCTGACCAAAACCTCCGAACTCGAAGTGCGCCTGATCCGCGCCTCGGAACTCAACGCCCGCCTCAAAGAGATGAACCTGGCCGCGGCCGGCCTCGCACACGAGACCAAGAACCCGCTCAACGTCATCCGCGGCCTCGCCCAGATGCTGTCCAAACAGGCCAACGCGTCCCCGGAAATCCAGCGGCAATCCGATGGCATCATCGCCCAAACCGACCGCGTGACGGCCCAACTCAACGAGTTCATCAATTACTCGAGCCCGCGCGAGGTGCGCCGCACGGCCGTCAACCTCAACTCGGTCGTCAGTGAGGTCGTGCGCGCCCTGGGCTTCGATCTCGAGGAGAAGAAGGTGCGGCTCGAAGTCGCCCCGGGCATGCCTTCGATCGAGGCCGACGAACAACTCCTGCGCCAGGCCTTGTTCAACCTCCTCCTCAATGCCACCCAGGCAGTGGCCACAGGCGGCGAAATCCGCGTCAGTGCCGACAAGACCGGCGCCACCGAAGCGCACCTGGACATCCGCGACGACGGCCCCGGCGTGCCGCCCGAGCACCGGGAGGAGATCTTCAAACCTTACTTCACGACCACCGAGCGCGGCACCGGTCTGGGCCTCGCCGTGGTCCACCAGATCGTCCTGGCCCACGGCTGGGACGTCGCCTGCCTGCCCAACGAACCGCGCGGCGCCCTCTTCCGCCTCAGCCACCTCCGCCTCGCAAACTGAGCCCCTCGCCCTCAAGGTTGCATGCCGGGCGGATTTGGACACAATCCACGAAAAACAACCCGAACGCACGTCCGTCCATGCCCATCCTCCTCCATCGCCCCTCCAACCGACGCGACTTTCTAAAGACCACGACTCTCGGCGGCGCCGCACTCATTCTCGCGGCCGGCCGCTCCGCCGCGGCGACCGACGCAGGGGCAAGCGAGTTCCACCTCGCCCTTCTCTCCGACACCCATATCCCGGCCGATCGCACGGAGGTCTATCGGGATTTCAACCCTTGCGACAATCTCGATCGGGTTGTGCCGCAGGTGATCGCGGCCCGGCCGGAGGGCGTTGTCCTCTGCGGTGACGCCGCCCGGCTCGAGGGGAAGCTCGAGGATTACCGGCAACTGCGGGCCCAGATCGAACCGCTTGCGGCCGCGGCCCCGGTCTTCATCGGGTTGGGCAACCACGATGACCGCGCCAGTTTCCGCAAGGTCTTCACCTCGCCCGCCGGCACGCTCGCCGCCATCGACGGCAAACACGTGACCGTCATCGAGCACCCTGGTGTGCGCGTGGTCGTTCTGGATTCGCTGCTCTATCCCAACAGGGTCGCCGGGCTGCTCGGGAAGGCGCAACGCGCCTGGCTCACGAGCTCCCTGCCGACGCTCGCCGACCGCCCGCTTGTGTTCTTTGTCCATCACACGCTGGGGGAAGGCGACGGCGACCTGCTCGATGCCGACCGGCTCTTCACCATCGTGCGACCGCACCGCCATGTGAAGGCCATCTTCTACGGCCACTCGCATGTCTGGGAACTGGGTGAACGCGATCGGCTCCAGCTCATCAACCTCCCGTCCTTGGGCTACAACTTCCGCGACCAGGACCCGATCGGCTGGGTCGACGCGCGGTTTCGGTCCGATGGCGTTTCGCTCACCCTTCGCGCTGTGGGCGGCAATCGAACGGATGACGGCAAGACCTTCGACGTGCGGTGGATCTGAGATTCGCCATCTCTATGTCCACGTTCCGTTCTGCGCGCACAAGTGCGAATACTGCGCCTTTTTCTCGGAAACCGCCAACGCCGACCTGATCGACCAGTACGTCACCGCCCTGATCCGCGAGCTGGACCTGGTCGCTCCGGACCTGCGCCCGCGCACCGTCTACTTCGGCGGAGGCACACCCTCGCTCCTGAACCTCCGCCAGTGGGAGCGAATTCTCGACGCGATGGGCCGGCTCGATTTGCTCGGCGCCGACGAATGGACGGTCGAGGCCAATCCCGCCACCGTGTCGCTCGACAAGGCCAGACTCCTTCGATCCCACGGCGTCAACCGGATCTCGATGGGCGTCCAATCGCTCGACAAACCCCTCCTCGAACGCCTCGGCCGCATCCATACCCGCGACATGGTGTTCCGTTCCTTTGACGCACTCCGGCGCGCGGGTTTCGACAATCTCAACCTCGATCTCATGTTCGCCATCCCGGGCCAGACAATGCCGGTGTGGCGCGCCACACTCCGCGAGGCGATCGCCCTCGGCAGCGAACACCTCTCCTCGTACGAAGTCATCTACGAGGAAGACACCCCCTTGTTCGAACAGCTCAAGGCCGGTCGCCTCGACGCCGACGAGGATCTCGCTTGCGACATGTTCGAGGAACTGGCCGCCCAGGCCTCCACGCATGGCTACCGCCAGTACGAAGTGGCCAACTTCGCAAAACATCTCGGCCCCCGGCCCCCCGACGAGGTGCCGGATCGCGCCTGCCGGCACAATGTCAATTACTGGCGCGGCGGATCGTTCTACGGACTCGGCCCCAGCGCCACAAGCTATGTCCGCGGCGTGCGCACCAGGAACCGGGCCAACACCCGCCTCTACTGCCAGGCCCTGGACAAGGGCCAGCGCGCCTTCGAGTCCACCGAAACGCTCTCCCCGCTCAGCCGGGCCGGCGAGACGGCCGCGTTCGGTCTGCGCATGAACGCTGGCTGGCCCTTTGACGAGTTCATTCGCGTCACCGGGTTCGACCTGCGCGCCGAGTGGCGGAACGACATGGCTGAACTCGAAGGCCAGGGCCTGGCGAAGTCGGCCCCCGACCGTTTCCAGCTCACAGACCGCGGCTTGCGATTTGCCGATCTGGCGGCCGAACGCTTCCTGCGGCCAGACGGCATAGGGTCACATCTTTGACCAATTCCACGATGACGAAACAACTCCTCCTCGTCGGGATGCTCGGCCTCCTTGGCGGCACACTCCGCGCGGCCAACCCCACCAACCTCGTCTATATCGACACCAGCTTCGAGAACGCCTCGCCGCTTTGGTACGAGCCGGCGCCCGACGGCGCCGTCCTGGTGCACCTCCTCTACGACCACGAGCGCGGCTCGCCCAACCGCGCCGCCGGCCATATTCACTTCCGCCTCGAAGCCGCGCCCGGCGCGCGCCTCACACTCGAGTTCAAGAACCTCGACAACGTCTGGAACGGCCGCCCAGGCTCCGTAGCCAAGGAACTCAAGACGATCGTGGTTTCGTCGAACGGACGCGACTGGACCCCGGTGCCGACCGATGCTCTGCCCGAAAACCGGGTTCAAATCACCCTCGAAATGCCGGGTCCTTATCTCCTCGTGGCACGCCTCGAACCGTACACGGCAGCCGATCTGGATCGGCTCCTCGACGCTATCAGGACAAACCCGCTGGTCCAGATCACGCCCATCGGCAAGACCGTCGAGGGACGGCCTCTCGAGATCATCCGGATCGGCAACCCGCAAGCGCCGCACCGCGTCTTCCTGCGCGCCCGGGCGCATCCGTGGGAGTCGGGCGGCAACTGGGTGGTCGAGGGCCTGATCCGCCGGCTTCTCGAAGCCGATCCTCATGCGCGGCAATGCCTCGAACGCTACTGCGTCGACATCCTGCCGATGGCCAACAAGGACGGCGTGGTGCGCGGCCTGACCCGTTTCAACTTGCGCGGCAAAGATCTCAATCGCGACTGGGACAAGCCCGCCGATCCGCGATTGGCCCCCGAGAACGCCGCCCTCGAACGCTGGCTCGAGCAGATGATCCGCGCCGGGCAGCGCCCGGACCTGGCACTCGAGTTGCACAACGACGGCGGCGGCCTCATCCATCTCAGCCGCCCCCCGGTGCCCGGCCTCTCCGATCACCTCGAGCGCATGGCGCTGCTCGAAGATCTGCTGCGCAAGCACACCTGGTTCACCGAGGGCAGCACCAAACCGGGATTCCGCAACTCGGGCACCTTGGGCGACGGCTGGCTCGAGCGCTACGGCATCGACGCCATCGTCCATGAGTTCAACTGCAATTGGATCGCCGGTCTCGACGACTACCCCTCAGCCAGGCACTGGCGCGCCTATGGCGCCAGCCTCGCCGCCGTGTTCCACGAGTACTTCGCCTCAGAGTGAGTGGGGTCACATCTTCATATTTGATTCCGCTGAAAAAGCTCCTCACGGTTTTCTAGGCTTGGGCTTGGCGGCGGGGGCGGCCAAGCGGTGCAGGCGCAAGTCGGAGCGGCCGAGTAACTGCCACTGGACCTGTTCACCGGCCTGGAG
>JAKLFY010000020.1 GCA_022710935.1 Verrucomicrobiota bacterium
AGCGCCGGGTCAGGGGACCCGGCCTACAGCGGGACGGACATCGGTGTTGTAGGCCGCGTGTCCCCACGCGGCGCGAAGACAGACATCGGTGCAAGCGCCGGGTCAGGGGACCCGGCCTACAGCGGGAGTCTCGATCCGTTGTAGGCCCGGTGCCCTCACCGGGCGACAGAACTCCGACGCCAACCAGATGGACCGTCCGAGCCGCGGAGGCGATAGAATTGGTGTCGGGGCGCCGTTGTGACCGGTTCGGGGATGACGGCGGATCCCGCGTCATCGAGTTCGAGCGATTGGCGTGTGGACCAGGCGCTCAGGTCATCGGAGGATTCGAGCTGGAATCTGCCGCGGGGCGGGCCGGTCACCGTGAGTTCGACGCTGGTGGCTCCAGACCGCCGAATCCGGGTGAAGCGCGGTTGTGCGGCAGGGTCGGGGGCGAACCGGGCTGCGAGCGCAAAATCGCCGTTCAGGAGCAGCGTCACCTCGTTGGTGCTCACACCGGGCAGGCCGTCCCAGCGGTCGAATCGAAAACCCGGGCGCGGCTCGGCGCGCACGGTGACCGGATGTCTCTGGAAGTAGAGGCCGGACCAGGGCTGGTCCGCCGGCTCCCGGATTTCGAGCGTGTTGAGCCGGAGTGCACCGGCCTGGGGCGGGCGGACGCCGGCAGTGAACGTGCAGGATGGGTCGAGTCGGAAGTACTGGCGCAGGTGTTCGCGCATGTTCGCGGGGCGGTTGACGGCGTACATGCGGAGGTAGCGGACGTTGTTTTGCCAATCGGCCAGCGAGGCGGGCGAGCGCCACCGCCGCGTGTGTTCGGCCATCTCGGGGGCCAGCACGGACGCCATCTGGTCGATGCGCCCCTGGGTGTGGGAGGGAAGGAAGAGCGTGTTCAGGAGGTCCTGGAAGCGGTTGACAAAGTCGCGTCGGAACTGCGCGTTTCGCACCAGGTGGCGGAGGAGGAATGTGGTGACTTCGTTGTTGTGGCCGTGGAGGGATGCGTCGGGGGTGAGATCGGCGGCCAGCATGTTGAAGAGCCAGGCGGGCTGCTCGGCCCAGAATCCGCCCCAGCCGACGTCGTTGTCGAACTGGAGCCAGCGCCAGCGTCCGTCCGGCGTGCGTGGACGCCAGAGGCGGTGGTTCCCGATGTCCCATCGGTAAAAGAAGATCTCGCAGGCCTTGTAGTCGATGTAGTTGGGCACTTCCATCAGGGTGGCGACGCGGGCGTAGTGCGCGGGGTCGGCCAGGTCGTGAGTTGCGATGAAATCGATCATGGCCTGGTAATGCATCGTGTCCCCGGCCTTGGGCGCGGCGTACCCTTCGAGGTAGTCGATGGCGTCCTCGGCGCGGTCCGCGTAGTGCGCGACAAACTCGGCGTCTTCCTTTTCCTTCAGGTAATGGAGACCCCAGTACTCGCCGTTGATGAACAGGACGCAGGCGCGGGCGGCCTGGGATTCGGCGTCCGTCTCGGCCGCGAGGCTTTGCATGAGCTCGTCGCGCATGAATGCCGTGGGTTGGTCATGCCCGGTGGGCCGAAGAAGGACGTGCTCGAATTCCCCGCGGGCGCGATCGGGGAAGAGCCGATAGCGGAACGGTTGCCGCCCGCGTCCGCCGGTGGCGTCGAGGTCAAGTCCCTTGATTGGGAATCCCTGCGAGGTGTTGCCGTGGATCTTGACGTCGATTTCCTGGGCGAAGGCCGGCTGATTGTCGGTCTCGTAGAGCTCGACGTGGGCCGGGCGCTCCCACTCGGGGCCGCGTTGGGAGTAGTTGCCGTTGGGTGCGTCGCCGGCCACGTAAATGCCGGTGGCGCGGTCGAACAGGTTCGCGCGGTCGGTGGTCAGGGAGACCACCGGCAACGAATATCGGGCTCGTTCGCGGGGATCGACCCAGAAGGTGCGGGTGACGGTTGGGCTGGGCAGGGTGCCGGGTTTGAACGCGCGGGCCCGGACGACCCAGCCCTTGAAGACCTCGCCGGCGGGCGGCGGTCCTCCGGGCACGGTCGGAATCATCGAGATGTCGTTGGGCGTGCCGATCCGGCTCGCGATGCGCAGGGGCTCGGTGTGGCGGGGCGACGTTTCGTCCGGATCGGATCCATCGAGCGTGTAATGGATGCGCGCGTCCGCGTTGGTGATGCTGAGCCGGAGATCGAACCCGTTGGCATGAAAACCGCCCGGATGCGAAAACACCGGCGCGTCCAGCAGTTCCGTGGCGCCCGGCGTGCTGTTGGGTGCGCCGGGGGTCGGCTCTCGGAAGAAGACAAAGGCGTTCGAGCCGTCCGGCTGGCGTCCGTAGGAAATGTCGCGGGCGATGGGTCCAAAGCGGACAGAATCGGCGACCGAGGCGTCGGGCCGGGTGAGTTGGAGTTCCTCGCCCTGGCTGCTGAGTTGGAAGTTGGTGTGGCGCGGTTGGGCGACAGCGATGCCGTACTTGTCGGCAAGGTATCGGGCGAGGCCGAGCCGTTCGTTTTCGGCGAGCGGGCGGTCATAGAGCAGGACCTCGGCCAGGGCGCCGTCGAATGCGCCGTACGCCCCCAGCCCGATCTCGACCGGCGCCGTCACGAGGACTCGGGGCGAGGCCATGCCAGCGCGCGCGGCAAGGCCCTGGACATCGAGGCTGAGCTGTTTGGCGTCGTAGTGGACACCCACCAAAACGTTGCCCGGTCCGAGCGGCCCGGAAAAGACAGCCAGGGCGGGCATGTAGCCGGAGCCGTGCTCGTACACCGCGACGCCGTTTGTCCCCACGGAGAGCCCGGTGCCTGCATTCGAGTCGCCGCCGTGTTGCGCGCCGAACAGGTAGCGCTGGCCCGCCACGCCCCCCACGCCGGTCTTGCCCTCGGGATCGGTCTCGTGGGGGCGCGCGGTGCTGAAGACGGCAAGGAGCGAGAAGCTATTGGTGGCGAGGGGGCGGGGGAGCCGCAACTGGTCATCCACGCCGTCAAAGCGCAGCGCGGGCGTGCCGGTTGGCCCGGTGGCCAGCCATGTCGGTTGGCTCGCATCGGTGGTCTGGACGGCGTGGTTTCCTGACCCGCTCTGGTCGCGCCACTGCCGCACGTAGACGGTGGTGCCGTCGCGGCGGACCTGAGTCGAGGAATTGGCGCTCACGGCGTCGGCGCGCAGCCAGAGGCGCAAGCCGGGGATGGTCTCGGGCCCCAGAGAGTCGACGCGGGCGGGCTGTCGATCCTTGCCCGACGCAAAGAGCAGCAGATGCTCCCCGGACTCGATCACGGCATCGCGAAGCACCCACTTGAAAGGGCGCTTTGCATCGTCCGAGACGCCCCAGCCATCGAGGCTGACCGCGTCGGGCGTGGGGTTGAACAGTTCGAACCAATCCGGAAAGTCGCCGTTCTCATCGGCGGGGGTCGCGCCGTTCGAACTCATGAGTTCGTTGATGCGAATCTCCTGGGCGCGCCCGACAGCCGGACCGAGATCGAGCAGCGCCGACAACCACGCAGCGGCTGCGATGGCGATCAGCGTCACAGAACGGCAAGTCGCGCAGAACACGGGACAATCCTTGAAACCCGAAGCCTCGGGCAGTCAAGCCAAGTTTTGGAAAGCCGGAATCCAGCGGTGCATCGGATTGTTGTCGGTGTTCTGTCGCCCGGTGAGGGCGCCGGGCCTGCAACGGATCAAGACTCATGGTGTAGGCCGCGTGCCCCCACGCGGCGCAAGGACAGACATCGGTGCAGGCGCCGGGTCGGGGGACCCGGCCTGCTAGCCGATGATGCCCATTCTGTAGGCCGCGTGCCCCCACGCGGCGCAAACTCGATTCCACCGACAACGTGCAGATGCACTGGGAATCCAGGTCCGCGTCGGGCCGCATGCCGGACTTTGCGCACCGGCGCGCACGATTTGCGCATTTGAAGGGCCGGTTTCGGACCACTTCGGCCGGTTTTGGCGGGATTCGGGCACTTTTTTGGTCTGGCACCCTTTCTGCGTGTCCCAGCCTGCGCGGACTGCCAGAGGGCTGAAATTGAAACAAACCGGAGCGTTTCAGTGTCCTTGATGAGCAGCGCACAGAGAACGAAGAACCGTTGGAACCGATATGCCAGTGCTTGCCAAATCTCGCGGGATCGTCATGCGGACATTGATCGATCGAACTTTCGGAAGGCATTTCCACGCCATCTACGGCGATTGCGAGTTGGTCATCGCCCTCAACCCGATGCGTGTGCTTCAAGGCGACGTGCCGGCGTGGGTGCGGGCCTGGGCGCTGGATTGGGTGAAGACGCATCAGGGCGACTTTCGCCCCGTTTCGAGCGACCGGACCGGTGGGCACGTTTCATGGAGCCTCGACCGCCGCGAGGCTGCAAGTTGTCTGAGGTGGACCAACGCGATGTAGCATCGGGGAACTGCCGGCGCGCGAGCTCAGGAAGAGGGTGGATGCTGTTGGAATTCCCTACCCTTGAGGCTCGTGCTTTGCCACACTTGCGCCGCACTTGAATCCATGATGGACGACGCAAAGCCATGAGCACAGTTCCGGTGAATCCAGACGCGGGTCCGACTCCTTCGGACTTTATTCGCGACATTGTTGCAGCCGACGCGCAGGCGGGGAAGTACAGTCAGATTGTGACGCGGTTTCCACCCGAGCCCAACGGGTATCTGCATATCGGACACGCGAAGTCGATCTGCCTGAACTTCGGCATCGCGCGCGAGTTTGGCGGGGTGTGCAACCTGCGGATGGACGACACCAACCCGGCCAAGGAAGAGGTCGAGTACGTCGAGTCGATTCTCGAGGACGTGAAGTGGCTGATTGCGGGGTGGGCGGACGATCGGATCGGTTTGAAGCGCAAGGGCCAGACGCCCGACCGGCTGGTCCGCGACGGCCATCCGGATTTCTATCTTGGCGCGGTCTCGCGGGATCTTCCGTCCGCGACGCAGGTCGAGCCGTTCTATGCCTCCGATTACTTCGCCCAGCTTTACGAGTACGCGCTCGAACTGATCCGCCGCGGCCGGGCCTATGTGTGCGACCTGTCTCCGGGAGACACCGACGCCTACCGCGGGGCGCCCGATCGCGCGGGCCAGGACAGCCCGTTCCGCAACCGGACGGTGGCGGAGAATCTGGACTTGTTCGAGCGCATGAAGGCGGGCGAGTTCCCGGACGGCACGCGGACGCTGCGGGCGCGGATTGACATGGCGTCGCCGAACGTCTGGATGCGCGATCCGGTGCTCTATCGCATCCGGCACGCGGAGCATCACCACACGGGCGATGCCTGGTGCATCTACCCGATGTACGACTTCGCCCATTGCCTGAGCGATTACATCGAGGGGATCACACACTCGATTTGCACCCTCGAGTTCGAGGTCCACCGCCCCCTCTACGACTGGATCCTGGAAGCGCTCGATCTGCCGCGTCCGCTGCCCCACCAGTTCGAGTTCGCGCGCCTGAGCCTCACCTACACGGTGATGAGCAAGCGCAAGCTGCTGCAACTGGTCAGCGAGGGGCGGGTGAAGGGATGGGACGATCCGCGGATGCCGACCATTTCGGGCCTGAGGCGGCGTGGCGTCACGGCGACCGCGTTGCGGCGCTTCGCGTACAACATCGGGGTGACCAAGTACAACGGAGTGACCGATGTCGCCGTGCTCGAGCATGCGATCCGGGAGGAGTTCAACCGCGAGGCCCAACGCCGGCTCGGCGTGCTGCGTCCGCTCAAGGTCGTGCTGACAAACTACCCCGACGGAAAGGCCGAGACGGTCGATGCCGTCAACAATCCGGAGGATCCGGCCGCCGGACGCCGCCCGGTCCCGTTCGGCCGCGAACTCTACATCGAGCGCGACGATTTCATGGAGACGCCGCCCCCGAAGTTCTTTCGACTGCGACCCGGCGGCGAGGTCCGGCTCAAGTACGCCTACATTGTCCGGTGTGACGAGGTGGTCAAGGACGCATCGGGCAACATTGTCGAACTGCGCTGTACGGCCGATCTCGAGTCCAGGAGCGGGGGCGCGCATGCCGATCGCAAGGTCAAGGGGACCATTCATTGGGTCAGCGCGGCTGAGGCCGTCGAGGCCGAGGTGCGCCTGTACGATCGCCTTTTTACGGTCGCGCAGCCGGACAGCGGGGGCGACGGGGTCGATTTCAAGACGTTTCTCAATCCGCACTCGCTCGAGACGGTGCGCGCCAGGCTGGAACCGTCGCTTGCCGAGGCTGACCCGGCGGCGCGTTACCAGTTCGAGCGGCTCGGCTATTTCTGCCTCGATCCCGATTCCCGGCCCGGGCAACTCGTGTTCAACCGGACCATCCCCCTGAAGGACAGTTGGGCCAAGGAAGCCCGCAAATAGAGGCCGATATGACCCCATCACCTTGTGCTCCCCGCTCCGCTCGGAGCCGCCTGTTGTCGCGCCAGGTCGTCCTGGCCGCCCTCCTCGCGGCCTCTGTTTGGGGCGCGTCGGCAGCCGAGCCCTCCGCGCGCCCCGACATCCTGATTGCGGACTTCGAGCGTGCCGACTACGGCGACTGGACGGCGACCGGGCAGGCCTTTGGGCCGGGGCCTGCGCGCGGCACTTTGTCCAACCAGATGGCCGTGGAGGGTTACCTCGGGGAGCGCCTGGTGAATTCGTTCTTCAACGGTGACGGCACCACCGGGACGCTCACGTCGCCGCTCTTCCGGATCGAGCGGCGCTATCTCCAGTTCCTGATCGGCGGTGGCATGCATCCGGGCCAGGCGTGCATGAACCTGCTCCTGGACGGGCAGGTCGTGCGCACCGCCACGGGTCCGAACGATCGGCCGGGCGGCAGCGAGCGTCTCGACTGGCAGCAGTGGGATGTGGGCGAGTTCGGGGGGCGCCAGGCCGCGCTGCAGATCGTGGACAGTGCCACCGGCGGTTGGGGCCATATCAACGTCGATCACATCCGTCTGAGCGACCGCGCGCTTCCCGGTCTCCTGACCAACGTCGTGCGCGAGTTCGCGGTCGAACGGCGGTACCTGAATCTGCCGGTCAAACAGCGGGCTCCGAAGCGGCGGGTCCGACTCGAGGTCGGGAGCCGGGTGGTCCGCGAATTCGAGATCGAGCTGGCCGATGCAGCGCCCGATTTCTGGGTGTTTCTGGATTTGACGCCGTTCGCGGGGCGGCGCGCGGCGCTTGGGGTGGATCGGCTGCCGGAGGATTCGAAGGCGCTCGATCTGGTCGATCAGACCGACGCCTTTCGCGGTGCTGACGGGCTCTATCGCGAGCCGCTCCGGCCCCAGTTCCACTTCTCCTCACGGCGCGGATGGAACAACGATCCGAACGGCCTGGTGTATTACCGGGGCGAGTACCATCTGTTTTACCAGCACAATCCCTACGGTTGGGACTGGGGCAACATGCACTGGGGCCACGCCGTCAGCACCGACCTGGTGCATTGGTGCGAGCTGCCGATCGCTCTCTACCCGGTGGCCCATGGCGACTGGGTCTTTTCGGGCAGCGCTGTCGTGGACGCCCGGAACACGGGCGGATTCAAGACCGGCAGCGAAGAGGTCCTGGTCGCCGCCTACACGAGCACGGGCCGCGGCGAGTGCATCGTCTACTCGAACGATCGCGGACGCTCCTGGACCGAGTACGCCGGGAACCCGGTCGTCAAACACGAGGGGCGCGATCCCCGGCTCTTCTGGCACGCCCCGACCGGGCGCTGGTGCATGGCGGTCTACGATGAATTCGAGGGCGGACGCTGGATTGCCTTTTACAGTTCGCCCGATCTGAAAGCGTGGACATTTCACAGCCGGATCGAGGGGTTCTTCGAGTGCCCGGACATCTTCGAGCTGCCGGTCGACGCGCAGCCGGGGGAGGGGACGGATGGCGGCGGCGCGGCCTCGAAGTGGGTTCTGACCGCGGCGAACAGCGCGTATCAGTTGGGGCGATTCGATGGCAGGGTGTTCACGGCCGAGACGCCGATGCTGCCCGGGCACCGCGGCGAGTCGTTTTATGCCGCACAGACGTACAGTGACATGCCCGATGGACGGCGTGTGCAGATTGGCTGGGGCCAGATGGCCACGCCCGGGATGCCGTTCAACCAGATGATGACGTTTCCATGCGAATTGAGCTTGCGGACGACGGGCGACGGGGTGCGGCTTTGCTGGCAACCGGTCCGGGAACTCGATCGGCTCCGCGCGCGCAAGCACACGTTCGATCCGCAGGCGCTCGAACCCGGAGTCAACCCGCTGGCGAACCTGAGCGTCGATCTGCATGAGACGCGGATCGATGTGAATCCCGGCAGCGCGTCCGCTCTCAGGCTGTCGGTCGGCGGCGTCGATGTGATCTACGCCGCCGCCGCGCGGGAGTTGATCTGCAAAAAGCACCGCGCCCCGTTGCGCCCGCGCGATGGGCGGGTGTCGCTGCGGGTCCTGGTGGACCGCACGTCGATCGAGATCTTCGGGAACGAAGGCGAGGTGTACATGCCGGTTTACCGCCCGCCCGAGCTGAGCGGGACCAGGTCCGTCGGCCTGCTGGCCGAGGGCGGGGCGGCCCGTGTGCGATCGCTTGAAGTGAACGAACTCGAGTCGATCTGGTTTCAAGCTCAGGAGGGCACTGCGGGCTCGGCGGCCGCGGCGTCCGGTCCGACGATCAGGTAGAGATTCAGGGGCCCCTTGCCCTTGACCTCGATCGCGCCCCGCGGCTCGCATCGGCACCAGTGCCGGATGCGGTTGAAGACAGCGTCGGTGATTTGGATCCGGCCGGCGACGCCGTGGGATTCGAGTCGGCTGGCGGTGTTGACGGTGTCGCCCCAGATGTCGTAGCTGAACTTGCGGATGCCGATGACGCCGGCGACGACGCTTCCGGCATGCAGCCCCATGCGCAGTTGCAGGCCGCTCGACTCGGCGCTCATGGCGCCGGCGGCGGCCTGCATGGCGAGCGCCAGGCGCACCATGCGTTCGAGATGATCCGGCTGGGACCGAGGCAGGCTGCCGGCCACCATGTAGGCGTCGCCGATTGTCTTGATTTTTTCGAGACCGTGTTGATCGACCAGCTCATCGAACCGCGAGAAGACGCGGTTGAGCAGGCCGATCAGATCCCCGGGCGCAAGGCGCGCCGAGAGCGGCGTGAAGCCGGCGATGTCGGCGAACAAGACGGATACGTCGTCGAATCGCTCGGCGATGATGCCCGGCTTCTTCTTGAGCCTCTCGGCGATGGGCTCGGGCAGCACGTTGAGCAGGAGCCGCGCGTTCTCCTTGTTGAGGCGGTCGATGGTGAGATGCATGCGCACGCGGGCCAGGAGCTCGCAGGCGTTGAAAGGCTTGGCCACATAATCCACCGCCCCGAGTTCGAAGCCGCGCACGATGTCCGCGGTCTGCGTCCTGGCGGTGAGGAAGATGATGGGCAATCCGCTCCAGGCGGACGACGCCTTGATCTGCCGGCAGGTCTCATAGCCGTCCATCTCGGGCATCATGACGTCCATAAGCACGAGATCCGGGCGCATGGTCTCGATGACGTGCAGCGCCTGACGCCCGTTTGTGGCGACGCAAATCTGGTATCCCTGCTCTCTGAGGATGGCGGCCAGACTCTGGATATTGGCCGGAGCGTCCTCGACAATGAGGATGCGGCCCTCGGCCGCGGCAGACGCAGTGTTCATGGGGAAAGAAGGCCCTTTGGCTCCGTCGCCTGCCGGAGCCGGGCGAGGGCCTCGGCGAACGCGAACGCGCCCACGTCGCGCTCGAACCCGGCGAATGCCTCGCCTATGAACAGCGCCCGGAAAACGTCGCGCTCCGCTTCCAGACACTCGGTGGCGGCGGGATCGAATCGAGAGAGCAGCCCGATCATCTCCTCGACCGCCCGCCTGGCTCGCGCCGGGTCGGGCGGAGGCGCCCCGGGGCTGTCGGAGGGCGTTCGTCGATCCGGCGGCAGTGCGGCGCGCAGTCGTGCGACGAACTCCTCGAGAGTTGCCCGCAGATCCTGCAAGGCCGGCGGCAGATCGGCGCACGGTGTTCTTGCGGCGAGGGCGCGTTCGAGCGCAGCCGCCGCCCGTTGGACGCGACCGGCGCCGAGGCTGCCGGCCACCCCCTTGACCGTGTGGGCGAGGCGTTCGGCCGTGGACGCCTCGTCGCGCATCAGCGCCGCGGCGATCTGGTCCGGCGCCGCGGCGTGCTGATCGAGGAACTGGCGCAAGAGATTCAGGTACAGTCTGCGATTGCCGGCCAATCGGCGTAGGCCCTCCTCGGTGTCCAGGCCCTCGACGGACGGAAGAGTCTCCACGATCGCCGGGGCGTCGTCCGCGTCGGAGTCCGTCGTGGCGGGAGAGTGGCCATCTGCGGGGTGTTCCGGGGCAGTGGAATAGCGTTGCAGGGTTTCGAAGAGCAATGCGGGGTCGATCGGTTTGGCGACGTGATCGTTCATGCCGGCTTCGAGGCATCGCTGGCGCTCCTCGACCGTGGCGTGGGCGGTCATGGCAATGATGGGCAGGCGCGCCAGCCGGGCGTCGGCGCGAATCCTGGCGGTCGCCTGGTAGCCGTCCATTTCGGGCATCTGGAGATCCATCAGGACGAGGTTGTAAGGAGGCGGGAATGCGCCTTCGAGGAGCATCTCGACGGCCTCGCGTCCGTGTCTGGCCACCGCCACCCGGGCGCCGGCGCTTTCGATCAGTTCGATTGCGATCTGGCGGTTGATGTCGTTGTCTTCCACCAGCAGGACGCGCAGGCCCCGCAGGCGGCCCGGCGCGTCACCGGTCTGGGCGGCGACAGCCTGGGCCTCGTCCGGCGTGGCGAAGACGCTGACCAGGCTGTCCACGATCATGGACTTGGTGACCGGCTTGACGAGAAAGCCGTCCACCGCGAGCTTCTCGGCCTCCTCGCGGACCTCTTCACGGCCGAAGGCGGTGACGATGATCACGGCCGGCTGCGCCTTCAGCGACCGATCCTGCTTGATGGCGCGCGTGGCCTCCAGGCCATCCATGCCTGGCATCCGCCAGTCCATGAAGACAACGTCGTAGGGCGCGTCCGCGTCCTTCTGGCGGATGGCCGCAAGGGCTTCGCGGGCGGAGCCGACGGCATCGACATCTTTGGCGATGTGTTCGAGGGATTCGACGAGGATGGCGCGTGCGGCGGCGTTGTCATCGACGACCAGCGCGCGCAAGTGCCGGAGCTTTTCCGGCACGATCCGCCGATCCTTGGCGGTGTGGCTGACGTCCAGCCAGACGGTGAACGCGAAGGTGCTGCCGACACCCGGCTGGCTCTCGACCCCGATCTGCCCGCCCATCAGCTCGACCAGCCGGCGGCAGATGGTCAGCCCCAGCCCCGTGCCGCCATGCTTGCGCGTGGTCGACATGTCCGCCTGCGAAAAGGGCTGGAACAGCCTGGCCGCCTGCTCGGGCGTGACGCCAATCCCGGTGTCGCGCACGGAGCATTTGAGTTGAACCCTGGCGCCCGCGGTCTGGCTGCGTTCGAGGCGGAGCCGGACCTCGCCGCGGTCGGTGAACTTGATGGCGTTGTTGACGAGGTTGGTGAGGATCTGGCCCAGGCGGAGCGGATCCCCCCGCAAGCGCTCGGGGACGTCGGACGGGATTTCGGTGAGGAACTCGAGCCCTTTGTCGTGGGCCTTTTGCGCCGTGAGGGTGATGACTGAATCGATCACGGCATCGAGCTGGAAATCCGTCGTCTCGAGTTCGAGTTTGCCCGCCTCGATCTTCGAGAAATCGAGAATGTCGTTGATGATGCTCAGGAGCGAGGTGCCGGCGTTGTGGATCTTGGCGACGTAATCGCGCTGTTTGGGGGTGAGCGGCGTCTTGAGGGCGAGATGCGACAGGCCGATGATCGCGTTCATCGGGGTGCGGATCTCGTGGCTCATGTTCGCCAGGAACATCGACTTCATCAAGGTGGCTTCCTCGGCCTTGTGCTTGGCGGCCTTGAGTTCCGCCTCGGTCTGTTTCTGTTCGGTGACGTCGGTGTACATCGCGAACGCGCCGCATTTGACCCCCTGCTCGTCGAGGAGAGGGGCCGCGCTCACACGGCACGGGACGAGAGTCCCGTCCGGCCGTTGCAGCGAGATGTCGTAGGCCCCCTTTTCCCCTCTGGCCCGGCGCGCGACATTCTCGCTGAAGATGCGCTTGTTCTCCCCGTCGACGAAATCGAAGATCGGGCGTCCGACAATCTGGTCTCGAGGGCGGCCGAGGATCTGACACATCGCGTCGTTGACCTCGATGGTGGCCGCCTGGTTGTCGATGAGCCAGAAACCCTCGCTGGTGGTTTCCAGGATCCGCCGGATGCGGCGTTCGCTGGCGGCCAGGGCCTGCTCATTGCGTTTGCGTTCTGAGATGTCGTGGATGCGCGTGAGCAGGGCGGGCTTGCCACGCAATGAGATCCGGATCAGGGAGACGTCGCAGGGAAACTCGCCTCCGTCCTGCCTGCGGTGGACCCAATCGAAGCGCAGGGGCGTGCTCATCTGCATCGCCGTCTCGATGCGTTCGAGGGCGAGGTTCCCCGAGAGGCGTCCGTCGGGCTGACGTTCCGGCGAGAGCTCGACCGGGCCGCATCGGACCAGTTCGGCCACGCTGGCGAATCCGAACATCTTTGCCGCGGCCGGGTTGGCGTGGATGAAGCCGCGCTTGGGCAGGAGGATCAGCAGGCCGTCGTCCGAGTTATTGAAGTAGGCGCTGACCCGTTCCTCGGTCTCCTTGCGGTCCGTGATGTCTGTGAAGCTCACCACGGCGCCGACGACCGCGCCGTCCTTGAGAATGCTCGTGACGCCATACTCGACGGGGAGGCCGACGCCGTCCTTTGTCCAGAAGAACTCGTTGTCCACGCGGCTCGCCTCCCCCCGCGTGTAGGCGGCGTGCACTTTGCACTCGTCCTGGGGGTAGGCGCTGCCGTCCGGACGGCGGTGGTGGATCAGGCCGTGCGATGGGCGCCCGATGATCTCCTCCGCCGTGTAGCCAAGAGTCCCGCAGGCCGCGGGGTTGACGAATTCGATGCGGCCCGTCGTGTCGACTCCGAAGATGCCCTCGGCCGTGGACTCGAGGATGAGTCGGGTGCGTTCTTCGGCGTGCCTGCGTTGCTGGCTTTCGACGGCCAAGCGGAGCGCGTTGGCGAGCGTTTCGCATGCTTTCTCCATCCACCGGCTGTGGGTCTCCGTTGGGGGCCTGAAGAGGCCGAGTTCGAGGACGCCGATTGGGTTTTCGTTCACCAGGAGCGGATAGGCGACCACCTGGACGGGCGCCACGGCTCCGAAACCAAAGTGCACGCGCAGTTGGGCGGCTTCGGGTTCGCTCACGACCGGGCGGCCCGAGCGGGCGGCCTGTCCAACGACGCCGGTGCCAATGGGAAAGGACCTGGGGAGATCGGCCCCGGGCGGATAGGCATGGGCGGCCACGCGGTGCAGGACGCGGTCGGCGCCGCTGACGAACACGGCGCCAACCGGCGCTCCGAGGAACTCGACCATGGCGGCCAGACCGTGTTGAGCCACCTGGTCCACGCCAAGGTCTCCGCGCAAGGCGCTGTTCAGGGCCGACAGGCTGGATTCGCGGATGGCCGTTTCCTGCGATTGCCGTGTGAGCTTCTCGAGTTCGGCCGTGTGCGCGGTCAACTCGCGGGTCCGCTCTTCAACAGTGTGTTCGAGATTCTGGTTCCACTCGGCCAGACGCTGCTCGCGGACGCCGATTTCGCGGGCCATGCCCTGGAAACCGCGCGCCAGTTCGCCCAGCTCGTCGCGGCGCGGAACAAGGTCGGTCAGCATTCCCTCTTCGAAGCTGTCCTGTTCGAGGGCCGCGGCTGCCCGGGTGAGGCGCAGGAGGGGATGGGCCAGTCGACGGGCCAGGGTGGTGACGATGAGGACCATGAACACCAGGCCGGCTGCGCCGATGAGGGCCGAGCGCAGGGTGAGTTGATGCACCGGATCGAGAATGGCGGCTTCGGAGACGTTCAGGACCACCTTCCATCCGGTCAGAGGCAGCTCGGCCCAGAAGAGCCGGCGCCGCTCCCCGTCGGGTGCGATCGACGCGGCCCCCTCAGGTCTCGAGGCGACGAGCGCTCCGCCCGGCTGGGTTTCGATGTCGGCCCCGGGAAAGCCCTGGCGAAGCATCAGGTGCTCGTCCGGATGCACCAGGATCTTCCCGGCACGGCTGACAAGAAAGGCGCACGCATCGGATGATCCCGGTTTGTCGGTGTCCGTCGACGCGCGCAGGCGAATGGCGCGGACGATTTCCCGGATGCGATCGAGGGACAAGTCGGCTCCCGCGACACCCAGGAAGTTGGTGGCGGCATCGAAGACGGGCACGGTGACGCTGACCATGCTGATGTTCCCGGCGCCCTCGTCGAAATAGGGCTCGGTAACATGCAATGTCCCCGAGACCTTGGGTCCGTGATACCACTCCTGTTTGGGATCGTGGTAGTCGTACGTCACGGGTGTCAGGTCGGGCCAGCCCTTGCGATGCATCGCCACACATCCGTCGGGCTCGGTCCAGTCCTTGTCCTCGAAGGCCATGTAGACGCCGTAAACCTCTTCGGCGGGGGTCTGTCGAAGCAGTTCGCGCAGATAGGGCCCCAGGCCGGGATCGGGGGCGCGTCCCGCCAACCGCTGGCGAACGGCGAGGCTGCGGGGCAACATGGCGATCCGCGCGACGAAATCGTCCAAGCGGTATGCGGCCGCACGAATCTCGGAGACCGCCTCGGCATTGGTCTGGGCTTCGAGTTCGGCGCGGCTGCTGCGCGAGTTGATCCACACCGTCAGCCCCAGCACAACCCCCGTCACAAGGGCCACTCCGAACTGAATCCAGCGAACGATGCTGTGAGAGGTGACGTGTTGTTTCATGCCGGCCTGGCGCGCCTAAGCAGTCCCGAATCATGACCCTGCGGCAGGCAAAGCCGCGGAGGGCAATCCGATCCAGAGACGTCTGCCATGTGTGCGCGCAGGGAGCTTGCCCGCGCGCTGTGGGCATTTCAATGCGATTCAGGGGCGGCGGGCGGTCAGTGTCTCTGGAGGTTGTCGGTCGGTGGGAATCGTGTTTGCGCCGCGTGGGGGCACGCGGCCTACAGCGGGAGTCTCGATCCGTTGTAGGCCCGGTGTCCTCACCGGGCGACAGAAGACCGACAACAACCCGATGCACGGAGGGGCGGTTCTGCCGTGAAAACCGCCGTTGCCCAAACGCCCATCGGGGCGAGACAGGCTGGCAGGAAGTCGCCTGGTTACGGTTCCTCGCGAAGCGTGCGAAATAACCGGGCTAGGGAGGTGTCTCAGCCGGTGGCGGTGTCTCGGGCGCCGGTGGCGCGGGAGTGGGCGGCACGGGCGGTGCCGGCGGCGTCTCGGGCGCAGGCGGCGTTTGAGGAGCCGGTGGTGCGGGAGTGGGCGGCACGGGCGGTGCCGGCGGTGTCTCCGGCTTGGATGTTGGAGCTGGCGCGGGCGGCGCGGGCGGGGGAACGGGCGGTGTGGGCAGATTCGGCTTGATGACGTCCGTCGAGGATGGGGCAGGGGAGGGTGGCACGGGTGCGATGTCTGGCACCAGCGGGGCGGGAGTTGGCTCGGCCGGCTCGGCAGTTTCCTCGGGCTCCGCATCCTTCTTCTCCGCCATCAGGGTGTGTCGCTCCTTGAGGAGGGAGTCGAGAGACCATTTCGAGACGAGGAACGTCCAACTTTCGAGGGCTTTTTCCTTCTTGAGCTTCTCGTTGAGCTTGTCGGTCTTCTCTTTGAACTCTTTGTCGAGTCTTTCCTTGTCCTCGTCTTTCTCATCCTGTCCGGGCGTGCGTGTCTGGGGGATCTCGGCGGTCACAGCCACGGTCATGTAGTAGGCGTCCTCCCCGCTCTTCTTGCCCGCCTTCACGGTGTAGGTGAAGTTGTCGAACGTCTCGAGGACGGCGACGGTGGGTGTGTCCAGCCCCGTCACGTCGGGTTGCGGATCGAGCACGACGTCGTTGAAGCTGGGCCAGGAGAGGGCGTTGGCCAGGCTCGACGTCTTCGAGCTGTCGAGTTGTTCGCCCGGCTGGGTGTCCGCGAGGGTCCACTGGCCGGTTTCGGTCTCCCGGCTCAGGGACCACGAGTTGGTGGGGACCGGGTAGGTGACGGCGATCGACCTGACCTTCTCGACCTTGAAGAAGTCCTTGTTGATCCACTGCTCGGGCTTGGGTTCGAGGTTGTTGAACGTCTCGGACACGAGGCTGGCGCTCTCGGGCTTGTCGTCGAGCATGACGTAGCGCCCATCGGGCCAGCCGTCGTCGCCGCCGAAGGGCGAGGGGCTCGAAGATTGGCGCATGTGTTTCTTGCCCAGGAGAACCTTGCGCAGCGGCTTGCCCTCCTTGTCGGCCAGCGTGACGAGCGTGGCGCTGTTGGTCTCCTCGGACGTTGTCAATTCGAGGCGTCCGAGCTGGGACGGGCCGATCCGGATGGGCTGGACGACCTTGAGTTCCCAGAGTTTGCGGAGGGTCTCGCTGACCTCGCTGAAGTTGGCCGGATAGCCGCCGCGCTGCGGAACGGTCCACAGGTCGTTTGTTTGGACGAGATGCAGCTCGTTGGTGGCGTGTTTGATGGTGATGCCAGCCACGGCGTTGAGGTCGAACTCGCCGAGGACTTTCTGGCCCATCTGGCCCTGACTGGTCTTGTAGGACGATCTGTCGCGGTTGCGCAGCCACAGTCCGAGGCCGCCCAGCACCACCACCGCGAGCAGGACGAGGGTGAGTTGTTTGCGATTCATTTGGCAGCGGTTTTCTTGCGTTTCACCACGGCGAAGCCGACCCATGCCACCGTCACGAGCATCGGCACCGCGGCAATGTTGAACCATTTCAACCGGGTCTCGAGCGCGTCAATGTCCTTGCGCAACTGCTTGCGCACTTCCTTCAAGTCGCGCTTGGTTTGGACTTCCTTCTCCCGGAACCGTTTGATCTCCGCCTGCACTTCGGGCGGCAAGATGAACCGTTGGTTCTGGTCCTTGTTGCGCTGGAGTTCGTTGATCTTCTGTTGCGCCTCTTCGAGGTCGCTCTGGAGATTCTTGATCTTCTCGGTGTAGCGCTCTTCGGCTTCCGCCTGAATCGTGCGCACCCGCGTGAAGGGCCGGGTCTGCACCGCCCGGCTGCGGACCTGGATCAGATTCTCATCGCCCATGAACTGTTCGATCACGTTCTGGAGCAAACCCAGATTCCCGTTGAAGGGGGAGACGAGCTTCTGTCCGAAGAAATTCTGAACCTGCACGCAGAACTGGTCGTAGACGAAATCGGTGTCGCCCACGAGCAGCACCGCGCCCTCCTTCTGCGATTCCTTGAGAGAATCGGCTTTGGCCGCTGTGTCGCCGCCCTCGGCTTTCTCCTTGTCATCGCCCGCGGCGTCCGCGGACGGGCCGCCGGGCGGGCCGTCGGGAAAGGCCGTCTTGAATTTGCCGGTGAGCATGAGGGCCAGCGGGGATTCCTTCCCGGACGGTTTGAAATCCTTGGACGTGTCGGCGCCGAACTGGGCCATCATTTTATCGACGCCATCCGAGTTCGGGGACGTCCTGACGAGGATCTTTTGGCTGAGGCCTTCCAACGGCGTGCCGCTGAAGATGCCGGCTCCGGCGAACAGGAGGCTGTCGATCTGGCTTGTGACGATCTCGTTCTGATCGATCGCGTCGGCGGTGAGGGAGAGCCAGGTCAGTTCGGGCGCAGGCGCTCCGCCGGCGCCGCGCCGCACCATGGTGACGTAGTTCTTGTCCGCGATGACCTTGTCGCCCTCGAACTTGATGCCCCAGGCGGCGAGGAGCTTGGGAAGGTCCGAACCGCCCGCAGCCGCGCGCTGCATCATGTTCTGGGGATTCATCGAGTTGCGCGAGTCGAACACCGACAGCGGATCGAGCAGTGCAATGAGCTTGCCGCCGCGCAACACGAACTGATCCAGGGCGTACTGGGCTTTGTCGGAGATGTTGGACGGGTGGACCACGAGGAGAACGTTGATGTCGTCGTCGATCTTCTCCACGGTCATGTCGATCTGTTTGACGTTGAAGTCGCGTTTCAGTTCGTTGAGGACAATCCACGGCTCCTGTTGGCCTCCGCCCATCTGGGCCATCATCGGGTTCATCATCTGGCCGAAGATGGGGAGACCGCTCATGACGCCGAGGTTCTGCTTCTGAGGGTTGACGACCTGCGCGACGGCTCGAGTGAGGTCATATTCGAGGAGGCGTTCGCGGGAGGGATCCAGGAAGGGCAGGGCCACCTTTTGATCGAGACAGGTGACCGAGAGGCCGAGGTAGACCTTCTCGCCGAGCCCGATGATGCCCCCTTCGCCGACGCTCTGGCCCTCGACGCCGTCGAGTCGCGCCGAGTCTTCGGCGTCGGAATCGGGCTGGGGATCGAACTTCTTGATTTCGATCTTGCCATTCGAGCGCTGGCGGTACTCGTCCAGCAGGTCTTCCACCCGCTTGGCGTAGGTCTTCAACGGAACAGGCATCCGGTTCTCGGACTGGGTGCAGTAGAAGTTGATCGTGACGGGCGTGTCGAGCTTGGCCAGGGTCTTCTTGGTGCCGTCCGAAAGCGTGTACACGCGGTCCGCGGTCAGATCGAGGCGGACCTTGGCGGCTCCGGCGATGATGCCGATGGCCACCAGGATGAGGAACATGGCGCCCACGCCCAAGCCGGAGTAGAGGAGCGGCTCCCATTTGTGTTTGTTGGTGTTCATGATGCGAGTACGGCGTTTGCCAATGGTAAAGACGGGCGCCGGGTCAGCCGGCCCGATGACTGCGGATGATGACGCCGGTCGTAAACAAGCTGAACGCGATCACCGACAGGAAGTACACCAGGTCGCGCGAGTCGATCACGCCCCGCTGGAAACTCTCGAAGTGGGGCATCACGCTGAAGGCGGCGACTCCCTCGACCAGCCAGTTGGGGGCCCATTGCACGAGCATGTCGGTCACGGGCGGCCAGCCGGCCAGGATGAGAAAGAGGCAGGCCACAACCGAGAGGATGAAGCTGATGACCTGGTTGCGCGTGAGCGCCGAGGTCATGCAACTGATGGCCAGGTAGGCGCCCGCCATGAGTGCGCTGCCGAGATAGCCGCAGAAGATGACGCCGTAGTCGGGGCTGCCCAGGTACCCGACGGTCAGCACCAGCGGGAAGGTCAGGGCCAACGCGATGGCCAGGAAGAGCCAGGAGGCGACGAATTTGCCCACAATGGCCTGCCAGGGCGTGATCGGCATGGTCAGGAGCAGCTCGATCGTCCCCAGGCGCCGTTCCTCGGACCAGGTGCGCATCCCCACGGCGGGCACCAGGAACAGGTAGAGCCACGGATGCCAGATGAAGAAGGCGATCAGCGAGGCCTCGCCGCGCTGGAAGAACCGTCCAACCATGAAGGTGAAAAACCCGCAAAGAAGCAGGAAGAACACGATGAAGACGTACGCCACGGGGGAGGCGAAGTACGACGTCAGTTCGCGTTTGGCGATGGTGGTGATGTGCCGCACGGCGCTGCTGTGCGCGCGGGCGTCCGACAGGCCGGCGGCCGAATGGGCCGTGATTGCGTCTGTGCTCATTGGGCTTGTTCCTTGCTGGTGGCGGGCGTGTCCGGAAGGGTGATGGCCCGGAAGACCTCGTCGAGCCGTCCTTCCTCGGCTTTCAACTCGATCAGCTTCCACTGCTCCCGCACCGCCAGTTCATAAAGGCTCTGGTTGAGTTCGTTGTCGCGGGCCCCTTTGGCCCCGTAGGCGCGTGCCCACGCGGCGCCCGGCTCCTCCCGGACGATGGCGCAGCGCTTGACCCCGGGCAGTTGCTGCAGGCGCTCGCGCAGGACCGCGCCGGTGACCCCGGCCACGCGGAGGGACACCGCGCCGGCGAGATCGGACTTCTGCCGCAGCTCGCGCGGGGTGCCATTGGCGACGATCTTGCCGCGGTCGATGACGATGGCCCGTGTGCACGCGGCGTCGACCTCCTCGAGAATGTGTGTCGAGAAAACGATCGCCTTCTTCTCGCCCATGCGCCGGATCAGGGTGCGCACCTCGTGCTTCTGGTTCGGATCCAGGCCGTCGGTCGGCTCGTCCATGATGAGAATGTCCGGGTCATGGATGATGGATTGGGCGAAGCAGGTCCGGTGACGGTACCCTTTCGAGAGCGTGTCCACGCTCTGGTAGAGCACGGAGTCGAGGAAGCACATCTCGACGGCGCGGTGGACGGCCTTCTTGCGGGACTCGCCACTGAGCCCGCGCAGTTCCGCCGTGAAATTGAGAAACCCGTAGACCGTCATGTCCGTGTATGCGGGGGCGTTCTCCGGCAGATAGCCGATCAGCCGCTTGGCGGGGATCGGGTCGCTGACCATGTCGAACCCGCCGACGCTGATGCGGCCCGCGGTGGGGGGGATGAAGCCCGTCACCATGCGCATGGTGGTCGACTTGCCCGCGCCGTTGGGACCGAGGAATCCGAGCACTTCGCCCCGTTCGACGGTAAACGACACGTCGTTGACCGCCAGCTTCGAGCCGAAGGCCTTGACCAGGTTGTGTACTTTAATCATGCATCACTCTCCACATCACAGGTTCGCGCCACGCGCGCGCTGAAGCCGGGCGGACCCGCACCAACACCCCCGCCCGCGCAATTCCCGATTGCGCGAGACAGTTTTTTACACCCCGTGTCAAGTGCCAAGCCTCATTTCTGGCGTTTTAGACCATCCCGACCGAAAATGTTCAAACCCGGTATCCGATGCCCGTGCATGCCCGAGGCCGGTCGGCGCGCGTCCTGGACTCGAGGCCGGCCCCATCACGGTTCGGCTCCGAGTTTGGACCGGACGCTGTCGTTGGGCTCGACGTCGAGGGACTTGCGCCAGGCCTCCCGGGCCTCCGTGACTCGGCCCAGGGCGTTGTAGATGTCTCCCAGATGATCGAACAGCGTGGCATCGGGTTTGGGCGAAAGCTGGATGGCCTTGAGCATCGGCTCGAGGGCGGCCTGGGGCTGTTTGAGCTGAAAGAGAACCCAGGCCAGACTGTCGAGAATGGCGGCGCTCTCCGGTTCGAGCGCCACGGCCTTCTCGATCATCCGGCGCGCCTCCTCGAGATTCATGCCCCGTTCGGCCCACATGTACCCGAGGTAGTTGAGCACCTCGGCATTGTCCGCCGACAACTCGAGCGAACGCCGCAGGTTCTTCTCGGCTTCGGCAAAGTGGCGCTCGCCTTCCTCGTTCCGGCTCTGGGCGAAGGCCGCGTTGGCCATGCGCTCGTAGACCGACCCGAGCTGGAAGTAAAAGATGTGATTGAGGCGCGAAGGCTCCGACGCCCGGGCCTGGATTTCCGCCGAGGTGTAGTGCTTGAGCGCCTCGGTGTATTCCTTCCGGCCCGCCAGCGCCAACCCCGAGTAGAAGTCGACCAGGAAGTTTGCGCCGAACCTGGTCCGGGCCTGCGTGAGGGTGGCCAGGGCTTCGTCCGGTTCGCCCAGCACCAGCCGCATGGCCGCCAACTCGTAGTAGGCCGGCTCCAGATCCGCATCGAGCAGAATGGCCTTTGCGTAGGCATCCGCGGCTTCCGCATACCGCTTGTCCTCCGCGGCGATCGCCCCCAGGAGCAGGTGGGCTTTGGGCGCCGTCGGGGTGTCGTGCAGGATCGCTTTGAGCTGCACCGCCGCTTTCTCCTTGTTGCCTTCGGCCAGATAAAGCCGCACCAACTGCTCGCGAAGCAGTTGTCCGAAGGCCGGATTGCTGCCGGAGTGGCGTTCGAGCAGTTCCTCGTAGAGGGCGGCGGCGCGGGAGAGTTCGCCGACAGCCTTGTAGGTCTCCGCCATCCGTTGGAGCACCAGGGCCTGCGCCGGAGCCGATCGGGCCGCCTGCTCGAGCCACTTCAACACGCGCGTCCGCGCCTCATCGGACGGGATCGACTTGGATCGCCCGGCAAGCGCGACGAATTCGGCCAGACCGACGAGCAGAGCCGGCGACGCGTTGGTGCGTCGGGCGGCTTCGTCGAGAACCTTGAGCGCCTCGGGGACCTGACGGGCGTTGAGATGAGCCTGGGCGAGTCCCTGGTAACCCATCAGCGATTCGGGGTCTTTTCTGACGGCGGATCGGAAGGCGGAGAGAGCGCTGTTGGTCTTGCCCTCCTGGGCCAGGGCCATCCCCAGCCAGCCATAGACCAAACCGGACGCCTCGGGCCGGGCTGCGCTGCGCGAGAGCAACTCGACCGCGCGGGCGGCCTGCTGCTGCTGGAGCCAGCGGTGCGCCAGCTCCATCACCAATTGTTCATTGGACGGATCGGCCGTCGCCGCGAGCGCGAATTGATCCAGCGCCTGGGCCGTTTCCCCGCGCACATCGTGCACGATCCCGGCCGCGAAATGCGCGTGGGCGTCAACGCGCTTCTTGAACTCCTCGGGCTCCGCCGGCGTCGACGCGGGCGGGATCGCCTCGGTTCCCCGGGCCGGATGCGGGCGGGGTGTTTTGGACGAGCGCCACCCTCGGGCGCAGCCGCCGGCGACGACACCCAGGGCGAGGGCGAGCAGAAGGAGCAGGGGCGGGGCCCCTTTGAGGCGCTTCGAGTGGTCTGGCCCGGGCATGAGCAGCGAGAGCGCAACGCACCCGTGAGGGGGGTGGCTGCGCCCTGTGATAGGAATGCGATCCGACGGCGCCAGGCAGCTTATTTCTGCCAGGTGCGCTTCTTGTGACGATGCGCGCGCAGCTTCTTGCGCCGTTTGTGTTTATTGATCTTTGCTTTCCGCCGTTTCTTCAGTGAACCCATAACAGTCGTTTGTTTCCGTTGCTCAGTATACCACCTTGTTCAATGGATATTCAATAATCCCTTCCGCACCCCCCGCCTTCAATCGGGGGATCAACTCGCGCACCACCCGCTCTTCGATCACGGTCTCGACGGCCACCCACCCTTCGTGGCTCAGGGCCGAGACGGTCGGATTGCGCAGGGCGGGCAGGGTGCGCAGCAATGAATCGAGGTTCTGGCGGGTGACGTTCATTTTCAGGCCCACCATCGCCTCGGCTTCGAGGGCCCCCCGGAGCAGCAAGGCCAGCGTCTCGATCTTGCTCCGCTTCCAGGTGTCCCGCCATGCGGCGTGATTGGCGATCAACCGCGGCGTCGACACCAACAGCGTGTCCACGATGCGCAGCTTGTTGGCCCGCAGCGACGCCCCCGTCTCCGTGATGTCCACGATCGCGTCGACCATCTCGTGCGCCTTGACCTCGGTCGCGCCCCACGAGAACTCGACCTGGGCCTTGACGCCGTGCCGGCGCAGATAGCGCTTGGTGAGATTGACGACCTCGGTCGCGATGCGGCGCCCTTCGAGATCCTTGACCGACCGGATCGGGGAAGCTTCCGGCACGGCCAGGACCCAGCGGGCCGACTGGCGGGTCGCCTTGCTGAACAGGAACTCCCCCACCTCGTGCACGCTCGACCCGTTCTCCTGGATCCAATCGTATCCCGTCAGGCCGGCATCCAAATGCCCATGCTCGACGTAACGGCTGACCTCCTGCGCACGGATAAACCGGATTTCGAGTTCGTCGTCGTCCACATAAGGAATGTACGAGCGGCTGCTCAGGGTGATGTTGTACCCCGCCTTGCCCATCTTCTCGATCGTGGCCGCTTGCAGGCTGCCCTTGGGCAGTCCCAATCGCAGTATCGGTTTCTTTGGCTGTCGCTTTTTGTCGCTCTTCATGAATACACAAACCACAAACGCCGGTCGGGACCGTTCTCCCCACGCCGGGGGTGCCCCGCCGCGTCCCGCGGTCCGGGCGCGCGGCCCGCTATTCCTCCAAGTTCGGCGCGCGGGCGCAAGCACCGAATGTGTCGGTGAGCCACCCGGCAATGGCGGCGGGGTAGAGCCGATGCTCCACTTCCTGAATGCGCGCGTGCAGCCTCTCCGGCGTGTCGTCGCCCCGCACCAGGACCGGCGCCTGAGCCAGAATCGGGCCCGTGTCGACGCCCGCGTCCACAAGGTGAACCGTGACTCCTGTCACCTTCACCCCGTGTTCGAGCGCCTGCTTCCAGGCTTCGAGACCGGGAAAGGCCGGCAGCAGAGACGGATGAATGTTGACAACCCGACCCGGAAAAGCGCCGAGAAAATCGCCTTTGAGAATGCGCATGAAACCGGCCAGCACAACCAGGTCCACGCCGGCTTCGTGCAGCGCCGCCACGTAGGCCCGCTCAGCCGCTTCATCCAGGCGCGTCCGGTAGCGCCCCGCTGCCAGGTGCTCGGCGCGAATGCCCCGCTCGCGCGCCCGATCGAGAATGCCCGCGCCCGGCACGTCGCTGAGCACAAGCTCGATCGTGGCCGGGACGCGCCCCGCGGCACAGGCGTCGGCAATCGCCACGAAGTTCGAGCCCTTGCCCGAACCCAAAACGCCCAATTTGAATCGCGTCGCCCGTGTCATGCGGACGCCTTGGTATCAAAGCCCCGCCCTAAAACAAGCCCGAAACCGCCGTCGGGCCCGCGCCGGACGCCTGACGGAATGACGCCAACCCGCATGTTACTGGCGAGGCTTCGCCTCAGACCTGCGAGGCTTGTGAACGACTCGTGGCCGCTGGGTGGCAACCACGATCACCGGCGCCCGACGCCTCGCTAAGTGGCCCCGCTGCACGGCTCAAAAACTTGACTCATTCAGTACGAATTCTGAAAAGGAAGTCACTTCAGTCCGGATTTCCCACCACTTGAAGGAGTCATCTGAGATCCGGTTGTGAGACTCCGCGCAGCTTTGCGACACATCCGGGCTAAAGCCTTGGATCGCTGCCTCCGCTCTGCTAGTGTCGGGCGTTCGATGAAAACACAACGACACGGCTGCTCCGTTCACCAAACGCTTCCTTCGCAATGGAAAGAGCGGATCCGAGGACAGGCGGGTCGCGTGACCCGGTCGCGTCAAGTCATCCTGGATGCTCTGGTGCGGCTGCGGTGCCCCTCGACACCCAAAGAAATCGCCGAGGCCGTCGGCACCCGCGCGTGCGACCTGGCCACCGTCTACCGTTGCATGACACTCTTCGAGGAGATGGGCCTGGTCCACCGCATCGACTTCGGAGACGGCCTGGCGCGATTCGAAATCGCCGATGATGACCCCACGGGCCATCAGCACCACCACCTGCTCTGCCGCCAATGCAATCGCATCGTCAAGCTCGACGGCTGCGTGCTCGGCGAAGTCGAATCCGCCCTGGCCCGCCGCTATGGCTTCGTCGAGATCAAACACCGCCTCGAATTCTTCGGGGTCTGTCCGGATTGTCAGCACGCGGGCAGGGGGGCGGCTTCGCAGGCCCGGAAGCGAGCGTCCTGAACCGCCGGAACCGCCGAGAGAATTCGCCGAGAGAATTCGCTTGCGCCCGGCCCGGTTTGGTGGGATTAATGCAATCGTTTTGCAACAAGTGCGAACAGATTTTGGCGGCGCAACCGCCCGGCGCTCGGGGCGGAAACCGCGGAGGCCGCGGACGCCCGCCCTCGGCTCCCTCGGGTCGCCGCGGGCGCAGAGATGGACCGCCGTTGCCGCGCTTGCGGCTTTCCTCTTCGTCACGCTCCTGACCTGCTGGCCCGCGCTGCACGCGGTTTACCACGGCGATGATGCGGGCTCGGAGAGCTACCCGTGCGTCGTGACCCTGCTGGCGAAAGGCCAGGTCCTGGCCGGCGATTTTTCCCCCGTGGTGCTTCCTCCCCCCGCGGTGTCCTTCGGGGAACCGGTCGCACCGCCTGCGGTTTGTTGCGCGGGTGACGTCCGGCTGTCGCCCACCCGCGCCCCGCCCGCCTGCTCCGCATAAGTCCGATACGGCCTCGACGTGCTCTCCTGCCGGCGGTGTGCCCTGAAGGGGGCGCTGTCCTGATGTGCTCCGAGGATCTCCCCGATCGAAGTTCCTGGTGGGGCTCGCCTGTTGCCCTGCGCCGCGTGTCGGCGGCGCGCAAAAACAGGCGCTGGAAATCCATGAATCGCATGTCGGCGGCGGCGCGTCCGCGCGGCGCCTTCACGCTCATTGAACTGCTTGTGGTCATCGCGATCATCGCGTTGCTGGCCGGCATGCTCCTGCCCGCCCTGAGCCGCGCAAAAGCCAGGGCCAAACAGGCAGGCTGCATGAGCAACCTGCGGCAGATCGGTTTGGGTTTCCGCATGTACGCCGACGACCACGGGGGTTATGGCCCGACCACTACTCACGGCGCCTCGACCAATGCGTCCTGGATCTTTCAACTCTCGGGCTATCTGGGCAACGTCGACCGCATCCGCCTTTGCCCTGCCGACCCGAAAGCGTGGCAGCGGCTGACGAACCACGCCTCGAGTTACACCCTCAACGAGTACACAGCCGTCGACCTGGTGGATCCGTTCGGCGGGGCATTGGAGAGCTACCGCAAACTCGATGCGTTGCCGCGGGCCTGCGAGACGATGATTGTGTTCGAACTCTCCGATGCGGCCGGCATCAACGTCTACAACGACCATACGCACTCCAGAAACTGGCATCTCGGGTGGGGCAGTGTCGTTGCCGACATCCAGCCCGACCGACACGGGGCGTCGGCCAACTATCTGTTTGCGGACGGCCACGTCGAGAGCATCCCCGCCGCGAGGCTCAAGAGGCTGATCGAATCCAGCAGGAATATCGCCAAGCCGCCGCAATGAACGGGAAACACGAGCCGGCGGACCATGATTTCGCTGACCCATCACCTTAAGGATACCATGCATGATTCTTCCCTCCTGATGCTCGGGCTTTACGCCGGCATCGCGTTCCTCGTCTCGCTGGCGGGCGGCAGCCTGCCGTCGTTGGTCCGTCTCACGCACACTCGCCTGCAAACCGCCCTCGGCTTCATCGCGGGCCTTATGCTCGGCATGGCGTTGCTTCACCTCATCCCGCACGCCGCCGAGGGGACGCATTCGGTTGAACGCGCCGGGGCCTGGGCGCTGGGCGGCTTTCTGGTGATGTTCTTTCTTCAGCGTGTCTTCCACCATCATCAGCATGGAGTGCCCGGCGATCCTGCATCCGGTCCGACGCCTGCGGACTGCTGCGGCCAGGCCCACTCGGCCAACACGACATCCGACATCCCGCGCGTCCCGGCGCGGCGGGTTTCATGGATCGCCGTCGCGCTGGGCATGACATTCCACTCGATCATCGACGGACTCGCGTTGGCGGCAGCGGTTATGGCCGAGTCGCACGCCTTGGTGGGACTGGTGGGATTGGGAACCGCTCTGGCCGTCGTTCTGCACAAGCCCTTCGACGCCCTGTCGGTTTTGACCCTCATGAAGGCGGGCGGCTGCGGGTCCAGGTCACGCTGGGTCATGAACGTGGGGATCGCCCTGGTGACGCCGCTGGGGGCGGCCCTGGGTTTCATGGGCCTCGGGTCGGTGGCGGAGGCCAACCAGGAAGTCCTGGGCTGCGCCCTGGGCTTCTGCGCCGGCGGCTTCCTGTGCATCGCTTCGAGCGATCTGCTGCCCGAACTGCACTTCCATTCGCATGATCGCCTGCGTCTTTCCCTGGCGCTGCTGGCGGGCGTGGCCGTGACGGTGCTTGCCGGCGCTTTCCATGGGCACGATCACGATCACGGCCATGACCAAGGGCCTGCCCACAGTCAGGGCCACAGTCACGACCACGGGGATGGCCACAGTCACGACCACGGCGAAGACCATCAGCACTCGCATTCAGACACCCACTCGACCACACCATGAAAACGCATCGCCTCTCCGTTTCGTTGTTCCTGGCTCTGGCCCTGGCCGGGGCGCCCCGCCTGCGGGCCCAATGTCACGTCTTTACCCACGAACACGTGGATCTGCTGTCCGTTCGATGGAATGCAGGCGGCGCCGCGCTGAGTTTGATGGCATCCGACGATCACCACGGCGCGCTCTACGCCAGCAACCAGTGCGTCGTGGTCTGTCCCGAGTCGATGAGATTTACCCTGCCGGCCGGCACGCCGCTGGGCAACGAGGGCGAGCCGCTCTGGATCCTGCCCCAGAATCCCTATGCCGGCGCGCCCCACCTGGGCGTTTCCGCGGAAGGCGTCCCCCCCGGCACCTTCAATGATCCGCTCAGCATCGAGCTCAAGCGTCTCGAGGGCCCGGGCCATCTTCTCGTCTGGCAGGCCAGCGGCACTGGCGACATCGCCATCAGGATGGACACGCGCGACGGCATCGGCGCCACCGACACGCTGACGCCGTTTGTGGGCGGGCATGAGCATTACAACTGGGGGTTCACGACCAGCGGCGTGTACCGCGCCTATTTCCAGGCCAGTGCACGCCGCCTCGACCAGAGCACGAACATCGTCTCGCCCGAGACGCCCTTCACGTTCCACGTCCTGCCGCTGAAACCCTTCGAGCACTGGACGGCGACCAACTGGCCGTGCGAATGCGATCTGGCCATTATCGCGCCCGGCGCGGACCCTGACACCGACTCCGGTGTCAACGCGGTCGAATACGTCCTTGGCACCGATCCTCGGGTCGCGACCTTGAGTGCCTGGCCCACGGGGGGCCTCGTGACTGCCGACGGCCTGACGTACGGCGCGCTGACCTACACGCGCGACAAGGCGGCGACAGATGTCTCGTATGACGTGGTGGCTGCATCGAGCCTGACCTGGGCCGATTGGCAGACGCTCACCACCGTGCACGAGAGGGTGGACCTTGGCTCGACCGAGCGTGTCACCGTGCGGGACAGCGTGCCCATCGGCAGCGGATTTCAGCGGTTCTACAGGCTCTGTGTGCGGTTGAACTAGGCGCGCGCGACGCGCTCGCGCGAGGTCTCGACCGACGTTGTCCATCGAGCGCGCGCGGGTATTTCGTTGACGCCCCTCCGGCGCGCCCTACTGTGTCTTCAGAAGACATGCCCATGATCGGCAGAGCCGCAACAACAACACACCACACGGATCCCATGAAAACTCACTGTCCTTCCCACGTTCAGCTCGGCGTGCTGGCGTTGGCCGCCGCCGCGGCGCTGATGCACAGTCCCACCGCACAGGCCGCCTCGTACGCCGAGACCGTCCTGGCCGACAACCCCGTCGTCTACTATCGGCTCGAAGATCCGGCCGACACGTACACCATCACCAATGCCGTCCACCCCGATGCCTATCAGGGAGACGTGATCTACGATGATTTCGCCGCTTTCCCGAAGTTCGAGCAGGCTGGCATCGACACCCGTTCGGCTGGCTTTCACGTCTACACCCCCGATGGCGGAACGCCCCAGAAATCGCATATCCAGGTGCCCTACGCGCCGGAGCTCAATCCGGACGGCCCATTCACGGTGGAGCTTTGGGCGCGCGCGACCAGTTGGGCCACGGGGGTGCGGTGCATCGCCGGCAATATCAGCAGCTTCTCCGAGGGCTGGTGGTTCCGCCAGGAGGCCGGGACAACGCCTCGCTGGATTTACGTGCAGAACGGAGGCGGCATTTACATGGCCGGCGGCAACATCGCCAAGAACGAATGGGCGCACCTGGTGGTCACCTACGACGGCACAACGGTTCGATTCTATGGCAATGGGGAGCAGCAATGGACCTCGACTGGGACTGTCCCGTCGATCAACCTGGGCGGGCCCTTGTGCCTGGGCGGCAACCCCGCCATCAGCGAGGAGTTCTTCGACGGCAACGTTGATGAGGTTGCCATCTACGCGAGCGCCCTCACGGCGGACCAGGTCAGGCTGCACCACGAGGTGGGCCGCGCCAACATCGCCCTGCCCCCAGTCCCGGCGTCCGTTGTTCAAGATCCCGCGTCCGCCTCCGCCTATGCCGGACGCATCGCCGCCTTTGCCGTCAATGCCGATGGGGCCTCGCCTCTGGCCTATCAATGGTACAGGAACGACACGCCGATCGACGGCGCGACCAGCGACATCCTCTCCTTCACATGCGCGTATGCCGACAACGGCGCGACTTACAAGGTGGTGGTTACCAACCCCTACGGCTCAGCCACAAGCGCGCCGGCCACACTCACGGTCATGACGGATCTGAGCGTCGAGTCGCAACCCGCCTCGATCACCCGCACGGCCGGGAGCAAGGCGGCTTTCATCGCCGTGTCCGGCGGCGCGCTGCCCGTCACTTACCAGTGGTACAAGGCGGCAGACCCGATTCCGGGCGCGACGGACCAGGTCCTGTGGCTGTCGAACATCCAGCTCGCCGATGACCAGACGACCTACTCCGCCAAGATCACCAACCCCTGGATGAGCGTCGAGACGGACCCGGCCGTCCTCACCGTTGTTCCGCGGGCTGTGCCGGTTCCCGTGGACGGCTATGCCCGAGTGGTGATGGCGGATGACCCGGTCGCCTTCTGGCGCCTGGACGAGGCCGATGCGAGTGTCACGGCGGTGGACGCCGCGGGCAGCTTCGATGGGCAGTACACGCTCGGGTCAGGGGCGATCACCTACGGGGTTGCCTCGGGCATCCCGCAGGAGACCAACCCGGCCGTCGCCGTCACCGGCAAGGCCCATGTCCAGATTCCCTGGGCGCTCGAACTCAACCCGCACGGGCCGTTCACCGTCGAGTTCTGGTTCCAACCCGCGTCGCCCAACCCGGGCCCCGATTTCCGCAACGTCATTTCGTCCGAGGGCGCCGGCCCCAGTTGGAGCGGTCCGAACGGCTGGCTGCTCTATCACATGCCCGACAACACGCTCTCCTGGGTTCTGTTCAGTCGGGGGTGGAACGGGGCGTGGCTGGGCGGCGGCGCGGTCGAGGCCGGCACCTGGTACCATGCCGCCTTGACTTACGACGGCGCCCTCTTTCACACGTATCTGAACGGAGATTCCATCGCGACGCAGGCCTACCCCGCTTTCGTTCCGAATGGGGATGGATTCACCAGCCTCGGCTTCCGCTTCGACGGCAACGGCGCCGGTTTTGAAGGTGCGATCGACGAGGTGGCCTTCTACCGTGAGGCGCTCACGCCCGACCAGATCCGGGCCCACTCGAGCGCCAGCGTGAAGCTCAGCATCGAGAGATCCGGAGACAGCATCGTCCTTGCCTGGCCCTTTGGCGCGCTGCAACAGGCCGACCGCATCGACGGTGCATTCGCTGATCTGACAACGGCGACGTCCCCCTGGACGGTCGCCATCAGCGGGGCCGCCCGATACTATCGCGTGCGAATCGAGTAGTCAGGTTTTGGTATTCGGACTGCGTGACCTCGTGGCGGCTGATCCAAAAGCCGCGTGTGAAGCCCGCCCGAAACTGGCCCAACTCGCCCGCTGTGCGATTCGTGTCTCCCGCGGGTGTGCCCATGACGAACTCCCCGGGCGGCACCCAGCGCATGGAATCGGCCATATCCAGACGCGACAATCGCTGCACTCGGTAGAAACGGGTTCGGTGGAGCGCGGGAGAGGTGTCCACCAGGAAGGCGCCGGTCTCATCCGTCGTGATCGCCGCATCGACCGGCGTTCACACACCGAGAAGATCGGTCATGGACTGCAGTTGAAACCGATCCCCGGCGTTTCCCCCCCAGCTTAGCGTCAACTGCTCGCCGCGGAGGCGGGCGCCGATTGCCGGAGACGCCCAAGGGATCGTAGTCCGCACTCACAAAGGCGGCCTGGTAATCCGCGTACAACTTCTGCATGCCCTCGCGCCTCGCCTGGTTCCAGTGGCTGAGAAAAGCAACCGGGTTCATGTAGTGCAGGAAGTCAAACGTCACGAAGCGCTCGACGTAAGGGGCGGTGGCGTCGAATTGCCTTCGGAGGCGGGGCGCATCGCATGGCATGTACACGCCGTCCGAGATTCGGAAGGATTCGAGATTGGCCCAGAACCGGACGCCGGCGTCGTCGCAGGCGTTCTTGAAGGCCTGGGCGTAGGGCGCCACGCGCTGCACAATGTCGGTCTCCCATTGCTGGGCACCCACGCTGTCCTGCAACAGGAGGAGGTCGATGCCGGTTTGGTCGAGCAGCTCCCGGTAGATCTCCTCGACCCGGCAGGGAGACGGGCGCTGGCTGCTGATGAATGGCGAGATCGCCAGCGCCGCGTCCCCCGAAATGACCGCGCAGGCGGCGGCGATACCGCGGAAAAACGACTTCAGCCGCGCGATTTCGGCCGGTTGGTAGTCCCCCGTCCACGGTTCATAAGGAATGTACCAGCCGGCAAACGAGCGGTGCGGGATGCCGGCCTGGTAGCGGGCCCAGGCGCGTTGTGCGGTCGACGCCATTCTCCCCTGGGTTTCGGCCAGAAACTCGCCCCCCGTCATGTCGTGGTTCCAATTCGGCAGGTACAGCCCGAGGTAGACCTCGAAATCATGGGCGTCGGCGTAGTCGAGAATGATCTCGGTCGCGTCACGCAGGCCGGAGGAGCCAATGAACGAATGCGTCGTGCCATCATGATTCTCCCGCTCGAGCATCTGGATTATGATGGTGTTCATCCGGAGATCCCGCATCCGGTCAAGAACGGCGTGCCACGTCTCCGGCGCCCAGGTTTGAAGCTCATTCTGATACTGCACGAAACTCCCAGCCAGGCGAAGGGGCGTCGGCGCCGCTGCGGAAACCGGCCAGCGCCCGGATACCAGGGCCACCCCGGCAAGCATCATGGATAGGGTGCAACGCATGTTTGGTCTGTCGAAGCCGATGCGAGCACCATCATGCGCCGCCAGTGCCGCAGTGGCAACATCGCGTCGAGGTGATCAACACCGTCGACAAGGCGCGCGTTCGTGCCAAGGAAGGCGTCCATTGCGGATTCGGCTTCAACGTGCCGGACGGCGTGATGCACTTGGATGTCCCGTGGGGCGTCGTTCGGCCCGAGCTGGACCAGATCCCGGGCGCGTGCAGGAACTGGTTCACCGTTCAGCGCTGGGTGGATGTGTCGAATGCGCCCTGCATCTTCGACTTTGTCGTGAAGTGCTTGGACAGCGCCCGGTCGAGTTCCGCAGGAAAGGCCTTCTCGATTTCCGCCAGCGGTTTCAGCCCGAATAGCACCGCAAGCGCAATCGGATCCACGCGGTATTCCGTGTGCCCCTCGTAGAAGCCGTACCGCATGATGTAGTAAGGCTCCATTTCGCCCGTCCGCAGTCGGGTCAACCGCCGCAGCATCGCTTCGCGTTCGGCCGCGCTCAGATGCGCATACGCCGCATCCAGGAACTTGCGCTCGTCGGCGTCGAGATCCCGCCAGAGTTCGATGTCGAACGCGCCCTGAATCTCGTCGTTGAAAATCGATTCCTGGAAACCCTTGGTGCGCTGCGATCGCAGGTGAACCTCCCGTCCGTGATACCGGAAACTGCCCACGTCGTCCTTGAATCGCCCCAGCTTTCCCAGTTCGTACTGCCGGAGCAGGAGGTTCCAGACATGAAAGAGGGGCCGGGCCAGATCCGGATGCTTGAGACCCAGCCGCCTGACCAGCTCGTTGTCGCCCTGCAACACCGACAGGATGTCCTCGTCTTCAGCCAGAAAGCCGATCCCGGACGCCATCCCAGGCCGCCCCAAACGGGTGATGTCCGCGACCGGTTTGCCCGTGATCGACGTCGTGCGCTCCAGTTCCGTCGTAGAGTGCAGCCCGCTGGCCGCCAGCGTTGGGAAACCGGCGGCATTCACCTTCAACTGCTCGCCTTTGCCGATCTTCTCGACGCCGTAGCGCAGGTTCAAAGGTCCGTTTTCCACGGTCACAAGCACAACGGCGCGGGCCCCCGCCGCAGTGCGGACCACCAGGTATTCATGCCCCTCGATGGTCGTTCCCGGTGACGGCAGATCGAGCCCGGAAAGCAGGGTGCCGGGATAGACCGGAACCCGTTTCTCTCGAATTGTCACGGGCGCTGGGGCAGGGGGAGTGGCATCCGACGGTGCTGCCGCCGCGCCAATAGCCGCTGTGGCCGCAAAGAGCAGTCCCCACCGGCCTCGCAGTCGAAGGTTGTAATGACTCATCGCTTGAATAGACACCCGACAGCCTGATTTCTTGGACGATTCGAGAACCTTCTTGCACATGGCTGCAGCGAGCGGCGGTTCGTGCGGCTGATGCCATGCGTGGCATGAACAACCGTCCCTTGTCTGGCCGCTTGCTCCGGGTGCCCGTCGCCCGGACGCACGACAAAGGCGCGGAACGCGCCGCAGAACGACGCCGCCGTTTCAGATCCCTTCTCCCTCACTGAATCCCCTGGCGAAAACCTCCGGCTTGGTGACCGGCGCGCCCTTGGAAACGTCCCCAAGAGTGGCGCGGTCCATGAGGCCGGCGGTATAGTTGCGAGCGTCCAGGAAGACGCGACGAAACCGGCAGAGCGGTTCCTGGGAGCAGCGCTTATAGCCAGTTGCCGAAACGCATTCGATGGGGGCGGTCAGGCCATCGAAGTGGCGGATCACTTCCCCCATGCTGATCGTGTCGGGAGCCTTGGCGAGTTCGTAGCCGCCCCGCAATCCCGGCAGACTGCGCACCCAACCGCGCTCCTTGAGGGAAAGCATGATGTGCTCAAGGAACTTCTTGGGGACGTCGTTTCGGCGAGCCAGTTCCCGGATTGGAATTGGTCCGCTACCAAAGTGGTCGACAAGGGTGAAGAGCGCTCGAAGGGCGTAATCGGTCTTCTTTGAGACACGCATGGTGCAATGACGATCCAGAAAGTCGTTATCGTGTCAAACGATTCATCGGCCCGATGGGGCGGCTGATTCAGTTCCGTCAGCCCCAAAGGGCCGAAAGACGACAGCCCAGGGCGACGCTCGCCTGGAGGCTCGTTATCCCAGAAGAAGTTAACCTCGATTTGGCAGGTCGTGCCACTCCCGCCACGCACCTCGTTGGAGGGGTCGGTAACCCTTACCGCCGAAAGCGAGACGCATGGCGGCTGTTCTCTCCACCCGATTCGGCTAATCTCTTCTGTCTTGTTAGGGTAAGCCGCTCGGCAATCCAGACCTTGATCAGCGACTGCCTGGGCACTCCTAGGCGGTCCGCCTCAATGTCGAGCCTTGCCAACATCCATTGGGGGAAATCAACATTGACACGCTTGGCCTCGTGACCAGGACGCACAGCCTTGGCAAGGTCGAGATAGGGCAGGATATCCTCCTCCCCCTTCTCAAACAGCCTATCCAGCTCTTCCGCTTTCATACATCGCCGTTTCGTTGGGGCGCGCCCGCCTTACCGAAATGAGGCGCACCCGGCGTCCCCGAAGGGTGTAAAACGCAGCCCACACCTTCGCCCCGTGCTGTGCAAGCATGGCCCAGCGGGGCTCGCTCTCGCTCCGCGCGGGAATGACCAGCCGGTCATCGTCCGACCAAAGTCCCTTGGCCTGCTCGAAGTCGATCCCGTGCTTGACCTCGTTGGCCTGGCTCTTCTCTGGATCATACTCGAACTCCATCGCGGTATGCTTTTTATACCGCCACCAAGCCCAGCGCGCAAGCGATTTCTTGCCGAACGACGCGGGTCGAGCCATGACGAGGAGCGCGCCTGTGGCCTCCGATTTCAACCACAATGTGAGCGCGCTCCTCGTTATTGGCTCGACCCGCTTGTGCTTTCCGGCTTCCTGCTCTCAATCATGCGCAGCCACAACCGATCAGACAAATCGGAGAGCAGCGGAATCCGCAGCCCCTTCTTGTGTGTGAAGTATTCGATATCTGCCCACGGGAGAATGCGCGACATGATAAACATCCATGGGATGCCCGCAATATAGATAGCCAACACCATCACGGGGATCATGGGCAGCACCAACAACAGGACCAGCACTCGATCCGCGATGCTCTCCGGCTGCGCTGCCGTATCGATCTTGAGGCCATGCTCCACAAGCCACATGTATCCCATAGCCGAAAGCCATATGGCTGGAAGTACAATGGCGAAGAACGTCGCCAGAACGGCGATGAGCGTCTTCAAGCATGGCCTGTAGTCACTCATGCGCGCAAATAAGCCCAACGCCAATATAGGAGACCGGCGACCACAGACACCACAAAAGTCACCGGGTCCAGTCGTCAAGACCGGTGAACCGGTCGCCGTGGCCTCAACCGTCTGGTTCGCCGAATTCCCGTCACCCGTCGGCCATCCGCGCATTCATGTGGTAAACCATTGACGGTCGGAAATCAGGCCGGGAGCCGAGGAGGAGCAAGCATGAAGATGGGAGTAGGCGGGGAGAGTGGGCCGGAGGCGGAGAGCGTGCAGGCGCGAGAGGATCGGTTTTGGGAGCGCTATGAGGCAGTGGTGTTGGCCGAGGTGGCGGAGTCGGTGCCGTCGGCCGGCGTGGGGCGGGAGCCGGTGTTTGCGCGGTGGGGGGAGTGGGCTGGATCGCTGGAGCGCATGGTACAGGCGCTGAGGTACTTGCACTATGGCCGGCCATGTCCGGGCGTTTGACGGGCGAGCCGGGCAGGTTCTGCCAACCCGCGCCGTCGGCGCTGGTGCGAAACCAGAAGAACGGACCGCATCGGATGATTTGCAGGTGCCGGTGGGCATTCCAGTACGAGAATGCCGGAGCGACCGATGCGAGGTGTGCCCAGGGAGTGGCGAGGCGCCAATTCTGCGTTGCATGGGGGCGGGGATTCGTTAGGGTTTGGCCATGCCCAGCACGTGTTGCCTTGCCGGATTGGAGTCTGGCGTGGAGGTGGTGTGGCGGCTTGCGCCATGAGCAGTCCCGTTGCACCCCAGGCCAAGCATATCGGGCTGATCGTGAATGTCTCGGGGTTGGGCGCGGTGCATCTGTTGCAGGCGCTCGCGCACAATCCCGAGACGACCCTCTACCAGACCGATCATTCCGGCATTGTGGTGAAGGTGTTCGATCTGAGCTGCGGGCGACCGGACGAGATCGGCTATGGGCCGTACCTGAACTTTCAGGCGGAGCTGGCGAATTTCGAGGAGGTGCATCGTCTCGAGGGTTTGCGCGCGTACGTGCCGGCCTACTACGGGGCGAACACCGACTACGATGCGAAGTACGCGTTCATCGCGATGGAGTATCTGCAGGGACAGAATCTCCGGTCGTGGGCGGAAGAGGCCGCCGAGCGCGGGTACGGTCCGGAGGCGCTCGACGATCTTCGTCGCGCGACGCACGAAGTGTTCGCGATCCTGGATTTGTTTCATCAGCACAATCTGCTGATGATCGACTTCAAGCCGGACAACGTGATCCGGCTCGATGACGGCAGCGTGAAGCTGGTGGACTTGGGCGCCTTCTTCACCACGCGGCATCGGAGCGAAGTGAGCAAATTCGTCTACGCCGCGACGCCCGACCACGCCGAGGTGCTCATCGATGCCTCGAACCTTCAGGCTGGCGTCCCGCTCACGGTGGCGTCGGACATCTTCTCGTCCGGCGTGGCGCTGTTCGAGATGGCGACGGGCGACTCGAGGCTCGCCCTGGATCCGGGCACCGCGGACGAGATGCTGGGGATGCCGTCCATTTTTCTGTTTCGCGATTCGCAGATCAAGGACGTGTGGCGCGCGTTTCCCCACTTGCACGATGCCCTGCCGCTGGTGCGAACCCAGCTCGAACAGAGGCGCCTGCTCTTCTCCGAGGTTTGGCACCTTCTCAAGGCGTATGTCGCCGCCCGGGTCTCGGATTGGGAAACGCTCCCGCCCGACCAGCAGGACCAGATCCTGCTCTCGACCGGCACGACGTTCATCATGGAACAGCTTCCGACCCCTTTGACCTGGATGGCCGCGGCCATCTCACGTGCCACGATCCTCCGGAGTCTCCGGGTGCGCGACCTGCGGGCGCTGGTGCAACTCCTCGGCAATCCCGCGCCCGACCACGTGCTCGCGGACGTCGTCGAACACAATTGTCTGGTCCGCCACCTGCGCGAACTCGGGCTCGAGACCGAGTTCGCCGCGCGCCTCAACACGTGGGAAGTCCGCCGCGACCTCCAGTCCGGCCACTTCGCCATTGCCGCGCCGCTGGCGGCGCGCGAGGTCGCGGACAATGCCCGTTTCGTCCACCTGCGCCAGACGCACAGCGACGGGGAAGGCCACACCTTCTGGCACGCCGTGGACGAACTCGATGCGGACGCGGCGGGCAAGGGGAAGGCGAATCTCGCCCTTCTCCGGAACGATCATCACGCCTGGATCGGCTCCGCGACCGATCGGCGCTCGCCTTCTGGAGCCCATCCGGGCGCGGTTGTGCCAAGGGGTGCTTCGACTCGCAAGCAATGAACCATATAGAGCGTCAGAAGTTCCGCCGCGTGAGGGCACGCGGCCTACAGGCTTGTCGGCCGGGTCCCCTGACCCGGCGCCCCTGACCCGGCGCTGCATCATTGATGTCGCCCTGTAGAGCAACGACCAAACCGTGGCCCACTCATGCAATTGCGCAGTTTCCGGACGGTGATGGCGACGCTGATGGTCGTGCTGGTGACGGCGACCGTCGGCCTGCTGGTGTTTGTCCAGGCCCAGCTCTTTCGGCGCAGCGTGATGACGCTGGCGGACAAGATCATGGAGCAGACGCTCGGGCGCGTCGAGTTGCGCGTGCAGCAGTTGTTCAACCAGGCCACGGCGATCGGTCAGCAAACGCTGCGGCTGATTCAGGACGCGGATTCCGCCCAAGGCGACTTCACCCTACTCGAGAACTTCTTGGCCAAGTCGCTCGAGGTGCATCACGCGTTGACCTCGGTCGGAGTCGCCATTGCGGACACAGGCGAGTACATCGTTGCCGAGCGCCTTGCGGAGGGCGCCATTCGGGTGCGCGAAGTGCTGCAGGATGCGCGAAAGCAGGTTCGTGTGGCGGACTGGCAATGGCAGGGATCGCAACGGCTGTTCCTTGGCGCCCCTTCCTGGGATGGCTACGATCCGCGGGAGCGCCCGTTTTACCGGCTGGCGCGGGAACGGAAGGCGGCGGTCTGGACCGAGGCGTACCCGTTCTGGCGGGATCCGAACCAACCGCCGACCCTGGGGTTTTCCTATGTGGCGCCCTGGTACGATGCCAAGGGGGACCTGGTGGGCGTAGTCAACGCCGATTTCGAACTGGAATCGGTCTGTGCCTTCCTTGCATCTTTGCAGGAGGAGCTGGCCGGATTCGCCATTGTGATCGAACGAACGTCGGACAACCATTTTCGACTGATCGCCCATCCGCGTCCGGAGTTCCTGTTCGATGCCAGCAGGACCAACCTGGTCTCGAACCGGGCGGAGGTTGAGGATCCGGTGGTGCGGACGTATGTGAGTGCCCTGGCCGAGGACCTCGAACACTTGGGATCCGCGGAATACGGGCGCCGATTCCGGGTGGATGGCGATTGGTATTTGGGCGGGTTCCGCAGCCTCGAAGACCCGCGCAAGCCGCCCTGGGTGATTGCCATGATGGTGCCTCGCAAGGCGATCACCGGCGACATCGTGCGCAACGCGATCTGGAGTCTTGCGGCCTCGCTGGGCTGCCTGGGTCTTGCCCTGACGGCGTCCTTCTGGTTTGCGCGGCGGATGGCGCGTCCGCTTCAGGAGCTCAGCGGGGAAGCCGAGAGGATGGGGCGTCTCCATTTCGAGTCGGGCAGCTCGGTTCCCAGCTCGATTCGCGAGGTCCGCCAATTGCAGCAGTCCATGTCCGAAATGAAGGCCAGCCTCCGGTCCTTCCGTAAATACGTTCCGGCCGATCTCGTCCACGAACTCATCGCGACCGGACGCGAAGCGCGGCTGGGCGGCCAGCACGAGGTGCTCACCATCCTGTTCTCGGACATTAGCGAATTCACGGCCATTTCCGAGGCTCTGACGCCCCAGGCCCTGGTCGAGCAGATGGGCCAGTATCTCCTGGTCGTCAACGAGGTTTTTCATGCCCATCGCGGCACGGTGGACAAATACATCGGGGACGGCGTCATGGCCTTCTGGGGCGCGCCGCGGCCCAATCCACACCACGCGGCCGACGCCTGCCGGGCGGCCTGGCGTCTCCAGGAACGACTCGATGGGTTGGCGCGGCAATGGCAGGCTGAGGGCAAACCCCAGTGGCGCACCCGCATGGGCTTGCACACAGGCGGGGTCGTCGTCGGCAATATCGGCAGCGAAAACCGGATGAACTACACGCTCATCGGCGATGCGGTGAATCTTGCCAGCCGCATCGAGGGCCTGAACAAGTATTTCGGCACGCGCATCCTCATCAGCGAGGGTACCCTCGAGTCGGCCGCCCCCGCCATCCTGGCGCGTCCGGTCAGCCGAGTGGTGGTCAAGGGCAAGATGCGCGGGGTGCTGGTCCATGAGTTGACGGGGTTGGCGGGGGAAGTGGGCCCGGAGCAACGGGAACTGGCGGACGGGACCGCGTCGGCTTTTGCGCTATTCGAGGCGCGAGACTTCGCCCGGGCGCGTGAGGCTTACCAGGCGATTCTCGGGTCGCATCCGGGCGATCCGGTGGCGCGTTGGATGGCCGCCCGGTGCGCGGAACTCGAGCGCTCGATCGAGGGCGAGGGTGTCGACACCATGTTGAGGGTGAGCGGGAAATGAGCCGAGGCCCGGGGCGGGGAGCCACGGACGGAACATGGATGGAACAGGGACTCAACATGGGGGGTGCTCAATCCGTGATCAATCCGTGGTTCTCGGATGCCGGCGCTTTGGGCTGTTTACGCGGGGGGGCCGACCTGCTTGAATTGGCGCATGGGATTGCCGTACAGGATTTCGACGCTCCTCTACTGTTTCGATGTCGAGGATCGCGTGTTGTTGATCGAGCGGGCGCAGGAACCGAACTGCGGCCAGTGGAGCCCGTGCGGCGGCAAGCTCGAGACCGGCACGGGCGAGTCTCCGTATGCGTGCGCCTGCCGGGAGGCGTTCGAGGAATTGGGCCTGTCGATCGAGCCCGCGGATCTGCACCTGACGGGTCTGGTCAGCGAGTGCGGGTACCAGGGGCAGGCGCATTGGTTGATGTTCCTGTTCGAGGTGAAACCCCGGTTGCGGGCGCTGCCGGCGCCAATTCGGGAGGGCCGGTTTCAGTTCTTCCCCCGGTCCGAGCTGGGCTGCCTGGAACTGCCGCGAACGGATCGCGAGCGAATCTGGTCGTTGTTCTGGGAGCACCGGGGCGGGTTCTTTGCCGCGCATTGCCGCACGAGCGCCGAGGATCGCGACGCCTGGACCGTCGAGGAATCGCTGCCTGGCCAGAATCCTTGACCCATGAGACCTCTTGCCGACAAGTCCGGTGCGTCTGCTGCGTTCAAGGGGTCAAGGATTCTCCGGGGCGAGGACTTCGGCGCGCTCAGCCACGACGCGCGGGAGAGGGGGGCGGGGAAACATGCGGTGCGTTCATGGTGCCGATGATGGGGATTGGTCTGAGGCGGAGCTTCGTCCAAGCTGAACATGCCACCGGATCCGCTCATTGATCTGCAAAGCGACGCGCATTTCATGGGAGAGGCATTGCGTCAGGCCCGGCGCGCCTACGCGCAGGGGGAGGTGCCCGTGGGCGCGGTCGTGGTGCGGGGAGGTCGGATGATTGCGCGGGCTTTCAACCAGGTCGAGCTGCTCAAAGACGCGACGGCTCATGCGGAGATGCTGGCGGTCACTCAGGCGCAGGCGGCGGTGAGTGACTGGCGATTGACGGACTGCACGCTCTACGTCACCAAGGAACCATGTCCGATGTGTGCCGGGGCGCTGGTGCACGCGCGGGTGCAGCGGGTTGTCTACGGTGCGGGCGATCCGAAGGCCGGCGCGGCAGGCGGTGTGATGAACATCCTTCAGTTCCCTTCGCTCAATCACCGGTGCGAAATCACCGGCGGGGTGCGGGCCGACGAGTGCCGGCGGCTCTTGCAGAGCTTCTTCGCCGAACGGCGCGCCGAGCGTTAGCGAGGCTGCGCCTCAGACCTGCGAGGCTTGTGAACGACTCGTGGCCGCGGGGTGGCAACCACGATCACCGGGACCCGACGCATCGCCAAGTGGCGCCGCCGCGCGGCGCAAAAACGTGACTCATTCAGCACGGATTCTGGAAAGGAAGTCACTCTAGCCTGGATCGATCGGAGGCTGGGCGCTGAACCGGATCCGGCCTGGCCCGCATAGCAGTCCTCTTGCGAACTCTGACCGCCTTTTGCACCGTCGGGATGTGAGATATGCGGCTAGGCGGGCTTGAAACGAAGCTTGTGGATACGGGTGTACCAGGCGGCGAGGCGGTCGTGTTTCGTGGGCAGGCGGTAATGACCGGAATAGAGGAAATTCGCCAGCATGCCGTAGAGGTCGAAATCGGCGAACAGCGGGCGCTCGCCGAGCAGGTAAGGGCGATGATAGAGCATTTGCTCGCACGGGCAGAGCCGCTTTTCGAGCTGCGCGAGGAGGTCCTGCTGCTGGGCCCGCCATTGGCTAAGGCAGCCCCGCCCGAACTTCCGCTCCTTGTGCCGGATGAAATCGAGCCATTCGCCCTTGGCCAGGTTTTCCCGGTAATAGATGTCGTTGAGTTTGAAGCCGATTGCCTCGATGTCGTTTTCGAAGTAGCGCCAGAGCACACTTTGTGTGCCGTCCCATTCGGGCGGGAACAGCCCCAGCCCCAGCTTGGCATCGAGATATTTCGCAATGACTTGCGAATCGGCATCCGTCTCGAACACCACCGAGCGCCCGTCCCGGACGATCGGAACCTGGTAATAGCGATGCTTGGTCAGACGCCAGACCAGCGATCGGTCGCCGTTGGGGATGTTGACAACCCGATAGGGCGCGCGTGCGTAGTCGAGGATGCGGCGTTGGACCAGGCAGAACGGGCTGTAGGGGAGTTGTATGAGTTCGATCATGGAGAGCCTTGACGTTCAACAGTTAAATGCGCCCGAGGACCGTGAACCGGCTTGCAGCCGTCCCAAAGACGGGTTGTTGCGTGCGGAAAATCGGGTGCGGCATTCGGCTGTGCGCGACCATCCACTGTGGGGAAATGCGAATGCCAACAACACGCTCCAAAACTACGTCCGGTCCACAGGCGCTGACAAGCCGAATTACCTCTCACCGACCCGCGTTGCCGGTCGGAACTCATCACTCGCACCGAAGCGCCACCATCGGATCGACTCGGGCCGCCCGGCGGGCGGGAAGGGAGCATGCCACCGACGCCACGACCAGGAGGAGCAAGGCGGCTGCTGCATACGTGGGGAGATTGAAGGGGCCGACCTCATACAATTGGCCTGCCAGCAAACGCAGCAGAGCGAGGTTCGCCGCGAGTCCCAGGATCATGCCGAGAACCACGGCACCCATGCCATGGCGCACCACCAGCTTCAGGACATCAGAGCGTCGGGCGCCCAAAGCCATGCGGACGCCGATCTCGTGCGTGCGCTGCAGGACGCTGCAGGCCATGACGGCATAGATCCCTACGGCAGCCAGGGCGATCCCCAGCACTGAGAAGAGGGCGAAGAGCTGGCTGAGCAGACGCTGCGCCCAGCAGGAGCGGTTCACCACGTCCGGCATCGTGCGGAGGTTGGCCACCGGCAGGTCTGGATCCAGTTGATGGACCTCGTGACGCAGGGCGGCCGTGACGCTCGCCGGGTCGGCCACCGCCGTGCGCACGGTCATGGTGAGGTCGCCGAAGGGAACCTGCGCGTGCGGTAGGTAGAAGCCGGGCTCTTGCTTCTGACTGAATCCGTATTGTCTCGCCTCGCCCGCCACACCGACGATTGTCATCCACCTCCCGGGATCGCTCGGATAGGCCAGCTTGATCCGGTGGCCGCGCGGGTCGTTGGTCGGAAAATAGCGCCGGGCAAAGGCGGCGTCGATGATGGTGGAGCCCGGAGCCTCGCCCGTGTCGATGTCGCTGAAGTCGCGTCCCTTGAGCAACGGGATTTCGAGGGTTCGGAAGTACGCGGGGGTGACGACTCGCACCGGCCCATACGGCACTTCGGAGGGCCGGAGAGCCTCCTGGCCCTCGACGGTATAGATGTTGGCCCAATGGTTGTCTCCGAACGGCAGATGGGAGATGCCGGCGGCGGCCTGGACGCCCGGCACGTGGCTCAGGCGCTCGCACAAGCTGCGATAAAAAGCCGTCCGGTGGCTCGCGTCGGCGTACTTCTCCGGCGGCAACGACACGTCGAACACGACGACCCGCTCGGGATTGAAACCCGGATCGACCTGGAGGAGCCGGAGGAAACTCACGGTCATCAGACCCGCCCCGCTCAAGAGCACTACGGCCAGGGCGACTTCGGCCACCACCAACGCCCTGCGCAGGCGAGACGGAGCGTGGCCGCCAGTCGCGCTGCGGGCGTTGTCCTTGAGGGTCTCGGTCAGGTCCGCTCGCGCCGCACCCCAGGCCGGTGCCAGTCCGAAGAGCACGCTGGTGACCGTGGCGACGGCGAGCGTGAACGCCAGCACGCGTCCGTCGACGCTGAACTGCATCCAGAACGGAACATCGACGGGGATGACGGCCAGAAACGCGTCCACACCCCAGCGCGCCAGCGCCAGGCCGATCAGGGCGCCTGCCCCGCTCAACAGGAAGCTCTCGATGAGCAGTTGCCGGATGGTCCGCCAGCGCGTGGCGCCCAGAGCTGCACGGATGGCGAATTCCTTTCGGCGCGACAGGGCGCGTGCGAGAAGAAGGTTGGCCACGTTGGCACACGCGATGGCCAGGACGAAGCTCACCGCCCCCAGGAGCAGCCAGACCCTCACCGACCACTCGTCCACCCAGTAATCCCGCAGCGGGCCGAGCGTCGCGCCGACATGCGTGTGGGTCTTGGGATGCGCCCCAGCGATGCGTCGGGCAATCGTGTTCAGCTCGGCGCCCGCCTGATCGAGGGTGACCCCGGGTTTGAGGCGCGCCAGGCCTTTATAGAGATGGCTCGGTCGCTGCGATTCCGGGGCGTCGACGACCAGCGGTGTCCACAACTGCGCCGCCTCGGGGAACGCGAACCCGGGGGGCATGATGCCGACAACCGTGTGGCTGCGCCCGTCGAGGGTGAGCGTCAGACCGGCTAGGTCCGCATCACCACCGAAACGCTGTTGCCACAGACCGTGGCTGAGGATCGCGACCGGTGCCGCTCCCGGTTGGTCTTCGTCGCTCGTGAACTGACGTCCCAGCATCGGTTGAACCCCCAAGAGGGAGAACAGGCTCGCCGTGACCACCGCGCCTTCCACCCGCACGGGTTCCGCCCGCCCGGTGAGGGTGAACACCCTTTCCCCCTGAAGCCCGAGGTCCGCGAAGACCGTGTTCTGCGCCTTCCAGTCCAGGTAATCCGGATAGGAGAGGGACATGCGTTTGACCCCTTTCGGCAGATTGTTTTCAAAGAGGAACACCAACCGTTCAGGGTCATGGAACGGCAGCGGGCGCAACACCACGCCATTGGCTATGCTGAAGATCATCGTGTTGACGCCGATGCCCAGGGCGAGCATGAGCACGGCCACGGCGGTGAAACCGGGGTTCCGACGGAGTTGGCGGAGAGCGAAGCGAAGATCGTGCATGGATTTGCGATTGGAGCGGAACGTTGGCGCCGCCTGTATTGAGAAAGGGAGGTTATATGACCGAATCAGAGTTGAAGCAGCGGACTCGGCAATTCGCCTTGCGGGTGTTGAAACTCGTCCGCGCGTTGCCCAACACCCTCGAACCCCGTGCCATTGGCGGACAGTTGGTACGAAGCGGGACATCCGTGGGGGCGGACTATCGCGCGGCCTGCCGTGGGCGCTCGAAAGCCGAGTTCATCGCGAAGTTGGGCACTGTCGAAGGAGAGGCCGACGAGTCGGCCTACTGGATGGAGTTGATTGTTGACGGTGGCTTGCTGACAACAGAGCGCATCGAGTCCCTGCATCAAGAGGCCAACGAACTCACTGCCGTCATGGCCGCCTCCCGGATTACGGCCGCGGGCGGCCCAATCGCAAATCGCAAATCGCAAATCTGAAATCCCCTCATTCATACCGCAGCGCCACGAGGGGATCGACCTTCGCCGCCCGACGGGCCGGCAGGTAGCAGGCGGTCAAGACCACGATCCCCAGCACCAACGCTAGGAGCAGGTACTGGCCGGGATTGGCCGCGCTGACGCCATAGAGTTCACTTTGGAATGCACGCAGGAGTCCCCAAGTGGCCAGCAGGCCAATTCCAGTGCCCGCGAGAGCCAGTCGGAATCCATCCTTCAGCACCAGGCGAACGACCTCGCGCTTGGTGGCACCCAATGCCAGGCGCACGCCGATCTCGTGGGTGCGTTGCGAGACGGTGTAGCTGGCCACCGCGCCGATGCCCACGGCGGCCAGCACCAGCGCGAGCGCCGCGAAGCCGGCGAGCAGCTTTCCGAGCAATGAGATCTGCCAATAGGCGCGGGCCATCACGTCCTGCATGAGCCGGGGCGACTCCACCAGCACGTCCCGATTGAGTCGGCGCACCTCGTTTTGGGCGGCAGTCAGCAACCCCGGCGTGCCCGACTTCTCGGCCTTCAACACGATGGTCATGGCGAAACTTGGTTGCTGGATGTAAGGGAAGTAGAAGCCGGACTGGGTCCGCTCGCTGAGGAGTCCGTAGTGGTTGGCGTCACGCGCCACGCCCACAATCTCCCACCACACATCAGGGCGATTGCTTACTTTGACCCGCCGGCCCAGCGGATTCTCGTCCGGAAAGTAGCGTCGGGCAAAACTCTCATCAATGATGACCACCGGTTGACTCGTCCGTTGGTCGGTTGGGTTGAAATCGCGCCCCAGCAGCACGGGGATTTCCATGGCGCGGAAGTAGCCTGGGGTGACAATCCGCATGGTGCCGGCCGGCCTCTGAGTGGACAGCTCCTCCGGCTCGTTTTCGAGGTAGAAAGCCTGGCTCCACCAATCGCCGCGCAGGGGCAGATTGTAAATCGCGGCGGCGGTTTTCACGCCGGGAAGCGCGGCTAGGCGTTGCTGCAAGTCCTCAAAGAACGCGATCCGCCGGGCTGGTTCTCTGAATTCTCCCTGCCACAGCGTCACGGAAAAGGTCAGGACGCCCCGCGGATTGAAGCCGGCATCGGCGCGCTGGAGATTCCAGAGCGATTGGATCATGACCAGCGTTCCGCCCAGCAAGAGAAGCGCGAGCGCCACTTCCGACGCCACGAGGATTCCACGCAATCGCCGCTGTCGGGGTTGGTCTCCGGCGGCCGGGCTCCCGGAGCGAAGATTCTCGACCGGATTGATGCGGGAGGCGTGCCAGGCGGGGGCCAAGCCGAATAGCAGGCAGCTCCCGACCACCACGCCCGCGGTGAAAAGCAGGACCCGATAATCCACGCTGAAATCGAGCCAAAACGGGGCGTCGGCGGGCACCAGGGTCTGCGCGAGGGCCAAGCCCCATTGGGCGAGAAGCAGTCCGAGCACCGCGCCCGTGGCCGCCAAGAGAAGGCTCTCGGTCAGGAGCAGACGGATCAAACGCCAGCGAGACGAACCCAGCGACAGGCGGATCGCCCATTCTCTTTGCCGATCCAACGCGCGGGAGAGCGACATGTTCGCCACGTTTGCGCAAGCCACCGCCAGGACAAAAGCCACGGCGCCGAGCAGCACCCACGAGGTAAGGGCGAAGTCCTCCACCGCTTCCTCCCGTAGCAGCCGAACCACCGCCGACCTGCCGGTGTTTGATGCAGGATACTGCGCCTCCAGGTCCCGGCTAATCCGGAGCAAGTCCGCCTTGGCCTGTTCGAACGTGACGCCCGGTTTCAAACGCGCAATCCCCTCGATGCGGTCATGAAGGCCCCGCTTTTCTTCCGGAGCCTCGATCACCACGGGCGTCCAGACAGCAGCCGCTTCAGGGAACCGGAATCCCGGCGGCATCACGCCCACGATGGTGTGGCTGACGGCATTCAGGCTCAGGATTTGGCCGACGACGTTCGTGTCTCCGCCGAACCGTCGCTGCCAATAGTCGTAAGCCAGCAAGACGACCGGCTCGGCGCCCGGCCGGTCTTCCTCCTTCCGAAAGTCCCGCCCCAGCCTGGGGGCCACGCCCAGCACCGAAAACAACGTGGCGGAAATCCGGGCGCCCCGGATTCGCTCTGGATCGCCGCGACCGGTGACCGTCCACGAATCCCCGTGAAACACGCCCACATCGTCGAAGACCCGGTTTTGCGCCCGCCAGTCCAGATAGTCGGGATAGGCGATGGGAAGACGGGACTCCTTTAGGACGGAATTCATCTCGTAGAGAAACACCAGACGATCCGGATCCCGGACGGGCAACGGCCGAAACAAAACCGGATTCACCAAACTGAAAATCGTCGTGTTCAGCCCGATGGCCAGCGCCAGCGTCACCACCGCCGCCAGCGTGAACCCGGGGCTTTTCACCAACATCCGAAATGCAATGCGCAGGTCATTCATGATTCGTTTGAGCGCTTCTGCTCAGGGCTGGCGAAGTAGCGTCGCTGGGCCATTCCGAAGTTCGGGTGCCGGATCATCACCACGCCCTCGGCGCTCGGAATCTGAGCGATCAGGTCCTTCAGGGCCTCGTCCACCGTCTTGCCGCCGACATCCAGCGTCACCTGGTGGTCGCCCTCGTCCCTCCAGGGTTGGAGTTCGAGACGCGCCGCTTTCCCGACGGCGTTGAGGGCGCTCTTCAGCGGCACACTCTCGAACCGCAGGCCGGCCGGTAGCGGCGACGCCAGCTTCTTGTCGAAAGCGTCCTGCGCACGCTGCATGTGCTTTCGGCTCGCCGGCATTGGCCGGATGTAGAGGTTCTTCCCATCGAACCTCCACTCGCAGTCGATGAGTTGGCTGAGCGTGGCGAGGATGTCCGCGACACGAGCGTCCGCGCGGCGCAGCGTGATCGGCGTCTTCAACTTGGGACGAACCTTGATTTGGCACTCGAGGACCTCGGCCAACAGCCTGAAGACGGATTGCGGCGACGCGTTGGTTACGTCGATGCTGATCCGCTGCCCGAGGTCGGTCAGTTCGCCTGACGCTGCCTGACAAAAAGGGCTGAGGTTGAGGCAAACAAGGGCCAGAGCCGTCAATAGGGGAGTCTTCGTGATCTGTTTCCATTTCATAGATTCTCTTTTCCAGGCTCTGTTCGGCGTTGCTGGCCAAGGAGCCCGCCGAGTCCTTGCAGCAAGAAGCCGGCGATCTCATCGCCATGATTGCCGCTTCTCGATTGACGGCCGCGGGCCGCCCAATCGCAAATCGCAACGCCCAAATCTGAAATCCCCTCATTCATATCGCAGTGCGTTGATCGGATCGACACGTCCCACCCGCCACGCGGGGACGGAACCTGCCACCAGCGTGGCGACGACCACCAGGACAACAGCCAGGGCGAGGGCAAAAACGTCGAGCCGGTCGATACCATAGAGCAAGTGGCGCAGGACAAAGGCGAGGTTGAGGGTGGCCCCCAGACCGAAGAGTGTTCCCCAGCCAGCAATCCACAGGGCCTGGCGGAGCACCAAACGATGGATCTGGCGCCGCGAAGCGCCAAATGCCAAGCGCAGGCCGAATTCCCGCGTCCGATGGGTCGCCTGATAGGAGATGACCCCGTAGACACCGACCAGCGCGAGGAGGAGGGCCGTGGCCATGAACAGCTCGATCAGCCGCGTAACGAACTTGCGATGCGCGGTGGAGGCGGTGATGACGTGCCGCATGGTGCGGACATCGGACAATGGCATGTCCGGGTCGAGCCGGGCGATTTCCCGTTGCAGTGCCGGCACCAGGAGCACCGGTTCAGCGGCGGAGTGAACGATTAACTTGGCCCCCACGGCTGGCTCGGCATCGTAGCGAAAATAGATTTCCGGCAGCGGCTTGGATTCGGCACCCCATTGCCGGACGTTCTCGACAACACCCACGATCACTGCCGTCCACGTCGGCTCGGGGCTGTTGGGTCGCAGGGAATGCCCCAGCCCGTCCTGCCCAGGCCAGTACCGCTCGGCCAACGCACGATTCACGACCGCCTCATGCACTCCGCCAATCCCTGTGCCCGGCGGCATCGTCCGTCCCCTGACGAGAGCAATGCCCATAGCCTTGAAGTAACTGGGTGAAACCCACGACATTTCCACCAACGGGTGCTTGGCCTGCATATCGAAGACTTCGCCCTCGACGAGAATCTCGCCGTTGCGCCCCCCCTCCAGAGGCAGTTTGGTTGTCACCGCTGCGGCTTCGACCCCGGGTAGGGCTTCAGCCTGTTCGAGCAGTTGACGCCAGAAATGAGTCTTCTGCTCGGGCTCCCTGTAACGGTCTCCCCAGAGCCAGACGTCCGCGGTCAACACTCGCTGTTCCTCGAATCCCTGCGGGGTAGCCAACACCCTCCCGTAGCTGACCAGCATGAGGATCGCAAGGTTGGCCACGCACAGAGCGATGGCAAGCTGGGCAACCGCGAGCCTGGGAAGGAGCCGACGACGCGCCTGGCGGCTGGATCCGCCGCTCGAACCACCCCCCTTGATGATTTCCATGGGCCGCGTCTGGGAGACGGTCAGGGCCGGGATCAGGCCACAGATGACGGCGGTGACGCCCGACAGACCTAAGCTGAAGAGCAAGACCCACTGATCGATCCGAATGCCCTCCGCCCTTTGCAGATCGCCGGGAAGCAATCCATGCAGCAGTCCCAGTCCGGCGGCGGCGAGGCCCGCGCCCGCCAGGCCGCCGATGAGCGCCAAGAGCAGGCTCTCGGTGAGCCATTGCCGGATTATTCGCCCTCGGGCGGCGCCCAAGGCGAATCGGACCGCGACTTCCGCCTGTCGCTCCGCCCCTTTCGTCAGAAGCAGGCTGGCGACATTGGCGCAGGCAACCAGCAACACCAAACCGGCGATCCAGAACAACAAAATGAGCCGGCCGAGAACGCTCCCACCGACGCACTGAAACACGAGCGGATAGGCCCAAAACACCTTGCGATAGTGCGTCGCCGGGTGAGCCTCGGCGACGCGCTGACCAATGGCTCGTAGTTCCGTCTGCGCTCCTTCGAGCGCCGCCCGGATCGGCCGATCGGCTTTCAATCGCCCCAACCCCAGATAGTAGCACCCATTGCGCTCCTTCTCGTCGCGGGAGAGCACCAGCGGCGTCCACACTTCGAATGGACTCCCGCGATACCATGGGGACAGAAACTGAAAACCAGGCGGCGTGATCCCGACGACCTCGTGCCCCTCGCCGTTGACCACGATGCTGCGTCCCACCAAGCCGCAGTCCCCCGCGTAGCGTTCCCGCCAGAGCCGATGGCTCAGCACCACGACTCGCCGCGTGCCTTCTGTCTCTTCGGCCTCGGTGAACCAACGTCCCAAGGCAGGTTGAACACCAAAGGCCCGGAGAATGGCAGCCGTGCAAAGGATGCCTTGGACCCGAACCGGCGGATCGCCCCCGAGGTTATGCCGCGCGGTCGCGTAAGCCCCGAGCTCCTCGAAGCAGCGGTTCTGAGCACGCAGATCGAAGTAGTCCGGCCCGGAGAGCGGCATGAAATCGTGGATGGCGATGTCCGACTTCCAGACGTGGACGAGCCGCAACGGGTCGCGGTACGGCAGCGGTTCCAGAACCAACGCCTTGAACACGCTGAAGATCGCGGTGTTCGCCCCGATGCCAAGCGCGAGCGTGAGCACGGCCACGGCGGTGAAACCCGGGTTGCGGCGCAGTTGGCGAAGGGCGAAGCGCAGGTCGTTCATGAGGGATGAGTGACGAGTGATAAGTGATGAGTGATGAGTGACATCACTCCTCACTCATCACTTCCTCCACAATTCGGCCGTCGAAGAGATGCACCGTTCGCTCCGCGTGCCGGGCGAAGCGGGGGTCATGGGTCACCATGCAGATGGTGGCGCCTTCGCGGTGCAGAGCGCGCAGCAACTCCATCACCGCTTCGCCGTTCTTCGAGTCAAGATTTCCGGTCGGTTCGTCGGCCAGCAGGATCGAGGGTTTCCCGGCCAAGGCGCGGGCCACGGCCACGCGCTGCTGCTGGCCGCCTGAAAGCTGCGAGGGGTAATGTTTCATCCGGTGCGACATGCCAACCTTCTCGAGCGCCTCATGGGCCCGCTGTTTTCGCACGGTGGCGTTGAGGCCACGATAGGTCAGAGGCAACTCGACGTTCTCGTAGACAGTCAGGTCGCCGATCAGGTTGAAGCTCTGGAAGATGAACCCTACTTCGCGGTTGCGGATGCGGGCGCGCGCCGCGTGGCCAAGAGAGGCAACCGGTTGTCCGTTGAGCATGTAGCGGCCTTCCGTGGGCGTGTCGAGCAGACCGAGAATCGACAGGAGAGTCGATTTGCCGCAGCCGGACGGACCGGCAATGCAGACGTACTCGGCTCGTTTGACTTGCAGGTGCACGCCCGCGAGGGCGTGGGTTTCAACCTCGTCGGTGTAGAAGACCTTGGTGATGCCTTCCAGGGTGATCAGGGTGTTGTTGGTGTTCATAGCATTCGAACGAATCGTCCGTTGAACGTCTGAGGTTGAGCGTTGGATGTTGCACGTTCGCTCTGGTTCCTGGAGCTTCAATCGATGACAACGCGATCATGGGCATCCCACGGCGACATGTCCGAGAGTATCACCGTGTCCCCGACTTCCAGCCCGCTGACGATCTCCACGGTGCTGACGGAACTGCGGCCCAGTTGGACCGGGATGCGCACCGCCTCTTTGCCGTCCGGGGAGAGCCGAAACAGGCCCAACGTGCCAGCGGAGTCGGCGTGGACGGGGCGTCCGACATACAGAACATCGTCGAGACGCTCCAGTTCGATGGTGCCTTCAATACTGAGGTCCGGACGGGCGCCTCTCGGCAAGGGGCCGTCCAACGCCACGTCGACCGTGACTGTGCCGTTGATAACCGCAGGGTCGATGCGGACCACGTGCCCCAACACCGTGCCGTTGCGGGTGTCGATTTCGGCCTTCTGCCCATGCTGGATGTCTTTGGCCTGGGTCTCCACCACCTTGATCTCGGCCTTGAGTCGAGCCGGGTTCGCCACGCGTGCGAGGTTGGCGCCGGCGGCAACCTGCTGGCCGACTTGGAGCGATTCGCGGTCGCCAAGCCGCTGCAGCACGCCATCGATCCCCGCGCGGACATTCAGGGCAGCCCGCTGTTCTTGCCGCAGTTCGAGTGTCGCCCGCAGGCGCGCCAAGTCGGCTTCCTGCGCGGCGATCTGCGCCTTGTGCGCCCCCTCCAGAATCACCAGCCGACGCGATTCCAGGTCGCAGCGCGTCGACAGGAGGTCGGCCCGGGTCCGCGACCGCATCGCCGTGATCCGATCGATCAGCTTTTCAGCAACGAGTTTCTCGTCTGCCTCGGCGTCGAGCTTGGCCACGCGGCAGTCCGCGTCCAAGGCGGCCGCGGTGGCCTCCTGCGCGAGCCGCTCGCTCTCGAGTTGGACCTCGAGCCGGGCGAGGTGGGCCTCGGCGCCTTTGACTTGCCATTCGGCCTCGAAGACATCGTGCTCGATCTCGGGGTTGCTCAGCTCCACCAGCACGGTGTCCGCCGCTACCCGGGCGCCCGGCAGCACGAGAATCGCCCGCACCCGTCCCGCCGTGGTCACGGGAATCCAATGGATTTCCTCTGGCACGAGCGCGCCACTGCCTCGCACCTGGCGCAGCATCTCGCCGCGCTTGACGGTGTCGGTGTAGATTGCCGCCTTCTCCACGCGGGGAGCCGCCGGCTTGAGTTGCGCCAGGCCCACAGTCAGCGCCACCACCGCCAGGCCGCTGCCGCTGAGGAGAACAAAACGGCGGCGCCCGCGCGCACGGGCAAGATCGGGTCGGTCGATGTCCATGGTCAGGAAAAAGGGAATCTCCGTGGTCGAGGATTCGGCTCGCAGGAAGGAACTCCGCGAGTCCCTGGCTCGAGACGGTCAGTGTCCCCATTCCGGGCCTGGCGGGGCTCGGCCTTCCGAGGGGAGAGGTGGGGAAGCGGGTTCATGCGAGTGGCGCGATCGGCACCGGCGGCTGCGCTGCACTGCAACGGCGCCAGTCCTCCATCAACTCTGATTGATGGGCGCTTGCCCATTCCAGCACCAGCTCACAGGCTCGAGCCGGCGCGCAGCCTTCCAGCACGCGAGGCGGATTGATGCTCACGACGAGTTCATAGTCTCCGTAGAAGGCATGGAAACGGGCCGCCAGACACCGAACGAACAGCATGCGGATGACGATTCCGTAGAATTTGGAGATCACTGGCATAATTCGATCTTGGTCAATTGCTCTCAAAATCGGTTCCATCTTGCATCGGTCGATTCGCGTCGGACCACCTCGCTCGCATTCGACGTGCCAAGCGGGAGAACATTGCGTAAAACGTTCCCAGACAGTCACTTGGACGAAGGCTGTTCGGCGGTCGAGTACAGCGCGCTTTCCCGCAAATGGGAAGTCGAATCCCAAAAGCGGGACGCCGCCGCTGGCCTGAGTCCAAATCGCTTCTCGCTCGTGTGATCCTGCTCCTTGCACTGCGTTCTTTGTGGTTGATTTCCTCTGGGTCAGGGGCGAACAAGGCGGCTGCATCTGAATGCCGGGATCGCGTCTCGGCTGGCAATCGGGCACGATTGGCCCGGTGTCGGTGAGCCGGAGCGTTCGGGGATTCACGTTGTTTGTTCTTCAATGCCTATGTCTCGCAGCCACGTTCTCGCCACCATCGCCGTCTGCTTGGCGGTCGGTCCCGCCGCGGCCGACCCAGGAGAGTACCTCAAGAAACCCGACGCTTGGTTTGCCGGAAACGAGGCCAGGCGCGTCGCGGCGAACATCCCCCACCCTTGGACAATAAGGAACAGGCCGCCTCCCTTGGCCTTGACTCATCCCAGCGGCAACCTCAGCCGCGCGATGCAGCCTTGCCGATCCTTGCGGTTCTCGATCTGCAGGCTGCCCCCGTGCGCCTCGGCAATCTGACGGCTGATCACCAAGCCGATGCCCGAGCCGCCGGGCTTGGTGGTGAAGAACGGCACAAAGAGGTTCGCCGTGTTGCTCAGCCCCGGGCCTTCGTCCTCGATGCACACCTCGACCTGCGCCCCGGCCTTCGCCCACCGCAGCGTGACAGCGCCTTTGGTCTCGAGGGCCGCATCGGCGGCATTACACACCAGGTTGATCAGCAATTGTTCGATCTGATCGCTGTCGGCCTGGACCACCAAGTCGGGGCCCGGCCTGACGCTGACGGCCAGCCGCGTCTCCAAGCCCGCCACCCGGCGGATCGTGGTCCCCAAATCGACCGGTCCCTTCCTTGGGTGCGGCAGGCGGGCGAGCCGCGAGTAGGACTCCATGAACCGGCTGAGCGCTTCGGCCCGCCCGCTGAGAACCTCCATGCCGCGACGGCTGTCCTCGCGCCAGTCCTCGGGCAACGGGTCCTGTTCGAGCAGCCGGGCGAGACTGTCGGCGATCGACTTGATTGGCGCGAGCGAGTTGTTCAATTCATGTCCGAGCACGCGCAGCAGCCGTTGCCAAGCCAGTCGCTCTTCCTCCCTCAAGGCCTGGCTCAGGTCAGCCAGGACCAGCAATTGGTGCGGTCGGCCGCCTTGGCGGAAGGTGCTGCGTCGGATGTTCCAGCGCCCCAGGCCACCGGCAAAGGCCGCCTGCAAGGTGCGGACCGGTTCCCCTTCCAGACACTCCGCCAATCCCAATTCGGCCGCGGTGCGTCCGGTCAATCGTTCGACGGGCTGGGCCAACAACCGTTCCCCCGCCCGGTTGGCCAAGCGCAGGCGCTGGGTGTCATCGAATGCGAACACCGCGAGGTCGATTTCCTCCATCACAGTGCGCAAGAGGGCGGTCGCTTCGAGGGCGCCGAGGCGCTGTTGCCGGAGGAGGTCGACCAGGCCATTAAGTTCCAGGATCACTTCGCCCAGCGGGTCGCCGGCCCGGGCGCCGCGAGCTTGAATGGAGAAATCGCCTTGGCGCAGGGCGGCGAGCAGACCCGATAAGGTGCGCAGCGGTCGCACCACGCGGGCTCGGACCATGAGCGCGAAGCCGATCCAGGCCATGCTGACGAGGAGCAACAATGTCCACCGCAGCCAGGGCGGCGGCGTCGGGCGCCAAAGCAGATAGACTGTGGCGCTCACCGCCGGCATCGCCGTCACCAGGGCCAGCACCAACACCTGCCAGTTGTGTGGAAGTCGCCTGAACACGGATCACAGACCATACTTCTCGAGCCGGCGATAGAACGCACTCCGGCTGAGGCCCAAAAACTCGGCGGCCTTGAGCGCATTGCCGTCACACCGGGCCAGCGCCTTTCGGATCAGAAACCGTTCCATGTCCTCGAGGCTCATGTCTTCAAGCCGCGACGCACCCTCACTCGCCGGGCGCAGGCCAAAGTCGTCCGGTTGAAGAACAGGTCCCTGCGCCAGGAGCGCCGCGCGCTCGAGGGCGTGGTCCAGTTCCCGCACGTTGCCCGGCCACGAGTGATGTTCGAGGAGGGCCAGTGCGGCCGGTTCGATGCCCGTCAGCGCCTTCCGATAGCGTCGCGCGTGCTGTCCCAGAAAATGAGCTGCGAGCGGCGCAATGTCTTCCCGCCGTTCGCGCAGCGGCGGCAGACAAATCTCGACCGTGTTGAGCCGAAACAACAGGTCTTGGCGGAAGCGACCGGCCTGCACCTGCGCCGCAAGGTCAGCGTTGGTTGCCGAAAGCAGGCGCACATTGGCCCGCAAGGTGCGGGAGGACCCCACCCGCTCGAACTCGCCGCTTTCCAACACCCGCAGCAGCTTGGCCTGCTCGTTCAGCGGGATGTTGGCGATTTCGTCCAGGAACAGCGTGCCACCGTCGGCGAGTTCAAAGCGTCCGACCCGATCGCTCTTCGCATCGGTGAACGCGCCCTTCACGTGGCCGAACAACTCGCTCTCGAACACGCCTTGCGCGAGCCCGCCCATGTTCACCACCACCAACGGCTTGGCCGCGCGGGGCGAACCTGCATGGACCGCGCGGGCGACGACTCCTTTCCCCGTACCGTTCTCGCCGCTGATCAGCACGTTGGCCTCGGAGGGGCCGACGCGCGCAATGAGTGCCACTACCTGCCGCATGGCGGGCGATTCGGCGATGAGCGTCGGACCACCCTCGCCGCGCAGCAGCGCATTCTCGGCCTCGAGCCGACGCCCGTGTCGCAAAGCGCGGGACAATTCGACCTGCGTGCGCAGGATGGTCAGCAGACGTGTGTTGTCCCAGGGTTTCTGGACGAAGTCCCGCGCCCCACGCCGCATCGCTTCCACTGCCAGGCCAATGGTCGCCCAGGCGGTCATGACCACGACGGGCATGGCGCTGTCCAAGGCCTGCAGTCTGCCCAGCAGATCGAGCCCCTCCTGCCCAGACGTCGTGTCGCGCGCATAGTTGAGGTCGATCAAGGCGGCATCGAACTCGGCGCCGTTCAGGGCCGCAAGAACTTCCGCCGGCGAACAGGCGGTCTCGATCTTGAACCCCTCTTGCTTGAGCAGCAACCGGAGCGCCTCGCGCACGTGTTCCTGGTCATCGGCCACCAAAACGCGAGGCGCGCTGGAAGACGCGGCTTTCATTGGCAATCGGCGTGAACCCGCTGAGCCGTTTTCCCGCCCTCCTTTCCCGCGCGGCTGGGCCGAGCCAGCCGAAGTCCTCGCTCCGCGAGGTCTCGCGAAATGGACGGGACAGACATGCGGGCCGTGCTTGACATGATCGCACCAAGTTCTGGGATTGGAGAACTCTAATCGACTACTGAGTCCACGTCGAGCTTTTGGTTGTGCCCCCGAAGTGCAGAAGTGCATCGCGGGAATGGGCTTGCTGACTGTCGGCTGCGAGACAACACTGGCGCGCACAAACGCGACGCAGGGGGCCGATGGCCGATGGCTGTCAGGGCCGGAGCGTCCAAACTGAATTCTGAATTCAAATCCAATCGACTATGCAGACTGTGACGCGCAGAGGGTTTCTTGGTTCGGCCGCCGGCGCCATTGGGGTGGTGCTGGGCGAGACGGCGGGCAAGACGGTCGTGGCCGCAACCGCATCGGCCGCAACGCCGCAGGGGTTGCGGGTCGGGATGTTGACCGCTCCGTTTGGCGAGAAACCGCTTGTCGAGGTCCTGGATTTTGCGCGGGACGCTGGGATTCGGTGTCTCGAGGTGGTTGCCGATCCCGGCAGCAAGCACATCGATCCCGTGACCTTCGATGCCGCCAAGGCGGACGACGTCAAGCGGATGCTCATCGAGCGCAAGCTCGAGATCAGCGGTCTGGCCAGTTTCGGCAATGCGTGCGAGCCGGGAGGCAGCGAGGCGTTTGAGCGCCATGCCCGCAGGATGGTTGACGCGGCGGTGTTGTTGGGTGTGCCGACGCTTTGCATGCAGACGGGCATGCCGCTGCCGAACATGGGGCGAATCGAGCAGATCAGGCAGGTCGTCGCGAAGGTGTACGCTCCGATCATTGCCTATGCGAAGGAGAAAGGCATTCGGATCGCCATCGAGAACTGGTACGAGACCTGTCTCCAGGGCATTGACACCTTCGAGTGTCTGCTCGAAACCATTCGAGACGACCATTTTGGCCTGAACTACGATCCGTCGCACCTGGTGCACCAGGAGTGCAACCACCTCCTGCCGGTGCGCATGTTCGGCCCGCGCATCTTCCACACGCACGCCAAAGACACGCTTGTCGACGCCGAAGCGCGGGCGCGCGTCGGCATTTACGGACGCGGCTGGTGGCGCTACGTGATCCCCGGATCGGGCAGCATCCATTGGGGTGAGTACATCAATCACCTGCGCATGGCCGGCTACAAGGGCGTCCTGAGCATCGAGCACGAGGACAGCGCTCTGGGTCGCGAACAGGGCTTCATCCTCGCTGCGCGGCACCTCGAACAGTTTTGCTGAGGCGGGTCGGGGGCAGTGTGCCATTGCATGGAGTCTCCCTTTCCGAGGGCCTCTCAGAGCTCGGCCCTCCGAATCGGGTCCCTCCGAATCCGGTGCCTCCGAGAATGGTTGACGGTCTCGGTGCGTTCTGAAAGAAGAGCCTATGATCTCCATGCGCCAAGACCTCGAAAATCGCCCTTGGGCGAGCGACACAACACTGCCGGGCCGAATCGCGTCCATTGAGGATGGCGGCCCGGCGATGGCAGTGCTATCGCCTGCAATCTGCGCGGCCCGCGAGGAGTTTTGGTTGCGGCTCTGCCGCGCTGTGGCTCTCCTGGTTGTTGTCCTGGCCTCGTGCGGTGGGTTCTGCGTTCGGGCGCAAGTGCCCGATCGGCTGGTGGCTGACGGGATTCCGGCACTGCCCGCCGCCCTGCGGCAGGACGCGAGCCGGTACCTCGAATCCCGCGCGGCGTCTTTTCAGAGCTGGCATCCGGAGCGCGTCGAGATGCTGGTTGCGACGCGGTTTGCCGAGGCCGTCCAGTTGCACCTGGTGCGTGCGCCCGGCGGCGCGCGGCGGCAGATCACGTTTTTCGACGAGCCGGTGGCTGGAGGCTGGTTCCAGCCCAAGGGCGGCCAGTTCATCGTCTTTCAGCAGGATGTGGGCGGCGGGGAGTTCTACCAGCTCTATCGGTATGATCTATCCGACGGCAAAGTGACGCTGCTGACCGACGGCACGTCGCGCAACTCGGGTCCGTGCTGGTCGGACTCGGGCAAATGGCTGGCGTACACATCGACGCGGCGCAACGGCAAGGACACGGATTTGTATGTGATCGACCCGTCGGATCCGAAGAGCGACCGGCGCCTGATCGAATTGTCGGGCGGGGGGTGGAGCGCGATGGATTGGTCCGCGGACGACACCCGGCTGCTTGTGGGCGAGTCCATCTCGATCAACGAGAGTTATCTTCACGTGGTCGATGTCCAGAGCGGCGCCCTGCGCCTGTTGACGCCCAAGACGGGCGAGCAAGTGGCCTGGCAGGCCGCGCAGTTCGACAAAGACGGGCGGAGCGTGCTGGTTGCATCGGACAAGGACTCCGAGTTTCGGCGCCTGTGCCGTTTGGATTTGGCCACGGGCGAGGTGACGCCGTTGACGGCGGCGATCGATTGGGATGTCGAGGAATTCGACGTCACAGACGACAGCCAGACGGTCGCCTTCGTCATCAACGAAGACGGCGTGAGCGTGCTGCATCTGATGGACGCCCGATCCGGCCAGGCGTTGCCCAGACCCAAGCTGCCGGCCGGTGTGATTCGCGGTCTGGCCTGGCACGCGGATGGCCGGCACCTGGCTTGCACCATCAGCTCGGCCCGATCGCCGAGCGATGCGTATGCGCTCGACATCGCGACCGGGCAGGTGGCGCGCTGGACCGAGAGCGAGACGGGCGGCCTCGACCCCAACTCGTTCGTCGAGCCCGAGTTGGTCCGCATCGGGAGCTTCGACGGGCTCAAGATCTCGGCCTTTGTCTTCCGTCCGGATCCGGCGGAGTTTCCCGGTCCGCGCCCGGTGCTGATCAACATCCACGGCGGCCCGGAAAGCCAATCGCGTCCGGTCTTCCAGGCGCGAAACAACTATTACCTAAACGAATTGGGCATCGCGGTTGTGTACCCGAACGTGCGCGGCTCGGCGGGCTACGGGAAGACGTTCCTCACATTGGACAACGGCTTCAAGCGCGAGGATTCGGTGCGAGACATCGGCGCGATCATCGAGTGGATCCGGCAGGACAGGCGGTGCGATGGGGAGCGGATCGCGGTGATGGGGGGGAGCTACGGCGGCTACATGGTTTTGGCGTCGATGATTCATTTCGGCGACCTGCTCCGATGCGGCGTCGATGTGGTGGGCATCTCGAATTTCCTCACCTTTCTCGAAAACACGCAGGACTACCGGCGCGATCTCCGACGCGTGGAATACGGGGACGAGCGGGATCCGAAGATGGCGGAATTCCTCGGCCGGATTTCGCCGACCGCCCACGCCACGAAGATACGGAAACCGTTGTTTGTGGCGCAGGGCCAGAACGATCCGCGCGTGCCTGTGTCAGAATCGGAACAAATGGTGAAGGCCATCCGCGGGCATGGGGGCCGGGTCTGGTATCTCAAGGCCGAGGACGAAGGACACGGCTTCCGCAAGAAGAAGAACGCCGACTTCCAGTTCCTGGCCACGGTTCTCTTCCTCAAGGAACATCTGGTCGGCGGCACGGCGCTTTCCGCGTTGGGGAATGCGCGCGCCGCGGCGCCAGGGCAAGCCCAGCGACTCAGTCCAGCGGACGCGCATCTGTTCTTCGGATACTACGATCTGCATCCGCGGTGGCTGCCGGACGGACGGATCAGTTTCGACTCGACGCATGAAGGGTTTCGCGGCCTGTACGTCATCGATCCAGCCCTGGATCGCTGACATCAGGGCGAGGGAAGCGTTGCTTTGATGTGGCCGGGATCCTGGCGCGCACTTCGGTGGTTGTGTGGCGGGTTAGACCAGAGCGCGAGTGCGCCGGCGCCGGCATCGGCAGACTCGATTGGCGGCTCGCGCGCCATGATGCCGGAGATGCGTGTTCGTCGTTGCGATATGCCAATATCGAGAACTGACCCGTTTGCGACCCCTCGATCTTGTTGACCTCCATAAAGTGAGGACCCGTTTCCGGAGGATTTGGCGCGGCTGCAGAAGGTTGCCGGGATGGTGAAGGCGACCCGCCAGGTGTTGCTCTGTCGGGTGAAGGACTCGGTGACGACGGGAGACCGGTGGGTGACGACGCTCGCCGACTACCTGAGGGTGTGCGCTGGCCCGGGACGCGTCGGACTTGCCGCGACCATGGTTTGACTCCGGCCTGGTGAGGCCGCGCCAAGCGACAAGCGCCGCCCGGGAAGGCGGCGCTTGCATCGACGGAACCGAAGCGGATGCCCTCTACGGATCGAGTTGGAGCTGATAAAACCGACAACCGTGCCGGGGAGGACTGGTGTCCGTGACGGAGGTCAGGCTGCCCGTCGCCGTGACGCGGCGGCAAAGGGTGGTCCACGCTAAACTGTGCGGTGCGTCCGTGTAATAGATCGTATAGCGCTTCCCGTCAACCGACCGCCAGGAGAGGAGCAGACCTTTTCCGTCGGACGCCCGGGCCACCGAATCGAACTTGAGCACGGACCCGGCGTCGCGCGGATCCGTGCCGCACTCATACTCGCTGGCGTTGGTGACCGAGTCACCGTCGGCGTCGCCTCCGCCATCGTCGAGCTTCGGGTCGAGTTGGTGGGCTACCTCCCACCCGTCCGGCACGCCATCCCCGTCCGTATCGGCCTGCTGGGGATGGGTGCCCTGTAGGTACTCCTCGGTGTTGGTGAGCCCGTCGCGGTCCGGGTCTCCGTACGGGTTGGAGCGATCCGCATCCAGTCCCATGTCGACCTCCCACCGATCCGGCAGGCCATCGTCGTCCGTATCGCTCTTTAGGGGATTGGTCCCTTCCTGGTACTCGCGCAGCGCGCTCAGTCCGTCATGGTCAAGGTCCCCTTGCTGATCTCCGGACACGGCCGGCTTCATGCCGTACCGGATCTCCCATCCGTCCGGGATCCCGTCGCCGTCCGTATCGTTCCCGCACTCCTCCAGACGGGTCACCAAGACGCCAAAGTCGCCAAAGCCGACAATCTCCTTCACCCCGTCCTTGTTGACGTCGGCCAGGGCGCGCGGATGCTTGCCCACCTGCCAGCCCTGGGACAGCGAGCCATACGCGTTAATGATCTGCACCGGAGTGTCGAAAACCGGGTCGCTCGCCGGAGCTCCGGCCCGCTTGGCCGTGGCCACCACAACCCCGGCGCCCGCAAAACCGACAAGGTCCGCACGACCATCGCCGTTGATATCGGTAACGAGACGAAGGTGCTCTCCGACACGCCAGCCGCCGGCATCGTAGCCGAAGGTTCCCAGCACGAGTCCGCGATCCTCGAAGGGTGCGTTCCGGTTCCCGGTCGCCAGGGCAACGGCAACCCCGCCATCCCCGAAGCCGACGATATCCGCGCACTTGTCTCCGTTCACATCCGCGAGGACCCGAGGATGAGACCCAACTCGCCAACCGTCCTTGAAGGCATACATCCGGATTGGGGCTGTCCACGTAACAGCGTTCGCATCCCGTTTACCAGTGGATAGACATACCTCCACGCCGTCGTATCCAAACCCCACGATGTCTTTGCCAAGTTTACCGTCCACGTTTGCCAAAACGACGGGGTATTCGGCTTGGTTCCAGTTCCTGTAATGCGCCCATGAAACAGGATCACTGAAAGGAAAGTCCGCTCCAGGGTTCACTTTGGCGAAGGCGACACGGAGTCCACTATTGTCCCCACTGGCACCGATCCCGACAATGTCATCCCGACCATCGCCATCTACGTCTGCCAGGGTGCGAAGATGAACTCCCGCCCTCCATCCAGCGCCATAGGTATAAAACCTAAAAGCCGGGACTTTGGCGACCGGATCCCTGAATGGCTGGTCTTTGCTGAAGTCCCCCGCGCCCTTCGCCAAGGCGACCACCACGCTTGCATAGCCAAATCCTACGATGTCAGTGCGCCCATTCGCGTCAACATCACCCAACAAGACGGGACATTCAGGATCAAGCCATTGTCCGTCGAACTGACGCAGGACCAGCCGCGGCGGCTCAAAGGGTTCACCCTCGTCCTCTGTCTCCCTGGCAAATGCGACGTAGCAACCGTCGTCTTTGAAGCCGATGACATCGTCGCGGCCATCGCCGTTGACGTCGGCCAGGTGTCGGGCCATCGCAGCGGTCCAGTTGCTACTGGCGCAGAACTCGCGCAGGACCGGTGGCGCGGGGCTGTAGATGGTGTGATTCGTCACCGCAACGTCCAGCAGGGATTGGCCATCGGCAGTGTACTGGACGATCAGCCGCTCGTCTGTGCAGCGGGCGACCGTGAATCTCGGATCGTAGTAATACTTGTCGGCATGGGTTTTCGTGCCACCGAAGCCCCGTCGCGGGTAGCAAGCTGTAACAAGCGGCACGCCCGGCAGGTTGGGTTTCCTTGCCAACATCAGTGGGTAAGCGTCTTCGAGCAACCGGCGGTTCAGATGCTTGAGCGCGACTGCGGCGAGACCCTGCGACAGCAGCGTGCTTGTTTCTGGGCTCAGGGCAATGCCCTCAAATCGGGCGCTATCGTAGATCAGAGGACCACTTAGGACCTGATTCAAATCCGGCACCAGATTGGTTACCAGACCGTCGCGTTCTTCGTCGGTGGGGGTCTTGCCTGGCCTGCAGGTTTCCAGCATGTTCGTCTTCGTGTGGGACAACTCCGCGAAGAGCCATCGGTCAACCGCTCGTCGGCGCTGGAGCAGCTTCTCAGCCAGAGTTGGGAGCTCGACGAGATCACTCGCGGAGAATTCCCAGGAAACCAGACGGGTCGCAGCTGGGTGTTGATGCCCGGCGAAGAAACCCACAACGTTGTACGGAGACAGCGTGTTGATGAGGTCCGTCCTCCGTTCGGTGGTGAACCCGAGCCAGTCCTCGACGTCGAGGGGGAGATGCTGAAACACCAGAACGGGCCTTCGGACCTCGGCGTACTTGCGAGCGGCCTTTTCGAGGTCCGTCTCGAGCCAGGGCAGACTCGAGGGCCAGTCCCAGTCAACCCAATTCGTACCGACCATCACCCCACCTTGGTCCCCACCGTAGCGGTGCAGTTGGACACAGTGGAAAATGCCCCAGTCCCATGAGTAGGCCTTGCTGCCGTCGTCGAAGCTCGAAACCGGCACTGGTGCGCTGTCACCGCGATGCCGTTTCTCGATGTACTCCCAGGCTCGTTTTCGGCCCGTCTTATAGAGCATTTCCCAATACGGATCGGGAGAGGCTGGGAGATCGTGGTTTCCCAGTCCCACATACACCGGGTATTTCACCTTCACCGGCCACGGGAGTAGGCCGTCGTGTTCGAAGGCGGATGTGAAGTGGTTGAATTCCTTGAAGTCCCAATAATTGCTCTTGTCCTGCGTCAGATCGCCAACGACCACCACACCAAGGGGTTCGGCGAGCCGATTCGCTGCCGAGATCCCATTGATGCCGTTGACCAGATCGTCCAACGTCTGGAGCTTCTTGTCGAGACCCTCGTAGATCTGTGGGTCTGCAACTACAAGGAACGTCACGTCTCGCCGGTAGTCGCCCGCGGCACGGGCGCTGAACGCCGGGCAAATGCTCAAGAGGACGGGCAGGGTGACCAACGACAATGCGAGGCCCGCCCATCGGTGAGCGAATCCTGGTGGTCGTGCTGGAGAATTCGCTTGCTGCCGACAACGCTCGCCTACGGTCGGGGGCACGGATGTGTGGGAAGACTCTTCAGGTTCCGTGGCCGGAGGGGCATCGCTCAAGCCAGATAGGCGAAGGGTCGAAGGTCGCCCTGGGAAGCAGTTGCGGAGCCGACGGACACGGCCAAGGAGATGGTGATGTGGCTTCATAGTCCAGATCAGTCATAAGTGTGCTTTCACAGGCTTACTTGGCGGAAATTGCGGGGGAGTTGCGCGGATTCTTGAAGAATCTTTTGGCGCTTCCGTGTCGCGAAGAAATCGGCCGTGCTCTGCCGCGGGGAAGGAGGGTTGGGTATAACGGCAGGTTGTCGTGGTGCCAGCGGTGGCGAGCTCGCGAAGTCCCGCATTGCGGGAGAGTACGCGCGGTTTACCGCCGCTTTCCGAACACGGTGAGCGATGACGTCTCACGCAAAGCGGTGCTGAAGCACGCGCACTCCAGACGCTTCGCGATGTCCGAAGCGTTCGTGCCCCAGCAGCTCTGTGCAACGTTCGCATCGCAGCCGCGCTTAGGTTGACGCGCAGGCGCGGACGCGGGACTGGACGCGGCCCAACGCGTTCGTGCCCAAGCAACTCCAATGAACCGCCCCAGCACTCTGTTCTTCGCGCTCTCCGTGTCTCTGCGGTTCAATTCCGGGTCGGGAACAAACATCGGCCGGAATCACCCACGGGGATACACCCGGCGCAGCGCGGCAAAGCCACAACCGAGGGCTCAATGCGAGGCCGTTGTCTTGCGCAACGACGGCGCCGACCACACGCGGAGCGAATCCAGGCTGACGGAGACCAGGCGCTGGCCGTCCGGGAGAAAGGCGAGGCCTCGGATCGGCTTGGGGTCGCCTCTGAGGCGACCGACCTGCTGATGCGTCGCCGTGTCCCAAATGGTGATGGTGCCGTCATCGCCTCCCCCGAGGAGACGGTCGCCGCGGGGCGACCAAGCCACGGACGTGAAGACCGTCAACTGGCCGCTCAGATCGCAAAGGCGCGCACCGGTGGCCACATCCCAAAGGCAGACCGACGCGTCCTCGCCCGCCGTCGCCAGGTAACGCTCATCGGGCGAGAAGGCCAAGTCGAGAATGCGGTGCCGGGGTTTGCTCAGGATACGTACGGGGGTCGCCTGGGGCAGCTTCCAGAGTCCGACCGACAGTCCCCAAGTCCAGCCCTCGTCCAACCGGATCGCCATCCAGGTCTGGCGAGGAGAGAATCTCAACAGCCCAGAGCGACCGGGAATGCCCGTCAGCGTGTGCCGCAGCCGGCCAGACCCGACTTCCCAGACAAGCGCTTGGCCTTCGCCAAAGAAGCCGGTGGCCGCCAGGGCCGCTCCATCCGGGGAGAAGGCCAGACCCGCCGGCCAGGTTCGCAGGCCCCGAAACTCGACGCTTTCCCGCAGGGACGGGACATCGAAGGTGGTTAGCCGTGCGCCAGCTTGGCCCAGTCCGGTTTCGTTTCCATTGCCCACGGCCAGGGAGGTCCCGTGCGGCGCCAGAGCCACTTGGGTCCAGTGGTTGTTGGAATAGTTCCGGCGATGGGTATAGGGCGCGGGCCCTTCCGCCAGGCATTGAAAATCCGCGGTACGCCAGACTTGCACCCGCTCGTTGGTGGAGATCGTGGCAAGAGTCTGACCATCTTCGGCCAGGTACGCCTCGCGGGTGGCCGGCGGGAACGACCAGTGCGTCAACGCGCCGGTCCGGACCGTGGCGGACCAGACGCGGACGGTTTCGTCGCGGCTGCCGCTCGCCAGTTGGGTGCCGTCGGGCGAGACGGCCACGCACCAGACTTCATCGCGATGGCCGTGGAGCGAGTCCACCTGGTTCAGGGTGGCGACGTCGTGAACGGCGATCGTTTGATCGGCGCGCGCGAGGTAGGCGTGGCGCGAGTCGGGGGAGAACGTCACCCCGGTCACGTGCGTGTCCGCCCATTCGAGCCGCCGGATAAGCGTGAAGTCCGGGACGGACCAGAAGTCCACCCACCGGCCCAAGCCGGATGTGCCTCGGGCGACCACACTGGCGAGGATGCGACCATCCGGTGAGAAGAGCATGCTGCCTTGGCGGTAGGCGCCCCCTGGCCCCGGCAGCCGCGCGGCCTCGACGCCGGTCTCCAATTCATACACGACGACCACCGGCTCGGGGCGGGACTGGACCGCGGCGTAGCGAGCGTCGGGTGAAAGCACAAGGCTCCGTCCGTTCACCGCCGGCCACGAGGTGATCGTGTGAAAGTCACCCGCGTCCATCACCCGCACCGCGTAGGGGCTGTTGCCCTCGTGTCCGACCAGGAACCGCCCATCGGACGAGTACGTTATGGACTGGAACCGATTCGAGATCGTGAGGTCGGGCGCCGGCTCGCGCCACTCCGGCGCCCGATGGAACTGCAACCGGCCCTGATCCGCCACAGCGAGCGTGCGACTGTCGGGCGCGAACGCCATGACATTGACCCGCTGGACGCGCTCGATCGGCAGAGACGCGGCGAGGCGTCGCTCGCGCAGGTCCCAGATTTTCACGTTGTTGCCGAATTCATAATGGCTGGCCGAGGCCAGCCAACGTCCATCCGGAGAGAAGGTGAGATAGTTAACCGTGTTCGAGTGGCTCCCGAGCGTGTAGAGTTCATCGCTTTGAATCTGGCCCCAAAGATAATGCCATTCCCAACCCCGCAAGTCCTCGCCGGTTCGTTCCGAGTAACGGGGATCGTGCTTGTTGAGGAGTCGCTCGACGCGGCCGAAATTGTTTTCATCGAAGGCCTGCTGGGCCAACAACAGGTCCGAATCATACAGGCTGCGGCGCGCTGCCTGGGCTTCGCCCTCCGCCCGACGCCACTGCCAGGAGATGCCGATGAAACCAAGGAGGAGCGCCACCGCGCACGCCGCCAGAGCTCCCGCCAGGGCCGGCTTGCGTCGGCACCACCGCCACACTTTCTCCGGACGGTTGAGGGGGCGGGCCATGATTGTTTCACCCTGCAGATAGCGGCCCAAGTCCTCCGCCAGTGCGCGGGCCGAGGCATAGCGCCGGGCGGGGTCCTTTTCGAGGCACTTGAGGCAGATCGTCTCGATGTCCCTGGGCACGCTCGGGTTGAACAACCGGGGCGAGACGGGTTCGCGATTGAGGACCTGGTCGAGCACATCGGTGACGTCCTGCGCCTGAAACGGCGGGCGACTCGTCAGCAGGTAGTAGAGGAGGCCACCCAGGCTGTACACGTCGCTCCAGAGCCCCACCTTGCCGCGGTGACCCGACGCCTGCTCGGGCGGCAGATAGCCCGGCGTTCCCAGGATTTGGCCGGACATCGTCAGTTCCGTGTCGCTGGTCAAAACCTTGGCCAAACCGAAGTCGGTGATCATCGGCTGATCGTCCGGCCCGAGCAGGACGTTCGACGGTTTCAGATCGCGGTGCAGCACACCCTGTTGATGGGCGTAGTGAACCGCCTCCGCCAGAGTCCGTACACAGGTGGCCGCGCGCTTTGGCGAAAACGGCTCCCGGCGCACCGCGTCTTGCAGGCTCGGTCCGTCCACGCAATCCATCGAGAAAAAGTGCCGGCCCTCGTGCTCGCCGATCTCATGGATGGCGACGATGTTCGGATGATGCAGCTTCGCCGCCGCCTCGGCTTCCGTCCGGAAGCGCTGGACAAACTTCGGCCCGGCGAACTCCCCGGCGAGAATCATCTTGAGCGCCACTGTCCGGTTCAGGCTGATCTGCCGGGCTTTGTACACGACGCCCATCCCGCCGCGGGCGATCTCCTCTCCCAACTCGTAATCGCCCATTCGCACCGGGGCCAGCGGGAGAGCCGGTTGGCCTGTCGGAGCCCAGGGCGAGGCCTCGAGCGCCCCCGCGAACTCGCACACCGGGCAGATTCCGGCCCGGCTATCTCTGGGGAGCTGCTTTCCGCAAGTCGAGCATCGTGCTTCGGCGGTCATAGGCGGTGACGGATGGTACGCTGCCTTCCGTTATACAGTTAGCGAAGAAGTCCCGCCGGTTGCAGGGAATCGGCCATGAAACCCGTTTCGAAGGGGCCCTCTGAAAGATGCGGTTCATGGAGAGTCTTGACATTCAACAGCTTAATGCGCACGGGGACCATGAACCGGAAACGTTCAACGCTCAACGTTCAACGCTCAACCAGAAGGTTCATGAGAAGGTTCAACCACGGCTGAGCACCTGCAGCAGGTGCCGAATCTCGTCATCGACCTCGCTCGCATTGCTGACGGTCTGGGCCACCTCTTGCCGGAGGATCTCGCGGTAGCGGGCGCGCAGGCGGAACAGGGCCGACTTGAGGGCGGACTCGGTGAGGTTGAGCGAGGCGGCCAGGGCCGCGCAGGACGCCGCCCCGGTTCCGGCGTCCTGGGCAGCCCGGAGGTGCTCGAACAGCGCGAGTTTTTCCGCAGCCTGACATTCCTCGCGCAAACGGTCCCAGGCTTGTTCGAGAAGGGTCAGCGCCCAGCGACGGTCGTAAACCTCGTCGGGCGCCAATCCCTCAGCCATTTCGGCGGCGTAGCGCTCGGCGGCCTTTTCGTCGTCAAGGCAGATGATCAGGTTCTGCCCGCCTCGTTTTTGCGCGTGGGCCTTCCGGGCCTCGCCGCTGGCGAATCTCTTGAGGCAGATCAAGAGGAAGGAGCGGAACCGCCCTTTGGCGGGGTCGGCCGTCGCGAGCCAGTCCTGCTCGATGAGTTTCGCAAAGAAAGACTGGATGAGGTCTTCGGCATCCGCATCCTGGTGGCCCGAGCGGCGGAGAAAGGCGTAGAGCGGATACCAGTAAGTGCGGCACAACTGGTCCAGCGCGGCCCGCGCGCCGGGCGCCGAGTCGTGGCCTGCGTTCAGCACCATGCTCCACTGGGTGCTGAGGAACTGCATGGTCCCGCCGCCTCTCGGCCCAGCATCCTGGCTGCGGTCGTTCCTGACGTCTTCGTTCATCCCCTGAAAGGTCCAGCCGCCACGCCATGCGGAAAGGCTGGAACACTCCCTTGAACAGGCGGCGCGGTTAGTCGTCCACGTCCTTGGCTCACGGGAATGTGGGTTTTCACGGCGGCGCGGACTTTGCCGGTTCTGAGAGTTCAGCGCAAGGATTAGCGAGGCTTCGCCTGGGTTGTCGCTGCAGGCTTGGCGAGGAGGCGGCGAAGCCTCACACTCCTCCGCGCATGAAGATCGCTCCTTTTCTCTATGTGACCTTGGCGACCCTCTTCGAGCTTGGTCTTGCCGCCGCCGAGCCGGTTCGACTGCAGACCGACCACCTCGCCTTGTCTGTAGACGATCGGGGGTGGCTCATCGCGCTGGCCGACCGCGCGTCGGGCACGAACTATCTCGCCGCCGGGCAGCCGGCGCCGTTGCTGCAAGTTCGTGTGGCAGGGGTATTCGCGATGCCGGACGCCATGACGTGGGACGCGTCGTCGGGGCGGATGAAGTTGCGTTTTCGGGGGGCGGGCATGACGGCCACCTTGCAGACCAGGAGCCGCCCGACGCACGTGGCGTTCGAGTTGGTGGCAATCGAGCCTGGCGATCGTGCCGAGTTGGTGTTGTGGGGGCCCTACCCGACGACCATCGGGGCCGTGGTGGGCGAAACCGTCGGCGTGGTGCGCAATCCGGTGTATGCGCTTGGCATACAGGCCTTGAACATCAAGACATTGGGCGGCTATCCGAATTCCGAAGACGATGTCATGCCGATGTACAATCTGTTCGCGGGAGCCGACTTCAGCGACATCGCCACCGAGCATCGGGACAAGGACCTGTTCCGGGGCGACACGGCCAAGCCCACTGAGTTCGGCAGCGTTTTGCAGGCGTTTTGTCGCGACCGACGCATCGAGCGGGTGATTGAGAACTGGGGTCACAGCCGGTACGTGGCTCCCGCCTACGACGATGGCGGGGTGATGGGCAGCCGGATTGCGCTGTTCGGTTGTCCCACGGCGGATGCGTTGGCGACGCTCGAGCGGATCGAGCTGGACGAGGGACTGCCGCACCCGGTCATCGACGGCGTCTGGGGCAAACGTTCGCCCACGGCGACTGCGTCGTATTTGATCGTGGACTTCGGCGAGGAGACAGTGGACCAGGCACTCGAGTTGACCCGCAAGTCGGGCCTACGGTATCTCTACCACGGCGGGCCGTTCCGAACCTGGGGCCACTTCGAACTTCACACCAACCAGTTTCCGGACGGCTGGCAGAGCATGAAACGCTGCGTCGATCGTGCCCGGCAGCAGGGCGTCAGCCTGGGTGTGCACACCCTGTCCAATTTCATCACGCCGAACGACCATTACGTCACGCCCGTGCCCGACGAGCGCCTCGCGCGGGTCGGGACCTCGGTTCTGACGGATGCGATCGGCGCGGAGGACAAGGAGATGGGGGTCGAGGATGCCGGCTGGTTCAACCAGATGGGGAACAACACGTTGAAGACCGTGATGATCGGCCAGGAACTGATCCGTTACGGAGGTGTCTCGACGAATGCTCCATGGCGGTTGCTCGATTGCCAGCGGGGCGCCTGGGGAACCAAGGCCTCAGCCCACGCCGCCGGGAGCCGGATCGGGAAGCTGATGGATCATGGCTACCGCGTGTTCCTGACCGACGCCGCCTTGTCGAAGGAGGTGGCGGAGCGGTTGGCGGATCTGTTCAATGAGACCGGTCTGCTCCAGATCTCGTTTGACGGGCTCGAGGGGAATTGGTCGACGGGCATGGGCCAGTACGGGCGCACGCTCTTCACCAAGGCCTGGTACGACCGGCTGTCACCGGAACTGCAGGGACGCGTCATCAACGACGCCAGCAATCCGGGCCATTTCAACTGGCACATTTACACGCGGATGAACTGGGGTGAGCCGTGGTACGCCGGGTTTCGCGAGAGCCAGACGCAGTACCGGCTCAAGAACCAGCGCTATTACGCGCGCAACCTGATGCCGCGCATGCTGGGCTGGTTCCAGATGGGCGCCGAGACCAGTCTCGAAGACGCCGAGTGGCTGTTGGCGCGCGCGGCCGGATTTGACGCCGGCTTCTGCCTGGTGACCAGCCCGGGCACGGTGCGCCAGAACGGCCTGGGCGAACGGATCCTCGAAGCGATCAAGCAGTGGGAGACGGCGCGCCTGGCGGGTGCTTTTCCAGAGGAACTCAAGCCCGCGCTGCAGGACATTGCGCGGGAGTTCGAACTCGAGGCGCGCGGGGCGAAGGCGTGGCAGTTGACGCCCGTTCACTCGATGAAACTGGCGCACACGCGCCGGGAACAGCCGGGCCAACCGACATCGCTGACGAGCACATTCGACAATCCGCATGCGGGGCAGACGTTGCAGTTCATTGTGCAGGCAAGCGGCAAGACCGAGGCGGCCGGGTTGACGATCGAGATCGAAGGAACCGAGGCGCTCGTCCTGAGCGATCCAATCCAGGCCGGTCAGATCCTCGAATACACGGGCGGTGACGCGGCCGTTCTCTACGACAGGCACTGGAAGCGATTGGGCGCGGTGTCCGTGGCGGCGGATCGGCTGCGTGTCGGCCCCGGCAAGAGCGCCATTCGGATCGAGTGCCGGTTCGGCGCAGGCGAAGAGCCGGCGTTGAAATGCGAGTGGCGCACCCGCGGCGCGCCCGCATGGCAGTTCTCTTGCGAAATCTGAAAATCCTGTACCACTCTCTGTCACCTTCTTTTCCTTTTGAAAGAAGTGTCATGCCGCAAAGGCTGTGAGCACCGCCAATTCATGAAGGCGAGAAAGGTTGGAGGGGGGGACGGCTCGTCCCCCGACGACGCGAGTGAAGACGGTGTCTGTCGGCGACGAGGCCGTCGCCGCTCCACTTCAGGAATTGGCCCTGGGCCGTCCGTGGTTGCACATTTTGGTTGCGGCTTTGCCGCGCTGGGAACCATGCGGGTTAGGAGCCTGCGGGGGGGGGGAGGGCAGGCCGTGGATCAGTCTCAACACGTCGTCAAAGGCTTGAGGGCCTCACGCGCCGCATCGAGGGCGGCTCCGATCCTCAGGAGGATGTCGTTCACGTCCAGGATACGACCCGCAGGATCGTTCGACGAGTCAAGACGGCCTTCCCTGCTCACCCGGCGTCAAGGCCCCGCACGCACAGTGAGAACTGTTGAGCCGATGCGCCCCCTATCGACGCGCGGCGGCCTGTTGGCGTAGAGTGCGGTCCGTGAAACGTCCATTCGCCTTCGGTTCAGCGCTCATCGGGAGCCTGGCGATCCTGATTTGGATCGGCTGTTGCTTCGCCTCGAACGGATCTCTTGCGCTCCGCGCGGCGGAATCGCAGCGGACGTTTCAGAATCCACTGATGCCCGGCAACCTTGCCGATCCTGCCGTGATTCGCCACCAAGGCATCTTCTATCTGTACGCGACCGGGGAGGTCGACGGTGACAACGGCACGCGTGCGTTCACATCGACCAATCTGGTGGATTGGGTGAGGGGGCCGGTTGTGTTTCGTCCGGGGCAACCGCATGTCTGGGCGCCCGACGTCTGGCGCGACCCGGCGTCGGGACGGTTCTATCTCTATTACACAGTCGATCAGACGGTGGGCGTGGCCGATGCGGACAATCCGCTGGGGCCGTTCACCATGCGGCGCAAGTTTTTCGACCAGGCGATCGACGCCCACCTGTTCCGCGATGAAGACGGGCGGCTCTATCTCTACTACGTGCAGTTGCCCGGATTCCGCATTTCGGTCCAGGCGATGAGCAGTCCGATGGAGCCTGCCGGGGAGCCCAAGCCTTTGCTGCGTCCGGAGTCGGAGTGGGAGAAGCGCAGCGGGCATGTGACGGAGGGCCCCTGGATGATCAAGCATGCGGGGCGGTACTACCTGCTGTACAGCGGGTCTGGCGCGGACACCCCGAACTACGCCGTCGGCTACGCGGTTGCGGACAGCCCCCTGGGGCCGTTCACCCGCGCGCCGCACAACCCGATTGTTCAACGTTCGGAAGGTCTTTTTGGCCCCGGGCACGGCTGCGCGATCCGGGATGACGCCGGCCAGTGGTGGCATGTGTACCATCAAAAGGCGAATGACCGGGTCGAGTGGAAGCGCTTTCTCTGCCTGGATCGTCTCTGGTTCGATTCGGAGGGGCGGTTGTTCGGACGCGCCACGCGCGGGCAGGCGCAGCCTGCGCCGGTGATTCGCGCGGACGGGGCCGGCCCTGCGCAGTAGGTCGCGAGGGGAACTCCGGTCACCACGAGCGTTCGATTTCCTCGAGGCTGCGGCCTTTGGTTTCGGGGACGAAGCACGCGACGAAGACAATCGCGACCACACACATGCTGCCGTAAGCCCAGAAGGTCGCGGCGCTGCCGATGCGCTCGACCAGGATGGGGAAGGTCTGGGAGACAAGGTAGCAGGCGGCCCAGACTGCGCTGGTGGCCACGGCCATGGCGCGGCCTCGAGTGCGGGTGGGGTAGATCTCCGAAATGACCACCCAGCCCACCACGCCCATCGAGACGGCGAAACTGCCGACGTAGACCAGCACGCCGAGGAGCAACGCGTGTCCGGTTGCGCCTGTGTGGAAGGCATAGCCGACGCCGGCCAAAGCCAGCCCCATGCAGGAAGCCCCGATCAGGAGGAGCGGCTTCCGTCCCAAACGGTCCACGACCGCCATCGAGATCAAGGTGAAGACCAGGTTGGTCAGGCCAATCCAGACCGTGTCGTTGTAGGCCGCGGACGCGGCGGCGCCCGCCTGTTTGAAGATCTCGGGCGCGTAATACATGATCGCGTTGATTCCCGTGATCTGGGTGAGCACGGCGAGCGTGACGCCGACGGCCAGGGCGCGGCGCAGGCCCGGCTTGAGGAGATCGGAAAACGACCCGCCTTCGAGGGCGAGCGCTTCGCGAATCTGCCCCAGTTCCATCTCGGCTGCGGTCGATCCAGCCACACGGGCAAGCACCGCGCGCGCCGCGTCCTCGAGCCCCTGTTTGCACAGCCAGCGCGGGCTTTCCGGCACGGGCACAATCAGAATCAGGAACGCCAGGGCCGGGAACGCGCCCACGGCGAACATCCAGCGCCATTTGGCGGCGTCCGACAGTTCCGTATGGAGGATCAGGCTGTTACAGGAGAACGCCCCAAGGATGCCGAGCACGATGGCCAGTTGCTGGAGCGCGACGAGCCGGCCCCGGATCTGCGGCGGAGAGACCTCGGCGATGTAGAGAGGCGAGATGAGCGAGGCGATGCCAATCCCAAGCCCTCCCACCAGGCGCGCCAGCACCAGTTGCACGGCCGTCCCGCTCAATCCGCACCACACGGCCGACACGGTGAAGAAGACCGCGGACAGCAACATGACCCGCTTGCGTCCGAAGCGGTCGCTGAGCGCGCCCGCTGCCAGCGCGCCACAGAAGCAGCCGACCAGGGCGCTGCTCGCCACCCAGCCCTTGAGGGCCGCCGAGAGGCTGAATTCCGCCTGAAGGAACCCGACGGTCCCCGAGATCACCGCGGTGTCGAAGCCGAACAGGAGGCCGCCGAGGGCCGCGACAAGGCAGATGACAACGAGGTAAAGCCGGCTGCCGGCAGCGGGTCGCGCATGATCATTCATGGTGCAGGGACGGGGTTTGGTCTGAGGCGCTTTCTAGCGCGCATCGCTGCTTCTTCGGATGACATCGGCTCCGCGTTCTTCAGAAGTTGGTGAGAAATGCCCGCTAGGGCTCGATGACGCGGTAGAAGGCCGCCGGGCCGGCTGCCGCATCGGTCGCGACGCGTGCCGTGGTGGGGCCGCCCACGTTCTCCCAGGAGGGAGCGGACAACGACCCTGTCTTCTGAACCTGGAACGGGCCGTTGCCGCCTGTCCATGAGAACGTGATTGTGGCGCCGGCGATGGTGGCGGGGCCGAGGGTGATGGGTGTGACAGGCTGGGGCAGGGTGATGCCGGCTGCAGTGGGACCGCCCATGGCGGCGACTTCCGCCGGCGTCAGCTCGCGCGAGATGAAGGCGAAGCTGTTCACCAGGACTTCGTGTGTGTAATCGCCACTCGAGTCGCCCTCGTTGAACAGGCGGACATCCGGACCCTCGTCGAGGCCCGAATAAAGGGCGAATCGTCCGTTGGCCAGCGACGCGCCGGTGCGGGCATGGACGGGCGAGCCGTCGATGTAGATGGTGACGCGGCCCGCGGCGAGATTGGCGGCGAACACGATGCGATGCCATGTGTCCGGCTGGACCAGGCCTTGTGCGGAATAGCCGAGAGCCCCAATGCCGAGGGCGCCGGTGTTGCTAACGTAGAAGTCGGCGTCGTTCCCGTTGTCAGGGGAGGAGTTGAAGAAGGGCATCCAGTTCACGTCCCAGGGCAGGAGGATGTCCCAGGCCATGGAATAGCGGTTGATGTAGCCTTCGGTCGCGACGGGTTGAGTCGGCATGGTGAGGTCGTAGCCGTTGGCGCTGTCGTAGAAGGCGGGCACACGCATGAACGCCCCCGTCGTGCCGGCGATGGCCGGAGGGCCTTGCTCGAAGGCGGTGAGAGTCGAGGTGCCATCGCCATCCGCAAACTCGAGTGTCCCGACGCCGCTGGCGCGTTCGAGTCCCTCGGGGCCGAAGTTCCAGACGCCGGCGACGATGTCTGGCAGGGGATTCACAACCAGTGCGGCGGCCCGGCTTTCGGTGGTGCCGCCGCTGTTGGTGATGCGCACGCGGTAGGTCCCGGCATCGGAGGCTCGAGTGCGCTCGATCCCCAGGGTCGGTGTCGCGGCACCCTCGATCGGCTGGCCATTGAACAGCCACTGGTATGTGAAGGGGCCGATGCCGCCGGCGGCCGCGGTGAAGGAGACGGCGTCGCCGGCAAATGCGGCCTGATCCTGGGGTTGCGCAGTGATCGTGGGCGGGTCGACTTGCTCGATGCTGTAGAGGCCGAAGTCGTCGATGCCCCAATACCAACTGTCGGAGCCCGCATGGGCGAAGCGGAACCGGACAGCCGCCTGGTTGTCGGCCTGCGGCAGGCGGAACAGCTCGACGCGCTTGGATTCGCGCGGGTCGTCGTCCACGCGCGCCTGGATGAAGGGGGCGAGGGCGGGCGCAATGGGGGCGGCGATGAAGGCGCCATAGAAGCCGCCTTTGTCGAGGCCGTCGTTTGGATCGTTGTACACCGCGATCCCGTCGCGCGGCGTGTTGAACGTGGCCACGGCGTCGATTGCATCCTGGGCGTCGCGGACGATGTGTGGGCTGTCGAGAAAATAGGCGATGGGCAGCCAATTCGCGCCGCCGTCGACCGAGAACTCGATCGCCGCGATGCTGTCCTGGTTTTGTTCCCAGAGGCTGTGAAAGCAGAGGTGAACGCCCGTCTTCGCGGTGAGGTTGAAGTCGGGCGAGACGAGGAACTGGACCTGGCTGCGGCCCTGGCGGTAGCCGGAATTGGCGAAGAGCATGCGGCCTGTCGCCAGCGGGCTGACCAGCGCGCCGTTGACGACATTGCGGGGATTCTCCGTCAACACGCGCCGGTAATCCTCGCGATACGCCTGGGGGCCGTCCGGATTGCTGTAGGCGACGAATTCGCCCGTGAAGCGATCCACGTTGACCACATTCCAGCCGGCGTAAAAGGCCGAATCGAGATTCGTCGGATCCAGCTCCGGCGTGAACACATCGGTGTAGTTGAGTTCCGACCATCCTGCCGGCAGTTGGCCCTCGGGGGCGGCGTCGAAGTTCTCGAAGAAGAGCGGGGGCGGCAGTTGGATCGAGAGGTAATTGACCACGGTGAATCCGACTTCGTGGGCGAACTGATTGGGGGGCGTTGCGTTGTCGCTGAAGCTCAGCGCAAAGACGTGCTTCGAGCCCGCCGCGAGCAGAGTGGCGCTCTGGTAAGTGACCACCACGTAGTCGCCGTCGGTTGTGACCTGCGCAGTCACGCTCAAACCGTCCAGCGCCAGCTTGACACTGCCCGGGTCCACCTGGGTCGACCCGTGGCTCAGCCTGGCGCTGTAAAGCGGCATGGGGGAGACGTCGACCGCGTTGTCGGCGGGTGTGACGGCGACCACCTTGGGCGCAGAGGCGGATGCCGAGACGGCAAAGGCCTCCTGGGCGAGAATGTCGTAACCGTCGTTGAACAGGAAACAGGCGACGTAGCTGCCGGGGGCATCCAGACCGGAGGCGAAGGCGATCGAGCCGTCGGTCACGCCGGTGATGCCGGACTGGGTGCCGTCGACGTACGCCCAGAGCGTCGCGTTGACTCCGCTGCCCGGGATCTGGCCGTCGGCGTAAATGCCGATCCAGTCCTTTGGATTCCCCCATCCATTTGTGAAGGCGACACCGATCGGCTCGCCCAGTCCGTAGACCGGCTTGCTGACGCGGACCAGCGGTTCCCATGCCTCGACAACCCTGAAAGACGCCTCCGCCAACCGGGTGTAACCGTCGTTGAGCAGCAGGTAGACCTTCCACTCGCCCGGCAGATTGACCCCCCCGGCGAACGTGACGCTCCCGTCGGTCAGGCCAAGGCCGGCCGCCTGCGCGCCGCCGACATAGAGCCAGGCCGTCGAGGGTGGTCCGCCCGGTTCGACACCGTCGGGGTAGATGCCGATCCAATCGAGCGGGTTGCCCGGACCATTGGCGAAGGCGATCGTAATCGGTTCATCCGGGTGGTAAGTGCCGTGGTTGGGGGTGACTGTTGGCGTCTGCGCAAGCGCCAGGGGCAAGGCCAGGGCGGCGAACGCCAGACCGAGCACGCGGCCGAAACACAGTTGCTTTCCCTTGCCGCAAAAGGCAAGGCCACGGAGGAGGGGAACGCGATTCATGTGTTGACGACTTTGGGGGACGGTGTTCGATCCGTGCGATTATCTCCAGCGAAAAAAAAACATGAAAAAGGGCACAGCTTAACCGCCCCGCTCATCAAGCAGTCGCGCTTTGCACGTGCGCGTGCCCGTTGTTGGAAGTTTCGGCCTTATCAACAAAAGCGAGGATCAAGCCGGCCCCGGACCAGAAACTAGCAGAAACCAGGCCACCGTCCAGAACGGAAATGGGCTTGTTCAAACGGGCGAAGCCCTTGGTTTCGAAGATGGTCGGGACGGTGAGATTTGAACTCACGACCTTCTGAACCCCATTCAGACGCGCTACCAAGCTACGCTACGTCCCGCCCGTGCTTGTCTTGAGGATCAAGACATCGAGGGGAGTGTAGGCCGCGACGCGTCGAGTTCAATCTCTTTTTCCAGTGAGGCGCGGGCGGCGGCGATGTCTTGGGCGATCTGGTGTTTCAGGGCGTCGAGGCTCGGGAACGCGCGTTCATCCCGAAGACGGTTCGCGAGGACAAGTTCCAGATCGAGTCCGTAGAGGTCGATCTGTCGATCCAGGAGATGGGCCTCGACACCCAACACCTGGTTGGCCGAGTCGATCGTCGGGCGGCGTCCGATGTTGACAACCGCGTCGGCCGTGTGACCGGCCCAGCGGGCCCGGGCCGCGTAGACGCCCGACGGAGGCAATGTCAGGCCGGCGACATCGAGATTCGCGGTCGGAAATCCGAGTCGGCGGGCCCGTCCGTCACCCACGACAACGCGTCCGCCCAGCGCGTAAGGCCGCCCCAACATGCGGTCGGCTGTGCGGAGGTCGCCGTGGCGGATGGCCTGGCGGATGCGGGTGCTGCTGACGGGCTGACCGCCCTGAAGGCATGGGGGCAGTCCGCGGGTGGCAAAACCGAAACGTCGTTCGAGTTGGCGGAGCAGGGCGATGGTGCCGGTGCGTCGATACCCGAAGTGGAAGTGCTGGCCGACATGGACGCTGGACAGGCGTCCGAAGCCCTGGACGAGCAGGGCGACGAACTCCTCACCGGTCAAGCGGCTGAAGGCCGAATCGAATTCAACTAGCCACGCGGCATCGAGGGCCAGATGTTCGAGTGTCTTGAGACGTTGTCCGAGCGTCTGGATGAGGCGGGGCGCGCGTTCGGGGTCGACGACGGCAAGCGGATGGCGATCGAACGTGACGGCGACGGCCGATGCGCCGAGTTTCTCGGCGTGCTGCTTGAGGTCCTGGAGGATGGACTGGTGGCCGAGGTGAACGCCGTCGAACACACCGATGGCGACGCAGACCGGCTTTGGGGGCGCGACGAGTTCGGCAGGCTGGCGGGCGACTTTCACGCGAAGGCTCTCATCCCGAGGCGGAGAGTTTGAGGAGCGGGATGATGTGCTTTTGGAATTCGGCGGGCGACAGGGCCAGAGCCGCATCCAAGGGCATGGCATCAGCCGCGGAAAAGCGTCCGGAGTCCGTGCGGCGCAGGGCGGCGAGGTGCGCGCCGCATCCGATTTTCTGGCCGAGGTCGTGAGCGAGGCTGCGGACGTAGGTGCCTTTGGTGCAGGCGATGCGGAAGGTGCCGCAGGGTTCCTCGTAGGAGCTGAAGCGGAAGCTGTAGATATGAATCAGGCGCGGCTTGCGCTCGACCTCGATGCCTTTGCGGGCGAGTTTGTAGAGCGGGACGCCGGCGACTTTGGCCGCGGAGACCATGGGCGGCGTCTGCATGAGATCGCCCACAAAGGCATCCGCCTCGGCATTGAGTTCATCGAGCGTGAGGGGCGGGACGGGCAGGGAGGCGGTGAGTTCACCATCGGCATCGTAGGTGTTGGTGGTTTCGCCGAACTTGATCGTGCCGGCGTAGACCTTGTCGGCGGCCATGAGGCGTTCGGACAGCCGGGTGCCGCGGCCCAGGAGGATGACGAGCAGGCCGGTGGCATTGGGATCGAGGGTGCCGGCATGGCCGACCTTCTTGATCTGGAAGCGCCGCCGAAGGCGGTCCACCACATCGTGCGAGGTGATGCCGGGCGGCTTGTCGATCAGAACCGCGCCGTCGAAGGGGTCGAATTCCTGGAGCATGAGTCAGCGATCGGGTTGAAGGGCCTGTTTGATTGCGGCCAGGACGCGTCGTTGGACCGCGGCCGGGCGTCCCCGGATGCGGGCACCCGCGGCAGCCGTGTGGCCGCCGCCTCCGAGGCTGGTGGCGATTCGGTTGACGTCGACATCGGGCCTCTTGGAACGGAGGCTGACGCGGACAAGGTCAGGTTCCATCTGCTCGAACGCGCAAGCGACGGCCACCGGCTCGATGGCGCGGATGTGATCGATCAGGCCCTCGGCATCCGAGCGGTCGGCTCCGGTCTTCACGAAGTCGGACGGCTTGAGCCAGAAATAGGCGATCTGGTTGTCGTGGGCGAGGCGGAAGTGGTTGTAGACGTGGCGCAGGAGCCGGACGCGCGAGAGCGGGTAGGACTGATAAACCTCGCGGCAGATGGCGGCAAGATTGGCGCCGCGTTGAACCAGCGCGCCGGCGACGGCGAAAGTGGCCGGCCGCGTCGACGGGTACTGGAAGGAGCCGGTGTCGGTCGAGACCGCGGTGAAGAGGCAATCGGCGATGCGTGGCGTGACGGGCCAGGAGGCGTAGCGGAGGAGGCGAAAGAGGAGCTCGCCTGTCGAGGGCGCGCGGGCGCCCACCCAGTTGATGTCCCCGAAACGCGTGTTGCTGGTGTGATGGTCGATGTTGATCAGGCAGGCCCGGCTCCGGACGCAATCGGCCACCCGCCCCAGCCGTTCGTAGTTGGCGGCATCGACGGCGACAACGCAATCGAACGATTCACCCGGGTGCGGCGGTTGAAAAAGCTTGTCGGGATCGAGGAAAGCCAGCTTGTCGGGCAGCCTGTCCTCGTTCCAAACCGTCACCTCCTTGCCCTGGTTCCGCAGGGCCGTGGCAAGCCCCAACTGACACCCGACGCAATCCCCATCCGGACGGACATGCCCGACGATGCAGAACGTCCGGTGTTTTCGGAGGGCATCGAGGATGCGTTCGACCGCGCGAGGTCTGGACTTCATGGCGCGAACGAGATGGATGACAGAAGCATCGGCAGGGAGCGGTTCGAGGGAAATGCGGCGGAGCGCATCGCCTTCACCTCAGTTGGTCGGGGCCGATTCCGGCGGCGAGGTCCGCTCGATTTCCTCGATGATTTCGAGCACGCGGTTGCCGCGTGCGATGGCCTCATCGGCGACGAATCTGAGCTGGGGCGTGTACTTGAGCACCACGGCGCTGGCCACCATGCTTTGGATTCGAGCGCGCTGCTGATTCAGGGCCGCGAGGCCCTGCCTGCGCTGCTCGGGCGAGCCGACGACGCCGACGTAGACGACGGCGGACTGGAGGTCGCCGGCGAGGGCGACCTCATTGACGGTGAGCAGACCAACCTCGGAAACCGGGAACTCGCGCAGCAGGATGCTGCTGAGCTCCCTTTTGATCAGTTCGCGAACGCGTTCGTGTCGTCGGCTTTGCATGATCGAAATCGGGCGGCGAATCGGGCGGCGGGCGTCCGGAGGCAGAGGCGTCCGCGAGCGCCCGTCAGAGTTGCTGTCGAACGACCTCGATCGTGTAGCATTCGATCGTGTCGCCCTCCTGGAAATCGTCGAAGCCGTCGAGCCGGATGCCGCATTCCATGCCGGCCCGGACTTCGTTGGCCTCGTCCTGGTATCTTCGAAGCGTCTGGATGATGCCTTCGTGGATGAGATTGCGTCGGCGCATGACGCGGGCCTTGCCTTTGACCAGGCGCCCGTTCTGGACGACGCACCCGGCCACATGACCGCCCTTGGACAAGGCGAACACCCGCCGCACTTCGGCCACGCCGAACACGACCTCTTTCTGAAGCGGATCGAGCAGCCCCGCCATGGCCTCTTTGACCTGGTCGATCAACTCGTAAATGATGGCGTAGAGCTTGATCTGCACGCCCTCGCGCTTGGCCAGGTCCGGCACCGATCCGTCAATGCGTGTGTGAAATCCCAGGATGATCCCTTTGGACGCGGAGGCCAGGAGGACATCCTCCTTGGTGACGGCCCCCACGCCGCTGTAGATAACATCGAGCGAGACCTTGTCGGTGTCGATCTGCCGCAGCGAATCGACGATGGCCTCGACCGATCCCTGCGTGTCGGCCTTGACGACCAAGCGGAGGATCTTGGCTTGCTCCTCTTCCATCGTCTGGAAGATGGTCTCGAGGGTCACCTTCGGACGATGCTCGACTTCCTGATCGCGATGCGCGGCGGCGCGCTCTTCGCACAGGGCGCGCGCGACCTTCTCGTTCTCGACGACGGCAAACTCGGCGCCGGCCTCGGGCACTCCGTTGAGTCCAAGCACTTTGACGGCCCGCGATGGCTCGGCGGCCTTCAGCCGTTTGCCGCCTTCGTCGATCAGCGCGCGCACCTTGCCGTAATACTGGCCGCACAGCAGAAGCTGCCCAACCCGCAGCGTTCCCTTCCGGACCAGCAGGGTCGCCGTGGGACCGCCGGGTTCGAGTCCCGACTCGACGACGTTGCCTTTTGCGGGGCGAGTGGGATTGGCTTTGAGTTCGAGCAATTCGGCCTGGAGCAGGACGCTGCCAAGCAGCTTGTCGATGCCCTGCTTGGTAATGGCCGAGACGTCGACAAAGATGGTGTCGCCTCCCCAGTCGTCGGGCGTGAGGCCTCGCTCCTGCAGTTGCTGACGAACCCGCATCGGCTCAGCGTTGGGATGATCGCATTTGTTGACCGCGACAACGATCGCCACCTTGGCCGCCTGGGCGTGGCTGAGGGCTTCGAGCGTCTGCGGCATGACCCCGTCGTTGGCCGCCACCACAAGGACGACAATGTCCGTGACGTGAGCGCCCCGGGCACGCATCGCGCTGAAGGCCGCGTGGCCCGGCGTATCGAGGAACGTGATCGGGTAAAGCTCTTTCGGACGCTCGGGATGAGGCACGCTGATGCTATAGGCGCCGATGTGCTGCGTGATCCCTCCCGCCTCGCCCGCCACGACGTTCGATCGGCGGATGACGTCCAGGAGGCTGGTCTTGCCGTGGTCGACATGCCCCATGATGGTGACCACGGGGGGACGCGGCTTGAGATCCTCCGGCCGGTCTTCCGCGTCTTCGGGCTCCTTCTTGGGGGGCGGCCGATGAATCATGCCGCCGCCTTTCTCGCGCTTCTCGACACGGAAACGAAAATTGTACTTCGCGCAGACCCGCTGCGCATGCTCGGATTCGATGGCCTGGTTGACCGTCGCGAAGACGCCCAGTTCCATCAAATCGGCAATCAACTGGAATGGTTTCTTGCCCAGTTGCTCGGCCAAATCGCGGACGATGATGGGTGGCTTGAGCGAGATTTCCGCGCCCGTCGCAACCGGGAGAGGCGGCAGGGTCGCCCCCCGGCCCGGCTCGCGGGCGGGAGGGGCGGCGGGTGTTCCCGCGCGTTGCCCGGCCCCGCCGTAGGGTCGCTGTGCCGCCGGCTGCCCGCCGCGGGTCTCGCGCGCTCGACCCGCGTCGGGTCGGGTTGGTGTCGAGCGTTGGGGGCCCTTGCCGCCTGATCGATCACCGAAGCGAGGCCGGTTGGGGAGTTGAATGAACCCGATCTTGTCCCCCAGTTTCGGCCCGGGAGGGGGAGGGGGAGGACTGGGCGGGGCGGCTTCAACAGCGGGCGCGCAAGGCTCCGGAGCCTTCTCGGCGTCGGGAGGTGGAATCTCGGGAGCCTCTGAGAACGTGGCGTCGGGTGGCGCCTCGGCGGTCGGCGGGGCCGACTGGACGTCGGTCGACACGGGGGCGTTGGATTCGGCGATCGTTATGGGCCCATCCGTGACCGGGAACTCCGGGGACACTGGAACCGGCGGGGCCGCTTCCAGTTCCTCCTCAGCGGGCGGCGCGGGGGCTTGGACCTCGATCGGGGTCTCGATGGCAACGGGCGTCTCGGGCGGGGCTGGCGGAGGGGAAGCCGGTTCCGGCTCGGCGGAAATGACTCTGACATTGGGCGCGAGACCGACCGGGGCATGCGGCTGGGCTT
>JAKLFY010000200.1 GCA_022710935.1 Verrucomicrobiota bacterium
CGCTGTAGGCCGGGTCCCCTGACCCGGCGTTTGTCTCGAGGCCAGCCATCGCGCCGCGTGAGGCCACGCGGCCTACAATATCGCTGTCTGCCACGCTGTAGGCCGGGTCGCCCGACCCGGCGCCTGTCCCGATGTCAGCCTTCGCGCCGCGTGAGGCCACGCGGCCTACAACATCGCTGTCTGCCGCGCTGTAGGCCGGGTCCCCTGACCCGGCGTTTGTCTCGAGGCCAGCCTTCGCGCCGCGTGAGGCCACGCGGCCTACAACATCGCTGTCTGCCGCGCTGTAGGCCGGGTCCCCCGACCCGGCGTTTGTCTCGAGGCCAGCCATCGCGCCGCGTGAGGCCACGCGGTCTGCCAGCCCGAGTCGCGCGGATCCTCCGACCCGGTGCCACGGGCTGACGACGCTTTGTGTGATTGAGGCCCTCATCGGCGATTGCTTAGCGCGAGGCGCACGCTGTCGCGACTGTAGCGGCGGTTCTTCTCGCGGACGCACACGTGCGCCCCACGCAGTTCCTGACCTCGCGCACCACGAGATCGATTTGCTCCTCAGTCAGTTCCGGGAACATCGGCAGGGAGAGAGACTCCTCGGCGCAGCGTTCGGCAACGGGCATCGAGCCGCGCTGGAAGCCGAGGGACTGATAGGCCTCTTGCAGGTGCACAGGGATTGGGTAATGGATGCCGCACTGTACACCTCGATCTGACAGATCGGCAAGCACACGATCGCGCTCTGCGACGCGGATGACATAGAGATGATAGACGTGGCGTCCGTACGCGGCTTCGTGAGGTGTGATGAGGCCGTTGACGGAGGAAAGAGCCTGGGTGTAGGCCCTTGCGTGGGCACGGCGGCGGTCATTGTTCTCGGCGAGTTGTTCGAGCTTCAACCGGAGCACAGCGCCCTGAATGCCGTCCATGCGGGCGTTCCACCCGATCATGGAATGATGGTACTTGCGGGATTGGCCGTGGTCGCGCAGGGCTTGGATCTTCTGTTTAAGATCCTCATTGCTGGTCACCACGGCGCCTCCTTCGCCGAACGCTCCCAGGTTCTTGCCCGGATAGAAGCTGAAGCAGCCGGCAGCGCCCAGGGACCCCGCCTTTCTCCCGTTGTACTCGGCGCCGTGGGCCTGGCAGGCATCCTCGACCACAGGAATGCCATGACGATTCGCAATTTCGAGAATCGGGTCCATGTCGGCCATTTGGCCGAACAAATGGACCGGCACAATGGCCCGGGTGCGATTCGAGATGGCCGCTTCGAGCTGCGCGGGGTTCATCGTGTAGGTCTGCGGATCGATGTCCACAAAGACCGGGAAGGCGCCGCAGTAACTGATAGCCTCAGCCGTGGCCATGAATGTGTTGGGGACGGTGATGACCTCGTCGCCCGGGCCCACGCCCAGGGCCAGCAACGCCAGCCAGATCGCGTCCGTGCCGTTGCCGACGCCGATGGCGAAGGGCGTGTCGCAGAAAGCGGCAAAATCCTGTTCGAATTTCGCCACGAACGGGCCACCGGCAAACGCGCCCGAATCGATCACTTCGCCGATGGCGGCCAGGAACTCGGCGCGCCGCGGAGCATGATGCGCCTTGAGGTCGAGAAAAGGGACTTGCGGGTTCATTGAGGATCCTTGAGAGCTTGATGTGATTGAGGTGAGACGGAGCCCTGCGGGCCTTCCTTCATGTTGTCGCCGCGACGGCGAGGTGTCGCTCCTTGCCGTTCGGGCGGGTTGGCACGCCGACACCCAGGTGATCGAAGCCGACCCGACACTGGTCCGAATCCCCGTCGATGAGCGGGTGAGAATCTCGGTCGTCCGGAATCCGGTTCGATTCGCTCCCATTGGGCGCACGGAGGAACCGCAGCACGCGCGCCGGATTGCCGGCCACGACCGCGTAGGGCGGGACGTCCTTGGTCACGACGCTCCCGGCGCCGATCATGGCGCACTCGCCGACGGTGACGCCGCCCAGGAGGGTGGCTGCCGAGCCGATCGAGGCGCCGTTCTTGACCAGCGTTCGCAAACAGACCCAGTCCTGCTCGGTCTGGAGCGCGCCGTTGCCGTTTGTCGCGCGCGGGAAATGGTCGTTGATAAACGTGACGTTGTGTCCGATGAAGACATCGTCCTCGATGATCACGCCTTCGCAGATAAAGGTGTGGCTCGACACCTTGCAGCGCCGCCCGATCTTGGCCCCTTTCTGAACCTCGACAAAGGTGCCGATCTTCGAGTCGTCCCCGATCTCGCATCCGTAGAGGTTGGTAAATCCGTAGAGACGCACCCCGTTGCCCAGAATGACATCAGGCGCAACCAGCCGGTAACTGGAATCGATTGTGCTCATAGACTGTCGCCGGTTCGTGGTCATGCCGCTGCCAGGGAAACCGCCATCTCTTTTCGATGCGGGCGCCCGTTGCGTTTCGATGCGGCATGGGCGCGGCCCGCCGCCCCCTTCGGCGTCGACATGGCGAAAGGCTGGCCGGCTTCGTTGTCGAAGTGGACCGGTCCGCCCTCCTGTTTGAGGGAGGCGGAGGCGGCTTCGAGGATCCGGACCATGGCGAGCGCCTGCCGCCCGTCGGTGAGGGGGCGCGTCCCCGTGCGGATGCAATCGAGGAAATGCTGGCACTCGACCTTCAGGGGCTCCTCCTGCTTGAGGTAGGGCGCGTACACGTCGCCGTAGTGATAGGCATAGTGAAACTCGGCGAAGGTGTCGTAATGGGGTGGGCGCTCGACCCGCGCGTCGAAGATGCGGATCTTCTCCAACTGGGCGACATCGTCGTACACGATCATCCGCTGGCTGCCGACGATCGTCATCTCCCGGACCTTGCGCGGATCGAGCCAACTGCTGTGGATAATCGCCGACCGCTCTTTTCGGAATGTGAGGAACAGGCTGGTCACGTCCTCGATGCCCGGGGTGACGTGGGCACTGCCGCGGCAATTCACACTCAAAGGCGATTCCTCCATGATGTGGAGAATGATCGAGATGTCGTGCGGCGCCAGGTCCCACGTCACGTTGATGTCCCGCTGATAAAGACCGAGGTTCAATCTCCGGGCCGAGATGTAGCGGATGTCGCCGATGTCGCCGGCATCGACGATCTCCTTGATCTTTCGGACCGCAGGCGAATAGAGGAACGTGTGCCCGGCCATCAGCACCAACCCCTTGCTGTCCGCCAGCTCGATCAGGTCCTCACACTCGGCCGATGAGGCAGCCATCGGCTTCTCGATGAAAGTGTGCTTGCCAGCCGCCAGACTTGCTTTCGCCATGCGGTGGTGAAGCCCGACCGGCGTGGCGATGACGATCGCATCGACGTCCTTTCGGGTCACCATCTCATTGTAGTCGGTCATGGTGCGCGCCTCCGGATAGAGGCTGCCCAGGTGCTTCAGGCGCTCTTGCTTGACGTCACAAATCACCTCGAGCCTGCAGTCGGACAAAGACCGCAGATTCCGGATGAGATTGGGTCCCCAGTAACCGCAACCGACAACTCCCACTCTGATTGGCGTAGGCATGATATTCTCCTCCCTGTTTGTTTTGTGCTTGTTCTTCAGACGCCCTCAGCCCAAGTACGAGCGATTCCCCTCCAGAGGGCCATGTATTAGGTTTCTTAACGGCCTCGAACGGCTCAGCCGTCTGCGAGCCGCCTTGGCCCCTGCCGCCACCACGACCGGCAGGGTTCTCATGAGAATTCCAAAATCCAGAAAGAGCCGCTGGTTTCGAGCATAGTCGAGATCCAGCTCGATCATCCGGGCGAACGTCGTGCTGTTCTTGCCGCTGACCTGCCAGAGGCCCGTCAGACCCGGCACCGCATCGAAACGCCGCTTCTGTTCGGGCGAATAGGACTCGTACTCGGCGAGGAGGCAGGGTCGGGGCCCCACGAGACTCATCTCCCCACGCAACACGTTCAGAAGCTGAGGCAACTCGTCCAGTCCGGTCGAACGGAGCACCGGTCCGAAGGGAATGATCCGATCGTCTTCCTGATCGTCGAGCTTCGTCATGGGCGCGCCGGTGGCGATCAGTTGGCGGCAATGCTCCTCATGCACTTTGGTGCTCGAGCCCACAATCATCGTCCGAAACTTCAGGCACGTGAACAGCCTCCCGCGGTACCCGACACGCTCCTGCCGGAACAGGACCGGCCCTTTGGAGACGCACTTGATCAGGAGAGCGACCAAGCCCATGACAGGGGCAATCAAGGGCAGGGCGATGATGATGCATGAGACATCCAGGACACGCTTCCACGTCGGCACTTCACGTTCACTCAGGCTGCGGCGAGAGGCTGGCGTAATGGCCCGTGACCCGGCCATTTCCTCGGTCCAGTGCTGGCCAAGTGTTAAGGTGGCCTTACCATGCACACCCGGATCGATGCTCGTGTTTACGCCTGAAATCATAAATGCGAGCGGACTTTTACAGACCGTCGCTAAACGATACAATCGGAACGAATAAGTAGTTAGAACTGAGTAGTGCTACCTAATTAAATCCTTTATGCGACCCTCAGATCGCAAGAACTGGCATCTTCGAAGCTCTGCCAAACCCTCCCTCCTTAGCCGTCCCTGAGGTTGCGCACGCGTCAACCTAAGGCCGGATCAGACAAGAACATATGACATAAATGCTTGGGCGCGAGCGTTTTCGAAAACGCGAAGTGTGGAGTGGGGACGTCCTCGTCCCCGACAGATGGGTCGCAGAATACGTTCGCGGGCGACGAGGACGTCGCCCCTCCCCTACTCCGCTCGTGCACATGAAGGCGTAGGAGTGGGGACGTCCTCGTCCCCGACAGATGGGGTCGCAGAATGCGTTCGCGGGCGACGAGGACGTC
>JAKLFY010000201.1 GCA_022710935.1 Verrucomicrobiota bacterium
CCGACGGCGACGGTGCGACCGCTGGCGCTCTCGCCCGGTGGCCGGTGCATCAGTTTCGACTGCGTCCAGCGTCGGATCAGCTTCCTGTCGTGGCCAATTGCCGTTGTGGGCGTGTTGGGGCGCGGGCGATACGTCCTTGTCGGGGGACCCCATGTCTTCGAGACCGGGCCGTTCGGCTTGTTGGGCGTGGCCGACAATCGTCGCTTCCTCCAAAATGTCTTGGACTGGCTGCTCAACGGCGAGGGCAGCAAACTGGAGACCGTGGCCCCCGGCCAGGAACCGGAACTGGCGGCGTTGCACGCCATGCTCGATGAACAGTGGCGGGACGTGGCTCAGATCGAAGCCACCGGGCGTGGCGAAGCGACCGTGGCATTCGTCGAACGGTTACTCAAGGAGACCGGCGTACTCAGGGCACTCGCGCACGCCAAGTGGATGCCCTGAAACCATCGTTCCGCCGCGGCCCGGCGTTGATCTGCCGCCACGCCGAGAGTGCTCGCGGGAGCCGCGTTGGACGAGAATTGGGCGTGCAATTTGCGTCACAACCCGATATAAGCCGAAGCGTTCTGTGTTGATCGGGGGCAAGCGCATGCGAGATCCACAATCCGGCCAAGATGAAACGCTGAACAAGGCGCGCGAGGTTTTTGAGGAGTGGGTAGGCGCCTCAGCCGGCAAGGGCAGCTTCGAGCAACTCTGCGCCGACCACGAAGATCTGGCGGCTGAGCTTGAGCGACTACACGCGGGTTTCTGTTTGGCCCAGACCCTGACCGGTTCGCGGTCTTTCCAAGACGCCCTTCACGAGCAGTTCGGAGATGCCTTGGAGATTACCGTGCAGTTGGAGGAGGAGGCCACGCGAGAGGAACCACGGGCTGACCCTGACGGGGCAAAGCCACCAGCGGTGGTCATCGTGAACTCGCGCTATACGCTGCAACAAGAACTGGCCCGCGGGGGTATGGGAGTGATCTGGCGCGTTCGCGACTGCGATCTTTCGCGTACGTTGGCGATGAAGGTGATGTCCCTGGTAGGGTCGGGTTCCGCGCCGCCCGGCGGAGCCGCCCCGACAGCAAGTGACGCGCGGGGGGCGGCAGACCCGACGACGCGTCTTGGACTGGCGCGGTTCCTGGAAGAAGCGCAGGTGACCGCACAACTGGACCATCCCGCAGTCGTGCCGGTGCATGAGGTCGGCTGCGACCCGCACGGACAACCGTTCTTCATCATGAAACTGGTGAAGGGCCGCGATCTGGGCGAGGTGTTCAAGCTGGCCCGGGCGGAGCAGGAGGGATGGAATCTGTCGCGTGCGGTGGCGGTCTTGATCAAAGCCAGCCAAGCGCTGGCGTATGCGCATACCAAGGGTGTGATCCATCGCGATCTCAAGCCGGCCAACATCATGGTAGGGCGATTTGGCGAGGTCTACGTGATGGACTGGGGCCTGGCGCGAGTCATCGGGAAAAAGGATCTTCACGACATCCGGCCCAAGGCCACGCCCTTGACATCCGCGTCCCTCCATTCGCCGCGCCACGAGGCAACGGAAAGCACCCCTGATTCGCCGCTGATCACGATGGATGGTTCGGTGGTTGGCACTCCGGCCTACATGCCGCCCGAGCAGGCGAAGGGCCTTGTGGACGAGGTCGATCCTGCGTCCGATGTCTATTCCCTGGGAGCGATCCTGTACAATCTACTGACGGGACAGCCGCCTTATGTCGAATTGGGAGCACGCCTTTCGCCGCACACGATATTGGCGCGGGTCTTGGACGGTCCGCCTAAGCGCGTGCACGAGCTGAATAGAGAGGCGCCGCCGGAGTTGATCGCGATTTGTGAAAAGGCAATGGCACGGGAGAAGCCCGGCCGGTATTCATCGAGCGCGGCCTTCGCCGAAGACCTCCAGAGCTTCCTTGATCGGCGTGTGGTGCGGGCATACCGGACCGGGGCCGTGGCCGAGTTCCGCTCCTGGGTATCGCGGAACAAGGGATTGGCCCTGGCTGCCGTGTGCGTTGGACTGTTGACGGTGGTCGGGACGCTCGGGTTCATCCACCAGCAGGCGAGAGCGAAGGCACAGTTGCGTCTGAATGCCTACGCCGCAGAGATGAATGTCGCCCACCAAGCGTTGGCGGAGAACAACCTCTACCGTGCCATGGAACTCCTGGACCGGCAGAAGCCTGGTGCCGGCGAGGAGGATTTGCGGGGTTGGGAATGGCGTTACCTCTGGCAGGAGTGCCAGCCAAGCGATATCGCCAGCTACAACGAAAGCTGGGGTGCGTGCGTAGCATTTTCGCCCGACGGTCGGTTACTCGCGTACCACGCGGACCCGAATGTCGTCGTTCGTGACGCGCGAACACGAGAAGTGGTTACCAATCTCCCGTGCCGAGCCGTGACGCTCTCCTTTTCTGCGCGTGCCCCTCTGTTGGCAGTTGCCTATGAGACGAACGTGACGCTCTGGAACACCGAGACGTGGCGACCGTCTCATACGCTCTTCGGGGCTACAACAATGGCAAGGTTTTCGAGTGATGGTCGTTGGCTGGCAACCATGGGCACCAATCATTTCCTGCTTTGGGACACCATGAACTGGGAGCTGAAAGCCGCGTGCCCTGGCACCGTGGAACACGCCTGGCGGGCAAGGAACGTGCTCTGTTTCTCGCCAGACAACAGGTACCTGTTGACGCCGTTCAGGAGCACCTACGCGGGCATCGATTCATTCCGGCTGCGGGAACTTCCGGGCTTGGAGGCGGTTGTCGGGTTTGAAGACTCGGAAGAAGGCACAACCGCCGCCGCGTTTTCTGCCGATGGCAGGTATCTCCTGGTGGGCACGCATTTTGGGAACTTGCAGATCTGGGATATCGGGAAGCGCCAACTGGTTCGAACCGAGAAGGCGCACACTTCCTGGGTCCCAGCCGTGGCCGTGTCGTTGGACGGCGCCTCTCTTGTCACCAGCGGCGACGCGACCGTGGTCCTTTGGGACGCGGCCACCCGCAAACTGACTGCACGATGGCGCGGACACCTTTGCCAGCCCTGGGCACTTGACATCTCCCCTAATGGGAAGACCGTGGCCTCGACAGGTGATGGAACCAGACTTTGGAGCGTTGAAGCCGCGAACGGTCATGACAGGTTGGCTGGGTCGAGCATGATCTTGGGCTTCTTGCCAGATGCACACTCCGCAGTCGCCGGTACAGAGGACGGAATCAGGATATGGGACATGGCCTCGCACTCGACCAGCGACATCCGCATTCCTGGAATCGAGTTTCGCCTCGATGGCTTTGTTCGCGTTGCAGTGAACCCACGCGCATCATTGATCGCTCTGGGCAATCTGGACGGCACGGTTGCGATTTGGGACCTGCGGTCTCGACAGATTCGATCATCTTGGCAGGCGCATACCAGTGAGATCACGGCAATCGCCTTCACGCCGGACGGCACGAACCTCGCGACCGCGAGCCCAGCAGACGACCTCCGCATTTGGGACACTGCTACGCACAGGTTGATCTGTCAGTTCCGGCCGCCGGCGGAACCCGTCATGTGCGTTGCGTTTTCGCCCGACGGGCGAAGCATGGCGGCATCTGGGAGCAGTGCCACGATCGGGGTGTACGATTGGGCGGACCGACGAGAGCGCGCCCGATTAACGCAGGCTGGGGGCTGGATCACGGATATGGCGTTCTCACCCGACGGAGACCTTTTGGCCTCGGCCAGGCTGCAGGGCTCCGTTGTCGAGCTCTGGGACATGAGTTCTGGCAAGCTCCAGGCCCAGCTTTCAGGCCTTGTCGCCTCTCCTCGGGATGTCCAGTTCTCGCCAGACGGGAAGACCCTGGCCGTGGCAGTCGACACCAAGGGTGTAGCTCTGTGGCACGTGGCTACCCAACGAGAACTCATCCAATTGCCGTGCGACGGTTTCTGTAGGTCACTGTGCTTCTCACCCGACGGTGGCCTCTTGGCAGTCGGCTCCTGCAAAGGCAATGCGCACCAGGTCCGGCTCTATCACGCACCTTCTTTGCGTGAGATTGACGCCGAGAAGGGGGGGTGACTGGATTCCAGCGCCGAATGGTCCCTGGGCATTGCAGCGCCGCAACCGGCACCAGCAGATGCTGTTACGTGGCGTTGCCCGGCAGCGTGCACTGCTTCTGACATCGGAGTCACAGGCCACGCATCCAGGCGACTTCACCATCGAGATGGGGGCAGCCGCGTAGCGCAGTCGCCCTGTTCCGAAGCTGACCGAACGTGTAGCCCGGTCAATGCTGGCCATTCTCCGGTGATCGCCGTTGTCCGCGCCCGTCATCTTGATGCCATAGGGCAACCCCCCAACAGCCCTCACGGTTAGCGAAAGGAAATCCCTCACCTCACGAAGTCGGTCCCGTCCCGCAGCTCATCCCGCGCGGCCGACTACGATCTGGCGCAGATACGTTAGCAGATTGAATCTATCTCAAAAAAGAACTTGATCTTGCATCGAACCGGATCGACATCTACCGACGGCACGACTGCCCGGCAATTACGGTTGCTCGCGTGGCCCTTGGGTCGGGCTCTCCGTGCGCCGCTGAGGATGGAGGTAAACATGAAAACGATGCTGACTTTCCCGGTGCGGGAATCTTGGGTTCTCCGCGAAACACCCCCCATCTACTACGCCACGGCCCCGCCGCCGCTGACCCGCGTCGCCATCTTCGGCAGCTTCATGGGCGGCTATCACGTGCTCCAAGAACTGCTGTTTGGACCGCTGGCGAACCGCCTGACCATCGTCGGCGTCGCCACGGATGACCCCACCCAACCGTTCACGCACCCCAGCGT
>JAKLFY010000202.1 GCA_022710935.1 Verrucomicrobiota bacterium
AGCGAGCCCGGCAAGGGATCGGCGTTCTACTTCCATCTTCCCGTGAGAATCCTTCCCGCAACGGTGGAGCCGGAAGAACCGAAGCACGGGCGCGTGGTGGGATTGGCCGAAGGGCAGCCTCGGTGTCGGCTCCTGATTGCCGAAGACCAGCCGGAGAACCGTCTGCTGCTGCGGCGGCTTCTGGAACCGCTCGGCTTTGAGCTGCGCGAGGCGACCAACGGACAGGAGGCCGTGGACCTGTTCGAGCAGTGGCAGCCAGACCTGATCTGGATGGATATCCGCATGCCGGTCATGGACGGGATGGAAGCCGTCCGACGGATTCGGGCTACTCCGGCCGGCGCCGCAACCAAGATCATCGCGCTGACCGCGCACGCCCTGGAGGAAGAGAGAGGACCGATCTTGGCCGTTGGTTGCGATGATCTCGTGCGCAAGCCCTTTCGCGAACAGGAACTCTTCGACGCGTTGGCTCGGCACCTGCGACTGAAATTCGTCTATGAAAAGACGCCACATCCGGAAACCGCTTCAGAGGCGCCGGGGCTTGCCCTGCGTGCGGAGCAGTTGGCCGCACTGCCGGCGGAACTGCGGCAGGAGTTGCGACAGGCTGTCATCGAACTGGACACGGCTCGCACCCAAGCCCTTATCGAGCAGGTCACGGAGCGAGATGCGGCGCTGGGTCGGGCCTTGAACACGCTGGCCGCGCGCCTGGACTACCCGTCTCTTCTGAAATGGCTGGAACTGGGACATTCGAAAACCGGAGAAGCGTCATGAGCGAAGAGAAGAAACCGACTTCCGCGGGGGCAGAGATTCTGGTGGTGGATGACACCCCCGCCAGTTTGCGTCTGCTGTCCGAAGTGCTGACCCAGCGCGGCTATCGCGTCCGGCCGGCCTCCGACGGCGCTCTGGCGCTGACGTCCGTAGCCGCCAGGACGCCCGACTTGATCCTGCTCGACATCAATATGCCTGGCATGGATGGCTATGAGGTGTGCCGTCGCTTGAAGGCGAACGAGAAGAGCAGCCGCATCCCCGTTATTTTCATTAGCGGCTTTGGCGATACGCACCAGAAAGTCGCAGGTTTTGAGGCCGGCGGAATCGATTATATCACCAAGCCCTTTGAAACCGAAGAGGTACTGGCGCGGGTCGGAACGCATTTGCGGCTGCGCCAGGCGGAAGAAGCCCTGCGCCACGCCCACGATACGCTGGAACTCCGCGTTCAGGAACGCACCGCGGAACTACAGGCCTCCAATCAAGCCCTGCAAAAGAGCGAAGAAGAAACGCGCCGGGCCTTCGAGGAGATCCAGCGTCTCAAGGCCCAGCTCGAACAGCAGAACGCTTACCTTCGCGAGGAGGTCGTAGAGGCCAAGGCGTTCGGTGATCTCGTCGGACAGAGCGCAGCGCTGGGGCAGGTGGTCCATCAGATCGATCTGGTGGCCCCGACCGACGCGTCGGTCCTCGTCCAGGGAGAGACCGGGACCGGCAAGGAATTGATCGCCCATGAAATCCACCGCCGCAGCCGGCGTCAGGATGGGCCGCTCGTTCGGGTCAACTGCGCCTCGGTTCCCAAGGAGTTGTACGAGAGCGAGTTCTTCGGCCATGCCAAGGGGGCCTTTACCGGAGCCATCAAGGATCGGGCCGGTCGCTTCGAGACGGCTGACGGCGGGACGTTGTTTTTGGACGAGATTGGGGAGGTGCCCCTCGAACTGCAGAGCAAGCTTCTCCGCGTCCTGCAGGAGAAGAGGTACGAACGGGTGGGGGAGGACCGGACACGGCACGCCGACGTGCGCATCATCGCGGCCACGAATCGCGACTTGAAGAAGGAGGTGGCGGCGGGTCGCTTTCGCGAAGACCTCTACTATCGGCTTAACGTGTTTCCCATTCATGTTCCTCCGCTGCGTGAGCGCAAGGAGGATGTCCCGCTGCTGGCCCAGCATTTCGTGCAGCAGTCGCTCAAAGAGCTGCGCTGCCCGAACCCCCGGCTGACTCGTGCCGGCGTCCTTCGACTCCAGAGCTATGACTGGCCCGGCAATGTCCGTGAGCTCCAGAACGTGATCGAACGCGCCGTTATCCTGGCGCGAGGCGGCGTACTCGAGTTCGATCTGCCGGTGCGCGAGGCTCCGCCCACTGCACGGTCCCAGCCCACTCGCCCCGACGATGACGTGCCGGAATTCCTTACGGACATCGAATTGCGGCAGCGTGAGCGGGAGAACCTCCTGGTGGTTCTGGAGAAGGCTCAATGGAGGGTTAAAGGTCCCGGCGGCGCGGCGGAACTCCTGGGTGTGAATGCCGCCACCCTGGTGTCACGAATGAAGGCCATGGGCATCAAGCGGCCGGAATGAGCCGCGTGTGCCACGTCGATCGTCCCCTGCGAAGAGAATTCTCTCCTTCCTTACTGAATCTGTAGTAATCACTTCCTTTCCATATTCCGAAGCGTCCGTATCCTGAGGGTATGACGCTCAGTTTGGCTGACGAATGCAGACGGCAGTGTTCAGCCTAAGCCAACGCCGAGTCGAGTCTCTTTGATAAGTTCATAGAGTAGGCGCGAAGCATGGCGGAGTTCAGGCAGGATACCCGGTTCTTGACAGTTGAGGCTGCGGAATGTTCACCTTGTGCAAGGCGTGAATATCTGGTACAGTACCTCGACACTTATGAGTATGTGCCGAGGTTTTGGGAAATGGGCCTGCTATGAAATCAGCGACAGCCAAAATAGTACTAGAGATTGCGTCCAGACAAGGGGTTCTTCGTCCGCGCGACCTCGACTCGCACGGTATACCACGCAAGTACCTGAATCTACTCCATCATGCGGGGCTCCTGAACCGGATTGGCCGGGGCATGTACATGTCGCCTCAGGCGAACGTGTCACCGCATGTTGGTCTGATGCAGGCGGCCAAATGGGTCCCTCACGGCGTGATCTGTCTTCTGTCTGCTCTGCAGTTTCATGACATCGGCACGCAGAGCCCCTTCGAAGTGTGGATGGCCATCGGTCGCAGGAGTTGGCGTCCGAGGATTAAGTACCCGCCCCTGCGGATCGTCCGCTTCTCGGATGCCGCCCTGACCGAGGGTGTGGAAGAGCACCAGATCGGCAACGTCCCCGTGAAGGTATACTGCCCCGCGAAGACCGTGGCCGACTGCTTCAAGTATCGCAACAAAGTCGGCTTGGATGTGGCCATGGAAGCGCTTAGAGATTGCCTGCAGAATAAGAAGTGCACGCACGAACAGCTTTGGCAGTATGCACGGGTGTGCCGGGTCACCAACGTCATGAGACCCTATCTCGTGGGGGCCGCCCTGTGACAGCACAGCCTCCCCGCAACTTGCCCAGGTCCATCCATCAGCGGTTGGTCAACAAAGCCCAGGAGATGGGCGAGGACCCCAACCACATCTTGATTCGATACATGCTGGAGCGGTTCCTGTATCGGCTGGGGTGTTCGGCGCACAAGGATCGTTTCATCCTGAAAGGAGCGATGCTGTTCATCGCCTGGGCCGGCCAGTCACATCGACCCACCCGCGATCTTGACCTGCTTGGAATCGGCGATTCCTCTGATGAGGCACTGCTCCGGATCGTCGGCGAGATCATCCGCACACAGGTCGAGCCGGATGGCCTGGAGTTCGATGGCCAGAACATCAGCATCTCTCCGATTCGCGAGGCACAGGATTACCCCGGCAAGCGAGTCAAAGTTCCGGTTCGGCTCGATAGCGCCTCCTACATCCTTCAGATCGACATCGGTTTCGGCGATGCCGTGACACCGGAGCCCGCAAGGATCGACTATCCGACACTGCTCGACCTGCCTGCCCCTCGACCGAAGGCGTATCCCCGTGAGAGTGTCGTATCGGAGAAGCTCCAGATTCTCGTGGCCTTCGGCATGAGCACAAGCAGGATGAAGGACTTCTACGATCTGTGGATGATATCGAGACAGTTCTCCTTCGACGGGGCGTTACTGGCAGCAGCTATAAGGGCGACATTTGAACGCCGTAGTACACCCATTCCAGAAAATGTGCCAACCGCTTTGACAGATGAATTCGCCGCCGACCACACCAAGCAGACGCAATGGGCAGCTTTCCTGAAGCGAAGCGCACTCGCAGATGCCGCGTTGAGACTGTCCGAAGTACTCCGAGACCTGCGGGGATTCCTGCTCGAACCCCTGCAGGCTGCCGGCCAAATCGTGGCCCTCTCGAAATCCTGGAAACCTGGCGGTCCTTGGGAGTAGTGCCAAAGCAGTCCAGAGCAATCCTCTTCAACCGAAAAAACTTCACCTCATTGCTATTCTTTAGCAATCAGCCCATTCATGCGTCCATGCCCAGGGCCAGCGCGCACTTTAGGCAAATTAGGCTGGCGCGGTAAGGTCGTTTTTGGGAGAATCATCTCGTGTGACATACTCTTACACGGAAGGATTCTCTATGCTGGTGATGGGTGCTCAGGATGCGGTCAACCTGCTGCGGTTCTTCGATGATCTTCCCGACCCTCGGTCGAACGTCAATCGGCTTCATCGATTGGGGGATGTGATCGTGATCGCCATCTGCGCGATCCTCGCGAACGCCGATGGTCCCACGGCGATTGCCCAGTGGGCCAAGCTGAACGAAGCGTGGCTGCGAAGACACCTGGCGTTGCCCGGCGGGATCCCGGGCAAGGACACCTTTCGACGCGTTCTGGGATTGCTCCCTCCCGCTGCGTTCCAGCAGTGCTTTCAACAATGGCTGCGAACCTTGCAGACGTTCGCCGACGAGGAATCGGAGAACCCAAG
>JAKLFY010000203.1 GCA_022710935.1 Verrucomicrobiota bacterium
TGAAATCGTCCCTGCGTTATCTTCATCCCTTCGTCACGGAGGCCGGCACGTACCTGGTCGTCCCGATGAATGAGGGCATTTCGTACCCGGTCGAGGACACCACCGTCGAGACGCGCAAGCTCATCGCCTACGGCGGACACGGCATCTGCATGCCGTTCTGGGGCGCGACGGATGGGCAACGCGGATACATGGCGATTCTCGAAACGCCGGATGATGCCTCGATCTCGATTACCCGGCTCGACAAGAGGCTGTGTATCGTGCCTGAGTGGGACCCGCAGATGGGCGCGTTCGGTTACACCCGCAAACTCCGCTATGTATTCTTCGATCAGGGCGGCCACGTGGCCATGTGCAAGCGCTACCGCGCCTACGCGCAGGCGGCGGGGCTCCTCAAGACGCTGCAGGAGAAGCGCCGCGAGAACCCGGACGTGGACTTGCTGATCGGCGCGGTCAACGTCTGGTACTGGGAGCAAGACGCGCTGGCCATGCTCCGCGCGATGCAGGCCAAGGGTATGGACCGGATCCTCTGGAGCAACCGGCAGAATCCGGACGTGATCCAGGCGATGAACCAGACCCGCGGCGTCCTGACCAGCCGGTACGATATCTACCAGGACCTGATGGACCCCAACGTCGTGAAGACCCAACTGCGCAGCGTGCACCGAGATTGGACGCAGGATGCCTGGCCCGACGACATCATGCTCGACGAGAAAGGCAACTGGCGCAAAGGCTGGCAGGTCCGGGGCAAGGACGGGAAGATGTACCCCTGTGCCGTCCTGTGCGACCGGCAGGCCGTGAAGTACGCGGCCCAGCGCGTCCCCGCGGAGCTGAAGACCCACCCCTACCGGTGCCGTTTCATCGATACGACCACGGCTTCCCCCTGGCGGGAATGCTACGATCCCGACCACCGCATGACGCGCAGCGACAGCCGGCACTGGAAGATGGAATTGCTCCGTTACATGTCGCAGGATATGCACCTCGTGACCGGGTGCGAAACCGGCCACGATGCGGCGGTCCCCTTCGTGCACTACTTTGAGGGCATGCTCAGCCTGGGACCCTACCGCGTGCCCGACGCCGGCCGGCAGATGCAGAGGATTTGGGACGAGGTCCCCGAGCGGGTCGCCCAATTCCAGCTCGGCCACCAGTATCGCCTGCCGCTGTGGGAGTTGGTCTACCATGACTGTGTCGTGGCCCAGTGGTACTGGGGCGACTACAACAACAAGCTGCCGGCCCTGTGGACGAAGCGCGACCTGTTCAATGCCCTCTACGGCACGCCGCCCATGTTCATGTTCACGCGCGACTTCTGGGAAAAGAACCAGGACCGCTTCGCCGAGAGCTATCGGAATACCTGCACGGTGGCGCGGGCGGTGGGCTACGCCGAGATGACCGATCACCGCTTCCTGACGCCGGACCGCAGCGTCCAGCAGACGAGCTTCGCCAACAACGTCGTCGTCACCGTCAACTTCGGCGGCAGACCCTTCCGCCTGCCCGACGGCACCGAGCTGGCCTCCCTGAGCCGGCATGTCGCAGGGATGTAGCTTGACGATACCACCCGGACGGTCATGAGCGCGGGTGCCATGTCTACGGCTTTGCGTAGACATGCTCAACCAACGAAAGAGACATGCCTACGCGAGCGTAGGCATGGCACCCCGCCCCTGGTGCTTCATGCCAATTGAATCTCCGGGTAGAGGCGGCGGGTGGCAGCGGCAAGCGGAGTCTTCGGAGCTTGCCGATGGCGGATAGGCAAACCATCGCCAAGCTCCGCTTGACGATGCCACCCGGACAGTCATAAGCCCGGATGTCACGTCTACCGGCTTGGCGTAGACATGCTCAGCCAACGAAGAAGACATGCCTACGCGAGCGTAGGCATGGCACCCAACGCCGTGAACTTTCCGCCCATGATAGAAGATGCAAGTGATGAAGAGCAAAGAGAATAGGACCTCCTTGCCGATGTTGTGTTTGTCCGGACACACAAGCAAGGAGGTGCCTTATGAAGACTCGATCTGTCGAGAGCAGAGATTCTCTGTCTTGCTATCGGTCATCGTTGCGTCCGGCCATGAGCGGTATTTTCACGGCCCCGTTTCTGTCGCTGCTGCTGGGTCTGGGTCCCCAACCCTGGTCGGCCCGCCGGTGGACGCCGGGATACTTGATCTACGTGTCGGTGCTGATGACGTTGGACGAAGCGGAGCACCTGAAGGACCGCTTCGCCCACGCGCGCCAGGCGGTGGTGGCCCTGTTCCCCGGTCGCAAACGGCCGGGTACAACCTACCAGGGGTATGTCGAGGCCCGCGGCCGATTGCGGCGTTGTCACCAGCGGGCGATCCAGCGGCAACTGCGCGAGCGGCATCAGTGGGCTGCCGGGCCCTACTGGCAGCGGGACGGCTGGGTGGCCTTTGCGGTCGACGGCACGCGGGTGGAACTGCCCCGCACGGCGGCGAACGAGAAGGCCTTCGGCTGTGCCGGGCGGGACAAGACCGGGCCGCAGTTGCAGTTGACCAGCCTGTACCACCTGGGCACAGGGCTGCCGTGGGCCTGGCAGATCGGGGCCGGGACCGAATCCGAGCAGGTGCACCTGTGTCATTTGGCGCGGCGGTTGCCGGTGGGTTCGCTGCTGGTGGCCGATGCGGGCTTTACCAGTTTCGATCTGTTGCGGTCCCTGTGGCAGCGGCGTGTGCATTTTCTGGTGCGGATGGGTTCGAATCGCACGCTGTTGACGGGTCTGGCGAATATCGAGGCCCAGATCCGGGGCGAGCTGGTGTGGCTGTGGCCGAAGAAGAAGCAATCGAAGTATCCGCCGCTGCAGTTGCGGTTGGTTCGGATCGAGCCGGCGAACCGTACCCCGATGTACCTGGCGACCAGCGTGCTGGACGAGCAGGCCCTGACGGATCGGCAGGTCGGGCAGTTCTACCGGATGCGGTGGGGCCAAGAGGTCTTTCATCGCTCGTTCAAACGGACGCTGGCGCAGCACACGATGCGGAGCGATTCTCCGGCCGAGGCGAAACGAGAGTTGGAGTGGGCCCTGATCGGGTATCTGGTCCTGGGCCTCTGGAGCGTATCTGCGTTGCGCGCGGCCGGGCACGATCCCTTGCGGTGGAGCGTGGGCGAATCGTTGCGGGTGGTCCGCGCGGCGATGCGTCGGGGCGGGCGGTTCGGTCGCGGCACCCTGGGCCGTTGCCTGCGTCAGGCGGTGAAAGACCGTTACGTGCGCACCGGCCCGAAGGCGGCGCGGAACTGGCCGCACAAGAAGAACGACCGGCCGCCGGGCTTGCCGAAAATGCGCACGGCCACCGAGCACGAAAAACGCCGTGCCATAAAGACTTACGAAAGGCTCAAGGCCACCTGAGTTCACGGCGTTGGCTGCCACCCGAAAGCTCTCTGAACTGCGAGAGACCCAATCGCAATCGGTATGATACGGAGTGTGCCTGAGAACTTCGTAGCGTGGGTGGCAGCGGCAATCCGCACAGGAGCTCGTGCCTCCGCGCACGACGTTTCGACGAGCGGGGACGCTCGCCCCACGCAGATTCGCTTCCGACGACCTCGGATTACCGAATTCGGATGTCAAACCTCATTGGGAGTCTTTGGGGCCGGGGCGGGGTCTTCAACGTACCGCGGCGGGACCTTCTTGAGCTCCCTGCGGGTCGTGAGCACCAGGAACTCGGACACCCCGGCGGCCGCGCTCATCCGCGCTACCGTCCGGCGGACGGCCTCGGCCGTGGTCCCGTGCACCATCGTGTAGAGGTTGTATTCCCAGCCGGGGGCCGTCGCGCGTTCATAGGCATGGCTGACTTCGGCGAAGCCGGCGAAGATCGCTCCAACCTGGGCCGCGCGGCCTTCCTCGACCTTCCAGACCACCATCGCCCCCTCGCCCAGGCCCACCTGGAAATGGTCCACGATGGCCCCCAGCCGGCGGATGGTCCCATCCCGGGTCCAGCGGTCAAGGACCGCCAGCAACTCGTCCGTAGAGATCCCGATCTCGCGGGCCACATCAGCAAAGGGCGTCCGGCTCCGCGGCAGCCCCCCTTGCAGCGCCGCCACGATCCGGCGTTCTCTCTCGTCGCGCAATTCGTCCACTCTGACTGACTCCTCATCGGCCCCGGCGAACCCCCTCCCACCTCTGACCACAGCGCGCCCGGACGGGCGCGAACCATCCCTCTTTCGATCACAAGAACGCCGATTTGTCAAGAGCGTGGAGCCAATGGACTGCCGAACACGTTTGTTCGATCTGCCACACCCAAGAGCAGCCTCTCTTGACATTGCGGTGATCATCGTAATGCTCATTTCTGAGGACCGGATCCTCTTGCTCGCCCAGTTTTCCGAGTCCATCGTCACAATGTTTGGACGCAACTCTCGCTGGCGGCAGCGTTTGCGGGCAAGGGAATTCCCCGTTTCCCTGCCGGAATTGTGTGGACGAAGACGGGTCGCAGTGCGAAGATGGAATTGCGAGAAGAGACTAGTGGTTCATGACAGTTGTACCTG
>JAKLFY010000204.1 GCA_022710935.1 Verrucomicrobiota bacterium
CTGCTCCCGCAAAGACATTCTCTCCGCCGCCCGCGCCCCTCATGCCGAGGATGAGCACGAACCGATCTACCCGGGCACCTGCCGCCCTCTTGGCGCCAGCCACGCGCAACCGGCGCCCAACTCACCGACCGCCACCCCTTCGCTCCCCGCCGGCCATCGAATCAACTGGCGCTTCCGCGTGCCCGACGGCGAGGTGATCTTCTTTATGGACCAAAACCTCGGCGCGCAGCAATTCGTCGCCGGCCGGGACTTCGGCGACTTCGTTGTCTGGCGCCACGCCGAAGTCCCCTCCTACCAACTGGCCTGCGTCGTGGACGACGCCGCAATGCGAATTACCGAGGTTGTGCGCGGCGCGGACTTGCTGCTCAGCACCGCGCGGCAACTGCTGCTCTACCGCGCCCTGGAATGGCTTCCGCCCCGATTCTACCACTGCCCTCTGCTGACCGATTCCGCCGGCGCGCGGCTGGCCAAGCGCCACGACGCAACCAGTCTGCGGCGCTTGCGGGAGGCGGGCCAGTCTCCCGCCCGCCTGCGCGCCCATTGGCGAGTTGAGCGAGCTGATTAAGCCACACCGCGAATCGCAACCCGCGCCGGACTCTGCGAAAGAGGCTTACCCATTCCTCTCACCTCAGTTTACCCTCCACTTGGCAGCGACAGGAATGCCCGTGATCCGGTCGGGCTCTTTTCAGCCCGCCGGTACTTTCCCGGCTCAGCAATCACACCCGCAAGCGGCAAGGTCGGCTGCATAGCCGACGGCTCAATAGCCGACTTTTCACCACTCCTTTCACCGGGTTAAATACACTCCGAATAAAACAGGAATAAGTTAAACACAGAACAAAGATACTCACGAAAGGTTTCTATGAAAAAACACATTATCTGCCTGGCCCTTGTGGCGGCGGCATTATTTACTCTGGTCAGGCCTGCCGGAGCCTGGCCGCTGGAAGTCTATACGCTCCATGATCCTATTCAGGACAATTGGAGCCTCGCGGGGCCGGTTCATGAACTTGGAAATGCACCCCTCTTCCCGGCAAACGAACTAATCGAGTCGTGGGTAGTCCCGTGGGGCGGGTGGATTCCGTGCCCCACGGATTATAAAGGTGGCGTGGTAGTGCAAGTCGCCATGCGGAACCTGACCGGACGAACTTTCTATGAGGGTGAAGTCTATTATGTGGCGGACACCCCGGAGACCTCGCTGAGCAATTGGGACGAATGGGTTGGGCAAGTCGGCTTTGCTCCCGGCCAGGCCTTCATGATTGACAGGCCCGCTGCGCTCGGCGGACAATGGGGACAGAACAACACCCCTCTGGTCGCGGAAAGCTTTCTCATGGATGGCATCTGGCAGCCCGGCGAAGTCTGGGAGTTCGTTATCCAGGATTATTTCAGCAGTTGGAACGGCTCTCCAGCGGCTTTTGGCAGTTTAGGGGTTGGTGGCGCGAGCTTGGGAGATAGGGTGTCCACCGGCAGCATTCTTATACCTGAACCCGGCACTGCCATGCTGCTGCTGCTGGGAGGGTGGCTGGCCTTCGGCACCCGCCGGCGCTCCCGCTAAGCACGCCGCCTTTCACGGGTTCGCGCACGGACGGTTACTCACACGCGCCCGGGGTTCGAAAGAACGCCGGGCGCGTTTTGGGAGAAGGGCTCAGCCCCGTTTCGAGCCTTTGCCTCCGCGGGACGGAGCGGAGACGTCCGCCTGTTCGCGCAGTCGTAGCGGGAGATACCCAACGCCCGGACCGGCACAAATCTGCGGCGTCCCGCCCGGCGGTCCTGCTGCCATCAAGGTTAAGCTCTCTTGCATCACCCGCAGCACCAGTTGAGCGCGACTGTTGATATCGAGTTTGTGGTAGAGCCGCTCCAGGTGGCTATGCACTGTGCGCGGCGCAATGCCAAGATCGGCAGCCATCGCCAATTCAATCTTGTCATCGAACACTCCACGCACAATCTCCAACTCCCGCCCCGACAGGCCAAGCCGGTGACCCACGATCCCCCACGCCGCATCTGTGAGCACGCACGCCCCCACTAAACGAGTGATGCCTTTCTCCAGCACGTTTGCTTGTGCAACACTGGCCATAACCTGATTCGGTTGTGCCACCAATCCTAGTATTGCCCTCCATCCTAAGCTCAATACCTTGGTTTGTCAAACATTCTGTATTAGTGGCAAAGTCACCCGCTGGGCATCCAATCGGCAAATACGCAGAGGCAGGGCTAACCGTTGCGCATCCCCATCTCGTCCCCTTCCACGCGGCAAACTTTGCTGAAGCCGGCTTGGCCATAAGCCCCGTCCACAGGCTTGAAGAGCATCCGCAACAACGCGAGGGCCTCGAACTCCCTGGCGAAATGGAGGCTTAATCCTTCCAAGAGGGGGTGCACCCGAAACATACGCCCACATTAGCCTTACCCCGAAGCAACCGGCATCGGATTTTACCTCGATATTGGAACCTTTTGAGATGACGCCAGTTGAGCCATTCGGTATGGCCATGGCAGAACATTCGTCCGCCATCCTGGAGACCGCGGTTCGATTCCAAAAGCGATGGCCGTTTCCGGAACCCCAGAAACGCCACGCCACTTGCGGCTTCAAGTCGAATCTCGGCTCCTTCCCAGTTTAATCCCAGTCTCAACAGCTCATGAAATAAGGCTTTCGGCTTCATGCCTCAGGCCAGCTCATCCTTCTGATCTATTTTACCGAACTCGTAGAGGAACCGTCGTTTTTCACTTAACTCCCGTCTTTTCAGCCTCATTCATAGCTACCCACAAGCCGTGTACAAGGGGTGTACAAGGGATGCCCACCGGGTGTACAACGAAAAATCTTATGTATCTCCGGTGAGCATCCCTTGTACACCCCTTGTACACGGCTTGTGGGCAGTCTGGAAGTGGCGTGATTGCAAGGAGTTGAGGTTTTTTGAGAGGATTGGGAGTCCGAGGGGTTTGGGGGGCGGTTTTTAGGGTGGCTTTCGCGGTTGAAACAGCGGGACTGAGGGGGAAATCGAAAGCCGGAGGCGGGTGGGTGGGCGGGCTGGAGTCCTTCCCCTGAAAAAGTGGATACCGGGTCACGGGTCTGAGAGAACGGCAAGGTGGTACCGGAGAGCCCGGAAAGGCGGCATCTGCGGAAACGCTACCGTGAGAGGTTCAAGTGTTCGGTGCTCGATCAACTCCAGAGCAGCGGAAAAGTCAAGGCGCAGGTCATCCAGGGGGTTGGGATTGGTCTTGGGAACCTGCGCGACGGGAAGCGGCAATACGGGGTGGCCGCCAAACCTGTGGATGCGCTAATCCCCCCAAACCCGGTGCGGGAACTTTGCCGGGTGCCGCATGCAACCCGCAACGGTTGCTACGCCTGGGTTCGGGCCGAGGAGACGGCGCGCCAGGCGGTCCGCATGAGCCGCAGGAGCTACGGCTGCGACAATGCCGCCCTGGAAGCGTTCGGGAGCACGCTCAAACGCGAAGCCATAGCCTCGAGCGCCGCCTGGCCTAAAGATCGCGTGCGGCGTGAACTCATCGAGTATTTTGAACCATCGCCCACACGGCCTTTTTTAGTATTTGACGCCTCCTCTCGTTTACGATAATTTGTGGTAGAACTGTTGGCAAGATATATGCGAACAACTAACTAGTGCTGCATCCAGATAACCATAAACTTATGACTTCGACCTACCGCCAAGAGACCGAAACCTCCTGCGTGAGGCCAGGCCCGGACAAAGTGTTGGTGCCTTTGCCATCCGCGCCTGCCTCAGGCACGCGCAAGACCGGTTGCCGCCTGGCTTTTACGCTCATCGAACTATTGGTCGTCATCGCCATCATTGCCATCCTGGCCGCCCTGCTGCTGCCCGCGCTGGCCAAGGCCAAGAGCAAAGCGCAGCAAATCTACTGCCTCAATAACCTCAAGCAGCTCTGCCTGGGCTGGAACATGTACGCCACAGATGCCAATGACTTCTATCCCAGCAACTCCACTCCATCAGGGTTCCATGCGGTAGAGAACCTGGGGAACTGGGTCACCGGCTGGCTTGATTGGGGGCGGGGCAGTCCGATGGGGGCCAACACGAACAAATATTACCTGATAAACGGGTCTATGGGACCTTACATGGGCAAGTCACTCGGGAGCTATCATTGCCCAGCTGACACTTACACTTGCGCCTACGGCGTTCCGCGCAACCGCACCGTCGCCATGAACAGTTTCATCGGCGATTACAACGGCACGATGATCCGCTTCGGCAACGCTAATTACCTCGTTTTCAACAAGGCCTCCCAACTTACCCGCCCGGGTCCCGCCTTGACGTTTGTCTTCCTTGATGAATGTCCCGACTCCATCAACGATGGTTTGTTCCAGATGAATATGAACAACACCATGTGGAGCGATATCGTCGCCGCCCTCCACAACAACGGCGGCAACCTTGCGTTTGCTGATGGCCACGCCGAAACCCATAGATGGGTTGACCCGGTCACCCGGCACGGCGTTGTCAAAGGCACCTGCCCAG